>CAZCQH010000024.1:0-56122 GCA_964500805.1 uncultured Hyphomicrobiaceae bacterium
GTAAAGCGCGTGAAAGACAAGAACGACAACGTGCTGCTGATGGGCTTCGGCCATCGCGTCTACAAGAACTACGATCCGCGCGCGAAGATCATGCAGCAGAGCTGTCACGAAGTGCTGGATCTGCTCGGCATCAAGAACGAGCCGCTCCTGAAGCTCGCCATGGAGCTCGAGCGGATCGCGCTGCAGGACGACTACTTCATCGAGAAGAAGCTCTATCCGAACGTGGACTTCTACTCGGGCATCGTGCTGCGCGCGATCGGCTTCCCGGTGTCGATGTTCACGCCGCTGTTTGCCGTGTCGCGCACGGTCGGCTGGATCTCGCAGTGGAAAGAGATGATCGAGGATCCGGAGCAGAAGATCGGCCGGCCGCGTCAGCTGTACATCGGACCGGCGAAGCGCGATTACGCGCCCTCGGACCGGCGCTGACCATAGCGGTGATGGCTCGTCAGTTCGGAACGCCGCCTCGGGGCGGCGTTTCTCATTTGCGTTCGAGGCGCGATGGGCATCAACGCCGGCGCTGCTGGCGGCGAGCTTCGGCGAGGACGATCGCCGCGGCGGCTTCGCTCGGCGTGCCCGACGGGAGCTTCAGCAAACCTGGAACGCGCGCAATAGCTGCGAGCTGCCGTTCGCGCACCGGGCCGGGTGTCAGCACTTCCAGGAGTGCAGCGGCGAGCTTTTCGGGCGTACAGTCGTCCTGCATCAGCTCAGGGAAGGCGCGATCCCCGAGCACCAGATTAGATAGTGCAAAGTGCGGTGTCTTGACCAGGAACTGGAGCTGCGCGGCGAGGCGATCGACGCGATATCCGACGACCATAGGCGTGCCTGCCAACGCCAGCTCAAGCGTGACCGTGCCTGAAGCTGCCAACGCCGCATCGGCGCGGCGGAAAGCACGGAACTTGTCATCGTCGCCGGCGAGGATGTGCGGCTTCGACGGCCAGCCGGCAGCCTGGGCTTCGATCAGCGGACGCACATGCTCGACCGCAGGGATCAGAACCGCGGGATGGATACCCTTATCCGCAAGGAGGCGAACGGCTTCGCCAAACGGCTCCATCAGCCGCGCCACTTCACTGCGGCGGCTCCCCGGCAAGACGACGAGGACGGGTCTGTCATCTGAAAGGCCAAGCTCGATCGAGAGCTTCTGCGCATCGGCGGTTTCAATCTCGTCGCTGCGCTCGATCAGCGGATGCCCCACATAGGTGCACTTCGGGCCGCCGAGGCGAACGTGCACGTCCGGCTCGAACGGCAACAATGCCATGATGTGGTCGACCCAAGCGCGCATGCGCCGCGCACGGCCCGGGCGCCAAGCCCACACGCTCGGACTGACGTAATTGACGATTGGGATGTCGGGGCGCCGCTTGCGGATGCGCTTTGCGATCGGCTGCGTGAACTCCGGCGCATCGATGATGACGACGACATCCGGACTGGCGGCGATGGCCGCATCGACGGCCTGGTAGACGCGTGCGATCAGACGCGGCAGGCGCACCGCGATGACAAGCGGGCCCATCACGGCGACGTCGGAGAGCGGAAACTCAGACGCAAGCCCCTCGCGCTCCATCAGCGGCCCGCCGACGCCGCTATAGCGCACGCGGCCGCTCAGCCGGGCCCTGATCGCCGACATCAGCTTGGCGCCGAGCGCGTCGCCGGAATGCTCGCCTGCGACCAGAAAAATGCGCAGATCACCAGCCAAGCCCGCAGCGTCCGTCGAGGCGGGTAATTGCTGACCCGTCTCAGGCCTTCGATGATCGCTCATGCCTCCTCCATCATCAGGAAGAGCTTGCCGTCGTTCGCCCAGCCGGCCCAATCCCTGATGAGGCGCTCTGGAACCGGACGGCCGAGACACACGATGCCGGCGAGGCGTGCATCGCGAGCGGCGCGGAAAATGTCCATCGAGTAGCCGTCCGCGACCGTGGCGTCGTCTAGGCCCGTGAGATCGAGTGCGAGTGTTCCGATCTGGCTGCAGAAGAAACGCAATCCCCAATGACTGCGCCGACCGAGCGGTGCCAGCAGCGGCACCAATGGCAGCGCACCTTGCACCAAGAGCGCGTGCTCCCGGGCGACGACCGTCGCACGGCCGGCGCCCGCGCAGCGGATGGTCTCGATCAGCTCGCGCGATATGGTGATGTCGCGCCGCTCGGAAGGCGTCGGCACGCGGCGCGAAAGCGGAACCAGCGGCGAAAGCTGCGCGATGTCGCTGGGTGACCAACGCGGTCTTGGCGCCTGCATGCTGGCGGGCGGAGCACCTTCAACGATGCCACTGACGAAGAGACCCGCCTCGTCCGCGCGGGCCCGCAAGCCGTCGCGCTCGAGTACGACGGCCGCGCCAGCACCGACGGCGATGCCTGCAAGCCCCGCCGCCCGCACGCGTTCGGCGGTCATGGGCCCGATTGCCGGCAGGTCAACTCGCAGCTCCTGGCCCGGCTTGGTCAGCTTGACGAGGACGCCTCCCCGGGCTGTCCCCGCGCCAGCGCCATCAGGGCCGAGCTCGGACAGCATGGCATCGGTGCCACGGATACTCTCGACTGCGACGACACGGTCCGGAGTCGCCACAACGGCCTGGCCGACATCGAAAGGTCCGAGCGCGCGGATGACCGCGCTTGCGCGGGCGACGGCACGGTCATGATCCGCCGAGCGGACGGCGCTCGCCAGCTCGCCGGCTGGTGCAAGAAGCTCCGGTGCTGCGTCCGGAACACCAACGACCGTGAAGCCCTCGGCCTCGAAGAAGCGCACGACTCTGCGAAGCACGCTGTCATCACCACCGCGGGTGAGCTTGGCAACCGTCGGCAGGTGACGCACGAACCCGCCGTCGATCTTGAGGCGCAGCAGGTTCGGCCGCTGCAGTGTTCCTGCGATGATCAATTCCCGGCAACCGTTGCGGCGGAACGAGCTTAGAATGCGGCCGACCTGACCGAGGCCCGCCCATTCATGCGAAAAGGCCGCCATGCCAGTGGCATCGGCGAAGCCTTCGAGCGCGACGATGTGCACGCGTTTGCCTCGCCGCAATTGAGCGCGCGCGATATCGAAGGGGAACTGTCCACCCCCGGCGAGGATACCCAACGGCGGCGCGATATCGGAACTTGCATGAGGGCCGGCAGGAGCGGATGCACGTGAGCCCGCACCCACCTTTCCCGCCAGGGATGCCGGGCCCGGCTCAGGCATCGGTATTCTTCGGCGTGCAGAGCGATCGCTTCCCGCTCGCACGGATGAAGGCGATGATCTCCTGCACCGTCGGATTGTCGCTGAACTCGGCGCTCACATCGTCGAGCCGCTCCTTCAGCGTGCCTTCCGCGGCGAACAGGAGACGATAGGCACGGCGGAGGCTGTGTACCTGCTCACGCGAGAAGCCGCGGCGCTGCAGTCCGATGATGTTGAGCCCCGAGAGATACGCGCGATTACCCAAGGCCATTCCGTAGGGGATGAGATCGTTCTCGAGCCCGGACATGCCGCCGAGGAAGGCATGCGCGCCGATGCGCGCGAATTGGATCGCCGCCGCGCCGCCGCCGAGTATCGCGTAGTCGCCGACCTCACAGTGTCCCGCGAGCATGACGTTGTTCGAGAATATCACGCTGCTGCCGACACGGCAGTCGTGACCGACGTGGCTGTTGGCGAGGAAGGCGCATTTATCGCCGACGATTGTCTGCGTGCCGCCACCTTCTGTGCCGGGATTCATGGTGACCCCTTCACGGATGATGCAGTCGGCGCCGACGGCGAGCGTCGAGACCTCGCCTCGGTACTTCAGGTCCTGCGGCTGGTGACCGATGGAGGCAAACGGGAATATGCGGGTGCGCGGCCCGATCGTGGTACGCCCGGCAACCACGACATGGCTCAGCAGCTCGCAGCCATCGCCCAGCACGACATCGGGACCCACGACGCAATAGGGCCCGATGCGAACGCCGTCCCCGAGCCTGGCGCCATCCTCGATGATGGCGGTGGGGTGGCGGTCAGGCTTTTGGGCTCGGGGCATCTGCTGGGTCCACGATCATGGCGCTGATCTCGGCCTCGGCGACGACCTGGCCGTCGACTTTGGCCTCTCCGTAAAAACGCCAGACGGGTCCACGGCTGCGAATTTTCTTCACATGGATGTGAAGCTGATCACCGGGGACGACGGGCTTGCGGAACTTCGCCTTGTCGATCCCCATGAAATACACGATGTGCGGGATGTTTGTCTGTCCGGAATTGTGGACGCAGAGCGCGCCTGCCGTCTGCGCAATGGCCTCGATGATGAGGACCCCCGGCATCACGGGATACTTCGGGAAGTGGCCCTGAAAAAACGGCTCGTTGATCGTCACATTCTTGAGGCCGACGCAGCTCTCGTCACGGTCCATTTCGCGGATGCGGTCGACGAGCAGGAACGGATAGCGATGCGGCAGGAGCTGCATCAACTTTGCCACATCAGCGGTCGCGAGTTCGCGCTTGACCTCGGTGGAACTCATTTATCTCCTGCTCCCGTCCATCGATCGCCGTTCAGGCGCAATATCACTTGTCAGCGTCGTCCTCGCCTGACTTGAGCGGCCGCCGGGCGAGCCGCGCCAGTGCCGCCATTGCGCGCGCGTGATCGCGAAACGGCAGCGCCGGCGTACCGAACATGCGTGCGCCGGCAGGGACATCGTCTTTCACGTGCGAGGCGCCTGCAATCTGCGCACCGGACCCGATCTTGATATGCCCCGCTGCGCCCGCATGGCCGCCCATGACGACAAAATCTCCGAGCTCGGCCGAGCCTGCGATGCCAACCTGCCCCACGATCACACAGTGCCGTCCGATGACGACGTTGTGCCCGATCTGAACCAAATTATCAATTTTAGTCCCTTCTCCGATGATCGTATCCTTAAGAGCGCCCCGGTCGATGGCCGAGTTGGCGCCGATCTCGACGTCGTCCTGGATGATCACCCGCCCGATCTGCGGAACCTTCAGGTGTCCACGCGAACTCATCGCGAAGCCAAAGCCGTCCTGTCCGGCCCGGACGCCGGCGTGCAGGACGACACGGTCACCGACCAGCGTATGGATCACGCTTGCGCTCGGCCCAACGTAGCAGTCCCGGCCGACGTGAACGCGGTAGCCAATCACTGCTCCCGCGGCGATGGTCGTGCCCCGGCCGATTACAGCCTCTTTGCCGATGATTGCGCCCGCCTCGATGATGGCGCCATCCTCTATCCGGGCCGTCGGGTGGATGCCGTTGACGAACTCCGTCCCCGGTGCCCCAGCAGCCTTGGACCGCATGGCCTCGGGATAGAAGAGTTGCAGCGACAGCGCGAACGCCTGGTAGGGCGTTTTGGTCACTATGGCGACTGTCGCCGGCGGCACACGATTGGAAAAAGCCGGCGCGACGAAGCAGGCACCTGCAGAAGTCTTTTCCAAGGCTTCCAGGTACTTCCTGTTGTCCACGAAGGAGACATGATCGGCACGCGCCTCGGCCAGCGGGCGAACATCGACGAGCCGCACAGATTGATCGCCGCCCGCGATCTCGCCGCCGACGTGGCGGGCGACTTCGGCGACCGTGAAGGGACCGGCGCGGTCGAAGAACCCGGGATGCTCCATGCGTGCCTGCCTCTGCGCGTACCACGAACCGATGCTTGGGTCCCTGCGTAGGGCCAAGGCGGCATGGAAACAAGCCGCTTGTCGCGTCCCCAGCACGCCGCTCATAAGAAAACCGGGCCGTTCGGCCCGGTCGTCGTTCCTGGATGGGGTTCCGGCTCGGCCGGATCAGAATTTGGTGCTGGCGCCGAAGCGGAACACCTGGGTCTCGTCCCACTTCTCTTTCATGACGGCCCAGCCGAAGTCGGCGCGGAGCGGCCCGAGCGGGCTATCCCAGATCAAGCTCGTACCGGCAGACACGCGCACCTTGCTCGAATCGCCGATCGTGATGACCTGACCTGTCGCAGGGTCAATTTGGCCGTTGAGTGCTTTCGTGCTCTTCGAAATCCCGAACAGAGAGCCGGCGTCGACGAAGAACGCTCCCTTGATGCCGAGGTCCTCAGGCACCAGCGGCAGCGGGAAGCGCACTTCCGCCGTGCTTGCCCAGTATGTCGTGCCACCCAGCGGATCGTTCGTCGTCAGGTCGCGCGCGCCAATACCCGACTTGTTGAAGCCGCGGATCGTCTCACCGCCCTTGTAATACATGTCGATGAGCCGAACATCGTCTCCACCCCAGCCCATGACATGGCCGCCCATCAAACGTCCGACGAAGGTGATCTTCTCGGTGATCGGATAGTAATAGCGGCCCTCACCCTGGAAGCGCGTGTACTGCACGTCACCGCCCACACCTGCGAAGTCGACGTTGCTGGTCAGGTAGTAACCGCGCGTCGGATTGCGCGGGTGGTTGCGCTGATCGAACGTGACCGAGGTGCCGACCAGCGATGTCCAGAACACACCTTCCGCTTCGCGGATGGCGCGCGATGCGATCCGATTGTCGCCGTTCGCCGGATCGAAGTTCTTGTCGACGTCGTAGATCTCGTCGCGCGACAGCGTGTAGTAGTTGTTGATCCAAAGGTTCTCGGCGAGCGGGAAGCCGAGGCGCAAGCTGCCGCCGGTCTTGCGCTGACGGAACGCTCCCTGCCGGGTCTGATCCACGTCCTTGTGGAAGAGATCGAAGCCGGCGGCCAGGTTGCGATCCAGGAACCGCGGCTCGGTGAAGCTCAGGTCGATCTGCAGCCGCTCGATCGAGCCCGACAGGCGCAGCCGAATGAACTGGCCATTACCCATCAGGTTGCGTTCGGTCAGGCTGATGTCGCCGATCACACCTTCGCTGGTGGAGTAGCCCGCACCGAACGAGATTTCTCCTGTCGGCTGCTCCAGAACCTCAACGTCGAGGACAACACGATCCTGGGCCGATCCGGGCTTGCGCTTCACCTCGACCGTCTTGAAGAAACCGAGGCCTTGCAGGCGCTTCTTGGCGGCATCGACCATCAGAGGATTGTAGGCGTCGCCCTCGGCGAGGCGGAACTCGCGACGAATGACGTGATCGCGCGTGCGCGTATTGCCGACGATATTGATGCGCTCGATGTAGACCCGCGGGCCCTCGTCGATGACGTAAACCAGTGCGATCGTGCGTCCGACGGCATCACGATCCGCGCGCGGGCGGACGCGGGCGAAGGCATAGCCCTGCTCCGATACCCGCAGCGTCAGTCGCTCCACGGTCTTGTCGATGTCAGATGCGTTGTAGGTCTGCTTCGGCTTGGTCAGCATCTCGCCCTGGATGCTCGCCGGATCGAGGCCCGGCAGTGCGCTTTCGATTCGCACGTCACCGAAGGTGTAGATCTCGCCCTCATCGATGACGAAGGTCAGGAAGAAGCCGCTGCCGTCGCGATCGAGATTGGCGTTGGCGGATACGATCCGAACGTCCGCGTAGCCGTTCTTCAGATAGTACTGGCGCAGCAACTCGCGATCGAGCGACAGCCGGTCGGGGTCATAGAAGGACGCGTTCTTGAGGAAGTCGAACCAGCCTGACTGCGTCGTCGTGATGATGTCGCGCAACTGACTGTCGGAGAACGACTTGTTGCCGATGAACTGGATGCTCTTGACCTTCGTCGCCTTGCCTTCGCTGATCTCGAAGACAAGGTTCACTCGGTTTTGGTCGAGCTCGATTATCTTGGGTTCAACGCTCGCAGCAAACCGCCCCTGCCGACGATAGACGTCCAGGATGCGCTGCACGTCCGATTGAACCTTGGCGCGGGTAAATACAGCGCGCGGCTTGAGCTGGATTTCGCTCAACAGCGTACTCTTCTCGACCTCGGAGGCGCCCTCGAATGCGATCTGATTGATGACCGGGTTCTCGACCACGGTGATGACTACCACCGATCCCTGCCGATCCATTTTGACGTCAGCGAAAAGGCCCGTGGCGAAGAGATCGCGCAGCGACTTGTCGGCCTTGGCGGCGTCGTAGACGTCGCCGGTGCTGAACGACAGATACGAGCGAACGGTTTCAGGCTCGACGCGGCGATTGCCGGTGATCCTGATCTCTCGAACGCGATTGTCCTGGGCTGACGCAACGCTCACGAATTGTGTTGGCGTCGCGGCAAGACCGCTGAGCACCATCACCGCAAGCAAGAGCCACTTTGGTCCCCCGACCAACATGGTCCGAAACTTTGGCATTCGTGACGTTGCCTTTCGGTTCGCCGATCCCCCATGTCGCTCTCTTCCCCGTCGGCGGGCGGGCCGGAGCTAAGGTCGTCCCTCAAACTGGCGCCGCTTTGGCAGATGCCTGCGGCAACGCTCGCTCTCGCGACAACTCGTTGTTGGGTGACGAGCACACCGAATCGCGTCGGCCGCGCCTATCACCATCCCACATTTCTTAACGATTCAGTTACCTCCATGGAAGTGGCAAGAATGCCCCACTGAGAGAGTTTCATCGCCCGACTGCGGGTGCTCCAAATCGCCATAATTCCAAGACAGATCAGCCAATTCCAAGCTTGCGCATGACGTCGCCAAGCAGCGCCGCGAACATCATCGTCGCCAGGATAGCGACGCCGATCTTGAAGCCGAGCTCCTGCTTGCTCTCATCGAGCGGACGTCCACGGATGGCCTCCACGGCGTAAAACATCAGGTGGCCTCCGTCGAGCATCGGAATCGGCAGCAGATTCATGATGCCGAGCATAATCGAAAAGACGGCAACCCAGCCCAGCAGACTCGAGATGCCCCCCTTGCTGGCGTGGGCCGTCATCTCGGCAATCGCAATCGGGCCGCCGATCTCGCTCTGACGCTGCCCGCTGAAGACCTTCAGGATCGCCCCTGGGAGCTTGGGGATCGAAGTGACGATCTGCGTCGCGATATAGCCGGTTTCCCGAAGCCCGAGATCCACAGCCTCAACGAACCCGTGCTGCTGATGCTGGATGCGATCGACACCAGCCGTCCGCTTGATGCCGATGACGCCCACCTGAACCTTGTTACCGATGGGATCGGTGATGTCGCGAAGCTCCGGCGTGATCGTCGTGGAGATCGACTGGCCGCCGCGATCGATGACGAAATTGAGCTGTTTCCCCGGACTTTGGCCAACAATACGCTGCAGATCCGAGAAGCGCTCGATCGGCTGATTGGAGATCTTGACGATCTTGTCACCGGAAACGAGCCCGGCCCTAGCGGCTGCGCTGTCCGGGATCACCTCGTCGACCACCGCCTCGACGCCGTAGGTCCCGAAGGCCCAGAACGTCAAAACGTAAATCAAGACCGCCGATATCAGGTTGAAGGCTGGCCCCGCGGCAACGATGGCCGCGCGCTGGCGCAATGGCTTGGTTTGGAAGGCCCCTTCCCGATCGACCGCCGACATCTGCTCCAGCTTCTCTCTCGACGGAGCGCTAGCGCCGTTCTCATCGTCGACGAACTTGACGTAGCCGCCGAGCGGTATCCAAGCGAACTTCCATCGCGTTCCATAGCGGTCGGTGAAGCCGACGAGCTCCCGGCCGAAACCGATGGAGAACACCTGGACGGCGACACCGCACCAGCGCGCGACGAGAAAGTGTCCAAGCTCGTGAATGAACACCACAACCGTCAAAACGGCTAGGAACACGAGAGGCACATACAGGGCGTCGAACATCGCGCTCAGAGCTCCGCTGGAGAATCGGTTCGCCGGGCTTTGCAGAGGCGCCCTTTTAACATGCACGCCACGCTGGTCCACGCCTATTGCTTGGCTTAAGCGCACCGATACGGCGAGACGGACGACTGCCGGCCTGACGTGGCGATTTGATGACCCGTCTTCAAGCCCGCAGACTGACGAATAGCCCAATCAAACCCACATCAGAATGGCGCGGGCCGGAGCATGGACGTTGACGATCAGGGCGAACAGCGCGGCCGCCACAGCGGCGAAAATCAATCCGTCAACGCGATCCATGAACCCGCCATGGCCCGGAATCAATCCGCTCGCATCCTTGACCTCGTACTTGCGCTTCATCGCGGATTCGAGCAGATCGCCGGATTGCGAAATGATTGCAAGCGCAATGGCCCCGCAAACGAGCGGGACCGTCGGCAGTTCGGGCGCGGCGAGCTTGAACAGAAGCGCGATGACAACGCTGGCGAGCACGCCGCCAATGGCACCTGACCACGTCTTGTTCGGGGAGATGCGCGGATAGAGCTTCGGCCCTCCTATTGCGCGGCCAGCGAAGTAGGCGCCGGTGTCGGATGCCCAGACCGTCATCAGCACGAACAGCGCTGCCTCGAAGCCATAGTAGGAACCCCTGCGGATCCAGATCAGCGAGATCACCGGCAGCGCAGAGTAGAGGACGCCAAGCGCTGACACCGGACCGATTCCACCGAATCCGAGGATTGCGGCGAGGATGGCGCCGACGACCGCCGCGAGCACGCCCAGCATCGTCAGCCCCGAGAAAGCCAGCAACCCAGCCGCAAAGGTCGCGATCAGGTGCACGGCGAGAATGGTGTCGGCGCCGCCATCGCGCACGATGCGGCCCCACTCCCATGCGACGATGAGCCCAACGGCAACCACGAGAACGGCAAACGTTTGCGGACTGGCCCATGTGAGTGCAATGGCCGCTGCTGCCAGCACGAGCCCGGAGGCCAATCGCGGCAGGAGATCGCGGGGGAGGCCCGCAGCGGGCTTGGGATCACTTGAAGTCACGGGCTTGATGCCTCGCTCTCATTGCTTGCGCGCCGGCTTGCGATCGATCCGTCTGACGCCGCACCGCTCAGCTGGCTGAACGGCTCGACAAGCCGCCGAAACGGCGATTGCGACTATGGAACTCGGTGATGGCCTTTTCGAGTTGCTCGCGGCCGAACTCGGGCCAGTGAACGTCGAGAAAGACGAACTCGGTATAGGCGCACTGCCAGAGAAGGAAATTGGAGAGGCGCAGCTCCCCGCTCGTGCGGATCAACAGGTCCGGATCGGGAATGCCGGCCGTATCCAGCTCGGCCTCGAGGCTCGCGACCGTGACGTCGACAGCTTTGAGTTCACCGCGTTCAATCCGATGGGCAAGCCGCTGCGCCGCCCGTGTGATCTCCGCCCGCGAACCGTAGTTGAAGGCGATCACGAGATCGAGCTGGCTGTTGGCGGCGGTCAGCGCCTTGCCTTCCTCGATCAACGCCAGCAGCTCGGGATCGACACGATCCGTCGCGCCGATGACACGGACGCGGACACCCGCCTGATGAAGCTCCGCCAGATCGCGCCGGATGAAGCGCTTCATCAGACCCATCAGATCGTCGATCTCGGTCGCGGGCCGCGACCAGTTCTCGGACGAGAAACTGAAGACGGTGAGATATTGAATGCCGAGCTCGATCGCCGCCCGAACCGTGCGCCGGACCGCCTCGACGCCCCGGCGGTGCCCTTCCGCACGCGGCAGGCCACGCGCATTGGCCCAGCGCCCGTTGCCATCCATGATGATAGCCACATGGCGCGGCACGGCGCGCGGTTCCAGAGCCTCGGTTTTCGCTGGCTCGCTCACGTCGGGTTGTGTGCCCCCTGCATCCCGAACGCCGGCGCCCTTCGGCCTGCGTCCCACTCGTTCGAGCGTGCCATCCGCATCGGCGGTCGACCGCCGATGCGCCACCGTCAAACCTGCTTGATCTCGTTTTCCTTGGTCGTCAGCATCTGATCGACCTCTTTGATGATCTTGTCGGTCAGCTCCTGGATCTTGGTCGAGTTCTTGCGATGGTCGTCCTCGGTCATCACGTGATCTTTCTCGAGCTTCTTGAGCAGATCCATGCCGTCGCGGCGAACGTTGCGCACGCCGACGCGGGCGTGCTCGGCGTACTTGTGCGCGATCTTGGCGAGCTCGGCGCGGCGCTCGGCATTGAGGGCCGGGATGGGCAGCCGGATCAGCGCGCCATCGACGACCGGATTGAGACCAAGATTGGCCTCCCGGATCGCCTTGTCGACGGCCTGCACCTGGCTCTTGTCCCAGACCTGGACCGAAAGCGTACGCGCGTCGGGGACGGAGACGGTCGCGACCTGGTTCAGCGGCGTGCGATTGCCGTAGGCCATGACCATCACGGGATCGAGCAAGGTTGCGGAGGCACGCCCAGTGCGCAAGCCCGAGAATTCCTTCTTCAGGTTGTCGACGGCACCGCGCATGCGCCGCTCGAGCTCCTTGATATCAAACTTGCCGGCGGACATTGTCGTTCTCCATCGTCGTCAGTTCGTCCGGGAGGTCGCTCACCGCCCGGCTCATGCGTCACGCCCCCGCGGCTGTCACCCGCCCTTGTTGTCAATCACGGTGGCCCGGGCCTCGCCGCGAAGCAACTTGAGAATATTCCCCGTTTCTTCAATGGAAAAGACAATTACTGGAAGATCGTTGTCTCGGGCAAGAGCGATGGCGGCCATATCCATGACTTGCAGCTTCTTCTGCAGGGCAACATCGTAGGTGAGCCGATCGAAACGCTCGGCGCCGGGCACCCTTTTGGGATCGGCGGAGTAGACGCCGTCGACCTGGGTGGCTTTGGCAACGGCTTCGCAGTCCGTCTCGATGGCGCGAAGCACAGCCGTGGTATCGGTCGTAAAATAGGGGTTGCCGGTTCCGGCGGCGAAAATCACCACGCGGCCTTTCTGGAGGTGATGCAGCGCTTTCGGGCGCACATAGGCCTCGCACACCGTGGGCATCGGAATGGCTGACAGAACGCGCGCCGCCGTGCCCTGCTGCTGAAGAACGTTCTGAAATGCCAGAGCGTTCATGACGGTCGCCAGCATGCCCATGTAATCGGCGGTCGCGCGGTCCATGCCCTTGGCGGCCCACTCCAGGCCGCGCAGGATGTTGCCGCCTCCGACCACGACCGCCATCTCGCAGCCGGCCGCTTGTGCCTCGCCCACTTCTTTGGCTAGTCGCTCGAGCACCGCCATGTCCATGCCATGCTGGCGCTTACCCATCAGCGCCTCGCCGGAAAGCTTGAGGAGAAGGCGCTTGTACTTAAGGCTCGGCTGGCTCATGGGCGGTGCTCCGAGTGCGCAATGGGTCGTTTGCCTCATATCACCTGGACGCGCGGTGGCAATGGCCTCGTTTCCCGCTCGCGGAACTTCGCCCGTAGCGCCAGTCCCCGAGGGCGGAAGCGAATTACCAACTGAGCCACACGAGCCAAGGCTCCATCCGCGACTCAGGTCATCACTACCACCGAACCGAAACAGGCGACACCGTTTGCGGTGCCGCCTCTTGCGTTCAACGATCGATTGCCGCCCCGATCAGTTCGGCTTGTCGTCCTTCTGGGTCAACTTGGCAACCTCGCTGGCGAAATCATCGGTCTTCTTGTCGATACCCTCACCGAGCTGATAGCGAACGAATTTCGCCACTTTGACGGGCGCACCGGCAGCCTTTTCCTCGTTCTTGAGGTACTGCTCGACCGTCATCTTGCCGTCGCCGCCGGGCCCCATGAAGGTCTGCTGCAACAGCACGACCTGGCCGAAAAATTCCTTCCTGAGGCGACCCTCGACCATCTTGTCGATGAATTCGGCAGCCTTTCCCGTCGCCTTCGCCTGCTCCAGGTAGACTTGGCGCTCGCGCTCGACGATGCCCTTGTCGAGCTGCTCGACGTTGACCGCCTGCGGATTGGCGGCGGCGATGTGGAGTGCGATTTGACGGCCGACGTCGGCGAGCTTGTCAGCCTTGCCCTTGGACTCGAGCGCAACGAGCACGCCGATCTTGCCCAGGCCGTCGACGACCCGGTTGTGGACATAGCTGGCGACGGAGCCTTCGCTGACCGCGAGCGCTGCCGTGCGCCGGATCGACATGTTCTCGCCGATGGTCGCAATCACTTCCTTCAAGTGCTCATCGACCGTGATCGACTTGCCGGGGAAGGTCATCGCATTGAGCTTGGCGAGATCGCCGCCGGCCTTGTTGGCCAGCTCGGTCAGTTGCCGCACGAGTTCCTGGAACTTGTCGTTGCGAGCGACGAAGTCGGTCTCGGAATTGACCTCGACCATGGCGCCGCCGCTTGCCGACGCGGTGACGCCGATCAGCCCGTCGGCTGCGATCCGGTCAGCCTTCTTGGCGGCCTTCGAGAGGCCTTTCTTGCGGAGCCAGTCAACTGCCTGCTCCATGTCGCCCTTGACCTCGGTGAGCGCAGTCTTGCAGTCCATCATGCCCGCGCCGGTCTTGTCGCGGAGCTCTTTCACCATCGCGGCGGTGATTGCTGTCATTGGGTGTCCTTTCGGAGAAAGGGAGCAGGGAATAGGGAGATGGGAGCAGGCGAGAATGAAGAACAGGCCCTACTCCCTGTTCGCCAATCCCTACTCCCTTCACATCACGCGGCGGCGGCGTCCGCGAGTTTCTTCGCCTGCGTGACCCAGTCGTCACGGCTAATGCGGCCGCGCAATCTCAGCTCCTTGTCGAGGGCGGCGATAGCGGTCGCATCGAAGTCGGCCATCTGCCAGAAATGGAAAACGCCTTTGTCGTTGAGCTGCTGCTCGAGCTTCGGCGAGATTCCCGAGATGCGCTTCAGATCATCCGCCTCGCCGCGCGGAGCGTCGATGCCTTTAAAGGCCGGGATGTCAGCCGGAACGTCACCGCTCGGAGCCGCCTCCGACGCGCCGAGGTCCACACCGGCAGCCGTCTGGCCGCGCTCGATGCCGTCAATTGCTGCGCGGGCAACGAGATCGCAGTAGAGCGTGATGGCGCGCCCGGCATCATCGTTGCCCGGAACGGGGTAATTGATGCCGTCCGGATCGCAGTTCGTGTCAACGATCGCGACCACGGGAATGCCGAGCTTCTGGGCCTCCTTGATCGCAATATCCTCCTTGTTGGTGTCGATCACGAAGAGGAGATCGGGCAGGCCGCCCATGTCCTTGATGCCGCCGAGCGATTGATTGAGCTTGTCGCGCTCGCGCTGGATATTGAGCAGCTCCTTCTTGGTGCGTCCGGTGGTGTCACCCGCGAGAATTTCGTCGAGCTGGCGCAAGCGGCGGATCGACTGGGAAATGGTCTTCCAGTTGGTCAGCGTGCCGCCAAGCCAGCGGTGATTGATGTAATACTGGGCGGAGCGCTTGGCCGCTTCGGCGATGGCGTCGGAGGCCTGTCGCTTGGTGCCGACGAAGAGCAAGCGGCCGCCCTTGGCGACGACCTCGGAAACCTGCACCAGAGCCTGATGGAACATCGGGACCGACTGGGCGAGATCGATGATGTGAATGTTGTTGCGCGCGCCAAAGATGAATGGTGCCATCTTCGGGTTCCAACGGTGGGATTGATGGCCGAAGTGGCAGCCAGCTTCCAAAAGCTGACGCATATTGAAGGCGGGTAGCGCCATGGTGGTCCTCGTTTTCCGGTTAGGCCTCCGCGATGCCGTGAGGACGCGCCCGTAATCCTGATCGAGAGACCCAGATATGGGAAGTCCACCGGAGCGCCGATGCGGGGCTTTCAATCCGCCCAGCGCAAGCACCGCGTGTGAGATGGGCGGGGTTTAGTGGGTGCGGATTGGTTTGGCAAGGGAATTGGCTGATGCGCCCGCGTCCTGCCTGCCGCGCACGCTGAGGTTTAGTGCTCTTCGGTCTCTGGACAGGCACGCTCATTGTGTGCTCCGGCCATCGATCAATGTCTGAAGGTGGTGGCGAACTGCGGGCTCGGGGGGAAAGCCGGCGTCGATCCACCACTGCTCGAGGACGGCGAGGATGCGGCCGACCTCGGGTCCAGCCGCGATGCCGAGGGCCAGGATGTCGGCGCCCTTGACAGGAAACCTGGGAGCGGCCCAGCGCTCAGGAAGCGTGTAGAGAGCGCGCACGTGATCGCGGCTGCTGGTGGCAGCCGTTGCACCGAGCGCCGTCCCGGCAACGTTGGCAACGGCAAGCGCGCCGAGGATGGAGGCGCGCCACCGCGCCGGTCCCAGGCGATAGAGCACCCGCGTGGCTTCGGCCTCGTCGCGAAACGCGAAACGCTCGGCAAGTTGCAGGTCCATGGCGAGCAGCGCGTTCCGCTCATCGTTGGACAGACGCAGAAGCTCGGCAATGGCGGGGATGTCCTCCTCGACCGCAATGGCGAGAGCGGAGAGGCGGAGCACAGCATCGGGCATGGCGCCGACACTCGCTTCGGCCGTAATCAGCGCCTTGAACACACCAGGACGCGGGGCACCGCGGAGGATGGACGCGAGCAGGCCGCAGTCGGTCATCGCCGCGATGGCTTCGGCAGCGCGCTTGCCGGTCAAAAGCCGCAGCAGCTCGGAACGCACTCGCTCGGCCGAGAGCCGCCCGAGCCCGCGGCGGCCACGAATGCAGGCGGCAAGTCCCTCAGGGTCGAGTGGCCCCTCCCCCAGCACCGCGTGGAAGCGGAAGAAGCGCAGGATGCGCAGGTAATCCTCCGCGATGCGCTGGTCGGCGTCGCCAATGAACCGCACGCGGCGCAGATCGAGATCCGGATAGCCGCCGAGCGGATCGTGCACCACGCCATGCCGGTCGCAATAGAGCGCGTTCATCGTGAAATCGCGGCGGCGCGCATCCTCGATCCAATCGGTGGTGAAGGCGACGGTGGCGCGGCGGCCGTCTGTGGTGACGTCGCGGCGCAGCGTCGTCACCTCGTAGGGGACGTGGTTGGCGATGACCGTGACCGTGCCGTGATCAAGGCCGGTTGCAGCGACGCCGAGGCCAGCGGCTTGGGCCGCGGCGACGACAGCTTCGGGATGCGCCGGCGTGGCGATGTCGATGTCGGTGACGGGCAGTCCCAGCAGCGCGTTGCGCACGATGCCGCCGACGGCGCGAGCCTCGTGGCCGGCGTCGGCGAGCGCCTGGAACACGGCCTGCGTCTCGGCGCTTGCCAGCCAGGCGGCGCCGGCGAGCGAGGGCAGCTGTGTTTGCGCAGAGCCGATCATGCGCCTGGATGACACGGGCGCGAGGGCACGTCCAGGAGCCACGGGCCATGGATTGAGCCGGCAGCTTGCGGGCGAAACACGGTCGGGACGTGACAGGCGACTGTGCGATCGACCAAAGCCTGCATATACATCTAGCAGCCCCCGATCTCTCATTTCTTCCATCTTGGGATTTGATAATTCGCCCCCTAGGAGGGGCTGCGGGGCGCTTATGCCACCGGCTGATCAGGCGCGGCAGCTGATCGCCGCCCCGCGCAGGATTATGGGCATAGTCCCCGTCTTTAAACTGCGGGCACCTGGCTTCGAGGGGCCAGGCGACGGGGCGGAGCCTCCGGGCGCGCGGCGTGCGAGACCGCTTCCCAGACCTGCATCCCGGCCGCTTTCAGGATCGCCTCTAGAAGCGCCCCCTCCATGGACCGGAACACGCCCACTTTGCCACAAGCCCCCAGCCCCAGGAACACTTCCCCAGGGTCAACCTTAATGGGAGACATGCAAACGGGGCGACGGGTTAGCAGGCGCATGAAGGTGCGCCTGCCATCAATACAGTGCCTGAGGCGTAAACATGGGGGTCGGATCGGCGTCCTCGGATCTGCCGAAACCTCCCGTAACGCGACACGCCGCAAATAGTTGCGCCGAGCCGGCAAAATAAGCCGATCCGGTTCGCGACACTGCTGGAGGAACTCGGCAAGCTTGGTGCCAGGCTCGCGCCCTCCGGGCCGGGCGATGACGATAATCGTTGAGCTTCCACGCGCCTCGGCTGCACGAATGCATCGCGATACCGCGGCGGCATCAGGCCCGCCGCACCTCAGCGAACGTGCAGGACGGCCTTGCCGGAGATCTTGCGGTCGAGCAGCGCTTGAGCGACGTCGCCGATCTCGGTCCAGGGCGCCTCGCGGCTGATGTGCGGACGCAGCGTGCCGGCGGCGATCATGCCAGCAAGCCGCACAAGGCCGTTCCAGGCGGGACGCTGGTAGAACTCCTCGAACAGGTAGAGGCCATAGAGCTGAGGCCGGCCCGAGCGAAAGAAAGCGCGCGCATCGAAGGTGACAGCGCTGCCGGCAGACACGCCATAGCTGACGCAAACGCCATCCTTGGCCAGCATGCCGAGTGCCTGGCCGAGCACCGCGCCGCCGACGCCGTCGATGACGAGATCGTAGGGGCCATGAGCGTCCGCCGCGCGCGCGTCCTCGCCGGCGACCGCCGTGTGGGCGCCCGCCTCGCGCGCGAGCTCGGCAGTCCGCGAATGGCGCACCAGCGCCACCACATGCGCACCGGCGCGCGCGGCGAGCTGGCAGGCGAAATGCCCGACACCGCCGGAAGCGCCCGTTACCAGCACACGGCGGCCGAGCACGCCACCCCGCTGCTCGAGCGCATAGAGCGCGGTGAGACCGGCCACCGGCAGCGTCGCGGCTTGCGCAAACGTCACCGCGTCGGGAATCGCTGCCACCTGCGCCGACGGGACTACGACCTCCTCCGCCCAAGCGCCGCGCTCGACCAGGCCGACCACGCGGGCGCCCGCCTGCGGGCCCTTGCCGTCGTGCGCGCCACGGATCACCGTTCCGGCGAAGTCCCAGCCCGTTTTGAGGCCGCTGGCCTCGCTCTGCGCGCGCCGAACCTCGCCGAGATTGAGCGAGATGGCATGAACCTTGACGAGCGCTTCCCCAGGCAGCGGCTCCGCGCGGCGCGCCTCGCCAATTGCAAGGCTGCCGGGTGCGCCGGCAGAGACAAGGACGGCACGGATCGGAGACATGCGAAACACCCGTTGGACACGCGAGCCATGAGCATCCTGCCGTAGACAACTCACTGCGGCAAGTTACAGTCGAGCCCCTGATGGCTCAGCGAGCACGATCCATCGCCGCGTGGGTCACGTCAAACGTCAGAGTGTTCGACCAACCGGTGCCACCACGGACCGCTGCGCCACTTGCGCCTAATGCCCGCATTCCAACCAGCCGAGGACACGCGTCATGCCGATCTACAAACGAGGGACGGTCGAGATCTACTATGAGGAAGCCGGCTCCGGCTTTCCCTTGCTGGTCATTCCCGGCGGCGGGCTCAACGCCACCATCGGCTATCTCTCGGAGCGCACCGCCTTCAATCCGATGACCGAGCTCAGCAACGAGTTCCGCTGCATCACCATGGACTTGAGGAATGCCATCGGCGGCAAGTCTTCCGGGCCGGTGGAGGTCGACCGGCCCTGGGACGCCTACTGCGACGACCAGCTCGGCCTGATGGACCACTTGAAGATCGACCGGTTCCTGGTGCTCGGCTTCTGCATCGGCGGGCCCTTCATCTGGAAGATGCTGCAGCGGGCGCCCGAGCGCGTCGTCGCTGCCGTGCCGGCGACTCCGAGCGGCTTCAGGCCGGAAGTGCCCGATCTCTTCTATCGCAACAACATGAAGAACTGGGCACCGGGGCTCTGCGAGAAGCGGCGCGACGTCACCATGGACATGTGCTCCGCATTCCTGAAAAAGATGTACATGGAGAACAACGATTTCGTGTTCAGCGTGACGCGCGACTTCGTGCGGAGCTGCAAGACGCCGGTGCTCGTGATGCCGGACGATACCGAGCCGCACCCCTATGCCTGCGCCGAGGAAACGGCGATGCTCGCGCCCAACGCGCAGATGACGTTCTTCCCGTGGAAGGACGACAAGACGCGCGTGCCTCTCGCCGTACGTCATTTGCGCACGTTCCTGCAGGCCAACAGGCCACGCTGACGCGGTCGCCGCGCTGATCAGGTGCCGAAGCCGCCATGAAGCGGGACGGCGCCGTGCCTCACGCGCAGCTCGCGCAAAGTTGCCTGGCATGTGATCGCGTCCGACGGCAGTTTAGGGGTCTTGCTCGCACTTCGACAGGACCCGCCATGCCCAAACGCCGTTTCATGCTTGCCGCGCTCGCCAGCGCCCTGGTTGGCGCGCCGCATCTGGTGATGGCGAAATCGCCGCCCATTTTCGCCGGCATCGTCAAAGGCGTGGCGGTCGGCGGCTATGACCCGGTCGCATATTTCAGCGAGGGCAAGCCTGTGCCCGGTCTGACCAGCCTCACGCTCGAGCACAACGGTGCGACGTGGCGCTTCGCCAGCGAAGCCAATCGGGAGGCTTTCAAGGCCGACCCGGCCAAGTATGCGCCGCAATACGGCGGCTACTGCGCATGGGCCGTCTCGCAAGGCTACACGGCGAAAGGCGATCCCGAGGCCTGGAGCATCGTCGGCGGCAAGCTCTATCTCAATTACGACAAGCAAGTCCGCGCGGGCTGGGAGAAGGATGCCGCCGGCAACATCCGCAAGGGCGACGCCAATTGGCCGAAGGTGCTTGAGAAATAATGACCGAAGATGGCGACTTGGCCGCCGTCCACCTCGCGTGTCGTTCCGTTGATGTCCTCAGGCCACTCGGATCTCCGGCTCCTTCTCGAGCAGGCTGGCCAGCGCGCCGAAGCGGCGCGTGAGGCGCTCGCCGGCGAGTGCCTTGTGTGCAGCCGGCAGGCGCAGCACCAGCTTGTTGCCCTGGTAGAGCACCGGCGCTTCATCGATGATGCCGGGCTGTCCGATCGAGATCATGTGCGCTGCCCGAATGGCAGCTCCGAGGATGCGCGCGCGCCGCAACGTGCGCTTCGGGACGAGCGCCATCAGCCGCTCGGAAAGCTGATCGGGGAGGTCGCCGTCCTCATCGGGGCCGACGTGCCGGAAGTAGACGGTCAGAGCGAGGAAAATACGGCCCTCGTGATCGATCCCGCCGAGAGCTGCGTGCGCGATGACGTTCAGGCTCTGCTCACCCCGGTAATCGGGATGCGCGCGCCAGCCGATGTCCGAGAGCAGGCACGCGGCGTGTCGGAGCCGGCGCTCATCGTCCGTCTCCCTCGGGCCTGGCGCCGCGAACAGCGCGTCTGTCCAATCACAGAGCTCGCGCGCGTGTCCTGCCGAGCGCGACCTGAGACGCGCGTAATCCTGGGCGAAGGAGAGCAGCGGATCCTTGTTGCGCTCGACGGGTGAGAGCAGCGTGTAGAGCAAGCCCTCGCGGATGCCGAACACCGAGAACACGACATTTCTCGGCTTCATCCGGCGCAAGACCCGCTCCAGCGCGAGCGCCCCGTAGGGCAGCACCTCGCGGCGAGCCTTCGATATCTCTCCAACGCCCTTGAGGTCCGTGAGCTTTTTCGCGCGGCGCACCATCTCGCAGAAATCGATCGCGTCTTCGGCCTCGAGCGTGTAGCCGTGCATCACGCGCAGCGGATAGTCGTTCATCTCCATATGCAGCTTGGCAACCGCGCGCCAGGTGCCGCCAACCGCGTAGAAGGTGCGATCCTCGCCGCGCTGCAGCCACGGCACAGATGCGAGCTGCTGATCGGCGATCTCGACCGCGCGATCGATCTTGCCGCCGGACAGGTCGATCAGTCGCAACCCGCCGAGGGGCAGCGTCACCGGATCGTTGCGCTGCGCTCCGGGAACATCGATCAGCTCGAGGCTGCCGCCGCCGAGATCGCCCGCCACGCCATCCGGCGCCTTGAACCCCATCAGAATGCCGTTTGCCGCGAGCTCCGCTTCCCGCTCGCCCGAAAGGATCTGGATCGGGACACCGGCAGCCCTCTCCGCGCGTTCGATGAACTCGGGTCCGTCGACGGCCTCGCGGACGGCTGCGGTTGCAATTGCACGCACATGCTTGACGCGCAGAATGCGAGCGATGGCCTTGAAGCGCTCGAGCGCAGCAATCGCCCGTTCGATGCTCTCGCGGCCGAGATGCCGGGTCGAGCCCACCGTGCGGCCGAGGCCGCAGAGCACTTTCTCGTTGAACAGCGGCGTCGGCGAGCGCACCGCGCCTTCATAGATCACGAGCCGCACCGAATTCGAGCCGATATCGATGACGCCAATCGGCTCCAGCTCAGCGAAGCGACCGCGATCGCCGATGACGCCGATACGGTTCTCGCTCACCGTCACGTTTTGACCCCCTCGCCGCGCATGCCAAATTTGAAGCGCGGTGGCGCGTGATTCTTGAGCGACTGGCCACGGCCGGAAAGACTGGGATTGGTCATGAAGTAATCATGCGCGTTGAAACGGTCCTCGCCCTCTGGCGGCACAATGCGCTTCCACGCGCCGTCGGCGCCGAGCTCCCAGCTCTGCTGGTTGTCCATCAAATTGGCAACCATGATCTGATCGAGGATCTGTTCGTGCACAGTCGCATTGCGGACCGGCACCAACGTCTCGACGCGGCGATCGAGGTTGCGCGGCATCATGTCGGCGGACGAGATATAGACGGCTGCTTCGGGATGCGGAAGCCCATGCCCACTGCCGAAGCAGTAGATGCGGCCGTGCTCGAGAAATCGCCCGACAATGCTCTTCACGGCGATGTTCTCCGAAAGCCCGGGAACACCGGGCCTGAGACAGCATATGCCCCGCACGATGAGCTCGATTTCGACGCCAGCGGCGCTCGCCCGGTAGAGAGCTTCGATGATCTGGCCGTCGACGAGCGCGTTCATTTTGGCCCAGATCACGGCCGGCCGCCCGGCCTTGGCGTGGGCGATCTCTTCGTCGATGTGGGCAAGCATGCGCGCGCGAATGCCTTTCGGGCTGGCGGCGAGCACCTCGAGCTCGGCAGGCTCGGCGTAGCTGGTCACGAAATTGAAGAGGCGCGAGACATCCCTTCCAATTGCCGCGTCCGACGTAAAATAGGAAAGGTCGGTGTAAACGCGGGCGGTCAGCGGATGATAGTTGCCCGTGCCGATGTGACAGTAGGTGGCGAGGTTAGCACCCTCCTTGCGTACAATCAGGCCAAGCTTGGCGTGCGTCTTCAGCTCGACGAACCCATAGACGACGTGAACGCCTGCGCTTTCAAGATCCCGCGCCCACCGGATGTTGGCCGCTTCATCGAAGCGGGCCTTGAGCTCGACCACGGCGGTAACCGACTTGCCGAGTTCCGCCGCCTCCTTGAGCGTGCGCACGATGGGACTGTCGGTCGACGTGCGGTAGAGCGTCCACTTGATGGCCATCACATCCGGGTCGTGCGCGGCCTGGCGCAGGAACTGCAGCACCACATCGAACGATTCATAAGGGTGGTGGACGATGAATTCCTTGGCGCCGATGGCGGCGAAGCAGTCGCCGTTCAACTCGCGAATGCGCTCGGGGAAGCGAATGTTGAAGGGCTTGAACACCAGATCGGGGCGATCCGCGACGATCAGCTGATTGGTGTCCTCAAGCGCCAGCAGTCCTTCCTGGATATGCAAGCCGGTATCTTCGACGCGGAGCTGCTCCACGACGAACCGGCGCAACTCCGGCGGCATCGAGGCATCGACCTCGAGACGTATGACCGAGCCGCGCCGGCGCCGCTTCAGCGCGCTTTCGAAGAAGCGAACCAGGTCCTCGGCTTCCTCCTCCACCTCGATGTCGCTGTCCCTGAGCAACCGGAACGCCCCGAGGCGCGCGACGTACCATCCCGGAAACAGGCGGCCGGCGAACTGCGCGATCACCGTTTCGATCCGCACGAAACGGATCGGCTCGGGCACGGCAGACAGACAAGCCGCATCCACACTCGCTGTCGCGGCAGGGAGCCGGATGAAGCGCTCGAGCTGACTCGAAATCGGCATCAGGGCATGCATGGTCTCGTGCGGCGTATCGCGCGCGACGGTCCGCTCGAGCTCCAGCCCAACGGTGAAGCCCTTGTTCGGGATGAATGGGAACGGGTGCGCGGGATCGACGGCGATCGGCGTCAGAACCGGGAAGATGTGCGTGATGAAATACATCTCGAGCCACGCGCGCTCATCCTCGCCAAGCTGCTCGGGATCGACGACGGCGAGGCCTGCCGCCTCGAGAGCCGTCTTCAGCGTTCCCCAACACGCCTGCTGCTCGGCGGAGAGCGCCGTCACGTTCGCCGCAATCGCCGTCAGCTGCTGGGCTGGAGTGAGCCCATCCTGGCTCGGCGTCGTCACCTTGGCCGCGACCTGGCCTTGCAGACCGGCAACGCGCACCATGTAGAACTCGTCGAGGTTGGACGCAGAGATCGAGAGAAACCGGAGCCGCTCGAGCAGCGGATGGCGCGGGTTTTGCGCTTCCTCGAGGACGCGGTGATTGAAATGCAGCCACGATAGCTCGCGATTGGTGAGCCGTGCCGGCTCCGCGGGCGGTAGCGGGCCTTGCACCTTGTCTGTCGACTTCTCCCGCGGCTCTCTGGCTCTGGGCTTGGTCGTGCTCACGGCGGCGATCCCATGTGATACCGGGGTTCGGTGGTCATACTCCGCGATCGTGACACATTCAAATCTCAGCCGGCCAACCGCCGAGGCTCGGCTGCGACCTGGGCTGCGATCGCGTCGGCAGCAAGCGCGCGGGTCACGCGCCGCTTGAAGGCAAGTGCACGCCGGTCGATCTCGCCGACAAGGCTCGCTGCGGCCGCTGTCGACCGCTCCATGTGAAGGACGAGGTAGCTGATCACCTGAGGATCGACGATCAGCTGGCGATCGTTGAACTGCTTGACCAGCACGGCCCGCAGCAGATCGTCGTCGGGCGCCTCGATGTGGACCAGCGGCAATGCCCTGAGCCGCGAGCGCAGATCGGGAAGCGCAATATCGAGATCACCCGGCGCGCGCGCCGACGTGATGAGCAGCGAATGCCGATGCTCCCGCGCAAGGTTGAGCAGATGAAACAACACGCGCTCGTCGCCGACGCCGCGATCGACGTCTTCGATGACCAGCGCGCCGTGGCGCGCAAGCTCGCTTATCGCGTCCTCTCGAAGCGCAGGCGCCTCGATCGGCTTGCCGGCGCGCGACTTGAGGCGCCACACATTGGCGAGGTGCGACTTACCCGAGCGTGCCGGACCGGCGACGAAGGCGCTGGCGAGGGGCCAATCGGGCCAGCGATCGACGAGGGCGATGGCGGCGGCGTTGGCGCTGCTCACCATGAAGTCCTCGGCGCCGAGCGCAGGCCTGAGCGCGAGATCGAAGACCAGTTGTTGCGGCTCTCGTGTGACGGGCTCGCGAGTCATGGCTGGTCCCCCTTGGCAACTGCGGGCGGCTCGCCGGTGTAGATCGAGCTTGCCAGGTAGCGTTCCAGGGCGAAGCGTGCCAGCACTGCAATCGCGGCCGCCACCGGCACCGCCACCAGCAGGCCAACGAAGCCGAACAGGTAGCCGAAGACAAACAGCGCCAGCAGCAGCCAGACGGGGTGAAGGCCGATCTTTGCACCCACGATCAGGGGCGCAAGAACAGCACCGTCGAGCGCCATCCCTGCGGCGAAGATTCCTGCGACCTTGGCGAGCGCGACCGGATCTTGCGGCGCCACGGTCAGCGTCAAAATCAGGCTCGCGATCAGGCCGAGCGCCCATCCGACGTAGGGAATGAAGGCCAAGGCACCCGTGGCGAGCCCGATCAACAAGCCATAGGGCACCCCGGCGAGGGTCAGCGCGACGGCATAGAACGCGCCGAGCAACAGGCAGATGGTGCCCTGGCCGCGGAAGAACGCGGCAATCGCTGTGTTGATCTCGCCGGCAAGGCGGCGGATAGTATGCTCGTGCTCGCGCGGCAGCCAACGATCGATCTTGGCCAGCATCGGATGCCAGTCGACGAGCAAATAGAACACAACGACAGGCGTCACGAGCAGCAGCGAGATGATATTGACCAGCGCCATGCCCTGCTTCCAGAGCGCGGCAGCGATGGTCGAGAGGATGGCCGACCAGTTCTGGGACAGCTCCAGCAGCGCGCGGTCGACGCCCTGCTGCACCATGGAGAAGCGGCTGCCGAGCTTCGCCTGCAGCCAGGCATCCAGCATCGCTTTGGCGCGTGCGATGTCGTCGGGTGACGTCGCCGCCAACGCTCGCACCTGACCGGCGATGAGCGGCACCAGCAGAACGAGCACTATCGCGATCACGACGGCGCCGATGAGCATAATAAATGCGGCTGCGAGGCGGCGATTGCAGCCCAATCGCTCGAGCCCGTCCGCGATCGGGTTCAGCACGTAAGCGAGCACGATGCCGGCGACGAACGGCAACAGCACCTCGCGCAGCGCTGCGATGCTGGCGAACAACAGGATCGCCGCCGACAACCAGAACAGGACCTGCCGTTCGATGCGCATGCGGCCTCCTCACCAAAAACCATCCAAAGGGGAACAGTCACTCTCGCGCTCACGCCCGAGCGCGAAGCTCGCTTCATTCGCAAAAAGGTGGACTGTCCCTCTTTGCCCCCTTCAGCCCGATCGGTCCTTCTCCGATTCCCACCCTGCGATATGTGCTAGCCAATCCTTCAGGTAGGCGGCGAGGGACAGAAAGGTGAGTGTCCCCGTGATCCACACCAGGGTCGTACGCAGGTTGACCAGGCCCAGGCTGAAGCCGTCATCGGCCAGCACCGAGGCCGCCAGCAGGATCTGAGCCGCCGTATTCGCCTTGCTGATGCCCCGCGGCTTGATCGCCACCGGGTGGTCAAGGACCCACGACAGCATCACTGCAACAACGATCAGGATGTCACGGGAAACGACAGCAATGACCAGCCAAGAGGGCAGTTTCGCGGCGACGCCCAACGCCACGTAGATGCTGACAATCAACAGTTTATCGGCGAGCGGATCGAGGTAGGCGCCAAGCTCCGTCTGCATCTGGAAGCGCTTGGCGAGGAAGCCGTCCACGGCATCGCTGACGCCGGCGATCACGAAGGCGAAGAATGCAGGCTTCGGCTGACCGCTGATCAGAAACCAAAAAATGACCGGAACGAGAATTATGCGGCCGAGCGTAATCAGGTTCGGAAGATTGATGGGCAAGTGAGCGACTCGAGTGTGCGTCCGGGCAATAAACGGGAAAATCACGATTAGCGTTCAAGCCCGAGTGCGTCTGCGTACCCGTTCGCTAATGGTGACTGTACCCCTTTTTCGCTTTGTTCAGGGTCATTCTCCCCAGCACATTACAGGGGTTTCCGACGCGCATGGCAAGCCTGCAACGAGTGATTGCATCGCCGCACCGCCTGTGGCACCGAGTTTCCCGCTGCATTTCGAGGGAGGACTGCAATGGCGAAGGATGGGCATGACGTGGGCGGGGCGCGTGGTGGAGCGCTCGCAGGCGTCAAGGTGATCGACCTGACGCGCGTGCTCGGCGGTCCCTTCGCCACCCAGCTCCTCTCCGATCACGGCGCCGACGTGATCAAGCTCGAGCCGCCGATGGGCGACGAGGTGCGCGACTGGGGCCCACCCTTCCACGAGGGCGATGCTGCCTATTTCATCGGCATCAACCGCAACAAGCGCTCGGTCGGTCTCGATTTGGCCCAGGAGAAGGGTCGAGAGGTGCTGCTGAAGCTTCTCGAGGGCGCCGACGTGCTGATCGAGAACTTCAAACCGGGCTCCATGGAGGCGTGGGGCATCGGCTACGAGACGTTGAAGAAGAAGTTTCCCCGGCTGATCTACTGCAAGATCTCGGGCTTCGGCGATGTGGGCCCGCTTGGCGGCTTCCCCGGCTACGACGGCATCGTCGGCGCCATGGCGGGCCACTACAGCGTCAACGGCTCCGTCGAGTCGGGCCCGATGCGACTAGGCCTCCCCGTCGTCGACATCTCGATGGGGCTCTACTGCTGCATCGGCATCCTGCTCTCCATGCACGAGCGAGAGAAGTCGGGCGTCGGCCAGCAGATCGAGGTGACGCTCTATGACGCGGCGCTCTCGCTGATGCATCCGCATTTCCCGAACTTCCATCTTTCGGGGAAAGTGCCGCAGCTCACCGGCAATCAGCATTCCAACCTGGTGCCCTACGGCATGTACGACACCAAGACCTGCAAGATCATGATCGGTGCCGGCAACAACCGCGCCTTCAAGAAGGTCTGCGAGGTGATGAGCATGCCGGCGCTCGCCGACGACGCGCGCTTCAAGACCAACGGCGACCGCCAGAAGAACCGCGACGCGCTGAACAAGATCCTCGAGGCGAAGTTCGCTCAAGTCGACGGCATGGCGTTCTCGCTCGAACTGCTCAAAGCCGGACTGCCCTGCGGACCAGTGCTCGACACCCAGCAGGTGATCGAAGGCGAGCACATCAAGGCACGCGGCATGATCGTCGAGAAGGATTGGTACAAGGGCACTGGCACCCCGGTGCGCCTCTCGCGCACGCCAGGCGGGCTCAAATCGGCGCCGCCGAAGTTCTCGCAGCACACCCGCGAGGTGCTGCGCGAGCACGGCTTTGACGAGGCCCAAATCGAGAAACTCACCGCCGCCGGCGTGCTGGTCGAGAAGCGGCGGGCGGGGTGAGGCTGACGGGGTCAGCCCCCGCGACAAGGGACAAGGGGGGGACAAAGGGTCAGACCCCTGACACGAGAGGGACAAGGGGTCAGACCCCTGACACGAGAGGGACAAGGGGTCAGACCCCTGACACGAGGGGGACAAGGGGTCAGACCCCTGACACGAGGGGGACAAGGGGTCAGACCCCTGACACGAGGGGGACAAGGGGTCAGACCCCTGACGCGAGGGGGACAAGGGGTCAGACCCCTGACACGAGAGTCAGAGATTGAACGTTGATGTCGCGTGTCAGGGGTCTGACCCCGTTCCGCCCCGTTCCGTTGGCCCGTTCTGTTGGACCCTCGGATCTCGTCACGTCATCGCCCGGATGCGGGCGTCGTGGAGCCGGCGCACCTCGACGATCTTCGCGGTCGGGTCGGGTGTCACGGCGTGGAGCGTCAGCAGCTCGCCCTTCGGGATCGCGCGCGTGACCGTTGCGCCCAAGGCAAGGCCGACCGGCAGCGCGTGCCTCGCCTCGGCATCGGCGCGGGTCAGCGCGAAGCCGCGATAGCTGTACTCGCCGATGTTATCGAGCTTCTCGCCCGGTTTCAGATCGCGCTTGGCGATACAGCCGACCTCCGCGGTCGGAACCGGCAGTGATCGCATGTGGCATTCACCGAACAGCACCGCGGCAGCCGCCGAAAGCGGCACCTCCAGGCTCGTCAGATGATAGGGGCGGAAGAACGAATAGTAGGGACCGGGACCCAGATGCAGATCGTTCATGCGCTCGCGCACGCGGGGATGGCGCATCTCAGCGACCGCGAACACGCCCGGCGCCACGCCCTTGGCCACCGTGAAGTCGACGCAGCCCTTTTTCGAGAGCAGACCGCCCTCCTCTTGCGGACAGAAATACTTCTGCAGCTCGTCGCGCGGGGCAGCCGGGCCGTGCATGCCAGGAACGTCCGGCACGAGGCCGGCTGCATTCGCGATCGCGACCATCTCGACCATGGTCTTCGAGCCGTCGACGAACTCGACCAGCATGCGCGGGTTCATGTTGCGCTGCTTGGCTTCTGCGACGTAGTCGTCGGGGATCGCGTCGATGCGGAACGGGTTGTTCTTGCCTTTGCCGGCAGCGACGACCGGATAGCCGAGACCGCGCACGAAGTTGATCAACTCCATGGCCGCGGTCGGCTCGTCGCCGGCGCCGAGGGTGTAGATCACGCCGGCCTTCGCCGCCTCGTGCGCCAGGTAGGCGCCGATGGTGACGTCCGCCTCGACGTTCATCATCACAATGTGCTTCCTGGCGCCGATGGCCATCAGCGCGACCACGGCGCCGGCACTTGGGTTGCCCGTGGCATCGATGATGACATCGACCTCGCCGGCCTGGCAGGCGAGCTCAGGCGAGGTGACGACAGCCAGGCGACCGGCAGCGATGGCGCGGGACGCATCCGCGGCAGTCGCGCATACCAGCGGCCGCCGGCAGCGGTCACCGGCCATTTTGCAGGCGGCTTCGACCCGCTCCGGTCGCATGTCGACGGCGGCCACCACCTCGATGCCATGCATCAGGGCGACCTGGACGATGATGTCGGTGCCCATCTGGCCGCAGCCAACGAGGCCGACCCTGACCGGCTTGCCAGCCTTCTCGCGGATGGCAAGTGCCTCATGCAGGGCCGGACGGCCAAGCGCCGGCGTGATCGACGCTGTCTCAAGCCCCATGCGCCACTCCCCTCCCCCGGGGTTGATCGACGTGCCACCCTGGTCCGGTACCGCCCTGCGACCTTACTCGCCATACTTGGAGGTGATTGCGCCCGCAACCGAAATCGGGCGCTTAGTCGATGATCGACCTCCTCCCCGCGGAGACATCTCCCTCGGCTTGCGACGATTGCCGGATTGACAGTCCGCCCCCTCCCTCATAGTTTGCGCCAACTTTTCCGGGCATCCTCGTCCTGGCCGGGCCGACTGCGGAGAGCGCAGCCGGGCGTGCGGCCGGTGTTGCGTTTGGAGGCCCCAACGACCGGTGAGCCAAGATGAAGGTCAGAAACTCGTTGAAATCGCTGCGCGGACGCCATCGCGACAATCGCCTGGTGCGCCGCAAAGGCCGCGTCTACGTCATCAACAAGACAAACCGCCGCTTCAAGGCCCGCCAGGGCTGAGTTGTACGCGCGGCGGATCGAGCCGGGCGCCGGCACCACGCCGAACGAATCGCACGATGCCGCTCGGTGGTGAAGCGCGTGGTGCGGCGTCGCGATCCTCGCCCGACAGCTCGAACCCGCACGAGCAAAATCCAGCCATGCGGTTCACACGCTAGCAGGTGCTCGTCAGACACATTAGATGAGTGTTCGAAGCGACACGCAAGTAACAACGGAAGCTCATGAGCCTGAACAAAGTCAATCCTGGTTTCGCCGATCGTCAGAAAGCTGCCCTGGAAGCGCGCAAGGCCGCGCTCGATAAGTTCAAGGCCCGCCCCGGTCCGGGTGATCCGGAGTACGACCGCAAGCAGGCCGAGCGCACCGCCATCGTGAAGGCACGCGAGGAGCGCGAAAAGCAGCGCGCCATTGAGAAAGCCAAACGCGAGGCCGAGGAAGCCAAGCGCCGGGCTGAGGAAGCTGCCCGTCTCAAGGCCGAAGAAGAGGCCCGCATCGCCGCAGAGAAAGCGCGCGAGGAAGAAGAGTGGCTGCTGAAAAAAATGCTGGAGGAAGAGCGCGAGGCAGAGCTCAAGGCCAAGCGCGATGCGCGCTATGCTGCGCGTAAGGCCGCCAAGCTCAGCGGCCGCCCGACCGGCAAGGGCGTCAAATTCGGTTGACGCGCTGGCGGTGGCGAGCAGCGCGTTTTGCCCAGGCCGGCCGCATCGCTGGGCGCGAGGCGGCACCTGTGCTCAGCGCCTTGGACACGCGGTGTCCACTCGCAATCGGTTATCCGTAGGACACGACAGCCCTGCACCTCAGCGGCGCTGATGCAGCCAGCTACCGATCGCACCCAACGCAATCATGCGCCCTTCTGCGTCGTACCGAGCACGCAATCGGCAGACCTGCACGGGTCATGCACGCGTTGCGTGGCTGCTTTTCTGTGCAATCGCAAAGTCCATCAGATCTCTCACTCCTATGAGCTTTTCGCGTAGGCGGATATGCTTGGGCGACACGCCGCTTGGGAGGGAGAGATGAAGTTCGGCATTTTCTACGAGCACCAGCTGCCGCGTCCATCGGGTCCACGGAGCGAATACGAGCTGCTGCAGAACTCGCTCAGGGAGGTCGAGCTCGCCGACAAGCTCGGCTACGACTACGTTTGGGAAGTTGAGCATCACTTCCTCGAGGAATACTCCCACTCGGCGGCACCTGAAGTGTTCCTCGCCGCCGCTAGTCAGCGCTCGAAGAACATTCGCCTCGGTCACGGCATCATCCAGCTGACAACCAATCAGCCGCACCGCGTGGCGGAGCGCGTGGCAACGCTCGATCTCATCTCCGGTGGCCGCGTCGAGCTCGGCATGGGCGAAGGCGCCGGCCCCGCGGAGCTGCATCCTTTCGGCACGCGCGTGCGCGACAAGCGCGAGCGTTGGGAAGAGGCGGTGAAGGCGATCATCCCGATGTTCACACGTGAGAGTTGGGAGTTTCACGGCAAGTACCACGACTTCCCCGCACGCAACGTCATCCCGAAGCCCTTCCAGAAACCGCATCCGCCGCTCTGGGTAGCGTGCTCCAATATTCAGACCATCGGGCAGGCGGGCGTCTGGGGCATGGGCGCGCTTGGCTTCTCGTTCGTGTCGCCGGATGCCGCGACCGCCTGGGTCAACCGGTACTATAACAATCTGCTGCACAAATCAGCGCCGCTCAACGAGTATCCGGTGAACCCCAACATCGCCATCGTCAATGGCTTCATGTGCGCACGCACGGACGAAGAAGCACTGGAGAAGGCAGCTGGCTGGACGTTCTTCATCTTCGCGCTCTCATATTACGGCCGCAAAGGAGTCGATGCGCCGGGGACGAGTAACTTGTGGGCCGAGTACGAGCAGTGGCGCCACACCGAGAAGGCTCAGGCCGCGTTGCGCAATGGCCTCATCGGCTCACCCGAGACCATCCGCAAGCGTTTGCGCCAGTTCGAGGCCGCGCACGTGGATCAGGTGATCCTGCTCAACCAAGCCGGCCGCACCAGCCACCAGGACATCTGCGACAGCCTGAAACTCTTCGCCGACGAGGTGATGCCCGAGTTCCACGCGCGCCAACCCGCGCACGAAACGTGGAAGCGCGACGTGCTCGCCGGCAGAATCGTGCTGCCCGACTTCGACACCGCCCGATACGACCTCTACGCGCATCAGAACGAGGATATCGTGCGCTTGACGCCCGATCAGCTCAAGGCGCGCATGGCCGAAAAGGAGCGCGAGAAGGCGGCGAGGTGAGCGCGAGTTCACAGCTCCATTCTGATCATATCAACACAGCAACGGGCAACCCATGACCGCCTCCTCGCCCCATCGCATCATCGCCTGCGGCGCCGGGTTCGCCGGCGATCGCATCGATCCCGCCATTTCACTGGCAGCGTCGGGGACGGTGCACGCGATCGCACTCGAGTGCCTTGCCGAGCGTACGCTGGTGCCCGGAATTCGCGCGCGGCGGGCCAACCCGACTGCCGGTCATGATCCGCGCCTCGACCGGCGGCTCAGACCGCTGCTCCCCGTAGCGCGCGCCAATCGCTGCCGCATCATCTCCAACCTGGGTGCGGCCAATCCGGCAGCGGCTACTACGAAGATCGCCAGCTTGGCAGGCAAGCTTGGTCTTTCGGGGATGAAGATCGCGGGCGTCATCGGCGATGATGTGCTGGCAATCAAAGATCACGTGAAGTGGGACCAGCCGATCGTGGGTGAGCTCATCGGTGCGCACGCGTATCTCGGTGCAGATCCTATCGCGGACGCACTCGCGCAAGGCGCGGACGTGGTTGTCACGGGCCGCTGCGCCGACTCCGCCTTGTTCTCCGCCGACGCGATCTCGATCCTCGATGGCACGGAGGATGCGCTTGCCGGCGCGACGACCATCGGCCACCTCCTCGAATGCTCGGGTCAGGTGACCGGCGGCAACTTCGAGACCGTGGACGGCGGCAGCCTCTCCGCTGCCGAGTTCGCCGCGCTCGGCTTCCCGATCGCGAAGGTGTTCCCTGACGGCACCGCGGAAATCTTCCTCGCCGACGGCGCGCCGGGCCGCATCGACCAGCTCACCTGCACTTTGCAGCTCCTCTACGAAGTGCATGACCCCGCGCGCTACATCACGCCCGACGGCATCCTCGACTTCACCGGCGTGCGCTTCGAGGAGATCGGCCGCAATCGCGTGCGCGTGACAGGCGCGAAGAGCCGCGGCCGGCCGCAAACCCTGAAGGTGTCGGGATTCGTCGAAGCGCCGGGCTTCATCGCCGACGTCGAGATCGGCTATGCTGGAACCGGCGCGCTCAATCGTGGACGCGTCGCGGCCGACACATTGCGCTTCAAGCTCGCGGAACTGCCGCGCGAGGATGTGCGAATCGACCTCGTCGGCGTCGACTCGATCATCGGCCCCGCGTCACAGCCGGCACCCAATCAGTTGCCTGAGGTTCGCGTCCACATCTCCGCACGCTGCACCGACGCCGAGGTCGCGCAAATGATCGAGGACGAGGTCTATTCCCTGACGCTCTCGGGTCCGGCCGGTGGCGGCAGTGTCCGCAGCGAGCGGCGCCCGAGCCTCGCCGTCATCGACGGCCTCATCGATCGCGCCGAGATCAAGACATCGCTCGTGTGGGAGACCGCGCCATGAGAGTTGGCTCCATCGCGGTCGGACGCTCAGGCGACAAGGGCGATACGCTCGATCTCACCCTCGTTGCCATCGACGAGGCCGCATATCGGCGGCTCGAGCGCGCTGTACCGGCCGAAGCCGCGCAAAAGGCCGTTGCGCGCGTGATGCCGGGGAAAGTGACGCGCTACGAGGTGCCCGGCCTGCGCGCCCTCAAGTATGTCACCACCGACGCGCTCCCCGGGGGGGTCTACGCGACCCTCCACGCGGGCCTCCACTGGCAAAAGGCCGCCATCTGGGTGCTGCTGGATATGGAGATCGATTGAGCTCGGGCTCGGGCTCGGGCCCTGCCGCTCCGCTCACTGCTGCGTCAGGCCCATGTGGTTCAATCCTCCGGCACTGCGCCCTTGCAATTGCCACGTTGGTTTGGTCCAGTCCCGCGACGTCGTTGGGGGATCTCATGCCATTGTGTCGTGCTTTGCCGTCGTTTCTCCCGCCGCATTGGCTGGGCGGCATTCGGAGCTTTGCGGAGCTCGGACGACGTGCGATCCGGATCGCGCCGCTCGCACTTCTTGCAGTGCTCGCCGCCGGACTCGCGCCGCGCCCGTTATTGGCGCAGGAACCCGCGAAGAGCGGCACCTCGACCAATGCCGCCGATCCGCCGGGAGCGACACGTTCGCTGACACCGGCGCCAACCGAAGCCTCGCCTGCCACTCCGCAACGGCCGGGCTTGCAGATGCTCACCGTCGCCGTCCTCACGAGCTCCCGCACCGACCGCTGCTTCGACGACGGCAACATCAAGGCGATCAAGACGCTCACGCAGCAGGAAGTCGAACGTATCAACCGCTCCGGCGATCTCGGCCGGCGACGGCTGGCCCTGCGCTTTCTCGACGATCAGCGTGATGCGCAAAAGCTCATCGCCAACATGCGCACGGCGCTCGGCGACGCCAGCACTGTCGCGGTTCTGGGGCTCGCCAATTCCGCCAATGCCAAGGCGCTGTTCGATGCCGCCGCGCCTGAGATCCGTGACAGCGGTGCCCCCTTCATCTCCGATCTCTCGGTGAGCAGCCTCTTTGCCGAACTCGGCAATGTCTTTACGACACGCTCGGCGCAGGAGACAGAAAACATTCCGCTGCTGCTGAACTTCCTCAAGGACCTCGGCGTGCAGAAGCCCGCGTTCATCGGCCTCAAGGACCAGGTCTTCAGCAAGGTGCTCGGCGACACGCTGAAAGGCGGCAATGGGCCGGCGCTTGTCGCCGACCACCGCCTGAGCCTGGCCGGCAATCAGCTCGTTCCGGAAGAGGTCACCACCGCGATCCGTGACGCCAAATCCAAGGATGCCGACTTCCTGTTCCTATCCGTCGGCAGCCAGCGGGCGGCTGCGGTATTCCGCCAGATGCTCGCCGCGGGCTTCAGGCCGCCCGTGTTCGTCTCCGGCCGCATCGATTCCATTCTGAGCTCGTCGGCGCAATTCAATTACGCGAACGACATTTACCAGCTCGCGTGGGACGGTCTCCCGGACGCCTACAACGATCGCCTTCGTCAGCGCATTCAGAAGAGCAATCCGAAAGACTGGCAGTTCGAGGGCGCGCGCGTCGAGCAGGCGCCGGGATGGAAAACCGGCGAGTGCAAGCCGCGCCCGCCCACTTACGACGCCGGCACCTTCGAAACGCCCAATCTGCGCGCCATAGAGGTTGGCACACAATATGGCGATATGATCGGCCTCCTCGGCGAGATCATTCAGTCGATTCCGGAAGGCAGTAATGTGCGGACCGTTCGCTCGCACATCGTCGAGCAGCTGCAGACGCGCTACGCCGAGGGACGGGGCGCTTTCCGAGGCAACTTCGACACCTGGTCGTTCAACCCACAGACGCGCGCCGCTTCCCGGCCGCCGCTGCTCGTGATGCTGCGCAACGGCCAGAAGACGCTCCAGCTCGCGCCCTACCAGTATGTTCGCCTGCGGGACGAGGTGCTGCGCCCCGTCGAGACGCTCTATCTCGACATCGACATGCTGCGCACCTACCGCATCGACGACAATGAGAAGAGCTTCTTCGCCGAGTTCCTGCTGCTGCTCCATCACGAGAAGGGCGCAGGCATCGAGCGCATTGAGTTCGCCAACGCCTTCCTCGATCCGAAGACTGGGGAGAAGCAGCTGTCGGTTCGCGCGCTGCACGAGGGCGGCAGGAGCGTGACCTATCCGGAGAACATGAAGGTCTACCGTGTCAACGGCCGCTTCATGTTCGAGCCGAAGCTCGGCAACTATCCCTTCGACACCCAGCGCTTCTCGATCGATTTGCAGCCGAAGATGGGCGAGCATCCTTTCATCATCCAGCCGCCGCCGCTGAAGCTGCGCGACCAGAAGGTCGAAGCCGACGGCTGGGACATCGTCGAGCAGTTCGTCAGCTACGACGAGGATTTCGTCCGTCTCATCGACGCCAAGACGCACGAGCAAAACGTCGTTCCCTTCTACAAGGGCTCGTTCGTGTGGATGATGCGCCGCCTCGCCATCGACTATTATCTGCGCGTCGTCGTGCCTCTCGGCTTCATTCTGGTCGTCGCGTATCTCTCGATCTTCATTCCGCGGACCCATTTCGAAGCCGTCGTGACCATCCAGGTGACGGCGCTCCTTTCGGCCGTCGCGCTCTATCTCGCGCTTCCCAAGCTCGACAGCGACACGGCAACCTTCTCCGACCGCATCTTCCTGTTCGTCTACCTCGCCGTCAGCGTCATGATTGCGATCTCCATCGCGCGCGTGAACCCGCTGATGAAAGGCCGCGCCGTCCCGCGCACGCTTGCCATGCTGCACATCGTCGGAATTCCGTTGATGGTCGTCGCCATGGCCATCGTCTTGGCAAGCGCGAGCCAGTCCGATGGCCACTCCTGGACCGTGGCCCTCGACGCCTGGAAAGGAAAAGTCGCCAAGATGTGGGATTTCTGATTTGGCGCCTGGGTTGTTTCAGGCAGGGTGCATTCTGGAGGTGTCACGTCCGCGGCAAAGCCGCTACTATTGGTCCTGCATCTCGCTCCCAGCATTTCGGCACATTCCTGAACCCATGACAGCAAATCCCTTCGCGCAGAACCTCGACAAGAACCCGGCCAATTACCAGCCGCTGACCCCACTCTCGCAGCTCGCGCGCGCAGCCCACGTATGGCCGACGCATACTGCGGTCGTTCACGGCAGCCAGCGGCTCACCTACGGCGCTTTCTACGCCCGCTGCCGGCGCCTCGGCTCGGCACTTGCGAAGCGCGGCATCGGCGTCGGCGACACTGTGTCGGTGATGCTCTCCAACACGCCGCCGATGCTCGAGGCGCACTACGGTGTCGCCATGACCGGCGCGGTGCTACACTCAATGAACACGCGCCTCGATGCCGCGATCATCGCCTTCCAACTCGATCACGCCAGATCCAAGGTCCTGATCACGGACCGCGAGTTCGCACCCGTCATGAAAGAGGCGCTTGCGGACGCCAACGCACGCCCGCTCGTCATCGACTACGACGACCTCGCCTTCCCGCAGACTGGCGACCGTCTCGGCACCGTCGATTACGAAGCCTTCATCGCCGAAGGCGATCCAAGCTTCGACTGGCGCATGCCCGAGGACGAATGGGAGGCGGTCGGCCTCAACTACACCTCGGGCACGACCGGCAATCCAAAGGGCGTCGTCGTGCATCATCGCGGCGCCGCGCTCATGTGCTATGCCAACGTCCTCGCCGCCGGCATGGGCCGCCATCCCGTCTATCTCTGGACGTTGCCGATGTTTCACTGCAACGGCTGGGCCTTCCCGTGGACGCTATCCGCGGTCGGAGGCACGCACGTCTGCCTTCGCTGGGTGCGCGCCAAACCCATCTACGACCTGATCGTCGAGCACAGGGTCACGCACATGTGCGGCGCGCCGATCGTGATGGCGACCATGCTCAACGCGCCGGACACGGAAAAGCGCGCGATCCAGCACAAGGTGGAATTCATCACCGCCGGCGCCGCGCCGCCCGAGGCCGTGCTCGCGCGCATGGCAGAAGCCGGCATCAACGTCACTCATGTCTATGGGCTGACCGAGGTCTACGGCCCCTCTGTCGTCAACGAGTGGAAGCGCGAATGGGATGCGCTCGAGCCCGAGAAGCGCGCGCAGCTCAAGGCCCGGCAAGGCGTCGCCTACACCGCGCTCGAAGGGCTCACCGTGATGGATCCCGCCACGATGCAAGTTGTTCCCGCCGACGGCGAGACCATGGGCGAGGTCATGATGCGCGGCAATATCGTCATGAAGGGCTACCTGCAGAACGAGAAGGCGACGGAGGAGGCCTTCGCGGGCGGCTGGTTCCACACGGGCGATCTCGGCGTTCTCTATCCGGACGGCTATATTCAGCTCAAAGACCGCTCCAAGGACATCATCATCTCCGGCGGCGAGAACATCTCCTCGATCGAGGTCGAGGACGTTCTCTACAAGCATCCAGCGGTCGCCGCCTGCGCCGTCGTTGCCAAGCCCGACGAAAAATGGGGCGAAACGCCCTGCGCCTTCGTTGAGTTAAAGCCTAATGCAACGGCCACCTCAGCGGAGATCATCACGTGGTGCCAGCAGCATCTCGCACGCTACAAAGTCCCGCGCCATGTCGTGTTCGCGTATATTCCGAAGACGTCGACCGGCAAGATCCAGAAATTCATGCTGCGCGAGCAGGCCCGAACGGTTTGACGCAATCGGCATCCTCAAAGAACCAGACTGAGAACAATCGTCAGACCACTTGCCCATCGGAAATGACCGAAGTAATCAAGTTAATCTGGGTGCTGAGCTCAGCAGTCGGCCGGTCGGCCTGGGCTACGACAAGTTGAGAGGGCGTTGTGGGATACCTGACACCGCGTCGCGGTAGGCGAGCCGTCGTTCGCCATGCCGCAGTGTTCCTGTCGAGCATCGCGTTAGCCATCCTCGGTCCGATCGCCATTCATCCGGCGAGCGCGCAATCGGCGAAGGTCGAAGCCAAGCCGCAGACCGCCCCTCAAGGCACGACTGCCCAGCAACGGCGCCCGCTCGTGGCTGTCATTTCAACAGGCCGCCAGCGCATTACGGTCTACGACAGTACCGGCCCTGTCATGCAGGCCCCCATCTCCTCCGGCCGCAAGGGGTTCGAGTCACCCGAAGGCGTGTTCTCGATCCTGGAGAAGAAGCAGGACCATTTCTCGAACGTCTATGAGGACGGAGAGATGCCCTTCATGCAGCGGCTCACCTGGTCCGGTGTCGCGCTTCATGCCGGCAATCTGCCCGGTTATCCCGCCTCGCACGGCTGCATACGGATGCCCCACCAGTTCGCCGAGCGCCTCTTCGACGTGACGCGCATCAATACGCGCGTGGTTGTACTGCCGAACGACGCCGTGCCGATGCCTATTTCCCATCCGCGGCTGTTCAGGGCCAATCTATCGCAGAGCATCGAGCGCCCGGACAGTACGCCGGAGGCCGCACAAAGCACGCCGGCACGGCTGGTGCCACTCTTCCAGCAGCACGACTCGAGCGATCAGCCGATGATGCTGGGGGCGCGCGTGATGAAACCGCCCGCGCCCGAGGGCTCCGAGCCGACCCTCAAGCCGCAAAAGGCCGTGGTGACGCCGCTCGAGGCTGCGCGCGCCCAACGAACCGCTGCGCTTGCCAAAGTCGTCGCCTCGACCAAGGCAGCCGATGCCGCCAAGCTGCTGCACAAGACCAAGTTGGCCGAAGCGGCAAAGCTGCAGCGCTCGGCCAATGCCGCATCCACGCTCGAGAAGCGTGCATGGGGCAGGATCACTGCTGCCGAGAAACAGGTCACCAACGCCCGCACCGAGCAGCAGCTTGAGCGCGCCCGCGACGAGCACAACAAGCTTCTTGAACAGGCATCACTGAACACAAGGGAACTGTCCGAGCTCAAGGTGCAGATCGCCTTGCGTACGCAAGAGGCCCGCGAAGCGGAGGAAACTGCCAAGCGCGCCGAGCAGGCAAAGATCGAGGCCCAGAACGACGCCCGCACCGCCGATCGTCTGACGGACCCGATCTCCATCCTCGTCTCGCGCAAGACGGGCAGGCTCTACATTCGCCAGGGCCGGCATCCGATGGGCGACATGACAGTTGCCATCAAGGACCCGCAGCAGCCAATCGGGACCCATGTTTTCACGGTGATGGACGTCGACAGAGCAGGCACGCCATCCTGGCTCGCCGTTACCGCGCAACCGCCGGCGGGCTCTGAGCTTCCCGTGCCCGCGGTCCCACAATCGAGCATCAGGGGCAAGCGCAGCAAAGCCGAACCGCCGGCGCCTCCAGTGTCGCGCTCCTCCGTCGCACTTGGCGCCGCAGCCCTCGACCGCATCGTCTTTTCCGGCGAAGCGCTTGCTCGCATCTCGCCTTATATTCAGGCCGGTTCATCGCTGATCATTTCCGACCACGCTCCCAGCATCGAGATGGCGGCTGGCACCGACTTCATCATTCAGACACGCGGCGAGGATCGGGCGATCGCCGACGCGGAGCAGCGGGCCAGGGAAGCCGCAGCCTTCCGAGCCGGCGAGAAATGGGCAAGAGACCTGATGGCCGAGCGCGCCGAAAAGGCTGAACGCGCCAAGGAGCGCGCTCTGGCCCGCGCCGAGGAGCGCGGCCTTGAGCGCGGCGAGAGGCCGAAACCGAGGCGTGTGTACTACTGACGGGCAAGGCCGCCGTCGCATGCGGGCCCAGGCCATCGCTCGCAGCGACGCACCTCCAGTCTTCACTCAGTCGCCGTTTCGCGATGGCGGCGCATCCGCTATGCTGCAGTTATGAGCGAGCCGACTGCCGTTTTCGCCATTCTGGCACACTTTTGCTGTCGACAGCCCCGAAAGGCGGGTGCGGCGCTCTTCAGCGTACTCATCTGCCTCTGGATCGGCGCTGATCCGGCCCATGCCTGCCGCTACCAGCGTGGCCTGTTCCTGCAAGTCGTCGAAAGCTGGAAAACGGCGTGCCCTCACCCGTTGTGCGGCACCGTTTTCGCCACCGGCCCGAAGCAGCCGCAATCCAAGGACTCGTGCGACGGCGATCCCTATGTTGCATTCCGCCGCGAGGCGAGCGACGCCTTGCGCAGAGGCGGCTTTGTGCTCCTGGGGGAGACACATGACAACGCCGAGCACCATCGGCTGCGCGGCGCCTGGCTCAGCGACGAGCTTGCCACAGCGCCCGATCGGGCAAGGCGGTCTCGCCCCGCCGCCGCGTTCGAGCATATCCGGCAGGACCAGCAGCAGGGCTTGGCGCTGTTTGCGGACATGAGCCGCAACGGTCAGCACCTGGCATCTACCGCCAATCTGTTTCGCTTCTTGAAATGGGAGACGAGCGGCTGGCCCGACCAGTCCAAATTCCAGCCATTGTTCGCCGCCGTAATCAAGAACCGACTTACCATCGTGCCGGCAGATCCATCGCGTGAGAGCGTTCGGGCCATCACCAAAGGCGGCATGCAGGCCCTGCCCGATGCCCAGCGCAAACGGCTGGGGCTTCATGTGCCGCTCGACCCGCCGTTGCGCGATGCGCTCCTCGACGAGCTCGAGGCCTCGCATTGCGGCCTCGTCGCCAAAGAGAAATTCGCGACGATGGCAGACGCGCAGCGGTTTCGCGATGCCCACCAGGCCTCCGCTATTGCCGGGGCGACCGGAAACGGCGGCGCGGTTCTATTTGCAGGCAACGGGCACGTGCGGTCTGATCGCGGAGTTCCCCACTACTTGAAGGCGCTCGCACCGGGGAAGCCCGTCGTTTCGGTGATCCTGGTCGAGGTCGAAGCCGGCAAAACGCAAGCCGAAGTTTACATGCCGCGCAGCTCCACAGGTAAACCTGCGGCCGATTTCTTGATTTTCACGCCGCGTGTCGAACGCAAGGACCCCTGCATCGAGATGCGCGAGCAGTTCAGCAAGATGAAGAAGTAGCCCACCAGGGCACACACCCATCCGAGCGGTCAGCAGCGGAGCAAGCGAGGCAACGATGGACGACGGCTCTCAAACCAATGCAGACCAGACCGCTGTTGCTGCCGCCATGGACATCATGCGCCGGCACATGGAGGCGCTCAATGCCCGCGACAACGACGGGCTCGCCGCAACGCTTCACTTTCCGCACTACAGGCTTTCACTCGGACGCCTGCAGACTTGGGAATCGGCAGACTCCTACTTCGCCGACTTCCTGAAGCGCACCAATCCAGGCTGGGCGAAGAGCCGCTGGGACTTCCTCAACGTCGTTGCTGCGGGGCCCGACAAGGTGCACCTCGACGTCGGCTTCACGCGCATGGCCGCCGACGGCTCCGCTCTCGGCTCCTACCGCTCGCTCTGGGTGATCGCCAAGCTCAATGGCCGCTGGGGCGCCCAGCTCCGCTCCAGCTTTGCTGCCTGAACCTTGCCGGTGCGTTCTACTTGGCACTCGTCAAGCACGTGACCAGGCTTTCAGCCTCGGCGCGCGGCAGGATCGCGATGTGCCCGCTGTTGCCTGCCGACCACCGCTGCACGAACTCGACGTCGCCCTGGGCCAAGGCCACGCACCCCGCCGTTGGGCTGCCCGGTGATCGCCAGACGTGTACGAAGATGCACGATCCCGCTCGCTCCGCCGCATCACTTGGATAATCGATGAAAAGACCCTGCCTGTAGAGGGCCGTCGCTCCCATGTCCTCGCCCTCGATGTCGCCGGCCGGCTTCTCAGGCAGGATCTGGTTGTAGCTCGCAGACTTGACGTCGCTGACGCAGAATTCCCGGCCCTGGCGCAAGCGCAGGTAGCCGGGCAGTGCGCTGCCCTCGAAGCCGAACGCGGTCCCGAGCGGGAAGATTCCGCCCGGAGTCTTGCCGTCGCCCTCGCGCTTGATCGGCGCCTGGGTCGTCGCACGATTCCTAAACGCCCAAGCCCACCCGAAACCCTTGCGCCCGATCACGGCAGAGAAGCGCTGCCCCGCTTGCCACGGGTCACCTGTGCCTGCGCGCTCATAAAGGGTAACAGTTGCCTGATGGCCCGAGAGGTCCGGCACCTCGGCAATCACCAAACGTGTGCTGGCACCGAGTTCTTTCGAGCACGTCTGATCTGCGCGCCCGCTTTGCGGCGCCATCGTGAGGCCTGCCACCACGAGCAGCAGACCGAAGCAACTGCCGATCCGCATATCCGAATGCCCCCGCCTTCCGCCGCCGATCATTGCGCACGGCAGCAGTAGATCCATACCCGATCACCCTGCCGGCTCAATGCCCACCCCTCACGCCCCGAGACCACGACACGAACGCGTACCCAGTTGTCAGGCCGCTGCTCCAGGATCTCGAGCAACGTGCCATTGGGCATTCGTTCGAGTTGCTGCCCGCTCCGTGCGCTCGGCTCGCTCCTGAGCGCCAGCCAATCATCCGGCGGACGCGCGTCCCAGACATACGAATAGCTGCGCGCCTGCGGCTTCGGCTGCGGCTTCGCTAGCGGCTCTGGCTTTATCGCAACAACGGGCGACGACGGCGGCGTGGCTGTCGCAGGCGCTGGGCTGCTGGCGCACTTTCCGTCCTTCCAGCCGAGTGCTGCGGCCGTCAGCCGCTGGGCCTGTCCGGGGTGTGTCGCTGAGGCGCTGCTTGGAAAGGTCCGGAATGCGGCTTGCGTCTGATCGAGCGTCGCGCCCATGCGGCACAGGATGAACCCCGCCTGATAGTCCGCCTCGAGCTCGAATTCGTGATCCCGCCCAGCAATGACAGTATGGAACCGCACGTGATGTCCGATTTCGTGGGCCAGCACAGCCACCATCGACCAGTAATTGTTGGTTTGCTGCTGCAGCTGCTGCATGAACGACGGATTATAGAAAATCAGCCGCTCGTCGTTGCCGTCCTTGTTCTTTTCGATGGAGGCTTCCGCGTTCGCCGTTTCCGCGCTGGCCCGGAACGTGATGCGGTCCTCGAGGCCCGCCAGACCCGCCGCGACGAGAATCTTCTTGAACACGGAATCCGCTTCCGCATCGGACTTGAAACTGCGCCTGATCGCGCCTCCCGCCCCATGGAAGGAGCGCAGCGACTTGATATCGTGCTCGCGCGTGAATTGTGCTGAGGCCGGCGCCGGCACCAGGACAGCCACACAGGCACCAGCAAAAAAGGATCTAAGCCAACCGTCGTATCGCCTCATTGCGCGCCCCCTGTCGTCAATGCCCGCGCTCGACTTTCAGGAAGGACATGCTCCCCATCCCGTAGTTCAACAGCCACCATCGATGGCGAGGCGAATCGAGTCAATTGTCGGCGGCTGCCATCCCAAGGTGCAACAGGCAAAGAGGCCGCTGCGTCCCGGCAGCGGCCTCTCGTGAGATCGGCTGATGAGTGCCCCGTCTAAGGCGCTCACGTCTGGAGCGCGGGACGGGCAGATCAGGCGGAGCGTGGAGGTTGCTCCAACACCGTCAGGACCTGCTTCGGCTGCATCCTCAGCTTCGCAATCCCACTCGACATCGGATCACCTCCTTTCCGTTGTTGAACCAAGAAGACAATGTTCGCACGACTCCTGGAGCAGCGTCCAGCCTCATCGACGAAAAAAATTCGACGAGGTAAATTGATCGTTGTCCGATAGCCACAGGATTTGCCATGCGTCACACCCGAATCGCCTGGAGCACCGCAATTCAGCGCGCCACGGCACGCTGCGCAGTCTTCTCGCTTTCTATGCTCGGAGCCACAGCGCTGCTGACCTCAGCGCCGGCTTGGAGCCAAGACAAGATCGACGGCGAGTGGTGCCGGGAAAATCGTAGCTTCAAAGTCGAGCGCGAGAATGTGACCACGTATTTCGGCAGCAAGGTCACCGGCGACTACGACGATGGCCTAGGCGTGCGCTACATCTCGCCCGCCAACGAGCCGGAAGCCGGGCTCGAGATCATCGCGGTCCTCAGGAGCCGCGACATGGTCTACCTGTTTCGCCGGCAGAAGGGCACCAGCAGCTACGGCGAGCGCGAGGCTTGGCAGCGATGCAAGGTCACGAGCTGAAGCGCGCATGTCAGGTGCGTCCCATCCCCAACCCCGAATGCACGCAATGACCAGAGGAATACCTGCACTCGAGTTCGGCTGGTTCCTGCCGACCAACGGCGACACCACGACATACGCACGGCCGGTCGAGGTCGAGCAGTCGTTCGAAATGTTCGAGCGCGTCACGCGCACCGCTGAGGCTGCCGGCTTCAGCTACATGCTGATCCCCGTGCAGACCGTGTGCTGGGAAGCCTGGATCGCCGGTGCCATGATGGCCGCGCGCTCATCGAAGATCAAAATGCTGATCGCGGCGCGGCCCGGCTACATCAATCCTGTGCATCTCGCGAAAATGATCGCGACATTCGATCGGCTTTCAAACGGTCGCATTTCGATCAATCTCATCGCTGGCCAGAGTGAAACGGAAGTCGCCTCGGAAGGCATCAAATGGCGGAAGGAGGACCGCTACGAGATCATGGAAGAGGAGGTGCGCATCTTGAAAGCACTCTTCTCGACCAAAGGACGCGTCGACTTCGACGGTAAGTTTCATCAGCTGAGAGGTGCGCAGATTCGCCCGCGTCCGTCGCAGCAGCCATGGCCCAAGTTCTATCTCGGCGGCGGCTCGCGACAGGCCTGGGAGCTGTCGGCGCGCCATTCCAACGTGCATCTCATGTGGGGCGACTATCCCGAGCGCATTGCCGAGCAAATCAAGGAGCTGCGGCGCATGGCGGCTGCTCACGGGCGCGAGGATGAGCTCGGCTTCGGAATGCGGCTGCAGATCATCTGCCGCGAGCACGAGGAGGACGCCTGGGCGGCTGCCCACAAGCTCGTCGAAGGAGCCTCGACCAAGCACCTCGAGATGATGCAGACGCATTTCGCCACCTCTGTCGCCAATCAGCGCATGATGGAGCTGTCCCGTGCCGAGACCGATATGCTGGGCCCGAATTTGTGGAGCGGCCTCACGCGAGTGCGGCCTGGCGCCGGCGTCGCCGTGGTTGGCAATCCCGAGCAGTGCGCGCGCGTGCTGCAGCAGTTCATTGATCTCGGCTGCCACTCGTTCTGCCTGTCCGGCTGGCTCCACGACGAGGAAGCCGAGCGCTTCGGCCGACTCGTGTTGCCGCTGATTCGCGACAACAATCCCGCGCGCCCCTTCGCCTAACCCGCCGGCGTGCTTCCTTCAAGATTCATCGCCGAACTAACTTGGGGGGCCAGGGAGCAGCCGGGATGTCGATCTGTGTCCCTGGCGGATGCGCCAGCCCGAAATGCTTTTCCAGAAGCTCGAGCAGCTCCGACGACGAGGCAATCTCCCGCCGCGAGGCGTTTCCGTCTGCATCGAACATTGAGAATTGCCGATCGTTAATCGTCACGCGCCCGCGTGGAGGTACGACACGGGCGGCGGTCAAATGGTTTCTGAAGCGCGAAGCGGGGCTCGTGCTGGTCCACCAGTTGGCGATCTCCTGATCGATCGGGTGTAGCTCGTCGAGGGTGAACTCGTAAACGTCGCGCCAGTCTCCGCCACTGCGTGCCTGATGAAAAATGCGGCCCTCCTCGCGCACCAGGCGTCGCGGCTCTATCGGTGTCGCCTGCTCTGTCCCCAGATCGAGGCGCAGTGCGCACGTGAGCGAGTAACGGCCGAATCCGACATCGACGAGCCAGTGCTCGCCATCGGCCTCGACGGCCAGCACCATGTGTGTGCGCGGCGGCACGGCGTGGCGCGGCTGGTCCATCCGCACGCGCCCGCCCATGGGCCGCACCTTGAAGCCGAGCTGCCGGAGGACGTGGCACATCAAGCCGTTCTGCTCGAAGCAATAGCCACCACGGCCTTCAACAACGAGCTTTTGCTGTAGCGACGCGATATCGAGCGGAACGGGCCGGCCCAGCAGAATGTCGACGTTGTTGAAGGGCAGCGCGGCCGTGTGTGCCGCAGCAAGGCCGTGGAGCGTCTCCACCCCCACGCTAATCGGACCCCGATAGCAAATGCGAGCGAAGTACGCCTCGAGGTCCACGGCCGCAGGACTCGTCAATGACCCCTCCTCGGTCTATCAATGATCACGTCAAGCGCATGCTGATCCTGCACGCACGACTGCGCAAGCCATTGCCGCTCCAGGAGACCCGCCCATGCCTATCATCCAGCATACCCGCAAAGGATCAGGCGCGCCGCCGATCGTGTTCGTGCACGGCTTTGGATGCGCGCGAAGCGATTGGGACCCGCAGGTTGCGCACTTCTCACCGAAGCACGAGACCGTCGCCGTCGACCTTGGCGGTCAGGGCACATCTCCTGGGACAAAGGATCACGCCAGGATCGAGACGCACGGGCAGGATGTCGCGGATCTCATGAACGAGCTGAAGCTCGCGCCCGCCGTTCTCGTCGGGCACAGCATGGGTTGTCGCGTGGTGATGGAGGCGGCGGCACGCGCGCCCGACCGCGCAAAAGCGCTGATCCTGGTCGACGGCAGCCGGCTCGGCGAGGCGGGATCGCGCTCCTACGAAGGCCGCGCGAAGGCGCTCGCGGACATCGGCTACACAACCGCGGCGAGGAACGCGTTCGCGCAGATGTTCGGCGCCGATTTCGACCCGGCCAAACGTCAGGCAATCATCGATCGGGCGGTGGCTCGCGACCCCAACATCGCCGGCCCGCTGTTCGCGGATATCGGGCGTTATGACTCCAACCACATGGATGCAACGCTTGCCGGCGTACGCGTGCCCATGCTGGCGATACAATCGACCCAGACCCTGGCGAACGGCACGCGCTTGCCGCTGATGCCCGGCCAGACGTCGCCCTACCTCGAGTTGCTGCGCGCCGCGATCAAGAACCCCGCAATCGACATCGTGCCGGGCATCGGCCACTTTCCACAACTCGAGCGGCCAATGGAGACCAATCGCATGATCGAAGCGTTTTTGAAGCGGCTGACCTAGTCCATGCCCGACCTCAAGATCGAGGCTGTTGACCTCTTCTACCTCGCCATGCCCGAGATCGAGGATATCGGCGACGGCAGCCAGGACGCCTGCGTGGTGCGCGTCATTGCGGGCGACCACGTTGGCTGGGGCGAGTGTGAGGCGTCGCCGCTGCCCTCGATCGCCGCGCTGATAGCGCCAATGTCGCATTCGGCTTGCCATCCGGTCGCGACCTCAGTGATCGGCGAACGGCTTGGGAGCCCCGCGGACATTCTGCGCATCAATCGAAAGGTGCGGGCGAGAAGCCTCGATCTCCTGCAGGCCGCGCACACGCTCTCCGGCATCGACATGGCGCTCTGGGATCTCTTGGGGCGGGTCAGGGGCGAGCCCGTGTGGCGGCTGCTCGGCTACAAGCAGGCTTTTCCAAAGCTGCCCTATGCTTCGGTGCTCTTCGGGGATGATCCCCAGCAAACGCTGCGCAAGGCTCAGGCGATACGTGCACAGGGATTTCGCGCCGCCAAATTCGGGTGGGGACCCTACGGGGCGGGCACGCCCGATGCCGATGCGGATCACGTGATGGCCGCGCGCGAAGGCATTGGCGCGGAGAGCCATCTCCTGGTCGATGCCGGAACGGTATGGGTCGACGATGTCGACCGGGCACAGCGCTCATTGCCGGCGCTCAAGGACGCGCGCGCCACCTGGCTCGAGGAGCCATTCGTTTCGGGCGCTCTCGACGCCTATCGGGAGCTCGGCAGAACGGCTGCTCCTGTCAAGCTCGCCGGCGGCGAAGGTGCTCACGATTTCTGGATGGCGCGGCACATGATCGACCACGCCGGCATCGGATTCGTTCAGATCGACGCCGGCCGGATCGGCGGAATCACGGATGCGAAGCGCGTGGCCGACTACGCGAGCGAACGCGGCGTCACGTACGTGAACCACACGTTCACGTCGCAACTCGCCTTATCGGCTTCATTGCAGCCGTTCGCTGGCCTTGAACGCGACGAGATCGCGGAATATCCGCTCGAGGCCAAGCCGGTTGCCGCGAGCATTGCAGTCGAGACAATCGAGCGCGGCGCGGACGGCCTCGTTCGTGTGCCTGACAGGCCAGGCCTCGGCATGACGGTTGAGCCGGTCCGCATGCAGCCCTACCTTCGCGATGTCGAGATCAAAATCGGCGGCAAGCTGCTCTATCGGACCCCGTCGCTGTAGCGCATTTCATGCTATGGAGAACGCAAGCTCAGCAATCCACCCACTCATGTCGCCAACATCACTCAGCGCCGCCACTGTACAGCCCGAGGCAGCCGCCGCTGTCGTCGACCCGAAGCAGGCATTTATCGCCGAGATTCGCACGAGCCTCGCAACTGGGACGTTTCTCAAGTTGACGCTCGGCAAGTACCGCGACATTGGAGCGCAAGGCCGTGTGAGTGCAACGCGCGTGGCGCTCAAAACCGGACCCGCGCTGAAGATCGTCACGCGGCGGGGGACCCAGGACGTGACGAAGGTTGCCGGCGACGACGCTACGCTGCTCGAATTCACGAGCCTCATCGGCGAGCAGTACCTCAGCGCCACGCTCTTCACGCCAGAAGCCGACACGTCGCTGATCTACAGCAAGAAGCGCGTTGCCCGGCTCACGCGGAGCAAGCCAACGCTGCAAGCCGCACCGTCGGCCGAGCACAACCGTGCAAAGAGTTATCTTGTCGATGTGGACGCACCCTATCTCATGCAACTTGGGGTCACGCATGGCGGAGAGAACGGGCAGGCCGTCAAGCCGTCGATGTTCGCCAAATTCCGTCAGATCTGCCGCTTCGTCGAAATTCTTGATGGGCTCATTGCCGCGTCGCCGGTCAACGACACGACGACCCCGCGCATCGTCGATATAGGCTCCGGCAAGGGCTATCTGACGTTCGCACTCCACGATCACCTGGCGCGACAGAGGGGCATGACTCCCGAGACCCGGGGGATCGAAACCAATGCCGCGCTCGTCACAGCCTGCAACACGATCGCCGCACGATGCGCCATGACAGGCCTTTCCTTTGAGGCAATACGCGCCGAGTCTCTGCTAACCGACGCCCGGAGTGCGGACACAATCGATATCCTGATCGCACTCCACGCTTGTGATACGGCCACGGACGACGCAATTCGCCTGGGGCTCGATCGAGCGGCGGCGATCATCGTCGTCGCGCCATGCTGCCAACAGGAAGTTGCACCGCAGATGGCGCCAGTTGGATCTCCATTGGCCGGGCTCTTGCGATTCGGCCTCTTCAGGCAGCGCCAAGCCGATCTTGTGACCGACGCGATGCGTGCACTTGCGCTGGAGGCTGCCGGCTACGACGTGCGTGTCATCGAATTCGTCTCGACGGAGCATACGGCCAAGAATTTGATGCTCGCCGCCGTGCGCTCGCCACACGTCGATCGCGCGCGTGCCAAGGCGGAGCTGGCCACTCTGACGACGACGTTCGGCATCACCAAGCAGCGCCTAAATCAGTAGTTGCAGGAGCATGGACAGCCGCACGAAGAGCGCACCTCCTGACATTCCTGAATCTGTTTATTGAGCAACAATGAGTGGCTGATGAGATTTCTCAAAATGCTCGCCGGCTTGGCGCTCGGCTACGTGGCAGGCGCGCTCCTCGGCAGCTGGCTCATTCAGCTGCTGTCAGCGAACACCCACGACAGAAGTCTGGAAGCCGCGATGACCGGCGCGTTCGTCACCGGCCCGATTGGCGCGGTCCTGGGCTTGGTTATTGGGCTGTCACTTCGATGGCGCGAAAGCCCCGGAAAATCGCCGAGCGACTAAGCGCCCGAAACAATGCCGATTGCCGCGCAACAGCCGGGCCACGATCCGAGCAATTGCAGCAGAAATCCGGCGCCCACAAAGAGGAGCGCCAGCATGACGGTTCGCTTCCGCAAGCCGCCGTACCGCTGGCGGTTCAAATCGACCCGAGTGTCGGTCATGCGGCGCTGCGCATCGAGCGTCATCTCATAGTGCCGTTGCACCGATGGATTGGATTGTTGCAAGCGCTGAAGTTGCACCATGCCGGCCTCCCGACGCTGATGATCGACCTCGAGCAGACGCTCGGCCGCGTCCTGCCGCTGCGCGGCGAACCACTCCAGCGCCAGCAGCAGCACCCCCGCAAATTCGACGATGAGCCCAATCACTTGCAGCCACGCCTGGCTCATGACGCTCCCCCCTCCTCCGATAGTATGCCGAGCCTGCCGAGCCTTTCCGCCCGGAATGAGGCGCATGATCGTGCCGTTCAGCGCCGGGCATGGGCGTATTGGCTCAATGCGCCTTCTCTCCGGCGAGATTGGTGAGCAAATCGATCTGCTGCTGCTGCGTCTTGACGATGAACTCGAGCTGCTGGAGCCGCATGTGGTCGACTTTCTCGTGCAAGCTCATGATCTCGAGCTCGGCCTTGAGGTTGACCTCATAGTCGTTGGCCGCCGTCAACCGGTCGCGCGCCGCCTGACGGTTTTGCGACATCATGATGACTGGTGCCTGCAGAGCCGCGACCATCGAAAGGATGAGATTGAGGAAGATGTAGGGAAAAGGGTCGGGCGGCGCGGCGCTGAACCACCTCGAATTGAGCACAGCCCAGGCCACGAGCAGCAGCGAAAAGGCGATGATGAAACGCCACGATCCACCGAACTCGGCGACACGATCCGACAAGCGTTCGCCGAACGAGCGGCTCTCGATGGACTCCTGGTGCACGTTTCGGCTCACCTGCAAGCGGCGGGCGACAAGTTCGATCACCCTGCGCTCGCGCGGGGGCATCTGGTCGATGCCAGTATTGATGAGGCGTTGTGCAAGCTCCTTGACCGATTGCTCCATGGCGGCTCCATCCTGCGGCTGTCGCGCGGCTGGCTACGGCCGGCGCTGCGGCCAATCTACACTGAGAGTTCAGATACCGCGCCGGCCGAGATCGCGCATGGTGTCGAGCCAGCGCGCACGTGTCCTGTCATTGGCACTTGTCAGACCGAAGAAGCTTTCGCGCACAGGCTTGATGCCCGCGAACCGAAGGATGCTGCGCTCGAAGCTGCGAACGCCAAACGCGCCGAAGTAACATCGATAAACGAAGACGGGCATGCCCATCGTCACGATGATCCTTGCTGACCGGCCCGCCAGCAGCTGCCTCGGAAAACGCTGCTCCCGGTACTCCAGCGCAAATCCCGGCCGGAACATCTGCTCAAGAAAACCCTTGAAAAGCGCGGGCATGGTGCCGTGCCAGAGCGGAAACAGGATGACCCAGTGATCGGCCCAGCGCAAATGCTCGCGCGCCTCTTGTAGCATCGCGGGAAGCTCTCCGGCTTCGAACTCGGCCTGAGTGCGCAGCAGCGGGAAGTCAAGCCGGGCCGTCTCGATGCGGCGCACCTCGTGGCCTCCGGCTGCGGCGCCTTCGGCATATGCATCCGCCATGGCATGGAGCAACCGGTTGCCGGCAGGATCGGGATGGCCCTGAATGATCGCTATTTTCTGTGTCATGGCTGCATCTCCCGATCGCACCGGCGACCTTTCCGTCGTGACGGGGTAAATGCCTTGCGAGCCGTCAAGATCCCGTGCCGCAGGCGAGCGGCCCGGTGGCGGGTATTGCATTCTCCTGACGATGGGCTGCGGCGGCGCGCACGTTGCACCGGGTGCCAGCGGTGGCTAAGAGAAGCGCTCCACATGCCGGAGTTCGGGTCAACGATGACCGCACCCGTGATCGACAGTTTTTTTGTCTGCATCGGGGCCCAGAAATCGGGCACGACCTGGCTTGCGCGGATGCTGCAGAGCCATCCCGAGATCTTCATCACCCCGGTGAAGGAGATCCACTACTTCGACCATGTCGCCGGCATTACCGAGCACCTGAGCAGCAAGAAGCGCCGCTCGCGCTATCGCAAGTACCATCAGCGCATGTGGACGCAGTGGACGCGCTTCGGCGAGCACCGGCAGCAGTGGGCCTGGTACCGGGATTACATGGCTTCCCCCATCGATGACGCCTGGTACGCACGGCTCTTCGCGCACCGCGGCACGGCACGGTTCGCCGGCGAGGTGACGCCCGAGTACGCAATACTCGGCCCCAAGGGGCTCGCCCACATTCGCCGGCTCGCACCGGATGCACGCGTCCTCTTCATCATGCGCAATCCGGTGGAGCGCATGTGGAGCCAGGTGCTGCATCAGTGCCGCGCACGCGGGCTCGACGCCAACCGCCAGCCGCTCGAAGCCATCGTCAAAATGCTCGAGGAGACCCGCTTCAAGGAACTCGGAGACTACACCGCAACGCTCGACAACATGGGTGCCGTGTTCCGCCGCGCACAGACGCTCAGCCTCTTCTACGAGGATATGCACGCCGATCGACTGGTGGCGCTCGAACAGGTCTGCAGGTTCATTGGCATCGGATTCGAGGCTTCTTACTTCGGCGAGCTCGGCAAACGGTTCAATCGCAGCCAGGATGCCGCGCTGCCGGAGGCAGTCCGGGCACATTTACGGACCCTCTATCGGGACCAGGCCGAGGGCGTCAGGCGCCGCATCGGGCGTGTACCGAGCTCTTGGGAGCGGGAGTTCGACCTGGGATCCGCCGGCCCGCGTGCGTGAAGCCCGCAAGCACGATTGTCGTCCATACATGCAACGACGCTGCCGCTGAGCCCAGATTCCCCGATTGCGTGGCGGCGATCATGACCAGATCAAAGGCTCGGCGCGCTCATTCCGCCCGCCCCGTCACCCCTGATTGAGCAGAATGACGACGCCCACGACGATCAGCAGAATGCCGGTCCCTTCACGCGAGGCGAGGCTCTGCTTGAAAAGGCTTCTCGACAGAATGCCCGCGAAAAGGATCTCGATCAGCGCCAACGTGCGCACTTTGGCGGCCGACTCGAGTGCGAACGCCAGGAACCACATCTCCGATGCGAAGGCTCCCATGAAGCCGGCCACTACCGACGGACGCCACGCCCTTAGGATGGCGATCAGCGTGGTGCGATCGAACAGCAGCAGATAAATCGTCAACGCGATCACCTGCATCAGAAGGCCAATGAACACGGTTGTCGTGGCATTCACCACGAAGTTGCCGCCGGCAAGCGAAAGGATGGCGCCGCGATAGCCGACCGCGGACACGCCGAACATCGCTCCCGCAACCAAGCCGAGCACGATGCCGCGCAACCCGAGCGCATCGCTCGCACCCGTCTTGGGCCACGACATCAGCAGCACGCCGGCAGTTGCAACTCCGATGGCGATCGCGAGCGGCACGGTGAGCCTGTCGCCGAGAAAGGCGAGACCGAAAAGTGCAACGTGCACCGGCTCAATCTTGTTCAGTGCCGTGACGAGGACGAACGAGCGGTCACGCATCGCGGCAAGCAACAGCGCCGTGGCCAGGATCTGGGTGCCTCCGCCAAACAGTGCCCACGCCAACATGCGCGGCGTGATCGCCGGAAAACTGGCGCCCGTCACGAGCAGGACCGCCGCAAGGATAAGCGCAGCAAACGGAAGACCGAAAAGGAAGCGCACGTGCGTCGCACCGATCGTGCCGATCGTCGCCGTGAGCTCCTTCTGCATGGCATTGCGAAGCGTCTGACCGCCCGCTGCCAGAACCGTAAACAGAACCCAAAGCCAGCTCGCCACTCCTGCCCCCGAACATCGCTCCACAAGCCTGCAAGCTACCTGAGCCGCCCTGCGCACACACTGCGCGAATTGGAAGCTCTCACTTGTCCGGATCTGCCGGAACTCGAGTGGACGCGTGGCGAAGCCCGATTAAGCGCGAAGCACGGATGGCAAAAGAAGGGGGAGGCTGTTGTCAATGGGTGCAAACAGCTCGTCTAACACCCCATTGAGCAGGGCACGAATTGGACAGCGCACCTGACGTCGCGAGCGGGGCGGCCGCGTTGAAAACAAGCACGGCGCGCCCGAACCTCGCACCGACAGCTCATGGGCCCAGTCGATTCCGCGGTCCCTCAGTACCGGCGAATCAAACCGACGAGTCGCCCCTGGATGTCGACCTGGTCGGGGCCGAAGATGCGAGTCTCATAGTTGGGATTGGCAGCTTCGAGCGCGATCGAGCCGCCGCGCTTTCTGACCCGCTTCAGCGTCGCCTCCTCCTTCTCGACCAGCGCCACGACGATGTCGCCGTTGTCGGCGGTATGTGTGCGCCGAATGATCACGATGTCGCCCTCGAGGATGCCGGCGTCGATCATCGAGTCGCCCTTGACCTCGAGTGCGAAGTGCTCTCCCCGCCCCAGCATGTCGGGGGGACAGAACACTTCCTGCGACTTCTCCTGAATGGCACTGATCGGAACTCCGGCGGCGATGCGACCCATCAGCGGCACGGCAATGCCCCCAACCTGGGCGGCGACATAAGGCGCCTGAGCATTCTCGGCGAACTGAGAGCTGCGCTCCGGTGCCGGCCGGCTCGACACGAGGGATGGCTTGAAAGCTGGTGCGCGCTGCGACGGCTCCAGCATGGCGTCCGGAAGCTTGATGATTTCCAAGGCGCGGGCCCGGTGCGGCAGCCGCTTGATAAAGCCCCGCTCTTCCAGCGCAGTGATCAGGCGATGGATGCCGGATTTGGAGCGCAGGTCCAGGGCCTCCTTCATCTCATCAAAGGAGGGCGGCACGCCGGTCTCCTGGACGCGGGCGCGGATGAACTCCAAGAGCTCTTTCTGTTTTGCAGTCAGCATGCCCCCTCCCGAGGGATTGTGGCGGCCCGGAGTGATTCAGGCTCTGTTCGTCGCGATGCACGATATGCTTGTACAAATCACGAACACCATAAATGTTCGCGGCGCGTTCTGCAAGTGTTTTTCCGCGACCTTTGCTGCCTCCAGCATTTCTGGAAGTTGGCCGGATGCTTTCGACCACAGCCCGGCTGGGCTTGTGTTCACCTCTTCCAGCCAATCCACTCGCAGACGGCATCGCCCATGATCAGCCGCTTGTCGGCCTCGGGGATCCAGTCGATCTCCTGGAAGTGGGTCACACACAGTCGCCAGCTGCAGGGCATCTTGGTGATGTCGGTGCCCCAGAAGAGCCGCTTGGGACCGAAGGCGTCGTACATGGCGCGGTAGTGCTTGTGCAGGCTCCGGAAGGGGTATGGGTCGTCGGCGTAGAATGGGCCGCCGGTGAGCTTCACGGCGACGTTCGGGAATTTCGCCAGGGCGGTGAGCTCCTTCATCTTCGGGAAGGCCGCATCACCCTTGGCGCCGCGCAGCGCACCCATGTGATCGACGATGAGCTTTAATCCCGGATGACGATCGGCGATCTGGCCGAAGAGCGGCAGCCAATCACCGGCGAGCAGTGCTGTCGGGAGCTGCGCCTTCTCCAGTGCTGGCCACAGCCAGTCAATGGTGCCGTCGGTCGGCCATGTCTTATTGTTCGGTTTGTTGAAATAGAAGCGCACGCCGAGCATGCCCGGACGTTGCTTCAGATTGGCGATGATCTCTGGGCTGTCGGGGCGATCGAGCGGCGGATTGCCGAGAATGGCAAAGCGCTTCGGATAAGCGAGCACGGCTTCGACCGCCTGCTCGTTTGAGTCGGGGTCCCAACTCGCTGGCGGATGGATGAGCGCGCCATTGACGCCGGCGGCATCCATGTCGCGGATCGCTTCGTCGACGAGATAGGGCCGCGTCAGATGCGGCGGCGTCGCGGTGCCTTTGCGCCAAAGATGGATTTGCGCGTCGATGATGGGCATGGGGCCTCCGCGTCGTCAGTCGTCAGTCGTCAGTCGTCAGTCGTCAGTCGTCAGTCGTCAGTCGTCAGTCGTC
>CAZCQH010000024.1:56222-72181 GCA_964500805.1 uncultured Hyphomicrobiaceae bacterium
AGTGTGGCGCTCAACGAAGCGATGCGCAATCGCCTAACCAGCTTCGATTTCGAGAAAGTGCTGATCAACGCGCTCGTCGTCCCCGGGCGACGTGTTTGCGGCAAAAGACCCTCGCTCAGAAATCCAGCGAAAGGATCGGCACCGTGGCGCCGGCGGGGACGGCGGGGGCTTTGATCGGGCGCACGATCAGGCAGGCGGCCTCGGAGAGCGGCGTCAACAGCGAGGAGTCTTGCGAGCGCACGGGCTTGACTTCCGGCAAACCGTCCGCTCCGGGGACGAGCGTTGCGCGCATGTAATGAGCACGCGCGCCATTGGCTTCCAGGGGAACACGCGTGCGGGCGGTGAGCGGTCGCGCCGGCTCCGGCTCGAGGCCGATCAGCGCGCGCACCAGCGGCGTCAAGAAGAGCCGCGTGCACACAAGCGACGACACCGGGTTTCCAGGCAGCCCCAGCACGTGCTGGCGTCCGAGCCGGCCGTACATCAGCGGCTTTCCCGGCCGCATGGCGAGCTTCCAGAAATCGAGCGTCATGCCGCGCTTGGTGAGAACGGGAGCGACGAGATCGTGGTCGCCAACGCTGGCGCCGCCGATCGTCACCAGAATATCTTCATCGGCCGCCTGCTCCACATGCGCCGTCAGACTGTCGGCGGTGTCCTTGGCGATGCCGATGAAGCGCGGTGCGCCTCCTGCCGACGCGACCATCGCCGCGATGCCGTAGACATTGGAGCAGACGATCTGATCGGTGCCGATCGGCTCGCCGGGAAGAACGAGCTCATCACCGGTCGCGAGCAGTGCGACTTTGGGCTTGGCATAGACGGGAACGCGCGCATGGCCCATGGCGGCGGCGAGCGTCACATCGCGCGCGGTGAGGCGGCGGCCGGTCGGCAGATGCTCGGCTCCTTCGCTGAAATCGCCGCCCTTGCGGCGCACGTATGAAGGGTCGATGTCAGATGACGTGACAATGACGCGATCGCCCTCGCGGCGCGTATCCTCCTGCAGCACGATGGCGTCGGCGCCGTCGGGGATCGGTGCGCCGGTGAAGATGCGGACCGCTTGCCCAGCCGACAGCGGCTCGTGGAAGCCGTGGCCAGCAGCGGACTCACCGATGATGGAGAGCGTTGCCGGCGCCTCTGCGACATCGGCCGCGCGCACGGCATAGCCGTCCATGGCCGAGGCATTGAACGGCGGCTGCGTGCGCAAGGCCTTGAGCGGCGCTGCCAGTACCCGACCGGCCGCCTCGAGCAGGGGCACGTTTTCGGTGCGCGCCAATGGCGGGAGCTTGCCGACAATCCTTTCGCGCGCCTCCTCGATGGTGAGCGCGCGATCACCGGCTTTGGCGGTGGCGGTCGAGGCCGTCATGATGCGCTCCCGCTTTTCGCCGGCACTTTCGAGGCCGCGCGGGCCGGCGCCCGATAGGTACCCGACCGCCCGCCGGTCTTCTCGACGAGCCGCACCTCTGCGATCACCATGGCTTTGTCGGCCGCCTTCAGCATGTCGTAGATGGTGAGACACGCGACAGAGACTGCCGTCAGCGCTTCCATCTCCACGCCCGTCTGCCCGCCGACCTTCACGATAGCGGTGACACGAATACCCGGCGGGGTCTTCACCGGCTCCAGATCGACCGACACCTTGGAAATCAGCAGCGGATGACAGAGCGGGATCAGCTCGTGCGTTTTCTTCGCCGCCATGATGCCGGCAAGCCGCGCGGTGGCGAGCACATCGCCCTTTTTCGCCTCGCCCGCCTCGACCAGGCGCAATGTCGCGGCGGTCATGGCGACGAAGCCTTCGGCTTTTGCCGTGCGCGACGTCACCTCCTTCTCCGACACGTCGACCATGTGCGCTTCACCGCGCGCGTTGATGTGCGAGAGCTTGCTCATGGGGCTCCGTTGGCGGGATACAACAGCAAGGCCCGGTTGCGATCGTCAGCGCACCTGCCAAGCACCTTTGACTTCGCATATTTTATCGCGAATGGTTCTGCCCGCCAACGGCCAGGCACGTCTGCCCGACCAGTCGATCAATCCGACCGATCGGCGGCATGGGTTGTATCAACGCGCGCCTCCCGCCTCCAGCAGGATCGGCAGCGCCTGCCCATAGGCGGCCTCAGCGCAGCCCTTGATTTCATGTGCCGAGTACCCGCGCGATGTTCTTCGCGGTCACCTCGAACGGCTGCGTGCACAGTACAGCCGCTCGGTTACCCAATAATCCCAATGAGGGTGTCGAAATTGCTCTCGCGTGCTGCGCACGACTCTTGCGCTGGGTTCCGGCACTTGCTCGCGGCGGCTGGAATGACGGTGCGGTGTCGGCCCGGGCGCTTCCTGGGGTCCAGTCCGCCAAGAGCTCAGTAGAGCAGGTAAGGCGCGCGGCGCTGCCGGAAAACTGCCGCTTCCTTCTGCCAAGCGTCGATGATTGCGACGCCATCCGCCCCGCGATCGAGCATCGAGCGCAAGCGCGCGGTTCCTGCAATCTGGTTGAACATGCGGGCGTTGGCATAAAGGGGATGAATTCGCTTGGCGCGGGCCTCGGCGGCGATCAGCGCCAGTGCGTGCATCCCGAGCTCGAGCGGCGAGACGGCGCCGGCATCGGTGATTTTGATCTGGACCCCCATGAAGGAGCGACCCGCAAAGCGCGGGTTTGCCGCCACGCCTGGGATCGATCGTGGCCGAAGCCGCACCACCTCGAACGCGACGCCCGGCAGCTTCAGCACGTTGAGCTTGGCTGCAAGCGCGTCTGCGTCGAGCCACAGAGCGCCGAAGACCTGAAAAGGGGTCGGCGTGCCGCGTCCTTCGCTGACCTCGAGCTCGCCGACGACGCCGATGCCGGGATAAACGAGAGCCGACTCGTAGCTCGGAATGTTGGGGCTCGTCGCCACCCATGACCGCCCAAGCGCCGGCCAGCGCATCTCGCGCCGCCATCCCTCGACTTTCACGGCTTGCAGGTCGAGGCCCTTGAGCCCATCCAGCAGAGCCTCGCCCTTGATCATCTGCGCCAGCTCGCCGACCGTCATGCCGTGCACAATCGGGATCTGGTACTGACCGACGAACGAGCGATAGGCGGGCTCAAGCACGAAGCCCGAGACGTATGCGCCGCCGAGCGGGTTCGGCCGGTCGAGAACGACGAATGGAATGCGCGCTTGCGCGGCCGCCTGCATCGCGAGGCCCATGGTCGAGATATAGGTGTAGAAGCGCACCCCGATATCCTGGATATCGAACACCAGCATGTCGAGCCCGGAAAGCATCGAAGGCGTCGGCTTTCTCGTGGCGCCGTAGAGCGACAGCACTGGCACGCCAGTCGCCGGATCGCGCTCATTGGCAACCTTGGCGCCCGCCTCGACGGCGCCGCGAAAGCCGTGCTCCGGCGCAAGAATCGTCGTGAGCTTCACACCCGGCGCAGCGGCCATCAGGTCCGCAAGGTGCGCATCGCCTGCGCGGCCGGTATGGTTTGTGATGAGGCCGATACGGCGGGATTTCAGGGCGGCGAACATGCCGGCCGCGAGCCACTCCGCGCCCGTCTTGATACCAGCGGCCCGCATTCTCGCCCCCTGCCCTTGTGCGCCAGCAGGCCAAGCCGCGACGGCAGCTACCGCGCCCCGAGCGGCCTGGAGCACCTTGCGGCGCGAAAGGCCGACTTCTACGCGCTTGCCGCGCGCGGTCATTCCCATGTCACAGATCCCGCGAAGTGCCTACCGTCAACTGCTCGACAGCAGCTAAGGTAAGCACGACGCGGGAACAACGCACCTGTTCAACGGGACCGTCCCCCTTCCTTCTACTGGCGCAAACGGACCGTCTCGGCCTCGGCAAGATCCCGGTAACCTGTCTGACCGCGCACTTCTGGCATGGCATTGAGCTCGGCTTCCGTTACGCCGCTCACCGTCAGCCGGTTTGCGCTAAAGCGCATATTCTCGATCGGCAACGCAATCTGCTTTTCTCCTAAGCCGAGAAAGCCGCCGTGCCCGATGATGACATAGCGCCTGTTGTCGGGGCCAGTGACCACGCGCTCGACGTCGCCGAGCTGCTGGCCTCGCTCGTTCCATACAGCGAGATCAAGGACCTCCGAGACCAGAACGGGCTGCCCGACCGGTTCGACCGCCGCCTGCGCCTGCTGGCGAGCCTGTTCCAGTGCGTTGGTTTGCGCTTGCTGCTGAGGCGGACGCTGCTGAGACTGAGCCGCCTGTTGCTCGCGTGCCTGCTCGGCTTGAGTTTGCGCTTGCTGCTGCAGCGGAGGCTGCCGAGGCTGAGCCGCCTGTTGCTCGCGTGCCTGCTCGGCTTGAGTTTGCGTTTGCGTCTGCTGGGCCGTACTTTGCTCTGGTCGAGACGTTGGTGATTGCGCTTGCTGAGCCACTTGGGCTTGAGTCTGCTGGCGCGCCTCGGCCGGCATCTGCTCGAAGCGAACTTGCGGCTCGCCTTGAGCCTGCTGCATGATTACTCGAGGTTCCCCGGTGCGCTCGAACTGCACCTGTGGCTGACCCTGCTGCTGGACTGTAGGCCGGATCTCCCCTGGGGGCAGCACGATGACTCGCGGCTGCCCACGCTCGATCTCGACCTCTGCTTTCTGCTGAGGCGGCACGACCCGTACTTGCGGTTGAGCCTGGTCGACCGAGACGGTCGGCTGCGGCATGCTGACAGCTACGTCAGGCTGCGGCATGCGGACGATAATCTCCGGCTGCGGTTGTTGCACGGTAATAACCGGAGGAGGCTGACGCACGGTAATCTGCGGCATCGGTTGGCGCACGTTCACCTGCGGCTGCGGTTGCCTCACGGTGATTTGCGGCGCGGCCTGATCGAACGAGACTTGAGGCGCCTGCTGCTGAACGACTATGTGGCTTTGATCCTGGGCCTGGGCCTGCTGCTGGCCACTCTGAACCGCTCGCATCTGCTGAATGGTCTGGCGGCACGCCTGTACATTGTTAGTGCGCTGATACTCACGCGCCTGTGCAAGGCTCACCTGTTGCGCGCCCTGCTCGCCCATTTGCTGAATACGTCGGATGAGACGGTCACAGGCGTTCTGAACTGTCGGTGCAGCCGCACTCGGTTGCTGCTGTTGGGTTTGCCGCTGCGGAGTCTGGGCGACTGCAAGTGATACCAACGCTGTAGAACCAAGCAGTCCTAATGCGAAACTCTTCATTCACCTTCCACCACGTTAAGCTGGCCTATTGGCAGCTTAACGAGGAGGGCCAACAATCGTTCCGAAAGGGGCAATTTCGAAGCAGTCGGCTGGGTTGTGGCACGGGTCAGACATGGCTCCGATCCATGCCGAACCCTCACTTCACATCCGCGGCGACCTTGATCGACTTGATCTTGTCCGGGTTCTGCACGGGCTCACCGCGCTTGATCTTGTCGACGTTGTCCATGCCTTCGATGACCTTGCCCCAGACGGTGTATTGGCGGTCGAGGAACGTCGCATCATCGAAGCAGATGAAGAACTGGCTGTTCGCCGAGTCGGGGTTCGACGCGCGCGCCATGGAGCAGATGCCGCGCACGTGCGGCTCGCGATTGAACTCGGCCTTGAGGTTTGGATACTTCGAGCCGCCAGTACCGGTGCCGTGCGGGCAGCCGGTCTGCGCCATGAAGCCGTCGATGACGCGGTGGAACACGATGCCGTCGTAGAAGCCTTCGCGCACCAGCTTCTTGATGTGGTCGACATGTCCCGGCGCCAGGTCGGGCCGCATCTCGATCACGACGTTGCCTTGCGTCGTATCCATGACGAGCGTGTTCTCGGGGTCTTTGTATTTTGCCATTGGGTTGGCTCCTTGTGAGAGGGAGTAGGGAATTGGTTGGGAATAGGAATTAGTGCGAGGCAGCGGGCGAATTCGCCTACTCCCTAATCGCTACTCCTTCCTCATTTCGCATCGCTTTGCAGGTAGACCTTCAGCATCTTGTCCGGATTGGCCGGCGGCTCGCCCTTGGCGATCTGGTCGACAAACTGCATGCCTTCGATCACACGGCCCCAGACGGTGTATTGGCCGTTCAAATGAGGGGCGTGCTGGAAGGTGATGAAGAACTGGCTGTTGGCGCTGTTCGGGTTGCTGGTGCGCGCTGCGCCAATGGTGCCACGCTCAAAGCCTGTCGGAGTGAACTCTGCGGGAAGATCCGGAAGCTTCGAGCCACCTGTCCCGGTGCCGGTCGGATCGCCAGTCTGCGCCATGAAGCCCGGGATCACGCGGTGAAAGACCAAGCCGTTGTAGAACCCCTGTTTGGCCAGCGTCTTCACGCGCTCGACGTGCTTCGGCGCGAGATCGGGCCGGAGCTGGATCAGCACCTTGCCTGTCTTCAACTCGATCACGAGCGTGTTGTCGGGCGTGGCCTTGGGTGCCTGGGCAGAGGCGGGCGCGGCAATCGTCAGTAGGGCCAGCAGGAGGCCCGCGAGCATGCGAATCAAAGGTAGCTCCTGTTGCTGGCTGGCCGTAGGGTCGGCCGGTGCATTCGCGGCCCCTTATGGCTTTAGTTGGGCCCCGTCGCAAGCCTCTGACATACAATGCAAACGCACACGCTGCGCAGCGCCCGCACCAATTTTTCCCCAGGAGGTCATATACCGCAGGCATCAGGTCTCGAATCGAGCGATTATCCGCAGTCCTGTCCATCGCGCGGCCCAAAGGTGATCGAAGCATTCGCCATCATCGCAATGACGCTTGCCACCATCGCCGCCATTGCAACACACGTTGCACCGCGGCTGGTGCCGAAGCAGCTCGTGTTCGATCTGACGCCCGATCGGCCACATCCTTTTGGCTATCGCATGGCGTGGCTCGCGATCCGGACGTGCGAGACACAACGCGTCATCGACGCGCTGCGAATTGAGGGCGTGGAGCCCGCGAACTGGAACACGGGCCTCGGTACCGTCTACACGGACCACTATGCAGAGACACACCTCTTCATCACGCCGCCGGTCGATGGCTGGACGTTGGTAGTCGGTCTGCCGCTGCCGCATCCCCTCGGACGCGCCTTCATCGACAAGGCGACACCGCTGCTGCTGGAGCTCGGCGGCCACTTTCCCGAAGTGCAGTACTATTTCGCCTATCCTCCGATCGATCTCTTCGCCTGGGCGCGGGTGTCCGACGGCCAGCTCGTACGCGCTTATGCCGCCGGCGGTGACGGCCTCCTCTGGAGCAAGGGCAAGCCGACGAGGGAAGAGAGATCGCTCGATCTCAAGCTTTTCGAATTCCGAGGCGTCAAGGGTCGCAAGGGCGATGTGGGCAGCGAGATCGTGCTGCATCCGACCGAGGACCATGTGCTGCGACTTGCCAGCCGCTGGAGTCTCGACCCGACACGGATCGACAAGATGGGCGCAGCGCCAGCACTCGGCTACATCGGCCGCGCGCCCGCTCGCTGGCGGCTCGAGCGCCGACGGCAGGAAGCAGCCTGAACGCAAGGTGCACGCTTGCGCTCGTCAGCTTGCAAGCGGACATCGGCTTCAAGGCTTGATCAGCAGGTGTTCGCGTTCCTGCAGCGACTGCAACACCAAGGCCGTGCCCTGCACGACGCAATGCATCGGATTGTCAGGAACAATGAATTTCACGCCGACGCGGCGCTCGAGCTCGACATCGATCTTGTCGAGCAGCGCCCCACCACCCGAAAGCGAAATTCCCCGGTCGCAGATATCGCTTGCGACTTCCGGCGGCAGATCCTCGATCGACCGCTGCACGAACTCCGCGATCTCCTCGATCGGCCCTTCCAGCGCTTCCGCGATGTCGTGCGGCCCGAGCACGGCAGTCTTGGGCCAACCTTGCCGGAGGTCGCGGCCGCGTATGCGGATTTCCGCCGCCCGGCCGTTCTCCTGCATCACGGCCGTGCCAGCCTCGACCTTGATGCGCTCGGCATTCCCGTGTCCGATGACGAGCTGATGCTTGCGCCGCACGTAGCGGATGATTGCTTCGTCCATCGTGTTGCCGGCGCAGCGCAGCGAGCGCGCCTGCACGACGTCTCCAAGCGACAGCACCGCGACGTCCGTCGTACCACCGCCGATGTCGACAACCATGGACGCGGCCGGCTCATCGATGGTCAAGCCGGCACCGAGAGACGCGGCCACGGGCTCCTCGATCAGATAAACGCGCCGCGCGCCGGCAGAAACAGCCGTCTCGTAGACGGCGCGCCGCTCGACAGGTGTCGCGCCAGCCGGCACGCAGATGAGAATGCGCGGGCGGCGAAAGCCAAGCATCGTCTTCGCGCGCTTGATGAACTGGCGCAACATTTCCTCGGTCGCGATGAAGTCGGCGATGACCCCGTCACGCAAGGGCCGGATGGTCTCGATCGATTCGGGCGTGCGCCCGACCATCAGCTTGGCTTTCTGCCCGACAGCCAGCACCTCGCGCGATCCATGGCGCGAGCGGATTGCAACGACCGACGGCTCGTCGAGGATGATGCCCCGACCGACGACGTACACCAGCGTATTGGCTGTGCCGAGATCGATGGCGATGTCATCCGAGAACGCGCCGGTGACTCCTTGCAACATCTCTACTCTTGCCCCAATGCCCAGCAACGCTTGCCGCGGCACCTACACACTTACGCCATATCACGAGCGCTTTCGCAAACCACACGTCCGATGCGCCGCATCCAGTCAACGCGCAGCCCCGGGCCTGGCTCCGCTCCCTTGAACGCGACGCATCGCTTGATGTCAACGAGGCCCGGCATGACTGCAAGCGGTGCAATCGGCGAATCCACTGCAGCTCCCGGGCGCACCTTTCGATCGGCACAAAGGGCATGGGACTGCCGGTCCCATGTCCCATGCTTCTTTCCTCATGCCTGCGCGAAGCACGCGTCTCAACCGACCATCGCCTGCGCGTTTGGTCCGCGCAGCCGCTTGGAGAGAAGCTTGTTCAGCGCCGCGACATAGGCGCGGGCCGAGGCGACCATGGTGTCGGTGTCGGCACCACGGCCCGTCACTTCCTTGCCGTTCTCCTCGAGACGGACCATCACCTCGGCCTGCGCGTCGGTGCCTTCCGTCACGGCCATCACCTGGTAGAGCGGCAGGCGCGCCTCGTGCGGCACGATGATCCTGATCGCCTTGAAGATCGAATCGACGGGACCGTCGCCGCTCGCCTCCTGCGTGCTGGCCGTGCCGTCGATCTCGAGCGTGATGGTTGCTTTCGGCGGACCTGCCGTGCCGGCGCGCACCTCGAGCGAGACGAATTTGATGCGGTCGGACTGGCTCGCGACCTCCTGGTCGACGAGGGCCTCGATGTCCTCATCGAAGACCAGCTTCTTCTTGTCCGCGAGATCCTTGAACCGCCGGAAGGCGTCCTGGAATGCGTTGTCGCCGAGCTCATAGCCGAGCTGCTTGAGCTTGTCGCGAAACGCGGCACGCCCCGACAGCTTGCCGAGCGACAGTGTCGATTTCGAGAGCCCGACGTCCTCCGGCTTCATGATCTCGTAGGTCTCCACGTTCTTCAGCATCCCGTCCTGATGAATGCCGCTCTCGTGCGCGAAGGCGTTCCGGCCAACGACGGCCTTGTTGTACTGGACCGGAAAGGCCGACACCGCCGAGACCAGCTTCGAAGCCCGCGTGAATTTGGTCGAGTCGACCTCCGACCAGTACGGCAGCACGTCGCCGCGCACCTTCATCGCCATCACCACCTCTTCCAGCGCGGCGTTGCCGGCGCGCTCGCCAAGGCCGTTGATGGTGCACTCGATCTGCCGCGCACCCGCGCGCACGCCTGCCAGCGAATTGGCCACGGCCATGCCGAGGTCGTTGTGGCAGTGCGTCGACCAGACGACCGTGTCGCCGCCCGGCACCTCCTCGCGGAGCCGCTTGATCAGCGCGTAGTACTCCTCCGGGACGGAGTACCCCACCGTGTCGGGGATGTTGATCGTCGTCGCCCCCTGCTTGATGGCGATCTCGCAGCACTTGAAGAGCACGTCCCACTCGGTTCGCGTTGCGTCCTCGGCACTCCACTCGACATTGTCGGTGTAGTTGCGGGCGCGCGCGACACTGGCACCCGACGCCTCGATCACCTGCTCCGCCGTCATCTGCAGCTTCCACTTGCGGTGGACGGGGCTCGTCGAGATGAAGGTGTGGATGCGCGGCTGCTTGGCAAACTTCGCCGCCTCGCCGGCACGGTCGATGTCGGCGAAACTTGAGCGCGCGAGACCGCAGACGACCGCATTCTTGACGATCTTGGCGATCTCGCAGACGGCCTCGAAGTCGCCGTTGGAGGAGATCGGAAAGCCGGCCTCGATGATGTCGACGCCCATCTCGTCGAGGAGTGCCGCCACCTTGAGCTTATGCTCGAGCGTCATTGCGGCGCCCGGCGACTGCTCGCCGTCGCGCAGGGTGGTGTCGAAAATCAGGACGCGATCCTTGGCGTCCTTGTTGGCGTTGGCAGCGATGACGGCGGCAGTATCCAGCTTGCCTGTGGTGCTCATAGCGGTGCAATCCCTTGGCGTCGTTCCTGCGGCCAGCGCCGGACGCAATTCGCGTTTCACGTGCTGACCCATCTATGCGCCCGCGTTGCAAACTGCGCAACCGGCGCGGCTCATCGTCGGCTTGGCATCGAGATCCCCTGAGCGCCCGTCCCGGATGGATCCGGAACCTCGATCGGCTCAGGGGCTGGTAAGGAGGAGAATAAGGCCGAGCGCCGAAGCGAGACCGTCCGGCAGGGCTGGCGCCCCCCGCGTCGTCTCCAGCTTGTCGTCGCGCAGATGCATGGATTGCATGGGCCTGTTGTGCCGGGGCGTGCCGCCCGAGCAGGCGACAGTAAAGCCCAACGGCCCACCGCTTGGCAAGGAGTTTCGTGTTAAGCGGTGTCAAACCTTCATCGCGGGTCGCTTCGGCATTCGACTTGCCGACACGAAGCTATCGCTGTCGAGACGCCGAATGCGCATCCATCTCGCCACGAGAGCCGCAGTTGAATTGTCCCTGGGGCAACTTCACTCGTCGCCCAAATCAAGCTGGACTTGGGGCGGCCTATTGGTTAGAGACCCGGTTCTGTTGCGGCCGGGTGTATAGCTCAGTTGGTAGAGCAGCTGACTCTTAATCAGCGGGTCCCAGGTTCAAGTCCTGGTACACCCACCAAATCACCGCGAAGAAGCAACAACTTATTTTGCCATCTTCCGCGGAGCTGCCGAGGCTTGCAATTCGTGTCCGTGTGGTGTCCGCAGCTCGGGCAGTTTTCCAGCTTTCGCCCCCGGCAAATGACCTGGGTTGAGCGCCACGGCCCAGCGCTCGCGGCAGGCAGCGGGTTCGCTTGCGGCAAGGGCCAGACGCGGCTGCTCGGGCTGCCAATGCATTGCACTCGCGAGCGGCCAGACCGCCCTGCACTTGCGTTCCGCGAGGGCCAGACGAGCGTGGCACTCGCCCCTGGCGAGAGCGCTGTCAGACGCTGCTGCGAAGGCATCCGGCCGCCAGGCCGGGGTGGGTGTTTGCCGGGTCGTATCCGTATGCGCTAGGAGGCCGCCGCGCACTTATATGGCGGGAGCTTTCCTGAACGTCGTTTCCTGATGCCCATGCGCGTAACTCGCCGGGGTTTAATCCAAAATATGATAATCCGTCATGGTGTGTTATTGAGGTGACACAACCGATGCGTCATCGACTTTCTATTGCTTCCGCTAGGTGCGATGCAGAAAAAACCAATTAGCGTTCTGGCGCCCGCCTTGGGCGAGACGGTTTATTGACAGATGGGAGTGACGTCATGCGAGTGAGTATGCTGGTCGTGGCTGCAAAGCTCGGCTTGTTCGCGCTGCTTGCGCAAAGCGTGGTGGCTAAGGCGGCTGAGATCAAAGTTATGGCCGGCGCTGCTATGTCGGGGGCTTTCGGAGAGCTTATCCCCCAGTTCGAGCGCACCACGGGACACAAGGTCGTAATCCAGTACGGCTCGACTGGAACCTTCAAGAAGCAGATCGAGGCCGGTGAAGCTGTTGACTTGGTTATTTTCGGTTCGGGTGGGGTCGATGATCTCATCAAGCAAGGCAAGATTGCCGGTGACACGCGGGTGGATATCGCCCGCGTCGGCGTAGGCGTTGCTGTGCGCGAAGGCGCACCCAAACCCGACATCGGTTCGGTTGATGCCTTGAGGAAGACGCTGCTCAACGCGAAATCAATCACCTATACGCCAGCAGGTGCTATCGGTCCGGATCAGTTGATAGAGCGGCTCGGGATTGCCGAGCAAGTGAAGGGTAAGGTCAAGCCAAATCCGCCCGACCGCATTCCCCAAGTCGTGGCGGACGGAGAAGCTGAACTTGCAATCGGGAATATTCCCTCATTTCTAACTGCCAAGGGTGTGCAGCTTGTTGGTTCTCTCCCGGCGGAGCTGCAGAACTGGTTTGTAAACACAGCCGGCGTCAGCGCCGCTGCGAAGCAACCGGATGCCGCCAAGGCCCTGATCAAGCATCTCACGACGCCGGAAGCCGCAGCCATCATCAAGGCTAGAGGCATGGAGCCGCTTGGTAAGTAGTAGGGATGGCGTCGCGACTTCGACGTTGGCCGTTCTGTAAACGAAGACGAAAGCAGCGAAGTGAGGCCGTCAGTGCGGAGCGCCTGGCCGAGTGCCGGCTCTTGGATCAGCTGGCCGACTGTCATACAATCGTCGAATTTTCAGAAGCCCAGAGGAGGGCAATCGATGACATTGCGAGTTCTTCTTATTGTTGCGAGCCTCTTGCTGCCGACGCCGATTGTCGCACAAGACATCGCTCCCAAATGGCCAATACCAGATGGCATCAAATGGGTTCCGGTCAACGGCTATCCCATGGCCTACAAAGAGGTCGGCACCGGAGATACGATTGTCTTGGTGCACGGTTCAGCATCCGACTACCGCGTCTGGTCTTCTCAGTACGATGTCTTTGCGAAGTCGCATCGAGTGATTGGCGTCAGCCTCAGACACTTCTATCCGGAGAACTGGAATGGCGAAGGGGACAGTTTTTCGATCAAGCAGCACGCCGCTGACTTAGTCGCCTTTGTCAAGCAGCTGAAGCTCGGTCGCGTGCACCTCCTGGGACACTCACGTGCTGGCTCGGTTGTCGTGGAGGTTGCGAAGGCCAACCCCGAGGTCCTTCGGACGCTAATTCTGGAAGACGGCAGTTTTGATATGCCTCTTGCAGAGACGGAAGAAGGAAAGAAGTCGGCCGAAGCGCTGAAGGGCATGATCGCCAAGCTGAAGGAGATTTTGAAATCCGGCGACAAGGTCAAAGCAGCGCAGACGTTGGTCGACACTCTGAATGCTCCGGGAGCTTGGGAAAAGACGCCTGACGCTATCAAAGAGATGATCCTTGCCAATATCCATAGCGTTTCAGCGGAGCGTGAACGACCAGTGACTACCTGCGACGACTTCCGCAAGTTTTCGTTTCCGGTCCTTCTCTTAACGGGCGAGAACAGCCCAAAGCGATATCCCTACTATTACGGCGAGATGAGGAAGTGCAAATCGTTTGATGAGCCCATCGTGATCCCAAAAGCCGCGCACGGAATGCACCGTCAAAACGCAGAGGCTTTCAATAAGGCTGTCCTGGAGTTTGTTGCAAAAAACTAGCAGGCCTTATCGACTTTCTAACGAGGAGAAGACATTCTTGGCTGCTTCTCCCGCGTCTGGCCATCATCGACGCGACGATAAGTTCGATCGGGGCACGAGCGCAGAGCGCTCTTGGTCGTCGTAGAGGCGCTGCGATGCAGGCGGCCTGACACACCGACGATCGCCACCGTCGTTCTACTGGCGCCGGACTTAGGTAAGTATCCCCCGGCAAAGCCGGGGGGTCTCCCGCTGACGCTAGCTCACATGCTGGGCACGCGCGAAACCGCGCAGGCGCTGGGCCGAGGTCGAGGCGATTGGGTTCGTCAATTTCGACGGAATGCGCACTTCAGTGCCAACACTGCAACAAGTAAGCCTGCACCGGTTCTCCGGAAAACATGAGAAGCGGCTCATGAGGCACCGAAACATCCGCATGGCAAACTCAATAGGCTTGGGAGCAGGCTTTAACGATTTGCTCGTCAACAATCACCACTCCCGCAACCTTCAATGCCTGCAGATTGTTTTCCAGCTCCAGTTTTAAGTCTGGGCCAGTGCGATCAAAGCCGAAGAGGCGCGCCGCTTGAACGAGCAGGTCAGCACAGCTGATCGCCACAGCTTCCTTAAGTGCCATTTTCAAGGCGAGTTGATACTCGCTCGGAGCAATCATCGACGCTTTCCTGAGAGGCAACGCCACACTGCGCCTGTCGCGGATGGCCGCTACGTCGCAACCCACGATCTGCCAGAACTCTTCATGCCTTTCGATGCTGCCTGCACAGGCTTGGGCAACCAAGGCGTTGCGGACACGCTGCAGAATGTTGCGACCTGTCTTCTTCAAGCCGAACGCTTCACGGATGCGGCGGGCAACTTCCTCAGTATGTACTGGACCTTCGCCTTCGACCACCTGCTGTACCAGCCGGGCCATCTCGTGCTGCTTTAGGTCCAGCAGATCGCGGCCAACCGGGATCGACAAGGATGTCTCGATATAAGGTTCGACATTCTGCGACCGTGGATGCGAGAGCAGCGGATCAATGAGTAGCACGGGATCGCTATCAGCCCGTTCACTATCGACATTGTCTTCGGGTTCGGGAAATTCGAGCGGTGAGTTCGCGTAGCGGGAGACGGCTTCCCGAATAACGGCTATCAGTTTGCCGGTTTCGCGCTCAGGGTTACGGAACCAGTCCGTGCTCCAGATGCGATGCAGCCTCCAGCCCAGCCCCTCCAGCACCTCTTGCCGCAGCCGGTCGCGATCACGTGCTGATCGTGAGCTGTGATAGGTTGCGCCATCGCATTCGACGCCCAAGATATAGGCGCCGGGGCGCGCCGGATCGATTACACCCAGATCAACCTTGAAGCTTGATACGCCAACCTGCGAATGCACATTGTATCCTGCTTCTCGGATGACCTGAGCCACAGCTTCTTCGAAGGGGCTGTCGAAACCTTCGCCAGTTAGATTGCCGGCTGACAGGTTCCCTGTCTCGGCATAGTGCAGCAAGGCCCGCAACATACGGGTGCCGCGCACCTCATGATCGGCCGGAATGTCCGCAGCGGTGATCGAAGAGAACACGACACACCTCTCACGTGCGCGGGATGCCAGCACGTTTAGGCGTCGCTCTCCGCCTTCCTTTGATACCGGGCCGAAGTTAAGAAATGGCCTGGATTGGTTCGGAGCAACGCCGTATCCGACCGAAATGAAGATCACATCGCGCTCGTCGCCTTGGATGGCTTCGAGGTTCTTGACGAACAGACGTTCGCCCTTGGGCAGGAAAGCCTCGACTTCGGCACGGATGCCGAGCTTGTCAATCATGTCATCGACCGCATCTCGTTGATGGCTGGAAAGGCAGGCGATGCCGAGTGATTTGTTTGGCGTCTTGCTAATGTGCAGCCCGACAGCCTTGGCGAGGATTTCTGCCTGCACTAAGTCCCGGCTTGTCGCCCCTCGGTCATAGTGGCCGCGCGGGGTCTTCTCCAGGGCCAAACCAAACTCTGCCGTCTTCACGAATGGGCTAGGTGGCAGTAGGAGCTTGCCTGCATAGCATTCGGCATTGGACAACGCGATTAAGGACGGATGTTTGCTGCGGTAGTGCCATGCAAGCATGCGCTCAGCCATGCCCCGCGTCCGCGCCAGCGTCAGAATGCTTTCGAAGTCACTTGGGCGGCCCACAGCAACAATGTCCATGCCATCTCCTTCGAAATCATCCGTGCCTGCATTTACGGCTTTGAAGAAATTCGTCGGCGGCAACTGCTTGTGATCCCCAACGACGATGACCTGCTTGGCACGCGCGACGGCACCTAGCGCTTCCTCGGGTGCGATCTGGCTTGCCTCGTCAATCACCAACATGTCGAAGACCAATTTGCCGGGAGGCAGAAACTGAGCGACGGAGAGCGGCGACATTAGGAAGATAGGCTTCAGGCGCTGAATTGCATTCCCCGCATCAGTCATCAGCTTGCGCACGGCACGCTGGCCACGCCGCTTGTCAATTTCGCTGTGAACCGGCATGCAATTTTGACCCCTGTTGAGGGGTGACCGGCGCGCAATTT
>CAZCQH010000025.1:0-72107 GCA_964500805.1 uncultured Hyphomicrobiaceae bacterium
GGTGCTCCGCAGCATCGGAGGCTGCCAAGCCGCGTTGTCACACGACCAAGACCCATACCGGTCGTGCGCCCGGGAACGATCCGGTTCATGTGGTCGCCAGCCGCTCCACGCCACGGGCAATGGGCCGGTATTGGCCTTGGCTGATCGCATGGACAACGCTCGGGTGCAGGTGCTGGCCCTCGTGCACGGGTCGCCGCGTTCGGTCGAAACCCATACGTGTCACCAATCGGCCGAGCATCGGGCATTTGTGCCAGAATTCGGTGTACGAGGCCCGCCTGCTCGCGAATGCCGTCAGGCAGGTCGTCGATGCGACCTCAGCCGCTTCGATCTCGAGGCCGCTCTCTCCGGCTTTGCCGAGAACCCACGACAGCGGAATGGATGACAGCCGAGCGTCGCTGTAGCCGCCGCCGACATTGGTATGCGCGCCGGCGAAAAGCACTTCTTCGACCTTCTGCCCGGGGTACGCCGTATCGAGCCAGAGCTCCGGCCAGAACAAGCGGCGCTCCTCGTCGAGCGCCACCGCATGACAAACATGCGCGACGTTCCTCGGTGAAATCTGGTGATAGCCGTTGAGCCAACGGCCGAAGGCCATGGCGCCGACCGTGTCCCAAAGCCCGAGAAATCGTATTGGCGCGGGAACTGTCCAATCAGGCTGAGCGAACGTGCGCCGCGAGCGGCAGCGATACATAGCATAGAGCTTCGCCAGCTCGTGCTCCTTGATCAGATTGTTGCTCTTGGGAAGTCCCACGGCCTCGATGAAGCCCATCAGGCTCCGAACGGCAAAAGCACCGCGTGAGAAACCGAAGCCCATGATATGATCGCCGGGTTCCCACCGCTCCGACAAGAAGCGATAGGCATCCCGGATCCGCTCGGCGAGGCCGCGACCGGTCGCGCCATGCATGTATTGAACAACGCGCGAGCGCGAACAACCGACACCGGTGAGATAGAGCGCGGCGCCGGCCTGCCTGCGTAGCGGCGCGACGCTGCCATAGGGCCGAAGTCGATCGAGCTTCTCGCCCGTCAAGATCTCCCAAGTGGCGGCAACATTGGTTCGCGTCTCGACGAATCGGCCCGTTTCTGGATCCCGGTCGCATTGTCCCGGCGCGTTCCAGGTACCATCGATGCATACGACGAGCGTTTTCACGACACGGGTGCCCTGCGTGGATCTCTGGATGCGAAGTGGAGAAAGCGAGCTGCTGTCCCTCGAAACCAGAATGATACGTCGCGGACCCGAACTGAAATATCGATTGGCTAGTCACTTGATAGTCGGCTTGCATAGCCGAGCAACGGACAGCTTCAACCTAGCAGCACATCACGAAAAGCCTCGGCGCAACGGCTCATAAGCATAGGCTGGACCGGCTTGGCTTGCTGGCGTCGGCTGTCGGTTTTCGATCCGCTCGGCATCGCAATACCAGCGCGGCACCGCCAGATGACGCTGCGCGCTGACCCGCACGAGGCAGCAGATCTGGATTGCTTGGCGGCGCGCCACGTCAGCGCGTGACGCGGAGCCAGCCCGAAACGCCTTTACGATGGATGCGCAGCCGATAAGTCATGCCAGTGCGCTCCGCATAACGATAAAGGTGCTCCGCGTGCCGGATGTCGAAAGTGTCGATGCCGACGATCACGTCGCCCGGCCGCAACCCGATCTTGGCCGCGCGGCTGCCAGCAGCGACGTTGACGACTTGTGCCCCACGCATATCGCCAAAAAGCAGGTTGCCTGGCGCGATATCGGTGATGGTGAGGCCCTCGAGCCCGCCTTCGGCGGCCGTCAATACGTGCTCGGGACCGGGCTCCTGGATCTCCGCTGTCCTGAGCGCGAGCTGCTGGTCCCGGCCATTCGTGCGCACGATCAGGGGCAACTCGCTTCCGAGCGGGACTGTTACGACGCGCGTTCGGAATTCAGCGGCGCCGCGAACGGGTTTGCCGGCAATCTCAGTGACAATCGCGCCGGGGGCGATGCCTGCCAGAGCCGCCGGGGAATTGGGAACCACAGCGGTTACGATGGCACCGCGATTTGTACCTGACATGACAGCAGCCGCGCGCTCGTGAGTGAGATCCTCGACGATCAGCCCCAGCGCGCCCCGGCGCATGCGGCCATGCCGGATGATCTCGCCCTTGATCGTGCGAGCCATATTGATCGGAATCGCGAATCCGATGCCGACATTGCCCGAGCTGCCCGCCGTCGCGGTATTGATCCCGACGAGTTCGCCGCGCGTATTGATCAGCGCACCGCCCGAGTTGCCGGGATTGATGACGGCATCGATCTGGAAGAAGTCCTCGAACGCCTCGTGGCCGATCTCGCTGCGCATGCTCGCACTGACGATGCCCATGGTGGCCGTACCTTCGAGCCCGAAGGGATTGCCAATGGCGAGCACGACATCACCGACGCGCACCGTGTCGGAATTGCCCACGGGCAGCGCCTGCAGGCGCCGGTCTGCGACCTCGAGCACCGCGAGATCAGTGCCGATGTCGCGGCCCAACAAGCGCGCCGGAAGCAGACGGCCATCCGAAAGGACGACCTCGATCTGAACAGCATCCTCGATGACATGATAGTTGGTCAGGATGTGGCCGTTGGGGGCGTCGATGATGACACCCGAGCCCCCTGAGCGCGCGGGGCGCGTTTGCGGCGCAATCGGGGTGAGCGGGCCCTCGCCGGCCGGAAACTCGATGGGTACCTGAACCGCACTCGTCACGCGCACGGTGACCACCGAGGGAATGGCATTGGCCAGCACGTCTGCGAATGACACCTGAGGTAATCGCGCCATGGCGGCAGGCGCGGGCAGTCGTGCCGACACGTCCTGGGCATCGCGTCCCGCGGTCGCGCTCGTCTGCGCCAGCAGCGAGGTGGCGGACGAACCAGCAAGCAGAGCTGCCGTGATGGCTGCAATCGACCATGGAGCGCGCATAGCATCGACCCGCTGTTGACGAACTGACATTCGGTCCGGCGAGGCTTGCGCAAACCGTCAACGGGTCGACGCAAGTCTCGACGGTCGTGGTGTTGAACACCGCGGCGGCGTCACTTTGCCTCGACCATGGGCGGCATGTTGTTGCCCGTGGACGCGATATCCGTGAAGAATTTGTTCGAGTCGAACCCGGCCGGCACCTTGACGCCGCGGCTCTGCAGCTCGTCGAAGAAAGTCCTCGCATCGAACTTCTTGCCCGAGCTCACGCTCTTGGCGGCGAGGTCGTCGAAGAACTTTTTGCTGTCGAAGCCCTGCGGCATGTTCACGCTGCGCGCGCTAAGCTCATCGAAGAACTTCTTGCTATCGAAACCGCTGGCCTGCTGCGCGAACGCGGTCGAAAGGGCCAATGTGGATCCTACGACAGCAGCGGCAGCGATTCTGAGGAACGCTTTGTGCATTGCTTTTCTCCAGGAGAATGCTTGCGAGGCCACCGTGGGTGCAGGTGGCACCGGTCGCGTACGTCGTGAGCCGGCATTGCGATACCTAGTGACGTAATCGCAAGCGCGGAAATACCGTTTGGCTATGATCTCGATATGCGCCGTGCATTCTCGAGCCGACGCTCGAGCATCGCACCGAATCTGAAATGCGCTTTGCGCCACATGTTCCGGGCCGATGCTGGGCAGGGCGTCCGGCTGTGCATGGACCAACCATAGCCCCAACGTATCGAAACGGCAGGCATTCGATATTTCACTTGGTTGGTGTCAGCGGCCATTCTGCGTGCACAACAGCTCGACGCCAGCGCAGGCGCTGACGACCGCACACCAGCATCGACAATCGCGCACTTGGGATGGGAAGGTCATGGGCGACACAATCAAGGCGGACATTGCCATTATTGGCGCTGGCTCTGGCGGGCTATCGGTTGCAGCAGGGGCGGCTCAAATGGGAGCCAAGGTCGTGCTCGTCGAGCGCGACAAGATGGGTGGCGATTGCCTCAACACGGGATGCGTGCCTTCGAAGGCCTTGATAGCTGCCGGTGAAGCGGCCGATAGTGTGCGACACTCGGGGCGGTTCGGCGTCAACGGTCATGAGCCGCGCATCGATTTTACTAAGGTCCACGATCACGTGCACGGCGTGATTGCTGCCATCGCACCGCATGACTCGGTCGAGCGCTTCGAGGGACTCGGCGTTACCGTGATCCAGGACAGCGCCCGTTTCTCCGGCCCCCGCCAGATCATGGCCGGCGGCAAGTCCATAGAAGCGCGCCGCTTCGTCATCTCGACCGGCTCATCCGCCTTCGTGCCGCCGATCCCAGGCATCAAGGACGTGCCATATCTGACCAACGAGACCGTGTTCGACCTCGCGGAGGCACCGACGCATCTGATCGTCATTGGCGCCGGCCCGATCGGAATCGAGCTTGCCCAGGCGCACCGCCGGCTTGGCGCGAAAGTTACGGTGCTCGAGATGTTCATGATGATGCCGAAGGACGATCCGGAGGCCGTCAGCGTGGTGCGCGAGAAGATCCGCGCCGAAGGCATCGAACTTTTCGAAGGCGTCAAGGTCAAAGGAGTTGCGCGCGAGGGCAACACCATTGCCGCACTGATCGAGGTCAACGGGCAAGACCTCAAGATCCACGGCTCGCACTTGCTGATTGCAGCGGGTCGCCGACCCAACGTGACGAACCTCGGTCTGGGCGACGCCGGAATCGAACACGATGCTAAAGGAATCAAGGTCGACGACCGGCTGCGCACGACGAACAGGCGCGTATTTGCGATCGGCGATGTCGCCGGCGGCTATCAGTTCACTCATATGGCCAGCTATCACGCGGGCATCGTGATCCGTAATGCGCTGTTCAATCTGCCGGCCAAGGTCGACTATCGGGCAGTTCCGTGGGTCACCTACACGGATCCGGAGCTGTCGCACGTCGGCATGACCGAGGCGCAGACGAAAACGAAGGATGCAGCCGCGAAGGCGGTCAAGTGGCCGTTCAGCGAAAACGATCGCGCCCAGGCTGAGCGCGCGACGGAAGGCTTCATTAAGGCAGTGGTGGGCAAAGGCGGCGTGATCCTCGGCGCGACAATTGTCGGCCGCCACGCCGGCGAGCTCATCCTGCCGTGGGTTCTGGCCGTGCAGAAGCGACTGACTGTGCGCGACATGGCCTCGGTCATCGCTCCCTATCCAACCCTCTCCGAAGTGTCGAAGCGGGTGGCGGGTGCCTGGTACACGCCGAGCCTCTTCTCCGAGCGCACGCGTCGCGTCGTGCGGCTGATGCAGCGGCTTCCTTGAGCCTGTCGAGCGCGAGGAAAAAACCAATCGAGACACCAACAGCCGGCAATCGCTCAATTCCCCGACGCCGGCTCATCGGGACCCGGGTGTTGCCCCCTCAGCGACGTTGTTGCCCGGGTCCCGAACCAATTCTCCCGATCGAGCAGCGAAGGAGCTCGCGATGCAGACCAACCTGACGACCGATCTGCCGACGACCGAGATGCCGAAAGCGACAGCGCGGCGCACTTTGAACCCGAAGAAGCTGATCCCGCTCGCGCTGATCGTGGCCGCTCTTGGCACCGTCTACGGACTTGGACTGCATCGCTATCTGTCGTTCGAGCAGCTCCGGCTCCACCGCGGCGAATTGATGAGCTATGTGGCTACGATGCCGATCAAGGCGCTGCTGCTGTTCATCGCAACTTACGCCTTGGCAACGGCACTCTCGCTGCCGGGTGGCGTCGTACTGACATTGACCGGCGGCTTTCTGTTTGGGATCTGGCAAGGCGCTGCCGCCGTGGTCGTCGGCGCGACCATTGGCGCGGCCATCATCTTCCTCGCGGCGCGGAGCATCTTGGCCGACACATTGCGCAGCAAAGCAGGACCGTGGCTCGCCAGGATGGAAGCGGGCTTCAAGGAAGATGCATTCAGCTATTTGCTGGTTCTGCGCCTCGTTCCCGGCTTTCCCTTCTTCATCGTCAACCTGGTGCCGGCGTTCCTGGGCGTTTCACTCTCCACATTCGTCGTCACGACGTTCATCGGCATCATTCCCGGAACCTTCGTTTTTGCCTCCATCGGTGCCGGCCTCGGCAGCATCTTCGACTCGATGGAGGAATTTTCCCTGAAGGGCGCGCTGACTCCTCAAGTCGTCACCGCACTCATAGGGCTCGCCGCCTTGTCGCTGCTGCCGGTGATTTACAAGCGCCTCAAGGCTCGCAACAGCAAGGTCTGAGCGCGCGCATCTCACAAACCGCTTACTCGCTCTAGAAAGGAGCTTGCCATGCCGTTGGAAATGGAACGACTGATCACCGAGCCGGCCATGCTGACAGAAAAGCTCGCCCAGCCGATCACGCACAATATGGCTGTGCTGAGCTCCATAGCCAACGAGTTTGCCGGGCGCACAGCCATCATCACGGGCTCAACGAGCGGCATCGGCCTCGGCATTGCGCGCAGCTTCGCTCAGGTCGGCATGAACGTGATGCTCAATGGCCTCGGCAACCGCGATGAGATCGAAGGCATCCGTTCCGACATAGCGAGCATGTTCGGCGTCAAGGCGCGGTATTCGCCCGCCGATATGTCAAAGGCTGGCGACATCGCGCACCTGGTCGCCGAAACGCAGGACGCCTTCGGCCAGGTCGATGTTCTGGTCAACAACGCCGGCATCCAGCACGTGGAGGCGATCGAGACATTCCCGCCGGCCAAGTGGGATCTTATCATCGCCATCAACCTGACCTCGGCGTTTCACGCCATCCGAGCCGTCATTCCGCAAATGAAAGCGCGGAAGTGGGGACGCATCATCAACGTCGCCTCGGCGCATGGGCTCGTCGCATCGCCCTTCAAGTCCGCGTACGTTGCGGCCAAACACGGCATCGTCGGCCTGACCAAGACGGTAGCGCTCGAGACGGCCGAGCACGGCATCACGTGCAATGCGATCTGTCCGGGCTATGTGCTCACTCCTCTGGTGCAGAAGCAGATCCCCGACACCGCCAAGGCGCGCGGGATCAGCGAGGCGGAGGTGATCAAGAACGTGCTGCTCTATGCCCAGCCGACCAAGCAGTTCGTAACCGTCGAGCAGCTCGGTGGCCTCGCGGTATTCCTGACCTCGAACGCGGCAAGCTCGATCACGGGCACGGCGCTCCCTGTAGATGGCGGATGGACGGCGCACTGACGATGCAAAAAACAATCCATAGCGCAGAGGCAGGCGCATCGGGCCACGCAGCCGACCTGCCGCGCCAGACTGCCATGACGGTGGCGAACCTCAAGCCGGTGACGCTGGCACTGCAGGGCGGCGGCGCGCATGGCGCATTCGCCTGGGGCGTGCTCGACAAGCTGCTCGAGGATGGTCGGCTCGATATCGAAGCCATGAGTGCCACCAGCGCAGGCGCGATGAACGCAGTTGTTATGGCCTACGGCGTCTCGATCGGCGGACCAGATGGCGCTCGCGCCAAGCTCGACGAATTCTGGAAGGCCATCTCGGATGCTGGCCAGCTCTATAGCCCCGTGCGTACAGCGCCCTGGGAACGATGGATGCAGGCGTTCGGCATTCAGCAGGAATTTTCGCCATCGTTCATCGCTTTTCAGGCGATGACGCACGTCTTTTCGCCCTATCAGCTCAATCCGTTCAACTTCAATCCGCTGAAGGACGTGCTGGTGAAGGTCGTGAACTTCGAGCGGCTTCAAATCTGCCCGATTGCGACCCGGCTCTATATCAGCGCCACCAACGTCAGGACCGGCAAGGTCAAGGTGTTCGAGAACTCACAACTGACGTCAGACGTCGTCATGGCGTCGGCCTGCCTTCCCTACGTATTCAAAGCTGTCGAGATCGATGGCGAGCACTATTGGGACGGCGGCTTCATGGGCAATCCCGCCATCTTTCCCCTGATCTACCGCAATGGTTGCAGGGACGTCGTCGTGGTGCACATCAATCCTCTCGACCGTCACAAGCTGCCGGTGACCGCCACTGAGATCTTCGATCGCATGAACGAGATCTCGTTCAACTCGTCGCTGATGCGGGAGATGCGTGCCATCGCATTCGTATCGCGCCTGATCGACGACGGCGCACTCGATCGCAACAAATACGCCCGCGTTCTCGTGCATTCTATTCGCGACGACGCGGTCATGGAGCAGCTCGGCGTCGCCACGAAGCTCAATCCGGACTGGGATTTCTTGTGTCGTCTCAAGGAAGCGGGACGGCGCGCAGCGGATCGCTGGCTGACCGACACGTACGACTCGGTCGGCCGTCAGTCGAGCATTGATCTTGCTCAGATCTATCTCTAGCTCGCGGCGGCGCGCGCGTGTGAAGCGCAAGTCATAGCTGAGCGCTATCGAACTACCAGCCAGACGATATTTCAGATCGAGATCAGTCACAGGCACAGTTGCCGTGCCGGCCAAGCTTCGAGCCATCCCGGGCCGGACGGAAACAGGAGTTGACCATGACGACCAATTTTTCACTCGGTTCCTTCGGCCGCATCGCAACGACGGCGGCTCTCTTTGCCGGCGCGCTCATCTGGACATCAGGCCTTTCGTATGCAGGTCAGTGCCCGGCCGGCAGCGTAACGAACAACGGTGCAAAAGCTGGACCCGCCAAGCCCGACCGCGTCACCGACAAGGTGTTGAGCATGATCCCGCTCGTCAATGAGCGAGTCGGGTTGAAAGAACACGCGCTGCGGCTGCGCCGGCTCGTCGTTCAGCCGGGCGGCGTCGTCGCTTGGCACAGCCACGCTGACCGGCCGGCGATCATCTACGTCGTTTCAGGCTCGATCACCGAGCATTCGAGCACCTGCGCAGTGCCGATCGTGCATCGCGCGGGTGAAACGTCGACCGAATCAGGCGGCATCTCGCATTGGTGGAAGAACCACACCGACAAGCCGGTCGTTCTGCTCTCGGCCGACCTTCTCCACGACCAGAACGACAATCACATGTGACACCCGCGGTCCCAGCGGACCGCACCAAGGCTGCGCGCGAGACCGTTCCGTCCGGCACCGCGCGCAGCATTTTTCTGCACAGGAGCATGCCTCTCCAGCTCAGCAAAAGGGGGTGCCATGCCCTCCGGGAAGACGCTTTCAGAGAAATTTTCGCACCCGCTGCACATGATCGGCACGCCATCTGATCACTTGCCGCAGCGTGTGAAAGACCTGATTGCGGCACAGGAACTGCAGAGCGAACGGCTCATTGGTTGGGTCCAGCTCAGCCTCGCCGCAATTTTTGCGGCACTCTATGCAATCGCGCCGCGCCCGAGCGACGTGTCCACCACCATGCTGGCACCCGTGCCGTTGGCGCTGGCACTCTATGCAGGCTTCACGCTGGTGCGGCTTTGGCTCGCCTATTTTCGTGCGCTTCCCGGTTGGCTGCTCACGACCTCGATCCTGATTGACACCACCTTGCTGCTCGGCGTGATTTGGTCGTTCCACGCGCAGTACGGCCAGCCTGCCGCTTTCTCGTTGAAGGTTCCCACTTTCATCTACATGATCGTTTTCGTTGCGCTCCGGGCGTTGCGTTTCGACCATCGCTATGTGTTGGCGGCGGGCCTTGCGGCAGCCATCGGGTGGACATGCCTTGTCGCGACAGCGCTCACCCTCAGCCCTCCCGGCTCAGTGACACGCAGCTTCACGGCCTACATGACGGGGCGCGGGATTCTGATCGGTGCCGAGCTGGATAAGATCCTGGCTATCCTAATGACAACCGCCATTCTGACCCTTGCCGTCTACCGGGCACGACAAACTCTCGTGACCGCGGTCCGCGAAGAAGCGGCAGGCCGCGAGATTCGCCGGTTCCTGTCCGATGGCGTCGCTGACACCATCGCTCGGTCCGAGACGACAGTCCGCGCCGGCCAGGCGATTGAGCGCAACGCTGCGATTCTGATGCTCGACATTCGCGGGTTCACGCGCTTTTCAATGACTGTGCCCCCGGCCGAGGTGGTGGAGGTCCTGACGAGCTTTCACGCCCGAGTAATCCCTTTGATCAAAGCCAACGGCGGTGTCGTCGACAAGTTTCTGGGCGATGGCGTCATGGCAACGTTCGGAGCCGTCACGGCGTCGGAGCACGCGGCTGCCGATGCCCTGCGCGCGCTGGGAGCGTTGTTGATGGCGACCGCCGATTGGCAGCAGGCGCTGTCGCGTCCCACCGCTGCCCACCTCGAGGTCAACGCCGCCGTCGCGGCCGGACGCGTCGTTTTCGCCGCGATCGGCAATGAGGAGCGGCTCGAGTATACGGTCATAGGCGATGCCGCCAACCTCGCGGCGAAGCTCGAAAAGCACAACAAGGCCGAGCGTACGCGCGCAGTGGTTGCAGGCTCGGCATTCGATCTCGCCGTCGCGCAGGGCTTTGTCCCAATCGTCGGTCCGAAGTGGCGGCGCAGCGCGACCGTAGCGGGTGTGGCCGCCCCCTTCGAGATCGTTGCATTCTGAAAAAACGGGCGCGAAGATCAGGCCTGCTGGAGCGACACTCGATTCAGTTCTCCCGAGCTTGAGATCGCCGCGATCCGCATGGATGCGGCTCGGGAGATGTTGTGTGATCTCAATTCTCGTGTTTCCCTTCACCTGATGGACAAATCATGTTCCACACCGTCGTCTGTGATCTGCTCGACATTCGTGTGCCCATCCTGCAGGGCGCCATGCAGGGCGGCGGCGGTGTAGACCTCGTCGCCGCGGTGAGCGAGGCCGGAGGGCTCGGCGTCCTTCCGACGTTCGGAGGCACCGATCAGAAGCTGCGCGCCGATATCGCGGCTGTTCGCGCGCGCACCAAGCGGCCTTTCGGCGTCAACATCATGCCCATGGGGCCCGGCATTACGGAGCGTGCTGTCGCCACGTGCATCGAGGTTGGCGTACCGGTGGTCACGACCGGCCGCGCTGACCCTGGCGAAGCCGCTGTTCGCAAGCTGAAAGACGCCGGCATCAAAGTCGTGTCCGTCATTCCGACGGTCGAGCACGCGCGGCGCATGGAAGCTGAAGGCGTTGATGCGGTTGTCGCCTCGGGCACGGAGGCGGGCGGCCATGTGGGAACGGTGGCAACACTGCCGCTGGTGCCGATGGTCGTTGACGCAGTGAAAATTCCGGTTCTGGCGGCGGGTGGCATCGGGGATGGGCGTGGCTTCCTCGCGGCCTTCGCACTGGGCGCCGTCGGCGTGCAGATGGGAACGCGCTTCATGGCAACTGCCGAGAGCGATCTCAACGCCTGGGGCCGCGAGCGGCTGCTCGCCATGCGCGAGACCGATACCATCGTAACACGTGCCCTCACCGGCGCCACCGTGCGCTGCATTGCGACACCCGAGATCGCGGCCTATGAGGAGGCGCTCGCGCGGAACGCGGCTGAAGCTGAGATCGCACAGCTCAAACGCACAGTGCGCACGTCGCGCCACGATGACGACAAGTCCGCGCGGCGCCAGTCGGCGGCAGGTCAAATCGCCGGGCTGATTCACGATCTACCGACAGTCCAGCAACTGCTCGACCGCATCCTCGCCGACGCCGCGACGCTGGCCCAGTGCCTGCCTCAGGCCGCGGCACGCTGAACGATGCCATCAGGCTCTTGCCGTGCATGCTGCATCAGGACCCTGCTTACCTCAGACGCGATGCATCCACGATATGATCAAAGCCGCCAGCGGCACCCAGGCGAGCCCCGCCACGGCGTAATAGAGGAACTGCGTCACCGGGCCGGCGTTCGGCAGCACGCTTTGCGCGAAAACCATCGCCACCAGAACATAAACGATGACCAGAGCCAGGAGCATCAGGGTGCCGACGAGCTTGCGGCCGTTCGGTCTCATGGGTCTCTCGAGGTCCTCAGCTTCTTGACGCGTCGCGGCAAGCCACTCCTGGCACCTCGATGGGCGACGCAGCCACGGCACGCTGCAGCTAACCACCATGCCGTGCCGAGCCCGTCAACCGGCCACCCTTCGATCGCCGCAAGCACGCCGCCCATTGAACCTTCGTCCAATAGCCGGGCCGGCCGATGATTTCTTGTTGCACCGAAGGCTCGAGAACTTGATCGGGCTGGCGGCGCTCACTATGGTCATCGCATAGTCGCAGCCAGACGATGCGATCGCGCAAGCCAAGGCATGTCTTCAATGGCGACAGCCGCCGCAACCCGCGTCCAGGACTTCATCGGCGATCCCGTCTCCGAGGCGCCGCCGATCCCGCGTGCCAAGCTCGAGGCGATCTTCCGGGATATTCAGGACAACGCCCGCTTCGACCACGAGCTCAACGGCTGCTTGAATTGCGGGATCTGCACCGCGACCTGCCCTGCCGCCCACTATTACGACTTCTCCCCGCGCGAGATCGTGCAGTTGCTCTGGACCGAGAATCTCGAAGGCATCTACGACGCGATGCAGGAGAAGATCTGGTCCTGCGCGCAATGCTACACCTGCGCCGCGCGCTGTCCGTTCCGCAACTCACCGGGCGGCCTGGTCATGCTGATGCGCGAGGTCGCGATCAAGCATCAGATGAAGAGCGCGAAGGACGTGCTGCGCCCGTTCAGCCGCGTCATGCTGAAGCTGATCTCGACCGGCAATCAGCTCGCGCCCGACATGATCAACCCGCAACACTTCGCCGACTGGGGCCCGAACATTTCCAAGGTCGAAGCGCCGCTCAAGGTTCTGCGTCAGGCGATCCCCATGGCGACGCTCAACACCACGCAAACGGCGTGGGAGGTGAACCTCAAGACTTCCGTTGAACTCTATACGATCTGGGAGATGACAGGTGTCCTCGACCAGCTCGAAGGCATCGACCAGAACCTCTTCGACGTCATCACCGACATCATGGATGAGAAGCGCGAGGACTGGAAAGACTTCTGCGACGAGCAGGAGGACAACTGATGCGGTGCCTGGCTTGGCCTGGCATCGTGCCCCGCTGGTACCAGGCAAAAGTCAGGCACCCAAATAATAATCGAGGAAGCCATGGCCAAATCCCCGTCAGCACCCCCCGCCGGCTACAGCCCTGTTACGCCGTACCTCCGCGTCAAGGGCGCGAAGGAAGCGCTGGCCTTCTACAAGAAGGCTTTCGGCGCCAAGGAGCGCTACCATCTGAAGATGGGCGACAAGCTCGGCCACGTTGAGGTCGACATCAACGGTAGCGTGGTGATGTTCTCCGACGAGTTCCCGGAGATGGGTGGCGTTGGTCCGAAGTCGCTGAAGGGGACCACCGTCACCATGGCGGTCATGGTCAAGAACTGCGATGCCGCCGTGAAAAAAGCCGTTGCTGCCGGCGCCAAGCTCAAGCGTCCGCCGACCGACGAGTTCTATGGATTCCGCTCGGCGTCGGTCGAGGACCCCTTCGGCCACGAGTGGCTGCTTCAGCAGCACATCGAGGACGTGTCGCCGAAGGAGATGCAGAAGCGGCTCGATGCCATGATGGCCAACATGGGCTCCGAGCCCGCGCAGAAGATGGCCAAGGCCGCCAAGCGGAAAGGCTGAAGGAGCGAGGTCATGCCCCGCAAATCGTGGAGCGAGAAATTCGCCGACAAGCGGCCGCGCGAGGTGAAGCCCGCGCCGAAGGACTTCGCCGACATCAAGGCCGGCCAGATGATGCTGCTGACCACGCCCAAGGACGTCGCATCGGTGATCGCGAGCGTCCCCAAAGGCAAGCAGCTCGACATGAAGGCGCTTCGTGCCAAGCTCGCCAAGAAAGCCGGCGCCGACATTGCTTGCCCCATTGTCACCGGCATTCACCTGCGCACGGTTGCTGAGACGGCCGGCGAGCAACTCGACGCCGGCGCACCCGCCAAGGACGTCGTCCCCGTGTGGCGCGCCATCGGTCCGAAATCGCCGGTTTGGAACAAACTCGAGAATGGCCGCACCGCCTTCGAGAAACTCCGGCGCGCCGAGAAGCTGGAGGATTGAAGACGAGGAGGTGCCCGGCTTCAGCCCGGCACCTGCCCGAAGGGCACCAGGCTGAAGCCAGGCACCCGCACAGGAGATGGAGATGACCAAAGACAACTGCGGCGAACGCTTCACGGGTCACGGCCTCGAGTGGAAACCCGCCAACTTGTCACCCACCGAAGCGCAGCTCGCCACACAATGGGTGGAGCAGAAGATCGACCGGCGCTCGATGATGACCAACAAGGATCGCGTCGAGGACGTGCGCGATGCCATGTGGCAGCTCGAGAAGGACGGCGAGATCATCGTCCACCGCGTCACCGATGCGCATAAGCCCGTTACCGTGAAAACACTCTACGGCTGGGACAAGAAGATCCCGACGACGCAACTCTGGCACCACAAAAGCTGCGGCCAGTGCGGCAACATCCCCGGCTATCCCGTGTCGCTGCTCTGGCTGCAGAACAAGCTTGGCACCGACTATCTCGACGAAACCGACCAGACCAGTTGCACCGCGTGGAACTACCACGGCTCCGGCATCGGCAATCTCGAATCGCTCGCCGCGGTTTTCCTGCGCAACTTCCATCAGGCCTACGTCTCGGCGAAGGCGCACGGCGGCGGAGCCGGTCACTACTATCCTCTGGTCCATTGCGGCACCTCATTCGGCAACTACAAGGAGGTGCGCCAGTATCTCATCCACTCCGCGAAACTCCGCGAGAGCGTGAAGAAGATCCTGGCCAAGCTCGGCCGCCTCGTCGATGGCAAGCTGCTCATTCCCGAAGAGGTCGTGCACTATTCCGAGTGGCTGCACGTGATGCGCGGCGACATCGCCAAGCACCAGACCGTTGCCGCGTCGAGCATTCGCGCCACCATTCACCCGGCGTGCCACGTCTACAAGATGGTGCCGGAGGACGCGATCTATGACGACAGCATCATGGACGGGAACCGCGTCGCCGTATCCACCGGCTTGATGCAAGCCATGGGCGTGCAGGTGATCGACTACAAGACATGGTACGACTGCTGCGGCTTCGGCTTCCGCCACATCATCTCGGAACGCGAGTTCACCCGCTCGTTCGCCATCGACCGCAAGATCCGCGTCGCGGTGGAGGAGGCCAAGGCCGACGTCATGATCGGCCACGACACCGGCTGCATCACCACACTCGACAAGAACCAGTGGATCTCGAAGGCCCAGGGCGACGGCAAAGCCGTAGAGCTGCCTGTCCTCGCCGACTGCCAGATGGCCGCGCTCCTGTGCGGCGCCGACCCCTACAAGATCGTGCAGACCCACTGGCACGCAAGCCCAATCGAAGGCTTGCTCGAAAAGCTCGGCATCGACTGGCAGAAATCCAAGGCCGAATTCGAGGCGTACCTGAAAGCCATCCAGTCCGGCACCAAGCCCGACCAGCTCTATGATCCCCGTTTGCGTCTCACCGGCGGCCCCGGCTACAAGCCCGTGAAGCGCCAAGTCATTCCGCCGCCACCGGGGGAGTGATAGTGTTGCGGAGCAACCCACGAGCCTTTCAGCCTCGTGCCGAGGAGGCCGCATGACGTCGACATCCGCCAATACGCCCGCAACCGACCAGCCAACCATGACGCTGGACGAGTTCCTGGCCTGGGACGGCGGCGGCCACGTCGGCAAGCTTGAGCTTTGGCACGGCGTGGTACGAGCCATGGCGCCAGCGAGCGCGACACATGGCGTGATCCAGGCCACCGTTGCGAGGCTCATCGGCAACCATCTGTCTGCGCGGCGATCCCACTGCCGCGTGGCCACCGAACCTCCTGTAGTGCCGGCGATGGGGCGCCGCAGAAATGCGCGCGCTCCCGATGTGGCGGTGACCTGCGCGCCGATCACGGACAGCAAGACTTTTGACGAGCCGGTGCTGATCGTCGAGGTCATGTCGCCAGGGAATGAGATGGACACATGGGACAGTATCGAGTCCCTACTCGGCCTGATCTCGCTGCAGGAGGTTCTGGTGCTGCAGTCGACGCAGATCGAGGCCGAGGTGTTTCGCCGAGACGCGCGTGGAGGGTGGCCGCGGCAGGGCGAGATCGTAGGTGTCGATGGTCGATTGAAACTGGCCTCGATCGACCTCGAGCTGCCGCTGGCCGAGATCTACACCGGCACGCATCTGGCGGTCGCATCATGATGAGCACGGCCAAAGCCAATCATCAGCAAAAGTGCGCGACATAATGACTCTCCCCATTCTCATCATCGGCGGCGGGCCCGCAGGGCTGGCGGCGGCGCATGCGCTGTCTGGCGTCGGACAGCCGAGCGTGCTGGTCGAGAAGGAGCAGACGCTCGGCGGCGCGCCGATCCTCTCCGGCTACGCCAAGCTGGTGCCGTCGAACCTCTGGGCGAAGGACGCCATCGGCGGCATGGTGGAGCGCGTCGTGCGGGATGCGAACGTCACCAAGCTCACCGGCACCACCGTGAAATCGTTCGACGGCGCGCCGGGTGCTTTCCGTGCGACGCTCTCGAACGGGCAGGCGATCGACGCCGGCGCGGCGGTGCTCTGCACGGGGTTCACGCACTTCGACTCGATCAACAAGCCCGAATGGGGCTTCGGCACCTTCCCCGACGTGGTGACGACCACCCAAGTCGAGCAGATGATCAGCTCCGGCAAAGGCGTGCGTTGCCCGTCGGATGGGAGGAAGCCGAAGCGCGTTGCCATCCTGCTCTGCGTCGGCAGCCGCGACCGGCAGATCGGCCGCGAGTGGTGCTCGAAGATCTGCTGCACGGTCTCGGCCAACATGGCCATGGAGATTCGTGAGGAGCTGCCCGACGCCCACGTCTACATCTACTACATGGATATCCGCACCTTCGGGCACTACGAGACCGACTACTATTGGCGCAGCCAGGAGGAGTTCAAGGTCAAGTACATCAAGGCGCGCATCGCCGAGGTGACGAGCGACGGCCGCCAGCTGATCGTGAAGGGCGAGGATACGCTGGTGAAGCGGCCGATCACCATTCCGTTCGATCTCGTCGTGCACGCCATCGGCATGGACCCGAACGTCGACAACATGACGCTCTCCGCGGTGTTCGGCGTCGAGCTGCACAAGCACGGCTACATCGCGCGGAAGGACACCTACGGCGTGATGGGCGCCACGTCGCGGCCGGGCGTGTTCGTGGCGGGAGCCGCCATCGGCCCCGAGACCATCGACGACTCGATCGCGCAAGCCAACGCCGCGGCGCTGTCCGCCCTCGCCGCCGCCCGCGGCACCGGACAGATGCGGGCGGCGGAGTGAACAAAGCAGCGGTCTGGAGCAGCGGAGCGCTTCGGTGACTTCAGCCTTGCCTCACCCTCATGTGTCATCCTCGCGCGTGTCGCGAGGACCCATGGCGCTGCGAGTCGATGCGGTGGATCGTGCATGCGGAGCCCGCCGCGGCATGCATCCGATGTTAGAGCCTCCTTCCCAATGGGTCCCGCGGACAAGCCGGGATGACACCTTCGCCTGGGGCAACACATGAGTGATGCCTTGACCCTGAATGCACATCGCCCGACGCTCCACCTTTCCGGCGCCAAGTTACGGGCGGCGCTTGCGGCGCTGATCAAGGCGGCGGAGACGGTGGGCGGCATCGAACGGCTCAGCGAGGCGGTGCGGCTCAAGACTGAGCTCTTCCAGGAGCGGCTCGGCGACAGGCGCGCGGCGACGATCGAGCGCGCGAGCTTCGAGGAGATCGTGCGCTTCATGCCGACGGTCCGTCGCCGCATCGGTCCGCTGATCGATCTGCACGGCTGGCCTGCCGTGCGCACCGCCATCTCAGCGCTGCTTGCCGACGCACATGTGCCCGGCACTGGCGATCAACGCGTCGCCGCGTTCGAGAGTGCGCTCCACGTGCGGGGTCAGACCCATGGGTCTGACCCCTTGGGCGCGCGCGAAGTCGCCAATACCCGCTTCATTCGCGATTTGGCGGCAGAGATGCTCCACAACGTCTGGCCGGAACACTACCCGCTGATGACCCGGTGGGTGTGGGACGCGCAGGCGAACACGGGCGTGTTGCGCGAGATCTGGCACGACGCGGCGACCGCGAGCGACGATGTCGATCACCTTGTGATCGACATCCCCGATGGGCACGAAACATTCCTGGTGCTGCGCGAGGAGCTGTCGCAGTTTCTGGCCAATGAGGGCATCTTCCGTGACATGCTATGGTATGTGGATCTGATCTGCGCTCAGATCTACGGCGGCTACATCAACGCGCAGGGCGGCGCCTACCTGAAGACCGACTTCAACGCCGCCGCACCCGATCCTCTGGAGCAGACGCGGCGCATTCTCGGGCTGGATGTGCGGAAGGCACCGAAGGGGCGAATGGCGAGTAGCGAATAGCGAGTTGGTGGCTCGTTGTTCAGGCGACGATCCGCAGCCTTAGATGCCGGCTGTTCCATGTCCACCAGTTGTGGCGCGACGATCACTTGTCACCGTGCTTCGAGGGCGCCACACTCACCACTCACCACTCACCACTCACCACTCACCACTCACCACTCACCACTCACCATTCACCATTCACCACTCACGCACCTAATGCCCATCCACGAAAAATCGCTGATCCGGCCGGAGGATCTGAAGGTTCACGAGAGCCTGAAGATCGACGGGGTCGACGTGTCGGGGCACTGGTCGACATTCATCTCGCCGCGCGTCGTCACCGACTACAACGAGCGGCTCGAGGAAGAGATCGCGGCAATGCCCGGCGGCGAGGATATTCACCGCTGCTGGCAGTGCGGCTCGTGCACCAATGCGTGCACCATCAACGCACTCGAGCCGCGCTTCAACCCGCGCTACTGGATCTATCTCATTCGCATGGGCTACGAGTCGGAGCTCCTGCGCGACAAGGACATCATCTGGCAGTGCGTGTCGTGCCACAAGTGCACCAGCATCTGCCCGCGCGACGTGAACCCGGAAGGCGTGATGAAGGCCACGGCGCACTGGCTCGAAGCCAAGGGCTTCACGCCGCCCTCACCTTCTCACGTCTTCGATGCGGAGTTCAGCCGCCAGGTGATCGAGCGCGGCAAGATCGAGGATACCGAGGTGCTGCACAAATTTCTGAAGCAAACGAAGCAGCCGCTGTTGCAGGACTGGCTCGTCACCATTGCGCGCAACATCGCCATGCGTCTCCCTGTGAAATGGGGTCTCAAGATGGCCTGGGCGCAGCTCTTCAAGCCGAGGACGCGCGGCTGGAACACGCGCGAGCGCCGCGCGATCGAGGACTACCTGCAGGAAATCGAGACGGAGCGGGAGAAGGTGCTCTCGTCCCCTCTCCCTGCTCGCGCGCAACAGGCGGTGGAAAAGGCTCGGCACTCAACGCGCGAACGGTGAGAGGGAGAAAGATGGTCGATGTGACCGAGAGGGCGAAGAAGTACCAGAGCGTCGCCTACTACCCGGGTTGCGCGCTGGAGGGCTCGGGCAACGGCTATGACGTGTCCACGCGCGCCATCGCCAAGGAATTGGGCCTCGCGCTCACCGACGTCGAGAATTGGAACTGCTGCGGCGCCATGGAGGTGAAGAACGTCGATCCGCGGCTGCAGACCTACCTCTCCTCGCGCGTGCTCTCCAATGCCGTGAACCTCGACAAGCAGAGCGTCGTGATGGCGCCCTGCAACGGCTGCTATCACAACCTCAAGAAAGCTGAGTACGACCTCACGCACGATCCGAAATCGCGCGATGTCGTTGAAAAACTCTCATCGAAAGCCGGCCACGCGACCTACAAGGCTGGCCAGGCCGAGACGATCCACGCGCTCGACTGGCTGAAGGAGACGATCGGCGAGGATGGACTGCGCCAGCGCACGCGAGGCCGCCTCGCGGGCCTCAAAGTCGCCAACTACTACGGCTGCATGTACGTGCGCCCGCGGCACATCTTTCCCGAGAAAGACAAGGGACCGGGCTCTGAGTCGACGCAGAAGCCGCACTTCATGGACGACCTCCTGGCGGCAGCGGGCGCGAAGAACGTCGAGTTCCCGCTGAAAACCGCCTGCTGCGGCGGCGCGCACACACTCTCGGATAGCGACACGTCGACCAAGCTGGTGTTGAACATTCTGGAAGCCGCCGAAGCCTCCGGCGCCGAGGTGATCGCCACGGAATGCCCGACCTGCCACACGGGTCTCGAGATGCATCAGGTGCGAGCTGAAAAGCGCTACGGAAAGAAGACGCAGGTCAAGATCCTCTATTTCACGCAGCTTCTCGGGCTCGCCCTCGGCATTGGCCCCCGCAATCTCGGCATCCACACCAACATCTCCGATGCGACGGACCTGATCTTCGAGAAGCGGCTGCTGCCCGGCTGATCTCGCCGAACACTGCCAGCAATCCACAGCTTTTCAACACCTGTCCGTCGCCCCAGCGGCGCGAATCTGATCGACGGTCGGACTCCTGATCGACTCACAACGGGCGCGGACGCTTCCTGATGGCGTCGCCCGTGACCGAAGCGCACGGAGGCCCTTCCATGGCGAATTTCCCGACTCATATCGGCGTTGGCGCGCTTGTTGCCGGTGCCATGGCGACGCTCACGCTCGCGGCCGACGTCGTGGCGCCGGAGAACGTCGTCGCGGTCACTGCGGCGGGCGTGCTCGGCAGCGTGCTGCCCGACATCGACCTGAAGGACTCCCGCCCGAGCCGGGCCATGTTCTCCGGGCTCGCCGCCTTCTTCTCGTTCATTGCGCTGTTTCTCTTCGTCGACCGGGTGTCGATCGCCGAGCTATGGCTGATTGCGCTCGCGGTGTTCCTCGGCATCAAGTACGTGGCGCATTTCATATTCCATCGGATGTCGTACCATCGCGGCATCTATCACTCGATCCTCGCGGCCGTCTTCTTCGCGTTCCTGACGGCTGCCGTCTACAAACATCTGCTTGGCCGTCACGAAGGCGTATGCTGGCTCGCCGCCGTGTTCATGTTCGTTGGCTACATGACGCATCTCGTCCTCGACGAGGTCTACAGCGTCGACGTGATGGACACGCGCATCAAGGCCTCGTTCGGCACCGCGGTGAAGCTGTTCGACTACCGCAAGCTCGGGCACTCCGCCGCGATGGCCGCCGCGACCGCCGGCGTCTTCTTCCTGACGCCGCCGACAAAAACCTTCGTCGATGGCGTCGCGACCAAGTCCATGTGGACGAGCCTGCACAGCCGCCTGCTGCCCAAGGACAGGTGGTTCGGGTTCGACGTCGCCATCCCCGCCAAGCGGGCCGAGGGCGCGCCGTCCGCTGCGGCGCCGGCCATACCATCGGGAGCGTCCCCGATCACCACGGGTTCGACAGAACCACGGCAAGTCGTGCGTGAAATCACCCCCGCTCCCGCAGATCAGCGCGAAAGCAACCCACGGCAGTAGAAACGCGGGCCTTGATCGAATTTCTCGGTCGTGGCGCACGATACCAAGATCAAAAACGTTGGATCGTAGGCCTTCGTTTTTAGTGGGCGGGGTCAGACCCATGGGTCTGACCCCTGGTCGGCCTCGGCCGGCCCGATTGCACTCAATTGAACGGATATCAGCACGAATTGCGGCGGAAAAGACGAGACTCGCATCTGCAACACGGAGCTTTGCGACCGATCGAGCGGTGGGTCCCAATTCCGACGGCAATCGTCATGGACTGTCATCAAAATTCAGCTGGGCCTGGGAGGAGGTCGGCAGGGGGGTAGCCACTTTGGCGATCGCGCGTCCAGAGGCCCTCAGAACGCGCCAGCGCGAAGATCGAATTTCATGGATTTTATTAACGATTTCTTAATCATAACGCCCGGGCGCGAACTGCGTCGCCAGATGTACGCCGCGCGGGGCCAAACAGCGCGTAGCCGGCGGGACGGGAACACTCGGCTCGGGCCTGCCGATCGGAGTACCGGGACCGAGCACGATGTCTGCGCTGGCTCCAGCGCCAGACCGAGCAGTCGGCAGCCAAGCTACGGACAACCGTTGAACCCATCGGCCTGCATTTTGGCCTCGTAGGGCTGCGTGACGGCGGCACCGGGCGTCAGCGTCGGCTTGATCGCGGCCCAGTCGTCGGGCTTCAGGATCACGAACCAGCCCTGGGTGTAAGGGTCCTGGTTGGCGAGCTGCGGGTTGGCAACGAGGTCGTCGTTGACCTTCACCACCTCGCCGCCGGCCGCGCTCTTTGCGGGCCCGACCCACTTGCCGCTTTCGACCGTGGCACAGCTCTTCCCAGCATCCACCTTGCGGCCAACCCTGCGCGGCTGGAAAGCGACGAGCTGCCCGGCCATGGCCGTCGCAACAGTCGTCATGCCGAGCTTGACGGTGCCGTCCGCCTGCTCCTCGAACCAGATGTGGTTCTCGACATCATAGAGCAGGTTGTCTGGCAGATTGCAGCCTTTGACGATGGGCATGACGGATTCGGTTCGACGAAACTTCGGTTGATCGGTCGCGCTTGATTTAGAGCACGACCGGACGTCCGATTTCAATCCCGCCTGTCCGCCCTCGAAGCGGGCTCGACGCCAGGTGGGCGGGCACGTTGCGCCGCCCAACCATTCCTGCTTAGGTCGGCCCGATCAAACGCTCCACAGGACAAGCACGACATTGGCCATGACAGACACCAAACCGCTCGTCGCCGTTATCGGCGGCACCGGCGACCTCGGGACCGGGCTCGCGCGCCGGTGGGCGAAGGCTGGATACCCGCTGCTGATCGGCTCCCGCACGGCCGAAAAGGCCGAGACCGCCGCGACAGCCCTCGCTGCCTACGCGACTGGACTGAAGCCGAAAGGCATGGCCAACGCCGCCGCCGCGCAGGCCGCCGAGGTCGTCGTGCTGACGGTGCCGTTCGCCTCGCAAGCGGCAACGCTCGACGACATCAAGCCGCATGTGCAGGGCAAGCTCGTCATCGACACGACGGTGCCGCTGGTGCCGCCGCGGGTAGCGCGCGTGCAGCTGCCGCCGGAAGGGTGCGCGGCAGTCGCCGCACAGAACCGGCTTGGCGAGGGCGTGCGGGTCGTCTCCGCGTTCCACAACGTGGCCGCCCACAAGCTCGAGGTGGTCGACATGGACCTCGACTGCGACGTGCTCGTGTTCGGCGACAAGGCCGAGGACCGCGACGTGGCGATCAAGCTCGCCGAAGCCTGCGGCGTGCGCGGCCTCCATGCCGGACCGCTGGCGAACTCGGCGGCAGCAGAAGCGCTGACGTCCGTCATCATCGGCATCAACCGGACGTACAAGGTGGATGGCGCCTCGATCCGGATCACGGGATTTGGCCCGGCCAAGGCATGAGCACGCGTGCGCTCACCATTACAGCACTCCCCGGCATCCCGCGCGTCAGGCCCGGCGATGATCTGGCGGCGCTGGTGATTGCGGCGATCGAGCGGGCAGGCCTGCGGCCGCGCGCGCAGGATATCGTGGTCGTCGCCCAGAAGATCATCTCGAAGTCGGAGGGCCGGATTGCGCCTTTAGACAGCGTCACGCCGTCCGCTCGAGCCGAGGAGCTGGCCGGCATCACAGGCAAGGACGCACGGCAGCTGGAGCTGGTGCTGAAGGAATCCGACGAGGTTCTGCGCGCCAAGAAGAACGTGATCGTGGTGGCGCACCGGCTTGGGCTCGTCATGGCCAACGCCGGCATCGACCGCTCGAACGTCGAGCAGGAAGCCAAGGGCGAGAGCGTGTTGCTGCTGCCGCTCGATCCCGATGCATCGGCCGCCGCGCTCAGGACGCGGCTCGAAGCGCGGTTCAAGGTGACGCTCGGCGTCGTGATCACGGACTCGATCGGGCGCGCTTGGCGGCTTGGAACCACGGGCCATGCGATCGGCGCCGCAGGCGTGCCATCGATCATCGACCAGCGTGGCGAGCCGGACATGAACGGGCGCAAGCTGGAGGTGACGGAGACGGCGTTCGCGGACTCGGTTGCGGCGGCGGCGGTGCTCGTGATGGGCGAAGCCGCGGAAGGAACGCCGGCGGCGCTGGTGTCGGGTCTCGCCTGGACGGCGCCCGAGAAGCCCGCGCGAGCGCTGGTGCGGCCGAAGCACGAGGATATGTTCCGGTGAGCGCATCGAATACGGGCGGCTCGTACGTCGCGTTGTGTGGCGGTGTGGGCGGCGCGAAGCTGGCGCTCGGGCTGTCGAAGGTGCTCAACCCCGAGCAGCTCACCGTCGTCGTCAATACGGGCGACGACTTCGAACACATGGGGCTGCACGTGTCGCCCGACATCGACACTGTGCTCTATACGCTGGCGGGGCTATCGAACCAGGAGCTCGGCTGGGGCCTTGCAGGCGAGACGTGGAGCTTCATGACCGCGACGGAGCGGCTTGGCGGCCCCATCTGGTTCCGGCTCGGCGATCATGACCTCGCGACGCATATCGACCGCACCGGGCGCCTGCAGCGCGGCGAGACCCTGACGTCGATCACGGATCATCTGAGGCGCCGGCTCGGCATCGACCCCGCGATCGTGCCGATGAGCGATGATCCCGTGCGCACGTTCGTTGCGACCGACGAAGGCCGGCTCCCGTTCCAGCGCTACTTCGTCGAGAAGCGGTGTGAGCCAAGGGTTACATCGATCAGCTTCGAGGGGGCGGCGACGGCCAGGCCATCCCCTGCGGCGCTGGCGGCTCTCGACCGGCCTGACCTGAAAGGCGTCGTCATCTGCCCGTCGAACCCGTGGCTGAGCGTGGACCCCATGCTGGCCATTCCAGGCTGGCGGGCGGCACTGCACGCCTGCAAGGCCCCCAAGGTTGCCGTGACGCCGCTGGTTGGCGGGCAGGCGATCAAGGGGCCGACAGCCAAGATCATGGGCGAGCTGGGCCTCGCGCTGAACCTCCAGAGCATCGTTGGCCACTACCGCGGGCTGATCGACGGCTTCATCCTGGACGAGGTGGACGCAGATCAGGGCCCCCGGCTCGGCATACCGGTCTTGACCGCGCCGACGATCATGCGCACCCTTGACGATCGCCGCCGTCTGGCAGCGGCTGCGATCGAATTCTGCCAGAGCCTTCAACCGTCTGCCTGAGCCCAACGAGCCCCGATCTCGAGCATCTGAGCATGAGCCCCGCCGCGCCCTGGAGCCGCCAATGAGCGGCGCGTCAAAATCGTCGCGCGCGACCATCGCCGTCGTGCCCGTGAAGCGGCTCGCCGAGGCGAAGCAGCGCCTGGCGCCGGTGCTGTCGGCCGCGCAACGCCGGCAGCTGGTGCTGACGATGCTGGGCGATGTGCTCCGGGCGGCCTCGGAAGCGAAAGGCATCTCCCGCGTGCTCGTCGTTTCGCGCGACGAAGATGTGGCCGAGCTTGCGCGTCAGTACGACGCCCGCTGCCTGGCTGAGCCCGAAGGCTCGGACCTCAACGCTGCTGTTGCCTTCGGCTTGCAAGCAGCCGCCAGCAGCGGCGCCACCTCCGCGCTCGTGCTTCCCGCCGACGTTCCGCTGATCACGCCAGATGCAATAGACGCCGTGCTCGGCCTCGCGCGAACACACCGTACAAGTCTCGCAATCGTCGGCTCGCGCGACGGCGGCACCAACGCGCTGCTCCTGCCGCTGCCCGCGCCATTCGCGCCGACTTTCGGGCCGAACAGCTATGTCGGCCATCTGACCCTCGCCCGCGAGGCTCACCTCACGATGGCTATCCAGCGTAGCTCGCCCCTGGAATTCGACATGGATACCGCGGACGATCTCGCCCATCTCGACGACGTGCCTCGCTACAGCTTTATCAAGGACAAAACCGCCATGGCCTCGAGCCCCGACGGCAGCCTCTCAAACGAAGGGCGCCTTTCCAACGCCGAGGCGCTGGCGCTGTGCGATCGGCAAGACCTCGACGCCCTGCTGGCACGCGCGGAGGAGATGACAGTCGCGCGGCACGGCACCCGCGTGTCGTTCTCGAAGAAGGTGTTCATCCCGCTGACCAAGCTCTGCCGGGACGTCTGCCACTACTGCACTTTCGCCCATGCGCCGCGGGAGCTGCCGGCCCCTTATCTCTCCGCGGACGAGGTGCTCGCCATCGCCCGCGCCGGCCAGAAGGCCGGCTGCAAGGAGGCGCTGTTCACGCTCGGTGACAAGCCGGAGCTGCGGTATGCAGCCGCGCGCGATGCGCTGGCGAAGCTCGGCCACGCGACGACACTCGACTACCTCGAAGCGATGGCCAAGCTGGTGCTGAAGGAGACCGGCCTGCTGCCGCACCTCAATCCGGGCGTGATGACCGAGGCCGAGATCACGCGGCTACGCGACGTGTCCGTCAGCATGGGCATCATGCTGGAGACGGCATCCCCGCGCCTCTCGGAAAAAGGTGGCCCGCACTACGGCTCGCCGGACAAGGACCCGGCGGTGAGGCTCGCAACACTGGAGGCGGCAGGGCGGGCGGCGGTGCCATTCACGACCGGCATCCTGATCGGCATCGGCGAGACGCGGGCTGAGCGCGTCGAGGCGCTGCTCGCCATCCGCGATGTCCACGCACGGCACGGCCACATCCAGGAAGTGATCATCCAGAATTTCCGCGCCAAGCCCGACACCAAGATGGCCGACGCGCCGGAGCCCTCGCTGGAAGAGCATCTGTGGACGATCGCCGCTGCGCGGCTGATCCTCGGCCCCGAGATGAACATCCAGGCGCCGCCCAATCTGCAGCCCGGCGCGCTTACGCAACTGGTTCGCGCCGGCATCAATGACTGGGGCGGCGTGTCGCCGGTGACGCCCGATCACGTCAATCCGGAAGCGCCGTGGCCGCATCTGGACCGCCTCGCCGAGGCGACCGAGCAGGCCGGCCGCGTGCTGGTGGAGCGAACGGCGGCCTATCCTGCCTACGCGTTGGAACCGGAGCGCTGGATCGCGAAGCCGCTGCGCACGCCCCTGCTCCGCTCGATCGACACGCAAGGCTATGCCCGTGAGCACGGTTGGGCCCCGGGCGACAGCTCCGTCGCGCCGCCGGCGCGCGATATCGCGCTCGTCCTGTCGCGCAAGCCGGCGCGATCGTCTGCAGTCGCGCGGATCCTGGAGCGCGCCGGAGCCGGACGGGTGCCGAGCGAAGCGGAGATCGTCACTCTGTTCGAAGCGCGCGGCGACGACTTCGCGGCCGTGTGCGCGGCAGCCGACAGCGTGCGCCAGCAGCGGAACGGTGACGACGTCACCTACGTCGTCAACCGCAACATCAACTACACCAACATGTGCACCTACGGGTGCAAGTTCTGCGCGTTCTCGAAGGGCCGCCTCTCCACCCACCATCGCGACAAGCCCTATGACCTGGAGCTCGAGGAGGTCGCGAACCGCACACGCGAAGCCTGGGAGCGCGGCGCGACAGAAGTGTGCCTGCAGGGCGGCATCGGCCCGCGCTACACGGGGCAGACGTACTTCAACATCGTCGAGGCCGTGAAGATCGGCGCGCCGGACATCCACGTGCACGCGTTCTCGCCACTCGAGGTGTGGACCGGCGCCACGACCACGAAGCAGCCCTTGGATGTCTATCTTGCGAAGCTGAAGGACGCCGGGCTGTCGAGCCTGCCGGGAACGGCAGCCGAGATCCTCGACGACGAGGTGCGCGAGATCTTGTGCCCGGACAAGATCAACACCGCACAGTGGTTCCAGGTGATGGAGGCCGCGCACAAGGTCGGCCTGAAGAGCACGGCCACGATCATGTTCGGCCACGTCGACCATTACCGCCACTGGGCGCGGCATTTGCTTCGCGTGCGCGCCCAGCAGGAGAAGACCGGTGGCTTCACGGAGCTCGTGCCGCTCGCCTTCGTGCACATGGAGAGCCCCATCTATCTGCGCGGCCAGGCCCGCAAGGGACCGACGTTCCGCGAGAGCGTGCTGATGCATGCGATCGGGCGGCTGGTGCTCGATCCGGTGATCACGAACATCCAGGCGTCGTGGGTTAAGCTCGGGCCGGATGGTGCGGCTGCGTGTCTTGCGGCGGGCGCCAACGATGTCGGCGGCACGCTGATGAACGAGTCGATCACTCGAGCGGCGGGCGCAGCATTCGGCCAGGAGATGACGCCGATCGCGCTCGAGCGCCTGATCCGCCAGGCCGGACGGCGGCCGCGGCAACGCACGACGTTCTACGGCGAGGTTCCCGAGGAGCGCCTTGCCGCGGGCTTTGCCGATTGCGAGGTCAATCCGATGGGCATGATGGCCGCGCAGTAGGTCCGGCATCACCGCGCGTTGCAATCGATCAGAGCGCACGCACTCTGATCGATCGAGAATGCCGACCCACATTTACGCGCCGACTGCGGCCGCCGCCTTGGCCTCGGGCTTGAAGATCCAGTCGGCCTTGACCTGGCACCGGCGCATCAGGCGCGGCTCGTCGGGGCGGTAGTCGCCGACGGCATTGTGCATGGTCCAGAGATTGTCCCAGATCAGCACGTCGCCCTCCGCCCAGCGGTGCACGTATTTGTACTTCTCCTCGAGCTGGTGCTTGAAGAGCATCCCCAACAGCTCATCGCTCTCCGACCGCGAAACGCCATCGACGTGGCTCGTGAAGCCGACGTTGCAATAGAGCGCCTTGCGGCCCGAGATCGGATGCGTCAGCACCATTGGATGCGAGATCGGCGGCTTGGCGGCGCGCTGCTCGGGCGTCAGCGGCTTCCGCTGCGTGCCGGGACGCTGGCGCATCTTCTCCCAGTAGCCGTTGAGATCGTGCGTCGCGGTGAGCGTGTCGATGCGCGCCTTCACCGCTGCGGGGAGATCGTCGTAGGCCGCCGCCATATCCTGAAACTCTGTGGCACCGAGCGGCTGGCCGTTGCGCACCGGCACCTTCACGGCGAACAGCACGTTCACATACCCGATCGTCTTCGAGTAGCTCATCTCCGTGTGCCAGTCCTGTCCTGCGTCCGCGAGCCCAATGACACGGCCGTTCTCCACCACGTTGGAGAGCAACATCACTTCCGGGTGCCCCGGCACCGCAAAGGCCGAGCCGGCGTTCGAGACCTCGCACGAGCCGAACCGGCTCGAGAAAGCGGCGAGCTCGGCCAGATCGAGCGACTGCCGCGGAAAGCACAGCACCGCATGCTTCGCCAGTGCCTGCAGGATCATGGCGAAGTCAGCCGCCGACAGCGGTCGCGAAACATCGATCCCCTCGAGGCGTGCCCCGAGTGTCTTCCCGAGCGGTGTGAGCGTGGGCATGGTCGATTGTCTCCGCGTTGTAAAAGCAGAAGAGCGAGCGCTCAGCGGACGGCGCCAACATTACGCGCCAATCAGCATAATGGAGCACAGCGCCCGATGTCATCTGTCGATGCCGCATCAGGACAAATTGCGGGCGCACTCTACTCAGCCGCCTGCTTCATGCCGAATTGGAGCTGCGCAAGCCGCGCATAGAGCCCACCTCGGGCAGCGAGGCTCGCGTGCGTGCCCTCTTCCACGATACGGCCCTGGTCCATCACCAGGATGCGGTCCGCTTTCTGGATCGTGGCCAAACGATGGGCGATGACGAGCGTCGTGCGCCCTTTCATCACGGCTTCCAATGCCTTTTGCACCTGCCCCTCACTCTCGGCATCGAGCGCGCTCGTGGCCTCGTCGAGCAGCAGGATCGGCGCATTGCGCAGGATCGCGCGCGCAATGGCGATGCGCTGGCGCTGGCCGCCCGAAAGCGTCGTGCCGCGCTCGCCCAATCGCGTGTCGTAACCCTGCGGCAGTGCGCGAATGAAGGAGTCGGCTTGCGCCGCCGTTGCGGCACGCTGCACGTCCTCGAACGCCGCGCCCGGCGCTCCGATGCGGATGTTCTCGGTGACGGTATCAGCAAACAGCGCCACATCCTGCGGCACCAGCGCAATACGCTGGCGGAGCGCCGCCAGATCGGCTTCCTTCAGCGCAACGCCATCAACGGCAATGGTGCCCCGCGCCGGATCATAGAACCGCAGCAGCAGCGCAAAGAGCGTGCTCTTGCCTGCACCCGACGGTCCGACGACCGCCACCGTCTCGCCTGGCCGCACCGCGAATGAAATCTCGTCGAGCGCCGGCAAATCGGGTCGCGACGGATAGGCAAACGACACGCCATCCACCGCGATGCGCCCCTGCGGCGGCTCGGGCAGCGGACGCGGCGCCGCGGGCGACACGATCGCCGGCACCTCGGCGAGCAGCTCGGTCAGGCGCTCCGCGGCGCCGGCGGCCTGCTGCACCTCGCCCCAGACCTCCGAGAGCTCGGCCAGCGCTCCTGCCGCGAACAGCGCGTAGAGGATGAATTGTCCGAGCAGACCGCCCGTCATCTCGCCTCTCACGACCAGGCCGGCGCCGTACCAGAGCACGCCGACCACGCTCGAGACGATCAGCGCGATGACGAGGAACGTCAGGCCCGCGCGCGCCTTCAGCCGGTCGCGCGCCGCGATGAACGCGCGCTCCACCGCCGTCTGGTAGCGATCTGCCGCCGCACGCTCGTTGCCGAAGGCCTGCATGGTCCTTACCGCGCCGAGGTTCTCCGCCGCATAGGCCGACGCCTCGGCCAGCGTGTCCTGCGCCTCGCGCGAGCGCCGCCGCACGGCGCGGCCATAAGCCATCAGCGGCAGCACGATCAGGGGAATGGCGATCAGCAGAAGCGCGGACAGACGCGGGCTCGTCACGAACATCATGGTCAGCGCGCCGATCAGCATGATCAGGTTGCGCACCGCCTGGCTCAGCGCCGTTCCCGCCGCGGCCTTGATCTGTGTGGTGTCGGCGGCGAGCCGGCTCATCAGCTCGCCCGAATGCGCCTTTTCGTAGAACGCGGCGCCAAGCCGGGTGAGATGCTCGAACACGGCGGCGCGCACGTCGGCGACGACCCGCTCGCCGAGCCAGTTCACGCAGTAGAAGCGCGCCGAGCTCGCCACCGCCAGCGCGAGGCCGATCCCGATCAGCGTCAGGAACGCGCGGTTGATCTCCGCGCCGTTGGCGCCCGAGAAGCCCTGGTCGATCATCTGGCGCACGGCAACGGGCACCGACAGCATCGCCACCGCCGAGCCGATGAGCGCCAGCGCCGCCAGCGCCAGCATGCCCGTGTGCTTCAGGAGATGGGGCCAGATCGCCAGCAGCGGGCGCAGCGTGCGCGCCTTTCGCGCATCGCCCACCCCGCTCTCTTCCGACGTGTCCCGGCGCCGTGCCACGCAATCGTTGCCCTTGCTGTCGCTTGATCCCGTCCAGGTCGCCGATCATCTTGCCTGGCAGCCCGGCGTGTGCCGGAGCTGCCGACACGGGCACATGCATGCCCGAGGCGCCGCCCGGGCTCAAGTGCGGCATGGCGGCCGCAATCGCTTTGAGCCTTACATCGCGCCCCGGAGGCGCGGGTCGAGCATATCGCGGATGCCGTCACCCAGGAGGTTGAAGGCCAGCACCGTGATGGTGATTGCCATGCCGGGGAAGAACACCAGCCACCACGGCGGCACGAGCCCCGAGTTCAGGGCGTCCGAGAGCATGTTGCCCCAGGTTGGCTCCGGCGGCGGGATGCCGACTCCGAGGAAGCCCAGCGCCGCCTCGATGATGATCGCAACGCCGAGATGCGTGGTCGCCAGGATCAGGAACGGCGCAATGCACTGCGGCAGGATGTGGCGGAACATCAGCCGCATGTTCGAGGCGCCGAGGCCCCGCGCAGCTTCGACGTACTGCATCTCCTTCAGCGACAGCACCACGGATCGTATGACCCGCCCGCCGAATGGTATTCGCGTGATCGCAATGGCGACGATCACAGTCCATTTTCCCGCCCCCAGCGCCATCGCAATTGCCATGGCCAATATGAGATCCGGGAACGACTGCATGAACTCCATGATGCGCTGACTGATGAGATCGAACCGTCCGCCGAAGAACCCGCTCATCAGCCCCCAGAGACAACCCGTCGTCGTGCCGAGGAGCACCGCTGCGAACGCCACCTGCAGCGAGGCGCGGCTGCCGTGGATGACGCGGCTCAGCGTATCGCGGCCCACCTGATCGGTGCCGAAGATGTGCTGCTCGGACGGCGGCTTGGTCATCGCCCGGAAGTTGGTCTTGAGCGGCGGATGCGGCGCAATGAGTGGCGCGGTGAAGGCCATCAGGATGACCAGTGTCGCAATGAACCCCCAGAACGCCGAAAGCGGCGCCCGGCGCAGGAATCGCACGAACCCGCTGCCCATTCGGCGCACGAGAGACGGGCGGCCGGCCAAAGCAGCAAGCGAGGCTGGATCGGGAGCGGTGGCGGTCATGAGTAGCGGATCCTCGGATCGAGCCAGGCGATGATGATGTCGACCATGATGTTCAGGAACACGAACACCACGGAGTAGAGGAACACCAGGTTCTGCATGACGAAGATGTCACGCTCCTTGACCGCGATGAACATGGCGTCGCCGAGCCCCGGAGCGCCGAACGCACGCTCCACCGGGATCGAACCCGCGAGCACGAAGCCAAGCAGGATGCCCGACAGCGTGATCACCGGCAGCAGCGCATTGGGCAGCGCGTGCCACGCGATGACGAGGCGCCCCGAGAGCCCTTTGGCGCGCGCGGTGCGCACATAGTCCTCGCGGATCACCTCGAGCAGGCTCGACCGCGCCATGCGCGCGATATAGGCGGCCTGCCCGAGCCCCAGCACCAGCGCTGGCCCGACGATCATTTGCAGCGTCGTCCACGGATCCGCCAGCAGCGCGGCTCCGGTCAAAGGCGCGCGGTAGTTGAACTGAAAGAGCAGGAACAGCACGATCAGCATGCCGAGCCAGAACCCCGGCACGGCGAGGAAGAAGATCGATACGAACCGCACGACGTTGTCGGCGATGCTGTTTGGCTTCAACGCGCTGATGATCGCCACCGGTATGCCGATCAGCCATGACAGCACGACGGAAAGCAATGCGATCTGCGCGGTCAGCGGTCCGCGGCGCAGCAGCATGTCTGCGACGCTTTCCGAGCGGAAGAATGAACGTCCGAAGTCGCCCGCCGCGATGTCTCTCACCCAGGCGAGATACTGCACCCAGAGCGGCTGATCGAGCCCGAGGTCGCGCATGTAGTTGGCGCGCTCGGCCTCGGTGAGCTTCGTGAAACCGTCCGGGCCGAAGATCGCGACCAGCGGATCGCCGGGCAGGATGCGCATCACGCAGAACACCACGATCGACACGCCGATGATGGTCAACGCGCCGAACAGCAGTCGTCGAACGATATAGCTGAACATAGGCTCTCGAACTCTCGCGAAGGGCAGCACCCGGCCGGCCGGAGCCCTCTTTCAATCCGATGGTGCGGTCGCTGCGAACCGGAAGTCAAGGCGCAAGGTCGGTGAGAGTCGGCAACGGCAGGCCAAATCCCGCCTTGCATCAGCGACATGCCCCTTGACTGCCCGCGAGAGCCTCGATCGCAGGCCGCAGGGGGCTAAGCAGTTCGCGGTCAAAAGCCACGCTGCCTCACCCCGCTTTCGCCTCAAGGGGCACGCGGCGAGGCACGAAGATCTGGCCGGTGACCTGGAACACCAGCTCGCCTTTCTGGTTGAGCCCTTCGCCACGCGTGACCAGTAGGCCGCGCTCGGGGCGCGACTTCATATCGACCTTGTCCGCGATAGTCTGGCGGAAGGTGATTGTGTCACCGGCGAAGACCGGCTTTGCCCAACGCAGATCCTTGAAGCCGGGCGACGGCCCCCAGCGCGCGATCTCCTCTCCCCGCGCCCGGGCCTCGGCCTCGCGCTTCTGGCGGGTCCGGATGTTGAATCCGGTATAGATCGCGACCGTGTGCCAGCCCGAGGCGCAGAGCCCGCCGAAAAGCGACTTCTTGGCGGCTTGCTCGTCGAGGTGGAACGATTGGGGGTCGTATTTGGCAGCGAAGGCCTTGATCTCGTCCGCCGTGAACGTGTGCGAGCCGAGCTCGCTGACCCGGCCGAGCGGCAGATCCTCGAAGTATGTGCTCATTGGCCGACCCCCGCATCCGCCTTCGCCTTGGAAGCAGCTGCCGCCACCGGGTTGCGCACGGCAAGGAACTGCGCATTGTCCATTGTCATCAGGACTTCGTCATGCTGGTTGAGGATCTCGTGGTGCATCTGGCAAATGCCGACACTAGGACGCGAGCCCATCAGCCGCTTCGCGGTGCACACCGACCGCGCCTTGAGCACGTGCCCCGGCCGCACCGGCTTTACCCACTTCACCTCCTCGATGCCCGGCGCGCCGAGCGATGCCGCGTTCTTCAACACGCCATCGAAGAGCAGCCGCATGAACATCGCGCACGAGTGCCAGCCCGATGCGCAGAGCCCCTTGACCAGTGAAAGCTTCGCCGCTTCCTCGTCGATGTGATGCGGTTGCGGGTCGTAGGCGCGGGCGAATTCAAGAATCTCCGCTTTGGTCACCTCATAGGCGCCGTAAGTGGCCGGCTTTCCGACCTCGACATCCTCCCAGTGAAGGAACTGCGCAGGCCATTTCATTTCGTGCGACATCAGCAGGACATTCTCCGCAATGCTTCGTTGCTCCCCGGAGGGTGCCCCTGCATGGCACATGCGCGAGCGCGAAACCAGCCTTGCCAGGCAAGCAGCGTTAGCTGATCGCGGGTGGCGGAAGCGGTAGTGCCGCGTGCCAGATCACGTCACCGCCTCGACGGCCTCCAAACGCCCATTCCGCAGCCAGGCGGCGCAGTCTGGCGGGAGCCGCTCCCGCACGCAGGCCTCATAACGCGCGAGGTCCTCGTCGTTCAAGACACCACGCCACCGGTCGTTCTCGCCCTTGTGAAAGAACCGGGCAGTCCCGCCGATGAACGCGCGCGCCACCGTCGTCTGCAGCTGGTCGCCAACGCGGCGCATCTCGGCGAAAGTCGCTGCCTCGACGAGCGCCGGCCATACGGCCGCAGGTACTTCGATCTCGAGGAAAGCGGCGATGCGGCGCATCTCACCATCGAGATCGCGCTTGAGGTCGCGGTAGTGGACGAACAGCATGTTAGGGCGGTGACGCTCAGTCCAATAGGTGCGCTCGAACTCGAACCAGGATCCGAACGGACTGCCGTCCTTCTCGCCGGCAACCGCCCCTTGCTCCAACCAGCGCCGGAAGAAAGCACGCGGCTCTGTCGGCGGCCGCGGATAGGCACGCCTCAGCGTCTCGTCCGCGAGGCCGATCTCGTCCATGGCCGCCAGAATGCGCTCACCCAGCGCCAAACAATGGTTGTGATACGAGAGGCACGCATCCCGGCCATCGCGCGCCACGTGAATGTATTTCACGGCGTCGTGGAACGGCATCGCATCGAACGGCAGGTGAGACTTGAGGAAGCGCCGATGCGGCTGGGCCTCAAGCCGCGCCATGATCGCTTCGGGTGAAGGCTGCAATGGCCGCATGTCCAGCCACGGCGCAATTTCGGCGATTGGCCGCGGCTCGGGCGATTGAAAGATGAGCAGCGACACGATCTGCTGCATCCAGGTCGTGCCCGACTTTGGGTAGGTCGCAATGACGATGTCGCGGCCGCGCGGGCGGTAGTGATTCCAGCGCCGGCTGTCGGCCGTCCAGTTGCGGTAGATGCGAGTTGGCATTCTTGACGACATGGAGTTGTCCCGAATTGCAGCATCGAGCCGGCATGGTCAGCGCGAAGCAGCCACGTGTCCAGCGACTAATGGAGCAGATGGGCGCGTTGGCAACCCGACGCGCCGCTAGTCCTTTCGCCCGATGCCGAGTGCTTCGATCACCGGCTTCATGCTTTGCCCGATCTCCTCCATCCCGCGGCGATAGTTCTCGCCGTTCTGATAGCGATGGATGAAATCGTACTTCGCGAGCAGCGATTGCACATGTGGCGTTTCCGCTGCTTTCTTGAAGGCGTCGTGAAGGCGCGCGACGGCCGCCGGCTCCATGCCCTTCGGGCCAAGCAAGCCGAAGGGGACCTCGATGTCGAACGGCACGCCGCTTTCGCGCAGGGTCGGCACGTTCGGAAAGCTCGGGTGCCGCGTTGCGGTCCACATATTGAGCAGCCGCATTTGGCCGGCTTCAACCTGCGGCTTCCACTCGGTGCCCGAGGCCATCAGCATGACGTGATCGCCGAGCACTGCCGGAATGATTGCCATGGCGCCGGTATGCGGGACATGCGTGAACGACAAGCCAAGATGCCGAGCGATGCGCTCCATGCCGAGATGGACATTGGTGCCGGCCCCCGGGGTGCCGAAGGTCACCTTGCCGGGATTGGCCTTGGCGAATTCCACGAGATCGGACCAGACCGCGAATGGCGAGTCCTTTTTGACGGCAAGGCCGACAGGGAACGTCGCGACCTGCATGATGTAGGTGAAATCGCGCATCGGATCAAAGGCGACCTTCTGCATCTGCGGCACCAGCACCAGCGTGCTGACGGCGTTCCCGATCGTGTAGCCGTCAGGCTTTGCAGCGAGCAGACTTGCGGCGGCAATCGTCGCCGCGGCACCCGGTTTGTTGTCGACGGCGATCGGCTGGCCCAGGTCCTTGGCGGCGATCTCGGTCATGGCGCGAATGATCAGATCTTGCGGCGATCCCGGTGCAAACGACGCATAGAATGAGATCGGCCGTGAGGGAAAGTCGCTCGCCAACGCGAGGCCCGATGGGACAGCAGCAGCGGAAGTGGCGAGAGCCGAGCCGAGGAAATGACGTCGCGTGAAAGACTGGATCGAATGCATGAGGCAACTCCTGTGAAGTATGACTGGTGCAGTGTGCGGCGAAATATGCGGCAGTGTATCAGCCGGAACTCACCACCGGAACGCTGCTGTCGCCGGCACCAGCCGCCGCCAATCCCCACTCCTCCGCCGCGCGTAATTGGCCGCTGCTTGCCCGCTTCATCGAACGGGAGGCAGTGTTGGCGGAGCGCGCAGCTCGCAAGCCTTGGACTCACTTTCTCTACGAATTCGTGCGCTTCGGCGTGAAGCAGGCGTGGGCATGCCTCTTTGCCGGATTGATGGTGACGCTGCTCATCGTTACCCATTTCTTCTATCCAAAAGGCGCCTGGCTCGCGCGCTACGACTTCCTCGTCATTGCCGCCGTGGCGATCCAGATTGCGATGCTCGTCTGCAGGCTCGAGACGTGGGAGGAGGCAAAAGTCATCCTCATTTTTCACGTCGTCGGCACCATCATGGAGCTCTTCAAGACGTGGAAAGGCTCGTGGATCTATCCGGAGCCGAGTGTGCTCCGGATCGGCGGCGTGCCGCTCTTCACGGGCTTCATGTATGCCGCGGTCGGCTCGTTCATGGCGCGCTGCTGGCGGCTCTTCGACTTCGAGTTCACACGCCATCCGCCGCTCTGGGCGCTCGCGCTCCTCTCGGTCGCGATCTACGCGAATTTCTTCACCCACCACTACGTGATGGACATGCGCTACGTGCTCTTCGCCGCTGCCGCGCTGCTGATGGGGCCGGCGACGATCCACTACCGCATCTGGGAGAAGCACCGGCCGATGCCGATGCTGCTCGCCGCCCTCTTCACCGCGTTCTTCATCTGGGTGGCGGAGAACGTCGGCACTTTTACAGCGGCCTGGGTGTACCCGAACCAGAAGCACGGCTGGTCGATGGTGTCGCTGGCCAAGCTCGGGTCGTGGTTCCTGCTGATGATCCTGAGCTACACGATGGTTGCGATGATCAACGGCGTGGTCGAGCGGCAAGGCAGGCAAGCCGGGCGGCACGAAACCCGCAGGGTGTGAAACCAATCTCGGCGTCGCTCGTTTAACAGGGCGGGGCCCGCCGGGAGTGACGACGATGGAAGATGTGCATATCAGATCCGCGGCGGCGATCGTGTACCAACCGATCTACCCCATGCTGGCAATGGTTCCGCTCGCTTTTTTCACGATGGCCCTGGTGTTGGACATCGCCTATTGGTCGACCTCCAACCTGACCTGGAAGCATTTCGCTGAATGGCTGCTGCTCGCCGGACTGATCACCGGAGCCATCGCTGGCATTGCTGGTGCCGTCGAGCTGCTGCCCCGCCGCGAGGTCGGCATCCAACCGTTGCCCTGGCCGCACGCGATCGGGATCGCCCTGGTTCTCATCCTCGGCATCCTGAACAGTCTGATTCACGCGCGTGATGGCTGGACTGGCGTCGTTCCATGGGGCCTCACGCTGTCGGTCATGACCGTTCTGGTGGCACTGGTCACGACGTGGCTCAACCGCGAGGTGATCTATCGCCACAGCGCGCCCGTCACCAGCACGGGAGTGATCCACAATGCGTAACTGCCGCCGAGCTGTCGTGATTGGAAGCTGCCTAGCGCTCATCTCACTTTCTGGATGCGGCAACGAAATGAGCAACTTCGATATCTCTCAGCAGATCGGCCCCAATCCGGTGCTGCCCGAGCCCAACGAGGATCTGCTTCCTGATCTCAAAGTTGCCACCGTGGTTGGCTGGCCCGACGGAGTCACGCCGACTGTGCCCAATGGCCTCGTGATCAGCGCCTATGCCAAGGACTTGGCCAATCCCCGCACGGTACATACCTTGCCCAACGGCGACGTCCTGGTGGTGCAGTCGCGTGCGCCCGAAGGCAAGCCCCTCGAACGTCCCAAGGACTATATCCGTGGCTGGATCATGTCGTGGGCACGCGGCGGCGGGGAACAGAAGAAATCCAACCTCATCACGCTTCTCCGCGATGCGAACCGCGATGGGACCGTCGATGCACGCCATGATTTGCTGACGGATCTCAATTCGCCCTTCGGCGTCGCATGGATCGACGACACGCTCTATGTGGCGGCGGCCGACGCCATTCTCGCGTATCCCTATCAGCTCGGCCAGACCTCCATCACCGCCGCTCCGCGCGTGCTGACGCCGCTGCCCGGCGGCCCGATCAATCATCACTGGACCAAGGACTTGGCACTGAGCCCCGACGGGCGCTTCCTGTACGCATCGGTCGGCTCCAATTCCAACGCCGCGGAGCGCGGGCTCGAAGCGGAAAAGGGCCGCGCTGCGATCTGGCAAGTTGACCGGCAGACGGGCGCAGCCCGGGTATTCGCATCCGGACTGCGCAATCCGAACGGCTTGACCTTCCACCCCAGGACCGGCGTGCTGTGGACCGTGGTGAACGAGCGGGACGAGCTCGGCCCAAATCTCGTGCCCGACTATCTGACGTCGGTCAGGGAGGGTGGCTTCTATGGCTGGCCGTGGAGCTATTTCGGCAATCACGTTGACCCGCGGATTCATCCACCTCGCCCGGACCTCGTGAAGCAGGCCATTGTGCCTGACTACGCATTATCGAGCCACGTCGCAGCACTCGGGCTCACGTTCACGATGGACTCGGCAATGCCTCCGGCGTTTGCCAATGGCGCTTTTATTGGCGAGCACGGCAGCTGGAATCGCACGGCTTTCAACGGCTACAGGGTCACCTACGTGCCGTTCGCGAACGGCATGCCAGCCGGCAAGGCGCAGAACGTCGTCACCGGTTTCCTGGACGGCGACCGCGCGCGCGGCCGCCCAGTCGGCGTCGCGATCGACGGCACCGGCGCGCTGATCATTGCCGATGATTCCGGCAATACCGTCTGGCGCGTCGCGGCCGCGAATGGCGCCATCACACCGCAGCCCATCGGCACCGACCGGGTGGCCGGCAGAATAGCAACGGATGGATCGCCGCAGGCGCAGATCACGGGCTCGACCACACCCGCTGCCGGTAGTCCCCCGGTAGCGCCGCCCCAAACCGAGATTGCACCCGCAACCCTGCCCCAAGGCGCAGTAGAACAGCCCAAAAGCGGTATCGAGGAGCGGCCAACCGGCCGATGACGCCGCTCCGAAGCCTCCAATTGGAGGTCTTGGCAGCCTGCTTTTGCCTCGGCGGCGTGCCACCGCGTCACGGTTATCAAATCGTTAACAGACTAGATAAAATTCGATCTTCGCGCTGGCGCATTCTGAGGGGCGCTGGACGCGTGGTCGCCAAAGTGGCTACCCCCTCCCGGCCCCCCTCCGTCACCCAGCTGAATTTTGATGACAACCCATGACGATTGCCATCGGAATTGGCACCCATCGCTTGCAGGGCCGGCAAGCCCCGTGTTGCAGGTGCGAGACCGCGTATTTCATCCCGGCAGCGCTCTGACGGTCGTTCAATTACCAAGCCCGGAGGCTGGATCAGCAGCAAATTTTACGTTGAGATTGGGTCTGATTGGGACCTTGGGTCCGGTGATAGGACGGGCTGACGCGAGCCGCACGCAGCGGCCGGCCAGCGACTACTGCCCACAGCCAATCCCGCGAACCCGCACGCGAGCCCAATTGCCGGACCCGGCCGCGTGCTATAGTTGCAGGTGATGCCCACGAATCGAAAACATTCCATGAACCCGCCCCAGGGCGGCCTGTTCGACCTCGGTGGCGACAATGCTCCTCTGGAGCTGCCCGAAGCACAGGAAAAGCGCTCCCCGGAGCTCTCTCAGGGGGAAGCGACGCCGGCTGCCGGCAATGCCGAAACCGCGGCCCGAAAAAACAGCACAGGCCCCGCCGCCGGCCCGGATACAGCCGACGACATCCCCTTCGACCTGCCTGAAGCACCCCGCCCGGCCTTTGCCCGCACGGAGCCGCCGGGAGAGGCGCGCGTTACCCCGATCACGCCCGCTCCTCCGCCGCCACCCAAACGCTCAATCTCGCAGCGCGCAATGGCGGCGGCACCGACGCCCTATCTTGAAGGCCTCAACCCAGAACAGCGGCGCGCCGTCGAGACGCTCGACGGCCCCGTGCTGGTGCTCGCGGGCGCCGGCACCGGCAAGACGCGTGTCCTCACCACGCGCATCGCGCACATCCTTGCGACGCGCCGCGCCTTCCCGAGCCAGGTGCTCGCCGTCACCTTCACCAACAAGGCCGCACGCGAGATGAAGGACCGCATCGGCGGCCTGATCGGCGGCGTGGTGGAGGGCATGCCGTGGCTCGGTACGTTCCATTCCATCGGCGTCAAGATCCTGCGCCGCCACTACGAGCTTGTCGGGCTCAAGTCCGGTTTCACCATCCTCGACACCGACGACCAGATCCGCCTGCTGAAACAGGTCATCGAAGCCGAGAACCTCGACAAGGACCGTTGGCCGGCGCGCCAGCTCGCAGGCCTCATCGACAGCTGGAAGAACCGCGGTCTCACACCCAAGAAGGTGCCGAATGGCGAGAGCTTCGCCTTCGCCAACGGCCAAGGCGCCAAGCTCTACGCGGCCTATCAGCAGCGCCTCAAGGACCTCAATGCGGTCGACTTTGGCGATCTGCTCCTGGAAAACATCCGCCTGTTCACCGAACATCCGGATGTGCTCGCCGACTATCACGCGCGCTTCCGCTTCATTCTGGTCGACGAGTACCAGGACACCAACATCGCACAGTACCTTTGGCTGCGCCTCCTCGCTCAAGGCGTGCCGAACGTCTGCTGCGTGGGAGATGAAGATCAATCGGTCTATGGGTGGCGTGGCGCGGAAGTCGGCAACATTCTCAACTTCGAAAAGGACTTCCCCGGCGCGACGGTGATCCGGCTCGAACGCAACTATCGCTCGACGGGGCATATCCTCGGGGCGGCCTCGGGGCTCATCGCGAAGAACGCCAGCCGCCTCGGCAAGACGCTTTTCACGGACGGCGACAGCGGCCTCAAGGTTGCCGTGCTTGGTGTCTGGGACGACGAGGAGGAGGCGCGCACCATCGGCGAGGCGATCGAAGCGCTCAAGAAAAAGGGCCACAAGCTCAACCAGATCGCAGTGCTGGTCCGCGCCTCGTTTCAGATGCGCGTCGTCGAAGACCGGTTCATCACGCTGGCGCTGCCCTATCGCGTGATCGGCGGCCCGCGCTTCTACGAGCGTCAGGAAATCAAGGACGCTGTCGCCTATCTCGACGTCACGCTCAATCCGGCGAACGACCTGAAGTTCGAGCGCATCGTCAACGTGCCGAAGCGCGGCATCGGCGATACCACGGTGAAACGCATCCACGAGCTCGCGCGCGCGCAAAGCGTGCCGATGTTCGATGCCAGCCGGCACATGATCGAAACCGACGAGCTGCCGGGCAAGGCGAGAAAGGCGCTCTCCGATCTCATCCGCCTCTTCGACCGCTGGCGCACGCAGGTGCCGCAGATGAAGCACACCGAGCTCGCCGAGCTGATCCTCGACGAGTCCGGCTATACGGCCATGTGGCAGGCGGACAAGAGCCCGCAGGCGCATTCGCGCCTCGAGAACCTGAAGGAGCTCGTGCGCTTCATGCACGAGTTCGAGAGCCTGCCCGGTTTCCTCGAGCACGTGTCGCTCGTAATGGACGCGGAAGCCGGCAACGACGGCGATCGCGTCTCGCTGATGACGCTGCACGCGGCCAAGGGGCTCGAGTTCGACACGGTATTTCTCCCCGGCTGGGAGGAAGGCCTGTTCCCGCACCAGCGCTCGCTGGACGAATCGGGGCTCGCGGGATTGGAGGAGGAGCGCCGTCTCGCCTATGTGGGCATCACGCGGGCGCGGAAGTCGGCGCGGATTTCGTTCGCCAAAAACCGCAGGAGCCGCGGCCTCTATCAGTCGGCGAGCCCGTCGCGCTTCGTTGACGAGCTGCCCGAGGAACACATCGACGTCATCGAGGCGAAGAGCCCGTTCGGCGGCGCCTATGCCCAGTTCGGGCGCGCCAACCCCTACGGCCCCAGCCGCTTCGACGACCAGCCGATGCCGTTCAAATCGACCTACGACACGCCCGGCTGGCAGCGCGCCCAGCAGGCGTGGACGTCTGACGCCAAGTCAGGCAAGAAGCGCTCGTCGGGCCCGATCACCATCGACGCCGAGTTCACCGCCTCATCGACAGTGGATTCGGGCTATGCGGCCGGCGATCGCGTCACCCACCAGAAGTTCGGCCCCGGCACCGTCACCCACGTCGACGGCATGAAGCTCACCATCGAGTTCGACAGCGGCGACACCAAGCGCGTGGTCGCGACGTATGTGGAGCGGGTGTAGCGCTCGGCCCTTGCCCGTTGCCGGCAGCGGCAACGGAATAGTGGCTCAGCCGCCACCGCACACTTCAGTTTGCAATGGACTTTCGCCGTCGCCGCGGCGCATGCTGGCGGCTCGATTCATGACCGCGCATCGGGCCGATCCCGGGCGGCACGCTGGGACAGAGCCTTCACGCCGTGTGGCTTCTCATCACTTGCACGCTGGTGACGACGCTCTACGCCACGAGTCTCACCATCGCCAACGTGTCGCTGCCGCAGATCCAGGGTGCGCTGTCGGCGAGCCCCGACCAGATCTCCTGGGTGGTGACGGCCAACCTGATCGCGACGGCGGTGACCATCCCGCTGGCGGGGTGGATCTCTGCCCGTTTCGGACGCCGCCGTTCGATGCTCTGGGGCATCGCGGGCTTCACAGCATCCACCATCATGTGCGGTTTTTCCACCACGCTTGGCGAGCTCGTGTTCTGGCGGGTGCTGCAGTCGGCCTTCGGCTCGCCGTTGACGCCGATCTCGCAGTCGGTCGTGATCGACGAGTTCACGGGCGACAGGCGCAGCCGTGCGCTTGCGATCTATTCGATGGGCGTGAGCGTACCGCCGACGCTCGCGCCGCTGTTCGGCGGCTATATCAGCGAGAACATCTCATGGCGGTGGGTGTTCTTCATCCTGGTGCCGATCGCCTTGCTTGCCTGCGTCGGCGTGCTGACCGCGGTCAAAGCGGACCCACCGCGCGAGGAGCGCGCGAAGCTCGACTGGATCGGGTTCCTGAGCCTGTCGGTCGCTGTCGGCTCCATTCAGCTGATGCTCGACCGCGGCGAGCGTGCCGAATGGTTCGGCTCGACGGAGATCATCGTCGCCGCGCTGCTGGCAGCACTCTGTGGCTATATCTTCCTTGCCCACAGCCTGACGAGGGAACGGCCATTCATCGACCCGCGCCTGCTGCTCGAGCGCAACTTCGCACTGGGCATCGGCATTTCCGCGGTGTTCGGCATGCTGTTCGTGACCCCGATGGTGCTCGTGCCGGCCATGTTGCAGCAGCTGAGGAACCTGCCCGAATTCACTGTCGGTACACTGATTGCCGCGCGCGGCGGCGGCACCATCCTGTCGATGATCATCATGATCATTTTTGCCAATACGTGGAACCCGCGGCTCTTGTTCCTGATCGGATTCGGCCTGCACACGGTGGCGGGTCTCCAGATGGCGCAGTTCGAGATGAACGTGTCGCTGGCCGAGGTCGTCTGGGTCATGGCCGTGCAAGGCTTCGGCGTCGGATGGCTCTGGGTGCCGATGACGATGGTCACCTTCTCGAACCTCGACCCGCGCCGCTCGGCTGAAGGCGCCGCATTGTTCCACTTCGTGCGCAGCGTGGGCTCGAGCTTCTTCATCTCGGCGAGCGTGGTGGTCGTCTTCCACAGTCAGAAAGTGAACTACAGCGAGCTTGTGCGGTGGATCAATCCGTTCAGCGCGCCACTGACGCTGCAGAACGTGGCCGGCGGCTGGAGCACGGAGAGCGCGGCAGGCCTTGCGGTAATCGCGGGCGAGGTGACGCGCCAAGCGACGAACATCGGCTATATCAACGCGTTCAATCTTTACTTATGGACGTCGCTGCTGGTCTACCCGCTGATCGCTCTGATCGCGTGGCCGCCGACGGGCTACAAGGCACGGGGGTGAGCAGCGACGCGCTTGCGGTGCCATCCTTGCACTTGTCGTCGCTTGTTCGCGAGGATGACACCGTCTGCAATTCGATCGGTCGGTGAACCTTGCCCGCCTCTCACACCGGCCGATCGCCTTTGATGGTGATGCGGTGCATACGCCGGCGCTGGCCGTGGTAGTCGTTCAGCGCGCGGTGCTGTGTGCAGCGGTTGTCCCAGATCGCCATTGAGCCGACCTCCCACCGGAACCGGCAGGTGAACTCCGGGTGCACGGCGTACTGCATCAGATAGTCGAGCAGCGGGCGCGCCTCGGCTGGCTTCATGCCATGCAGCGTCTGCGTGTGATTGCCGATGAAGAGCGCTTTCTTGCCGGTCTCGGGGTGCGTGCGCAAGAGCGGGTGCGCCGCCTCGGTGATCAGGTTCGGATCGGGCTCTTGCACCTTCTCCGCCATCTTGGCATTGCCTTTGTAGCTGCCGCTCATCTCGCCGCGCTTCACATCGTTTTCGTGCAGCTTCTTGCGGTTGCCCGTATTCCAGGTCTTCACGTCCTTGAGCATCGCCTTCATCGGCTCCGACAGGTTGTCGTAGGCGAGATACATGTTGGCGAACATGGTGTCGCCGCCGAACTTGGGCGTCTCCTTGGCGTAGAGCATCGTCGCCTTGGCCGGGTTGGGATTGAACATCTGGTCGGTATGCCAGGTCTCGCCGAAAGCGCGCGTGTCGCCCTCCTCTTTCACGATCTCAAGAATGTCCGGATGGTCCGGCATGCCTTTGATGAAGGGATGATGGTGGATGTCGCCGAAGCGCTTCGAGAAAGCGATGTACTCCTCGGGCGAGAGCTTTTGATCGCGGAAGAACACGACGAGGTGCTCGAGCCAAGCGTCGTAGATCTCGCCGAATGTCTCGTCATCCAAATTGCGCAGGTCCACGCCAGAGATCTCGGCGCCGAGCGCGCCAGCAATGGGTTTGACCTCGATGCGGCGATTGGTGCCCGTGCGTGCCATGCCCGTTTCTCCCGACTGCCTGTTTGGATTGAAGCCTACCCTGTGTGTTGGGTGCGAGATCGCGACCGGCCCCGGCGATATTGGGCCGTACAGCGCGCAAATGAGATCACGCCCGGAATTGCCCGTCAATCGCCGGTGAAGGCATGACAGAATCCTGTCAATCGCCTCAGCGTTGCCGGCGCTTGACCGCTTGCACGGCCGTTTCAAGGGACTGCAGGAACTTCGAACGGTCGCCGCGCGTGAACGACGCGTTGCCACCTGAGACGGCGCCGGCCTCTCGCAGGTCGCGCATCAGGTCGCGCATGGCGAGCGCCATTCCGATGCTGGCGTCGGTGAACGGCTTACCCGTCGGGCCGATCACCTGGCCCCCGGCCTTGAGGCAGCGCGCCGCGAGCGGGATATCTGCCGTGACGGCAATGTCCCCGGGTCCGATGCGCGAAGCGATCCAGTCATCAGCGGCATCTGGCCCGTCGGCGACGACGATGCGCTCGACCAGAGGGCTCTCGGGCAACCGCATCCAGCTGTTGGCGACGAACGCGACGGAGAGCCCGTGGCGCTGTGCGACGCGCATGATCTCGTCCTTCACCGGGCAAGCATCGGCATCGACGAATATGCGGGTCGGCGGCTTATCGTTTGCCTCACTCATCGCAACAAATGCAGCGGCGGGCCCGCAATGATGCTGTTGCCAAGAGTACCCAGGCTCTCGACGGTGATCTCAACCCGATCGCCCGGTTTCAGCCAGGGATATTTGTCCTCGCCGTGGGTGAGCGACAGCTCTGAGATGCAACCCGTCCCGCAAGTGCCGGAACCGAGAACGTCGCCCGGTAGGACATTGGTACCCCGGGACGCGAACGACAGCATCTCCTCGAACGACCAATAGATGTTGGAGAAATTGTCCGAGCTGTACGGGCGGCCGTTGACTGATGCGGTGATCGCCAAGTCGAACGCCTTCGCCTTGCGCTTGCTCTCGAGCTCGTCCGCCGTGACGAGACAGGGCCCAAGCGTAGTTGCGAAGTCCTTGCCCTTGGCCGGCCCGAGGCCGACCAGCATCTCCTTGCGCTGCAGGTCGCGCGCGCTCCAGTCGTTCATAATCGTGTAACCGACGATGTGACGCCGCGCATCCGCCACGGTCACGTTTGACGCGCGCCGGCCGACAATCGCCGCAATCTCGACTTCGAAATCGAGCTTCTGACAGCCGGGCGGTACGGCGATCTGATCACCATGCCCCGAGAGCGACGACGGGTTGGTGAAATAAAAAACGGGCATCTCATACCATTCAGCAATCATCTCGAGGCCGCGACTTTTGCGTCCGGCCTTGACGTGCTGCTCGAAAGCATAGAAGTCGCGAATTGTCGGCGGCTGCGGGATGACCGGCGCGAGCTTCGCAGAAGCGAGGGGCAGAACCTGTGCAGGGTCCTTCTCCGCCGCATCGCCCGCACGATGCAGCCATTCCCCGTCGTCGCCCAGCAACGAAACGAGAGAGGGCACGCCACGCATCACGTGCACATTGTCGCCGATCACGCGGCCGACGCTCATTCGGCCCGAGCCCTCGGTCACCGTGACGAAGCGCATAGCGTTCCTCCGCTCTATGAAGTGGATGATTGCCGCTCTTTGTCGGCTTTCGCCCCGTTCTTCGCCTGCTCTTCCGGGTCGACGGGCTCGGTGAATCCGCCCTCGGCGACGAGCCGCGCGAACAGTCCGCCCTGCTGTACGAGCTCGCGAAACTTTCCGCGCTCGACGATCCGGCCCTGATCCAGCACTAGGATTTGGTCAGCATCGGCGACGGTCGACAGCCGATGTGCGATAATGAATGTCGTGCGTCCCTCGCGCAGCGCATCCAATGCGCGCTTGATCTTGCCTTCCGTCTCGGAGTCGAGCGCGCTGGTTGCCTCGTCGAGTATCAGGATCGGCGCATCCTTCAAGATGGCGCGCGCAATGGCAATGCGCTGCCGCTCGCCGCCTGAGAGCGACTGGCCACGCTCCCCGATGATGAATTGGTAGCCGCCGGGCTTCTTCATGATGAAATCATGCGCCTCGGCGAGGCGAGCCGCGCGCTCCACCTCCGCATCGAGCGCGCCGGGTCGGCCGACCCGAATGTTCTCGGCAATGGTGCGGTTGAACAAACCCGCGTCCTGGAATACCACAGCGATGCTGTGGCGGAGCGAGGCGAGCGTCACATCTGAAATATCGTGGCCGTCAATGAACACCGTGCCCGAGTCGGGCTGGCGCATGCGCTGCAGCAGCGCGAGGGTCGTCGTTTTCCCGGACCCTGTGGGCCCAACCAGTGCCACCGTCTCGCCCGCGCGCGCCGTGATGTCGACCTCGGAAATGCCCTGCGCACCCGGGCCGTAACGGAACGACACCTTGTCGAATACGATATCACCCTTCACACCCTCGAGCGGCTTGGCATTGGGCTTCTCGACGACGAAGCCCTTGGCATCGACGAGCTCGAAAAAAGTGCGCAAGGTCGGCGCCTGCTGGTTGATGCGAACGAAGAATCCAGAGAGCTGGTCCAGCTTGGAGATGAGCAGGTTCGCGAAGCCGACGAATGCCACGATGGAGCCGACCGTGATCTCGCCTCGCGCGGCCAAGACAGCGCCAACCGCGAACACCATCACCATGGTGATCGTCGCCGACGAGCGGGTGAGCACCGTCAGCAAGCCCCACCAGGTCAACACCGGATACTGCGCGTTCAAGAGCTGGCCCATGATGTCGCGCATGGCCTGCATCTCGGCGCCAAGCCGTGCGTAGCTCTGCACTACGGTCACGTTGCCGAGCACATCGCCGACGCGGCCATAGACGTTGCTGTGATAGTGCTCGATCGTCGCTTGACCCTCGCTCGTCTTCTTCACGATGATCACATTGAGGAAGACGTAGACGACGGCCAGCGCAGCCAGGATCATCGCCATGCGCCAGTCCATAGCGATCGCGGTCGGCACCAGGACGGCAATGCCGACAATGGCCGTCAACTGCTCGCGGAGAAACGACAGCCAGTTCCAGAACAGCGAATCCGTGCCGGCCAGAATGCCACGCACAACCGCTCCCGACCCCTTCTCGGCGTGATAGCTGATCGGCAATGTGATGGCGCGTTCGAAGGCCTCTCCCATGGCGGCAAGCCGGCGCCGGTGTGCCATGCGGTCGGCCGCAACCGACACAACGACGCTCGATATGATGCCACCGAGCCCGAGCAGGGCCCAGAGGCCGATGATCGGGAAGGCGCCTTGCCCTTGTGCGAGCGCATCGACCACCCAGCCGAACAGCTTCTGCTCCCAGATCTGGGTGACGGCGAGCACCATACCCGCCACGATGATGACAACCGCCTTGGGGCCCTCGACACGCAGGAGGCCGAGAGCGCGCAAGTAGGTCTGCATCGGGGTCATGCGGGACGGCGGACCTTCGTTCCTGAGCTGGGCCAAAGGTGGCTGCTCTTGCAAGTTGCACGGGCGATACTGACGGTTCCTTCTCGGCACCCGTCCAGCGGTGCTCCCTAGCACAGGCTGACGCGGCGTGGGTAGCTCATTTGAGAGACACGGACTTCCACGCCACCCGATAGCTCGTGCGGCCAGCCTGGATTATCGTTCCCTCGGAGCGATATCACAGGCGCGGCCGGACCGATCCGCGCCGACCGGCATGATGAGGAACGCATGGGCAAGGCATCGATCGAGGACTGGATCGCGATCACGGATCTCTTCACGCGCTATGCGGTTGCGCTCGACAAGGGCGACGTCGAGGCGATCGTCTCGTGTTTTACCGAGGATGCGGTGGTGGACAGCCCGATCATGGGGAGTTTCAAGGGCGCGGCCGCGATCCGGGCCTTTGCCGAGAAGAACGCCGAGTACCGCCGCAAGGGCGGCCAGATGCGCCACATCATCTCCAACATCCGTATGGACGTGGTCGGCAACCGGGCGCGCGCCTGGGCCTATCTGCTGAACACCGCCACCTGGGCTGGCAAGTCCGAGATCGTCGCGCCGGGCGAGTACGACTGCAGCCTCGTCAAGGACGACGGCCAATGGCGCTTCGATTACCGTCTCGTGGTTCTCGACCAGCCAGCCCGCATCGCCGGACGTGATTGAGCCCCGGAGCGTGCGAGCGGCCCATTGTGGATTTATGAGCTGCAGCCGCGCCAACCACCCCAACTCAGGAGCGGTTCTGCATGAGCCGAACCGCTTGCTGGCGCCGATGGCGAACGCGCGTGAAGTGCAGCGTATGGAGACCGTCCGGAATCCGAACGGCTAGTCCTTGATGTACGCCAATTCCTTCCAGACTTTATATTGTTGCCGGAACGCCTCGAGAGACTCCCACCCCTTCTTGAACTCGGGGCTCCGCGCACTCTGCTCGGCAACGACCTCCTTCCAAGCCTTGCGCAATGCGTCCATGACATCTTTCGACCAGACGTGGATTGTCACGCCCTTTGATTGGAAATCCTTGATCGCAGGAACTTGATCCCCCTCGCCTTCCGCCAGCATCTTCATCATCGTGCTGTCGCACGAAACGCGCACGATTTCTTTTTGCAGATCGCTGAGCGAGTTCCACTTTTCCATGCTGATCATGTAGTGCGGGATGCTCGCCATCTGATGCCAGCCGGGAAAATAGTAGTGCTTGGCCACCTGGTGAAATCCCAAGCTCCTGTCCAGCGCCGGAGCAGAGTACTCAGTCGCGTCGATGGTACCGAGCTGCAGTGCCTGGAAGATCTCCCCAGCTTGCAGCAACTGAGTGGAGACACCGAGCTTCTGCATCACATTGGCGCCGAGACCGAAAAAGCGCATCTTCACGCCTTTGAGCTCCTCGACGTTCTTGATCTCTTTGCGGAACCATCCGGAAGCCTCCGGCGGCACGATCCCACAGAGGAAGGCTTTGACCTTGTATTTCGCCATAAGATCGTCGAACAGTTTCTGGCCTCCACCGGTCTTGAACCATCCGAGATATTCGCTGATTTCCGGTCCGAACGGGACTGTATTGTAGAGCGCGAACGCGATTTCCTTGCCGGTGAAGAAGCCCGCCGCCGAGTAAGCGCTGTCAAGCGATCCATTCGATAGAGCATCGAGATATTGGCTTGCGGGAACCAGTGCTCCCGGCTCGAAGAACTTCGCATCGATCGAGCCAGCCGAAAGTTTGCGCATCGTGTCAGCGAGATAAACACCCGCTGGTCCCAGCAGGACCAGACTGCCTGGGAACGCACTCGCGACCTGCATTCTGGTCTTTTTCTCTTGGGCCTCCGATGTGGGCGCCGACGCAAATAAACAGGATGCGGCAAGCGCGGCGATTGCGAGCGATTTCGACATTTGCAACTCCCGAATGCATATGAATGGCCTGACTCTCGAGGCGCAGCGCGTCAGTTCCAAAGAACGGCGCACAACGAGACGGCCCGGCAAGTTATGGATGCTTTGCAACGCGTGGCGAGACGGTTTCAGCTTGAGCGCTGAGACAACCGATCATCCGTCATGGCTGAGGTCCAGGAAGGCTGGCGCTCAATAAGCTGATCGGTTCGCGAGCTGCGTCTGCAGAGCGTGCGGTCCGATCTGACGTCAACGGGGACATGCGTCGCGCAAGTGCCTTGAGGCTCGCGTCTTAGTAGACTGGCTCAAGCCGGGCTCTCGAAAGCGACGCGGTCACCGCAATGGCCGTCAGGCGCGCCTCGTTGCCGGCGCGCGCGAGACGACATTGTCGCAGGAGGCCCACAAATTCAAATGTCGGGCCAAGCTGGCGGCCTTCGTCATGACTTCCTCCCGTCGAGCCATTTGGGCTTCTGTAAATGAAGTCTTGCGAACAATGCTAACGGCAACGTCAGTCGACTGCAAGATGAAGCATCTGCTGTGAAGCATGTGCTGCGGCTTCCCCGAAAAGACAGCCGCCATAGGGCGAAAGTCGCCACCGCCAACGCGAGCACCGACCGGCAGACAAGTATTTCCAGCGTAGGTGGCATCCGCACGAGCTGGAGCCGGCTTCTGCGGCCAGTCTCGCGCAGCGCTGAGCGCCGCGCGCATCACCTCATCCAATTCGATATACCCGCTCCGCCGTTCCCCGGAACAGGTCAGCCTTTTCGCTCGCCGAGAACCCCTTCGCGAGAATCTTGAACGAGTTCCAGAGCACTGTGTAGCTGCACGAGAGCTTGTCGACGGGGAAGTTCGATTCGAACATGCAGCGCTTGGGGCCGAACTTCTCGATCGCGTAGTCGAAGTAGCGCCGCGTCGCTGCAGCCAGCTCCGCGCTGGTCGGTGGCTTCGGCTTTTTCTCCCACTCGTAGCCGTTGACATGCATATTGAGCCCACCGAGCTTGGCCATCACGTTCTGGCACTTGGCGAGCTCGTCGATCTTGCTTTTCCAGTCAGCGAACACTTCGTCCGCCTTGCCCTTGTAGGGTCCGATGCCGCACGGACCGCCGAAGTGGTCCAGAATGAGGGTCGTGTCGGGGAACGCGCGCGCAAGGCTCACCGCATCCGGGATTTGCGGATGTGAGCACCAGACCTCGAATGTCAGCTTTCTCGGCGCCAGATGCTTGAAGCCGCGCCGGAAATCCTCGCGCAGCAACAGGCCTTCCGGCGGATTGGTGCGGTGATTCTCGATCTCAGGACTGGCGTGCCAGAATGCGCCGCGGCGGATTCCACGAAACCGTCCGCCACCGGCCGCGATCTGCGCGTCGAGCACATCGCCGGCCTTGTCGCCGATGCGCAAGTCGCAGGTGCCGATTATGGCAGCCGCAATTCGCGTCTTGCCGAACCCACCGGACGCACTCATCGCCGCGATGCCGTTGACGAACTCTGTCTCACCCACACACTTGAAATCCTCATCGCCGTCTGCCTTGAACATGGCGCCGCACTCGATGAAAACCGTCGAGACGATATTATGCCCGCCGTTCACGTCCTCGAGAATTTCATCGAGCAAATACTTCGGCTGAATGTAGTTGCCCTTGCGCGCCACCCACAAATGATGGTGCGGATCGCAGATCGCCAGCTCGGGCTCGAGCGCGGCCTCCTGTACTTGGGCAAGCCATGCGTGGTTTTGCGATTGCGCGACCATGGGCGTTCTCCTCGGGTGACCTTATGAGTTGTCGCGAACTGTAGCGGTTCGAACGGCGATTGCGATTGCACCCCGCGCAGTGCTGATCAGCTTCGAAGCAGGTGCCTGGCCGCTGCCCGGTACCGTCGGCGTAGACCATCCCGAGCGGCACCGCTCGGGACGTCGGAAGAGTGCCAGGCCAAGCCCAGCACCGAGCTGGACCGAACGGGATCAAGCGCTATCGCGCCAGGGCATACTTGCCGGAGATCTGCGGTGCCATCGGCGGCAGGCCATTCTCCGTCCGCTGCAGCCGCGTTTCCTTCTCCCAGACCCGCTTCAGCTCATCGCGCACGTTGAACGTCAAGCGGCCGAGCCCTTCCGTCTCCAGCTCGACATTGTCGCCGTCCTGGAACGCATGCAGCCCACGGTGATTGGTGCCCGTCGCCAGAATGTCGCCCGGCTCCAGCGTGTGGATCGAGGTCGCCCACTCGATGCAGCGCGGGATCTTGTGCGCCATGTCGTCGGTATTGAAGTCCTGGCGGAGCTGCCCGTTGTTCCAGAGCCTGATCTGAAGCTTTTGCGGCTCCTTGATTTCGTCGGCGGTGACGATCCATGGTCCGATCGGCGCGAAGGTGTCGCGCGACTTCATTTGGAAGAACACGTTGTTCGGTGGCGGCAGCCCACGCGCCGAGCCGTCGATGAAATTGACGTAGCCGAATACATACTGCATCGCGTCCGCTGCCCTGACGTTCTTGGCGCGCTTGCCGATCACGAGCGCCATCTCGGCCTCGCCCTCGAACACGGCGGCAGGCACGTCGGGCAGCACCATCGTGTCGCCAGGTCCGATGATCGCCGACGGCGACTTGTGGAAGGCATTGATCGGTGCCGGTTCCTTCAGCGTGCCGTCCTCCATGTAGTTGACGGCCATGCAGTCGATGGTCTTGGGCGCCGGCAGCGGCGGGCGCAGGCGCACGGAGCTGAGCGGCTTGCCGCCGCCCTTGGCAGCCGCAGCTTCGAGCTTCGGCCGGTAGCTGGCGAAGCGCTCGATGAGGCCCGCCATGATGTCCTGGCGCTTCACGTGCGGGATGTCGCTCACGAGAGCGGTGACGTCGACGATCGTGTCACCGGTGACCACGCCGAGCGCGAAGTCGTCGAAATAGGCAAGTTTCATGGGGCGGTCCTTCTGCTGAGCATCGATGCGCTGAATGGTCGGGGCAGACGTCATTGAAGCATGGTCCGCGGCACGTCGGAAGGCCGATCGCGCATAGCTGAACGCAGACCCCGCCGGGACTGCCGATCAATGTTGCCCGCATGCTGGGTCGCGGCTACTGCCTTGCGTACCGCCAGAAAGTGCCGGTGTTGCGGGGCAAAGTCTCGATCCGGAAATTTTCATCGCGCTGGTTCGGCGGGCGGCGCACCGTCTCGCGGAAGAGCGTCACCATGTCGTCGATCAGCGGCTTTCGATCACCATAGGTCGAGTGATTGCGAGCCCAGAACGAGGTGTCGAGCGCTGACACGTCGACGGTATCGATACCGGGCGCGACGAAAGGCATTCCCCCTGAAGGAACGAAACCGACCGGGGGAACACCGAGGCGGAATGCTTTCGAGATCGTCAGCGCCCAGTCATTGCTGGACGCATACAGCGTCGTTCCAGCCGTCGACTTGGCAATGCGGGTAATTGCGCCGCGAAAGCTTTCCGGCACGACATCGGATGCAGCAAAGATGACTTGACCGAACAACGGGCCTGACGTTGCAGCCGCGTCGAAGCCCGACAGGGCTTCCATCAGTGGCAGAGAGCCCATGCTGTGCCCGATGAAGTGAATGTTCTTCGCATTGGCGCCCATGATCTGCCGAATGATATCGATATACTTCGCGAGTGCGTGGCGTGCCTCGAAGGCGCGGTCCTTGTCGAGGACATAGCCCGCCGCATTGGACCGGGACGGCCAACTGAAGATGAAGGGAAGGCCGTCGAAGTCCATGTCGAACGCGAGCTGCGCACCGCGAAATACGGCGTCATCGAAGCTGACATTGTAACCGTGCACGAACACGAACGCATGGTCCTTGAAACGCCCGCCCTCCGCCTTTTTGCCAAACAGCGCTGCGCCCTTGAATTCCGCCTCAGTCATCTCGTTGACGCGGTAGATCGTGAAGTGCCGGCTCGGGTCCTCGTCCTCGCGACCGAACGATAAGACGCTGAGCTGAGGTCGGTTGATCTGTCCAGGCTGTCGTCCCTCGGTCGGCACGGTGACCACCGCGCGCCCCAGCGACATTTTGCTCTCGGGGTGGGGACCGGGGCCGTAGCTCGCCATAGTGATGTTGTCGCGCTGGCGCTCCGGACCTATCTCGCGGGTCGTACCATAATAGATGGCGACCTCGACGAAGGGTTTCGGCGGCGCGGCACTTCGCGTCATCGGGGCGGATCGATCTTCCGGAGCGCTGCGCGGGGCTGACGGCGCCGACGCGGGCGGCGGAGTGCCGTAGGAAAAGCCGCGCGACTTCTTCTTGCCGCCAGCCGCCTTCTTGACGGCTCTGACCTCCTCAATGCCTTCGACTTCGATCTCGAGACCCGCTGCACACGCGCCACTCTTGAGCAGCACCTGTATGGAGTTGATCAGCTTGCCATCGGCGCGGGGGTCGATCAGGGCGGAGCGCCGTCCGCGCTCGTTCAATATGATCTCGCGATCCTCGAAGTGAACTTGCCCGCTTGCGTATGAGATGATGACCCGCTCGACCGTGCACGAGCCCGAGCTCAGCTGCAGCCGAACCGCGGTGATACGCCCGGACCCGGCCAGCTTGTCGAGACCGATGGTTCGCTCGCCGGCTTGCACTGCGACTTTGCCGAGTGTGATTGGATTGCCAGCACCTTCCTCGCGCTCCTGAGCCTTGGCAGGCATCGCGAAAAAACTGGCAGCCAGGATCAACCCCAATGCTCGGACGTACCGCATCTGCTCCCCCAGAACACTCTGCAGACGGCCAGATCACCGGCGACGTCGGCCGTGCACATCTAACACCCTGCAACGTGAGGATGGTTATAGCTGATCGTAGTCGACGACCAATCGGGGGGTGGTCGGAATTGCCTGGCACGTGAGCAAAAAGCCACGCTCGAGCTCCCAGGGCTCCAAGCTGTAGTTGGTGCGCATCTGCGCATGACCCTCAATGAGCTTGGCGCGGCACGTGCAGCACATCCCGCCCTTGCAGGCGTAGGGCACGCGAACGCCGGCGCGCAGAGCGGCGTCGATGACCGTCTCCCCGGGTCTGAGACGGAACGACCGGCGGGCACCGTCCAGGATTGCGATGATGTCGACCTCTCCTTCGGCGCGTTGAGTGGTATTGAGTGGGGCAGCCGTGGCACCGGGCTGACGTAGTGCCGCCGCTCCGCCGGCTGGCGCGAACAACTCCTGATGCACGCGTTCGCGGGGAAGGCCGAGATCGAATAGCGCCTGCCGCGCATCGCGGATCATGGCGCCCGGCCCGCAAACGTAGGCATGCGCGATGCCTGCCGCGCCAATGAGCCGATCGGACAAGCGTCGGATCTTCTCCGCATCGATGCGTCCCTCGAGGAACGGCATATCGGGCTGCTCGGTGCGCGAGAGCACCTGAATCAGAGTGAAGCGGTCGACATAGCGGTCCTTCAGCGCCTCGAGCTCTTCGCGAAACATGATGTCGTCGACGGTGCGGTTGCCGAAGACGAGGCTGAAGCGCGTAGCGGGCATGCGCTGCAAGCCGAACCGAAGAATCGAGATCACCGGCGTAATGCCGGCGCCCGCAGCGAGCATCAGGATATGCCGCTCTGCCGTCTCGCCCTCGCCAGGATCGCGCAGGAAGAAGCGGCCTTGCGGGGGAGTTGCGTCGAGCGTCATCCCGGCGCGAAGCTGAGTATTGGCCCATGAGGAAAACACGCCGTCTGGGATCTGCTTGACGCCAATCAGCAGATCGCGATCGGACGGATCGGAGCAGATCGAATAGCTGCGCTCGACGGTCTCGCCGCCGATTGCGGCGCGAACCCGGATGAACTGGCCGGGCGTGAATTGGAAGGAGGCGCGTTGTTGATCCGGAACGCGAAGCGCGATTGCAACCGCGCGCGCTGTTTCCGGACGGACGTCGACAACGGTAAGCGGTATGAAGTCGTTCATGGAGCCTACAGGCACTTGAAGTAGTCGAAGGGCTCCCGGCAGCTCTCGCAGCGCCAGAGCGCTTTGCAAGCCGTGGAACCGAACTCGGAGATCCGCGCTGTTTGAGTCGAGCCGCAGCGGGGGCAGGCCACTGTTTCGTCCGCAAACAGCAGCGCGCCCTTGCCGCGCCTCTCCGGTGGGGCAATCCCGAAAGCCCGCAGCTTTTCGCGGCCCACCTCGGTGATCTGATCTGTCGACCAGGGCGGCGAGAGCACGCGCTCGATGCGCAGGGTGTCGAAGCCGGCGTCACGAAGCGCTGCTTCCACCGCCAACTCGATGGCGAGAACGGCCGGGCAGCCTGAGTACGTCGGAGTCAGGCGGACAACGAGGGTGCCGTTCTCAAACGCCACGCCACGAAGAATGCCGAGATCGGCAATGGTGACGGCGGGAATCTCGGGGTCGACGACGCCGGCGGCCAAGGCATGCGCCTGGGCGAGGTCAGTTGCTGCATGTGCGGTGTCGCCACCCCGCGCCCCGCCTAGGGGCACACCCGGAACCCCTGTGTTTTGTGAATCCGGTCTCACCATGTGGCCCCGGGATGCGCGCGGGCTAGGGATTGCATCTCGGCTAGCATCGAAGCGAGGTGCGGCGTATGGCGGCCATCGCGTCCGCCGCTGTGCTGTGTGGTTGCCAATGGGCGAGCGAGCATCGCTTCTCGGAGCACGCGATCCATGACCTGGTCCCACTCCGCCCGAAATCCAGCCCGATCAGGAACGATACCGTCCTGCGCGAGTGCGGTTTCGCTTTCGGTCATGGCGAACAGCTCGGCCGTGTAAGGCCACACGTCGTCGAGGCCGGCGATCATGCGGCGGCGGCTTTTCTCGGTGCCGTCACCGAGCCGGATCACCCATTCGGCGGTATGGCGGACGTGGTAGGCCATCTCCTTCACGGCCTTGGCGGCTATCCCGGCAAGCTCGGGTTGCTTCGAACGGGCAAGCGCTTCGAAGTAGCGCTGCATGAACGCCGCATACGCGAGCTGGCGCGCCATCGTGAAGGCAAGGTCGCCCTTGGGCAGCTCGACCAGCAGTATGTTCCGGAAATCGGGCGCCTCGCGAAAGTAGGCGTAGTGATCCTCGGTGCGGCCTTTGCCCTCGAGTGTCGCTGCGAACTGGTAGAGGAGTCGCGCCTGCCCAATCACATCGAGCCCAAGGTTCGAGAGCGCGATGTCCTCCTCCAGCGACGGCGCCTTCGACGACCATTCGGACAGGCGATGACCGAGCACCAGTGCGTCGTCGGCAAGTGCAAGCGTGACGGGAAGAAGCGCGGTGTGCGGCATGGCTGGCGGCGTGCTCACATATGCCCGACCTCGTCGGGCACCTTGTAGAACGTGGGGTGGCGGTAGATCTTGGTTGCCGTCGGCTCGAACAGAGCGCCTTTGTCGTCAGGATCCGACGCTGTGATGGCGGACGACGGCACCACCCAGATCGACACGCTCTCGCCGCGCCGCGTATAGACGTCACGGGCGGCCTGCAGCGCCAGCTCGGCATCGGCCGCATGCACCGATCCGCAATGCTTGTGGGGCAATCCCGATTGGCTTCGGATGAAGACTTCCCAGAGCGGCGTGAGTTTTTCGGACATGTGAGCTCTACTCCGCGGCTTGCCTTCCTGCCGACGCCCGCGCCTGCCGCTTTTCGGCGTAAGCGAGCGCAGCCTCGCGCACCCAGGCGCCGTCCTCCTCGGTGCGGCGGCGGTTTTCCATACGCACAGTGTTCATCGGACCGTCACCAGCCAGGACGCGCTTGAACTCGGCCCAGTCGATGGCGCCGTACTCCCAGTGCTTCGTCGTTTCATTGAAGCGCAGATCGTCGTCTGGAAACGTTAGACCCAGGTACTGCCCTTGCGGCACGGTCGCGTCGACGAACTTCTGGCGCAGGTCATCATTGGAAAAGCGCTTGATCTTCCACTTGGTGGAATCGGCCGAGTGCATGCTGTCCTTGTCCGGGGGCCCGAACATCATGAGCACCGGCCACCACCAGCGGTTCAAGGCATCCTGCACCATGGCGCGCTGCTCGGGTGTTCCGCGCGCGAGCGTCAGCACGATCTCGTAGCCCTGACGCTGGTGGAAGCTCTCCTCCTTGCAGATGCGGATCATGGCGCGGGCATAAGGACCGTAGCTGCAACGGCAGAGCGGGATCTGGTTCATGATCGCCGCGCCGTCGACCAGCCATCCGATGATGCCGATATCGGCCCAGGTGAGCGTGTCGTAGTTGAAGATCGACGAATACTTGGCCCGTCCCGAGAGCAGCTGCTCGTAGAGCTCCTCGCGGGAGACGCCCATCGTCTCGGCGGCGGAGTAAAGGTAGAGCCCGTGACCGGCCTCGTCCTGTATTTTCGCCAGCAGCGCGGCCTTGCGGCGCAGCGAGGGTGCGCGAGTGAGCCAATTGCCTTCCGGTTGCATGCCGATCACCTCGGAATGAGCATGCTGCGAGATCTGCCGTATGAGCGTTTTTCGATAGCCGGCTGGCATCCAGGAATTGGGCTCGATCTTCTCCTCGCGGTCGATGATCGCCTGGAAGCGGGCGAGCTTGGCGGCATCCTCTGGCCCGGCGGCCTGGGACCCATCCTTCTCGTTGAGGGCCTGGCTGTACATGGCAGCTCCGGAGATAATCTTGGCTCTGCAATTTCTAGCACGCACGGGACATTCTGTCAGTTCTGGACGAACGTCGAAGACATCGCTCTCAATTCCGACGCTTTGGCCGGGTAGATTTCGTGTTCACTGGCCACAGCACCGCGAGGCGCCATAAGCTGTCGACGAATCAACGCGCGGCACTGTCGGCTCTGCCAATGGCGTGATAGATGGAATGCGGGAACGCCATCGGCTGGGGGCTTCGGAATGCGTGGGGACGGAATGACTTGGCGCGAGATGGGGATTGTCGCGACATCGGTCGCCGCATTGATCGTGTCCGCCTGTTCTTCCGGAGGACCGGGGGTCACGACGGGCTCGCTGTTCGGCGGCGGCAAGGCCAAGCAGGCCGACATGCCATCCGAACGGGCGATGCAGGTCGCCGCAACCTCCGCGCGGGCGACGCGATGCGGCTATAACTTCGATCCGGCCAAGCTGAAGGCAACCTATCTCGCCTACGAATCGCAGCAAGGTGGGTCTGCCGATCAGATTGCAAAGCTTGACAGGACCTACGAGTACACGAAGGGCTCGGTCACTAAGAAGATGGCTGATCCAGACGAGTACTGCTCGGACGAGCAGACAGCCAAGATCAAAACAGATCTGACGCGGCATATGGCCGGCGACTTCTCCTTGTCGCAGCGCGCCGAGGCGTCCCTGCTGGATTCGCTCTCTGGCAACTCGACCACGCAGCCCTGGGACAAGCAGAAGGCGTTCTGCCCGAACCAGACCTGCTACTGAGCGCGGACGCTAGCGCCAAGTCATAGCTCTGCCGCCAAGTCTGCGGATGGACGAGAACGCTCGCCCGTCGCATCATGGCGCCGGCCGCAAATCAGGAGGCGACAATGGCAGGCATGCTCGAAGGCAAGACAGCTCTCATCTCAGGCGCGGCGCGCGGCATCGGCAAGGCAACGGCCCTGCTCTTCGCCAAGGAAGGCGCACGCGTCGCCGTGGCCGATCTCAACGCGGACGGCGCCAAGGGAACGGTCGACGAGATCAACAAGGCAGGAGGCCAGGCGATTTCGATCGGCGTCGATGTCACGAAGCCGGCTGAGGTCAAGGCTATGGTGCAGCGAACGGTCGATGCTTTCGGGCGCCTGGACTGCGCGTTCAACAATGCCGGCATTGCCGGCTATCAGGTCGGCGCGTCTGGGCAGAAGACGGCGGAGTGGTCGGAGCAGGCATTCGACCAGATGATCGCAGTCAATCTCAAGGGCGTGTGGCTCGCCATGCGCCACGAGCTCGATGTGATGGCAGCGCAAGGTGGCGGCGCGATCGTGAACACGGCCTCGATTGCGGGCCTCGTCGGGTTGCCGACATCGTCGGCCTATGTGGCATCGAAACATGGCGTGGTCGGCCTCACCAAGACAGCCGCAATCGAGTATGCGCAGCAGAAGGTGCGCGTGAACGCGGTGTGCCCCGGCTACATCCAGACCGACATGACGAAGGATGCCATGGCGCGCCGTGGCGAGCAGATCATGGCGACGACGCCGTTCAAGCGGATGGGCCAGCCGCAGGAGATCGCCGAGATGGTGTGCTGGCTCTGCTCTGACCGCGCGAGCTACGTGTCGGGCGCGACGTACAATGTCGACGGCGGGTTCATTGCAGGGTGACGCACGGGAGCAGCGGGGAACGGGAGCGGGGTCAGCCCCCTGACCCGCGGTGTCGAGGCCCTTGCAGGGATGTCGAATGTCGGGGGTCTGACCCCTGGCGATCTCGCACCTTCGAACGGGAGCGGGGTCAGACCCCTGACCCGCGGTGTCGAGGCCCTTGCAGGGATGTCGAATTTCGGGGGTCTGACCCCCTGGCGATCTCGCACCTTCGATCTTGATCGTGCCGTCGCGCCGGCCGGGGTCAGACCCATGGGTCTGACCCCCTGGGGATCACGCGCCTTCTATCTTGATCGTGCCGTCGCGGCGGAGCGCGGCAATCGCCGCGTCACTATAGCCGACCTCGCGCAGGACGTCGGCGGAATGCTCGCCGAGGAGCGGCGTCGCCCGTCCGGCCGACGGCTCCGTGTCCGCGAATTGAACCCACTGCCACGCAACCTTGATCTCGCCGCCGGTTGGATGCTGACGCACGGCGACCATGTCGTTGGCAAGCGAATGCGGGTCGTCGAGGAACACTTCGCTGTCGCCTTTTTCGCAGGCGATTGCGGCGACGCCAGCGCCTTTCAATCTCGCGAGCGTCGGTGCGACCTGAAGTTTCGCGTAAGCGTCGGCGAGGGCGTCGGCCAGACGTGTACTGTTGGGATGTTGGCCCGCCGCTGCTAAACGGTCCATAACGGTGCGCTGGTCCGGCGAAAGACCTGCGACGTCGCAGATCGCGCGTTCCTCCACGGCGTTGCGCGCCGCGACATAGATCCATCCATCGGCGAGTTTGAACAGCCGATGAAAGGGCGTGAGCCCGTATTGGCCCTTATCGGCCAGCGGGCGCACCGGCTTGCCGCGATACCTCGAGAACCAGGCGGACGACAGTACGACACCGCCGCCGAGCAAGTCGCTGTCGACGGCCTGCACCACGCCCGTTCGCTTGCGTGCATAGAGCGCGAGGATGGTGCCGAACGCGCCCATGGCGCCGTTGGTGTAATCGGTCGGGGCGAGCTGGGCCGGAAATACGGGCGGGTTTTCAGGACCGCCCTGCGCGCGTTGCAGCCCCATGTAGGCCTGCGCCAGGGGATCGATGCCAGGTCGCTTGGAGTAAGGGCCGGTGAGCCCATAACCGGTGAGATGCGTCTCGATCAGATTCGGGTTGACCTTGGGATTGATGCCCATTCGCGCGGTCGCGCCCGGGCGGAGATTGGCGAGCATCGCATCGGCGGAGGCGGCAATCTTCTGCACGATCTCTTTGCCGGCAGGCTGGCGCGTGTCGACCGAGATCGAGCGCTTGTTGAAGTTGACGCTATAGAAGTAGGTCCGACCGATAGGACGCGACATGTCGCCTTCCGGTGGTTCGAGCTTGATCACATCGGCACCGAGGTCGGCGAGTATGCGGCCACCGGTTGGGCCAGCGATCAGATTGGTGATCTCGAGGATGCGAACGCCGGCGAGCGGTGGTGGATCGTGTTCGTGCCGCACCGGCGCTGGAACCGCGGTTGATTGCGAGAGCGCGGGAAGCGTGAGGCTCTCGGCGGGGACCGCGGCCGCTGCGCGCGGGCCTCTAATGCGCCCCGGTGTCGAGCTGAAGCGCACAGGCACGCCCATTTGCGTGACGGCACCAACCGCCGGGTCGCGAAGCTCGCAAACCATTCTATTGTGCAACACCTGTGGGTCGCTGAGGCCTTGCTCGCTGTCCTGGCATGGTGCGAACGGCACGTCGGCCGCCTCGAACTCGGCAGCCCATGTGGCCAGCGGCTTGGTCCTGATCACACCAGCGATGGTTGCGCGCAGCTCCCGGTCATCCTCGGGCGTCTTTCCACCTCGGCCTTTGTCGAAACGCGGGTCCTTGATCAACTCGCCGATGCCGAACAGGCCGGCGGCAGTGGCGATGAAATTCACATGCACGCAGCCGAGTTGGATCCAGTGGCCATCGGCGCATTGGTAATTGCTGTAGAACGGCGCGCTTCCGGAAGGATGCGTCTGGAACACGTGTCGCGTCAGACGCTCGCCAATGACCTTCGGGTGATAGAGCAGCGCGCCGGCCATCAGCGAGGTGGAGACAAAGCGGCCGCGGCCGGTGGTTTCGCGAGCCAGCAGCGCGGCTGCAGTGCCGTTCAAGGCCAACATTGCAGCGCCGACGCTCGGCAAGGGATGCACAGTGTGCACGGGTGCGGGCCGGAAACCCGGCATGCCGGAGAGCACGCCCGTCTTGGCGAGCACGAGGTCGTCGATCGGCGGCTCGTCCTGCAACGGGCCGGTTTTGCCGAAGGCGGTGATTGAGCAGGCGATGAGGCGTGGATTGAGCGCGCGCAATCGCGTTTGTGCGGCGAGAGCCTGGCGCGGAGCGCCGGGCGGGAAATCCTCGACCAGAATGTCCGCACCAGCGGCGAGGTGGTCAAATGTTTGTGCTGCTGACGAGCCTTCGGTACACGCGCTGTCGAGATCGAGTATCGCGCACTCCTTGCCGCGGTCCCAGATGATGTAGCCGCCATCACGATGGAGATCACGCTCGGACGCGATGAGGCGGATGACGCGCGCGCCGTGATCCGACAGGAACATCGTCGCGAGCGCGCCGGCAGCGCCGGAGGTCAAATCCAGAACCGTGATGCCGTCGAGCGTTGATGCCATGCGTGATCCCCGTTCATGCGCGTCGCAGCCGTTAGCCTAGCCAAGCGTGTGGGGGCATGTGAAGCTCGCAGAGGAGGAACCTCTTTTGCAGTAGCGGGGCAATTGCGATAGGTCGATAGTTCGGTGCCTGGCTTCAGCTAGCCCTGAACGACCAATCGACCGAGGTGGAGCCCCTATGCTGAAGATGCGCGTCAATAATCACGATATGCCCTATATCGAGGTCGGGCGTGGCAAGGCGCTCGTCTGCATTCACGGCTCGCTTGGCGATTTCCGCGTTTGGGCGCCGGTGCTGGGACCGCTGTCGAAGCACTATCGCGTCATCGCACCGAGCTTGCGGCACTTCTTTCCGGAGCACTGGGACGGCAAGGGCGGCAAGTTCACGATCGCGCAGCACGTGGCTGATGTGATCGGCTTCATTGAGGGGCTGGGGACGGGCCGCGTGCACTTGATGGGGCACTCGCGGGGCGGGCACATCGCGTTCCGTGTCGCGCAGCAGCGGCCCGATCTGATCGACAAGCTCATTCTGGCGGAGCCCGGTGGTGAGCTCGATGCATCCTTGCTGCCTCCCGGCGAGCAGCCCTCCACGGCACGCGTGCAGTCGATCGTCGATGCAGCGGAACGGATCAAGGCTGGCGACGTCGACGGCGGTCTCGAGCTCTTCGTCGATCGCATCGATGGCGAAGGCACATGGCGGCGGCGCGCCGACATGGTCAAGCAGCGCCTGCGCGACAATGCGGCGACACTGATCGGCCAGATCAACGAGCAGCGCCAGCCGTTCCGGCGGGCCGAGGCCGAGGCGATCGGGGCGCCGACGTTGTTCATCCTGGGAGCCAACACCAAGGGCACGCTTCCGATGGTGCTGAAATTGCTCGCAGCGGCACTGCCGAACGCGAAAACCGCCATCATTCCTTTTGCGACCCATCCGATGTTCGAGCAGTCGCCGCAGCACTTCTGCTTGGCGGTCGTGGAGTTCCTGGGCCCCGAGTAAAGGTGGTGCCGCGGGTACACTCAATCTGGTCGGTCTGGCCTTTCGAGCGGACCGCGAGGTGATCGACAAGGTCGTCGATGGGCTGAAGTTTCACACTTAAGTGGCCGTCACTTGGAGGTGGACATGCACGTAGCCATTGCAGGCGGAGGGGTCATCGGGGCGGCGTGCGCCTATGAGCTGAGCAAGCGCGGAGTGGATGTCACGCTGGTCGAGCGCTGGCGCGTCGGCGGATGCGCATCGGGCAAGTCCGGCGGATTTCTGGCGCGCGACTGGTGCCGCGGCACACCGGTCGATCGGCTGGCGCGGCGAAGTTTTGCGCTGCACGAAGCCTGGGCGGAGGAGCTCGGCAATCCTTATGGCTATCGCAAGGTGGATACGATCAGCGCGGCGATGAGCCTGCGGCGGAAGCTCAGGGGCGATGGCGACGGCACCTTGGCGTCGTGGCTCGCCGATGATGCGGTGCACCGGAGCCAGATCGGGGATTTGGAAACGACCGCGCAGCTCGATCCGGAAGCGTTCACGAAATCGTTGGCCGCAGGCGCCGAGGCGCGCGGGGCAAACCTCGTGATCGGCACGGTTGCAGGCGTGCTCACGTCACCGGATGACGCGCGGGTAAAGGGTGTCGCGCTGGAGGGCGAGCGCGAGATTGCTTGCGATCAGCTGATCATCGCCATGGGGCCGTGGTCGATCCTCGCGGCGCAGTGGCTGCCACTGCCGGCAATTCACGGTTTGAAAGGGCACAGCGTGATCTTCCGGCCGAAAGCGCCGCTGCCGGCTGAGGCGATCTTCGCCGAGGTCGAAACGCGCGACGGGCAGGTGCTGGGGCCTGAGATCGTGTCGCGGGCGGACGGCACGCTCTACATCTGCGGCAATCCAGGCGACGGACCGATGCCCGTCGATCCATCGCGCGTTGCGCCTGAGGCGGGCGGCTGCGAGACGCTGAAGGAGATCGCCCTAACCCTGGTGCCGTCGCTGGCAGGAGCCGAGGTGCTTGCGGAGCAGGCCTGCTACCGTCCCATTGCCGAGGATGGCCTACCTGTGATCGGCCCCGTCGAGGGCGTCGCGGGGGCCTTCATCGCGACGGGTCACGGCGTCTGGGGAATGCTCAACGCCCCAGGGACGGCGGAGGCTCTGGCCGATGTGATCACGAGCGGCACACCACGCCATGTGGACCTCGAGCGCTTCTCGCCGTCGCGGCTCGAAGCGCTCGATCCCGCGCTGCTGCAGGTGCGCTGAACTCCCAGGTGCCTGGCCTACCCGGCCACCGACGTTACCGGATCGCGATTGGCGCGACGGTCGATCCCGTCCCACCTTGCATCTTCAATGGCTGTAGAGAGAGAGCGAACTCGCTCACGCCTTTCGACACGAGTTCATCGAGCTTCATGTTCTCGAGCAGGAAGATCCCCTTCACCACCAACGCGATCTGGTGCACCGGCAGATTGAGTTTCGGATCGGGATTGGGTGCAACTTCCACCGGCCAGTTGTCGGAGCCGAGCAGGATCGGGTCCTGATCCGCGAGCCACAACGCAGCTGCGACACCGATGCCAGGGCAGCTCTTCACGAAGCGCGCATTGTCCTTCGCCCAGAGCTTGCCCCAGCCGGTGTGAATGATGACGGCATCGCCGGGTTGGATGGTGATGTTCTGCTTGGCCATGGCGCCTTTCAGATCATCGACGGTGATCTCGTAATTGTCGCCGAGCATCTCGACACCCTTGAAGCCAGCAACGTCGATCATGACGGCACGCGTAAAAATGGCGCCGACCTTGTCGATGCCGGCCTTCGAGAACCCACCACGGGCCGCTGCCTCGCTGTTCTTGATGCAATTGTAGATGGTGTCGCCAATTGTCTGATGAGGGAACGCGTCGAACTGGGTCCCCACGTGGCCGATCTCGGTGATCACAATTTCCTCGTTGCCGGAGCGGTTGCTGGTGTTGCCGGCGGCCGGCGGCGTGAACGTCCGCTTCAGGTGCACGTCGAACCGGCGTGTTCCGAAGAACGGCATGTTGGGCGCCAGAACGTGCGCCAGCTCGATGACCTCGCCGGTCTTGATCAGCTTTGCGGCATTCAGCACGGCAGCCGGCTTCATATGGTTTGCCGCGCCGCGCTCGTCATTGGCGCCCCATTTCGAGGGGCATCGCTGGCTCTCCGGCGGCGGCTGCCATGATTGCGCCGCCGCCATGGACGGCATCGTCAGCATGGCTGCGGCAGCAAGTGCAAAGGTGAATCGCATGTGTTTCCTCCATTGTCATTTGTTGATCGAATAAATCACCGCCGCAGTTCCACCAGACGCGCAGCGGGACGCATCAAGCCTAGGCCGCGCGGAACAGGTCAGCAATGCGAGACGCGGCCCGGAGAAGCCGCTTTCGTAGTGTCGCAACTGTGGCAGTATGCATTGCACAATCGAACCATCCCAAGGAGATCGCACGCATGAGATGGACCATCGGCGATGTGACTGTGACGAAGATCGTCGAGCTCGAGGTGACGGGCGGCAGCCGATTCATCCTGCCCGATGCGACACCCGAGGCGATCCGGCCGATTTCCTGGCTGATTCCGCATTTCGCTGACGAGAACGGCCGCTTGAAAATGTCCATCCATGCGCTGATCGTCGAGACGCCGACGAAACGCATCGTGGTCGACACCTGCCTCGGCAACGACAAGAAGGAACGCCGCATACCGACGTGGAACGACCGCACCGGGCCGTTTCTCGAGGATCTTGCCAAGGCCGGTTTCGCGCGCGAAACCGTCGACACAGTGCTGTGCACACATCTTCACGTCGATCACGTCGGCTGGAACACAATGCTGAAGGACGGCAAGTGGGTGCCGACATTCCCGAATGCCCGCTATCTCTTCGGCCGCGTCGAGCACGAGCATTGGAGCCGTCAGACCGAACGCGCCGACATGGTGCACGTGTTCGACGACAGCGTGCGCCCCATCATGGAGGCAGGCCTCGCGCAGCTGGTCGAGTGGGACCACAAGATCTGCGATGAGGTGCAGCTGATGCCCTCGACCGGGCACTCCCCCGGTCATACCAGCGTGCTCATCTCATCGAAGGGCCAGCAGGCGATGATCACGGGTGACTTCGCTCATCACCCCTGCCAGATGGCGCATCCCGAGTGGGCCTCGACCGCTGACTACGACAAGGCTGCGGCCGCTGCCACTCGCCGACTTATCTTCGCCGAGCTCGAGGGCAAGCCGATACTGGTCATCGGTACGCACTTTGCAGGCCCGACCGCCGGCCACATCGTGCGCGACGGCGCCGCGTGGAAGTTGGTGGTCTAGCCATCGCGGCGGGAGCAGACCGCCTGGCGGAGATGTCAGTTACCCGACAGGTCTTTCAGCCGTGTATCAGCGTCGCGGCTGCCGAGGGTGCGCGCCTTCTCGTACCAACGCCGCGCTTGTGCGATGTCCGGTTGCGTGCCCTGGACACGCATCCGCCGCAACTCTGCAGGGTCATAAGTACTGCCCATCGCCAAGGCGCCTTCAGCGAGCCCTTCGTCGGCGGATCGCTCGAAAAAGAGCCGCGCCATGGCGACATTGCCGTCGTTGAGCAGTGTTCGGCCTCGCGACAGAAGGCCCTCTGCCTTCTGCTTGGTCGCTGGCGGCAGCTCCTTGGCCGACGGCACAGGGTCCTGAGCCTTAGGCGCGACCGCCGGTGGAGCCGATGGCGCGACGGTTGGCGGAGGCAGCGCCGCTTGCTGCTCGGCCTTCGGTGCCGCCGGTGGCGGCGGAGCCTGTGGCGCGGCGGTTGCTACAGGCTGCTGAACGGGAGCTGGCGGCGGATCGGCACGGCGCGGCTCAGGAGGGGCTTCTGCCTTCGGCACGGCCGGGACCGGTGCTGGCGCAATCAGGCGTGCAGCTGCCACGACCAAAGATCCTTTCGCCTCCGCGATCACCGAGCCTTCCAACGTCACGAGAGCAACAACGATCTCCGAGCGGCCAGTGGTCCCGGCCGGAATGATGACGCGAAGCGTCTTGAGAGCTGCCGTCGGCACCGCCCAGGCGCCGGGCGCGATGGCATGGCCGTCGGTCAGCGCAGCGGTTGGCGGCAATCCGCGAATGCGCACGAAGCTGCCACGCGGCGCGGCTTCGGGAGGATCGATATCGATGACCAGCTTCGTCTCGCTCGCCGGATCGGCAAGTACGACGCTCGGCACCTTCAGCTGCGCGCTGCGCATGCCTGGGCCTTGTGACGGCGTGGCGGTCGCCTCGGCTGGCGCGAACGAAGCCCTTCCCTGCTCAGTCGGACTTTGTCCTGCCGCAGGCAATGCTCCAGCTAACGCGAGGCCTGCAGCCAGCAGGATGGCTAGACGCTCAATGACGCCTCGCCGAGCGGGCACATACTTTTCAGCGTCGCCTCCACAGAACACACGACGCTGGTCATCGCTGCTCCTCATCGCTCCCCCCTGAGCATCATCAGGCCTCCAGTGCCGGGCGGGGGCGGGCCCGCCGTCCGGCGGTTTGATAGGTGGCCGAGCATGCTAACAAAGTGCACCGGCGCAGAAAGATATCGGGGTATCGTACTTCGCGGTTAACGGCCCGCGCACGCCCGGCTCCCCCAGCCAGCTCGCGATTGCCGAACCAACAGTTGTCGCCGGCTCGACTACAACGGCGCTGTCTAGCGTCGATATTGGGGCGCGAAAAAGGCGATTTCGCGGTAATTGGGTTGTGTCTGCGACCTTCTAACTAGTGCTGCAGCACCGCAAAAATTGCGACGTATCGCGATTATCGGCGAGGGAATCGGGGTCCAAGGCATGCGCCGCTACGAGCGCCCGCGTGGGCCCTGACGCTGCGCCTTTCTTGACATTTTCGTGGCTGAGCAGGCAGAAGCGAGCGCCCGGACAGCGCCTGTCCGGACCCGTCTTACCTGCGTGGTATGCAGCGATTGAGAAAAGGAGCCGCGGATGCCCGACGTCACACTCACATTTCCGGATGGCAATACGCGCAAAGTGCCGGCCGGCACGACCGGCCTGGATGTTGCCAAGTCGATCGCCCCGTCACTCGCCAAGCGCACGGTCGCGATGACGCTCGACGACGTTCTGGCCGATGCGGCTGATCCCATCACCAAGGATGCCGAGATCAAATTCATCTCGCGCACGGACCCGGAAGCGCTGGAGCTGATCCGGCACGACTGCGCGCATGTCCTCGCCGAAGCCGTGCAGGATCTGTGGCCCGGCACGCAGGTGACTATCGGCCCCGTGATCGAGAACGGCTTCTACTACGACTTCCACAAGGCCGAGCCGTTCGTGCCGGACGATCTGCCGAAGATCGAAAAGCGCATGCGCGAGATCATCGCCAAGAACGCCCCGTTCACGAAGGAGCTCTGGAGCCGGGACAAGGCCAAGGACTACTTCCGCGCCAAGGGCGAACACTTCAAGGTGGAGCTGGTCGACGCCATACCGCCAGGCGAGGAGCTGAAGATCTACAAGCAGGGTGAGTGGCTGGATCTGTGCCGCGGGCCCCACATGACCTCGACGGGCCAGATCGGCAATGGCTTCAAGCTGATGCGCTTCTCCGGCAGCTATTGGCGTGGTGACGCGCAAGGCACCCAGCTGCAGCGCGTCTACGGAACTGCCTGGGCATCCGAGAAGGAGCTTGCCGACTATCTCCGCATGCTCGAGGAGGCCGAGAAGCGCGATCATCGCAAGCTCGGCCGCGAGATGGATCTCTTCCATTTCCAGGAGGAAGGCCCCGGCACCGTGTTCTGGCATTCGAAGGGCTGGACGCTCTTCCAAAATCTGGTGTCGTACATGCGCCGCCGTTTGTCCGGCGACTACGAAGAGGTCAACGCACCGCAAGTTCTCGACAAGTCGCTCTGGGAGACATCCGGGCACTGGGGCTGGTATCAGGACAACATGTTCGCGGTGAAGTCTGCGGCGGCATTCGAGCACCCAGATGACGAGACCCGCGATCAGCGGGTCTTCGCGCTCAAGCCCATGAACTGCCCGGGCCATGTTCAGCTCTTCAAATTCGGGCTCAAGAGCTATCGCGACCTGCCGGTCAGGCTGGCCGAGTTCGGCTGCGTGCACCGCTACGAGCCGTCCGGCGCCTTGCATGGGCTGATGCGCGTCCGAGCCTTCACCCAGGACGATGCGCACGTGTTCTGCACGGAAGACCAGCTCGAGGCGGAAGTCCTGAAAATCAACGACCTGATGATGTCGGTCTACAAGGACTTCGGCTTCGAGGAAGTGCTGGTCAAGCTCGCGACACGGCCAGAGAAGCGGGTCGGCACGGACGCCATGTGGGATCACGCCGAAGGCATCCTTCGCAAGGCGCTCGAGCGTATGGCCCGGTTGGACAACCGCATCAAGACGGGCGTCAACGAGGGAGAGGGCACGTTCTATGGGCCCAAGTTCGAATACACGCTGCGTGACGCGATCGGCCGCGAGTGGCAATGCGGCACGACCCAGGTGGACTTCAACCTGCCGGCCCGCTTCGGCATCTTCTACATCGATGCCGACGGCGAAAAGCGCCAACCGGTGATGGTGCATCGCGCGATCTGCGGCAGCCTCGAGCGCTTCACGGGCATTCTGCTCGAGAACTGCGCGGGCCATTTGCCGCTGTGGCTCGCGCCCGTGCAGGCCGTCGTCGCGACCATCGTGTCGGACGCCGACCAGTATGCTGGTGAGGTCGCAAAGCAGCTGCGCAAGGCCGGCCTCAGAACGGAGGTCGACCTCCGTAACGAGAAGATCAATTTGAAGGTGCGCGAGCATTCCCTGCAAAAGGTCCCCGTGCTGCTGGTCGTCGGCAAGCGTGAGGCGGAGGAACGCAAAGTTTCGATCCGCCGCCTCGGCTCCGACAAGAACACGGTGATGGGCCTCGACGAGGCCATCGCCGCCCTGAAGGCTGAAGCCGTCCCACCCGATCTCGCAACAGCGCAGTCATGAGGCCGGCGATCCTGCGCAGGAGCAGATCATGAGCAAGCACGCATTGCCGCCTGGCACCGGCCTGCTGCCGCTTGCCGAGCTGACCGCAATGAGTGGCATCGAGCTGATTGCGAAGTGGCGCGATGGAACCCTGCCCCCGCCGCCAATCTGCGCGGTGCTCGATTTCCGGCTGGTGGAGGGCGAGCCGGGCCGCGTGGTGTTCGCCGGCCAGCCGTCGAAGCGGTTCTACAATCCGATCGGTACCGTGCACGGTGGCTGGATCGGCACGCTGCTCGATTCATGCATGGGCTGCGCGGTGCACACCACCCTCGAGCCAGGCGAGGCGTACACCACGGTCGAGTTCAAGGTGAACTTCGTGAAGGCCGTTACCGCGAGCAGCGGCGAGGTCCGCGCCGAAGGCAAGGTCACCTCCCGCGGCCGCCGCATTTCCACCTCGGAAGGCCGGCTTGTCGATGTAAAAGGCACTGTCCTGGCACTTGGCACGACGACCTGCATGATCTTCCCGGCAGGCAGGTAAGCGAGGCAGGGTCCTCGACACATCGCCTCAGCGGCCCGAAAGCGGTCGGGAGTGCACAGCAAGGCCCGCGAGCACGCGCAGCGGCTTGCCGGGGTCCGCGCTCAAGAGCTGAAGAGCGTTGCGGGTGCCGGTGCTGGTCTTGATGCCTGAGGACGGCGTCAAAGCGGGGATCAGCATGGCAAGGCACAGCAGAGCGGTCACGAGGCGCGGTTCTGCGGCAGACTTGCGAAATGTGCGCCCCGTCCTCATGACACGCTCCTGTGAAAGAGGTCTTTCACATGAGACGAGGATGCCTGGGTCACAGGTTCAAAGAAAATGCCGGCTTCGTATGGATTTCATAGGCGCAGCCGGCGGCCCGCTCACCCGCGTCCGCGGTAGGGCGCGACGCCCTGATCCGGCAGCCACACGCCTTTCGGCAGCGTGCCCGTCTGCCAGAACACATCGATCGGCATGCCGCCGCGCGGATACCAGTAGCCGCCGATGCGCAGGAAATGCGGCTCCAGCAGCTCGGCTACCCGCTTGCCGATCGCAACCGTACAGTCCTCGTGAAAGGCGCCGTGATTGCGAAACGAGCCGAGATAGAGCTTCAGCGACTTCGACTCGACCAGCCACTTCTTCGGCACGTAGTCGATGACGAGATGCGCGAAATCGGGCTGGCCCGTCACCGGGCAGAGCGAGGTGAACTCGGGCGCCGTGAAGCGGGCGACATAGTGCGTGTCGGCGTGCGGGTTCGGCACGCGATCCAGCACGGCGGCCT
>CAZCQH010000026.1:0-71746 GCA_964500805.1 uncultured Hyphomicrobiaceae bacterium
GCCGAGATGCCGTAGATGATGCCGAAGTTGATCGCCTTGGCGCGGCGGCGCACTTCTCCCGGCATATCCTTCACCGGCACACCGAACATCTCCGACGCCGTCATGGCGTGGATATCGAGGCCGTCCGCAAACGCTTTCTTGAGCTGCGGGATATCGGCAATGTGGGCCAGCACGCGCAGCTCGATCTGCGAATAGTCGGCGGAGATGAGCTTGGCGCCCTTCTCGGCGATGAACGCCGTGCGGATCTCTCGGCCCTCTTTCGTGCGGATCGGAATGTTCTGCAGGTTGGGCTCGTTCGATGAGAGCCGTCCCGTCGTGGTCGATGCGAGCGCGTAGGAGGTGTGAATGCGCCCGCCGGTGTCGGAATTGATGTGCAGCGGCAGCGCGTCGGTGTAGGTGGAGCGCAGCTTCGACAGCTGGCGCCATTCGAGCATGGTGTTGACGAGCTTGCGCGCATCGTCGGGCAGCGACTCGTTCTCGGCGAGGTCTTCGAGGAGCCCCGCGCGCGTCTCCCACTGGCCAGTCTTCGTCTTCTTGCCGCCGGGAAGCTTCAGGGTGTCGAACAGCAGGATACCCAGTTGTCGGGGCGAGCCCATGTTGAAGCGTTGGCCACCTGTATGCGCTCCAACCAGCGTGTTCACCTCCTCTTCGAGCCGCGCGATCGATTGCGCGAACGACGAGGAGAGGCGCGACAGCACGGCACGGTCGACCTTGATGCCGGCGCGCTCCATATCGACGATCACAGCGAGCAGCGGTCGTTCGAGCGTCTCGTAGACGGTCGCCATGTGATCGGCGGCGAGCCGCGGCTTCAACAGCAGCCAGAGACGCAGCGTAACGTCTGCGTCCTCGGCGGCGTACTCCGCCGCCTTGTCGATTGGAACGCCTGCAAACGTCTTGTCGCCTTTCTTGGCACCCGGCGCATGCGCGATCACCTGATCGAAGGTGGTGCACACGTGCTGCAGATGCCGCTCGGCCAGTGAGTCCATGCCGTGATTGCCTTTGCCGCCGTCGAGCGCGTAGGAAAGCAGCATCGTGTCGTCGTAGGGCGCAACGGTAATGCCATAGCGGCGCATGACGAGCGCGTCGTACTTGAGGTTATGGCCGATCTTCAGGACGCCCGGATCCTCCAGCAGCGGTTTCAATGCAGCGAGCGCGTCCTTGATCGGGACTTGTCCGGGCGCGAGCCCGCCGGAGCCGAACAGGTCGTTGCTGTCGCCGACATGGCCAACCGGGATGTAGGCGGCGCGTCCCGGCGCAAGTGCGATGGAGAGACCGACGAGGTCGGCCCGCATGGCATCGAGGCTCGTCGTCTCGGTGTCGAAAGAGATGCGACCGCGCTCGCGCGCCTCGTCGATCCAGGCGGTGAGCGTCGCAAGATCGCGGATGACGGTATAGCTCTTCAGGTCGATCTTCGGCTCGCGGGCAGCAGCCAGCGCCAGCGGCAGGACTGCGGCGGGCGTGCCGGGCTCTGCTGCGCCGGTGTGGGCAGCGGCAGCCTGCGCCTTGCCTTCGGCGGTTGCGGGCCCTCGATAACGGCCCGGAGCGCGCGTGTTGGCAAGGGTATCGCCGCCAGCGCTGCCGTTGCCCGCACCACCGTCGACTGCACTGCCGTTGCCGGCCGCATCGCCGCGAATGCTCGCGCCGACCGAGCGCTCGAGCGGCGGCGGGACGGGCACCTTCAAGGCCTCCGCAATTCGCCGCGTCAGCGTATTGAACTCCATCTCGCGCAGGAAGCCCAGGAGCGGATCAGGTTTCACGTCCTGCAGGCCGATCTTCTCGATCTCGACGGCGAGCGGAACGTCGTCCTTCAGTGTGACGAGCTGGCGTGATATCCGCGCCTGCTCGGCGAATTCGATCAGCTTTTCGCGACGCTTCGGCTGCTTGATCTCGCCGGCGCGCGCCAGCAGCGCATCGAGGTCGCCATATTCCTTGATCAGCTCCGCGGCTGTTTTCACGCCGATGCCAGGGACACCCGGTACGTTGTCGACGCTATCGCCGGCGAGCGACTGCACGTCGACGACCTTGTCGGGCTCGACGCCGAATTTTTCCAGCACCTCCTCACGGCCGATCGTCTTGTTTTTCATCGTGTCGAGCATGCCGATGCCGGGCCGGATCAGCTGCATCAGGTCCTTGTCGGAGGAGACGATCGTGACATCGCCGCCCTTGGCGATCGTCTCTTTGGCGTAAGTTGCGATGAGATCGTCCGCCTCGTAGCCGTCCTGCTCGATGGACGCGATGTTGAACGCTTTCACCGCATCGCGGATGAGCGGGAACTGCGGGATCAGCTCGTCCGGTGGCGGTGGGCGGTTGGCTTTGTACTTGTCGTAGATCTCATTGCGGTAGTTATCGCGGGCGGCATCGAAGATGACCGCGACGTGCGTCGGCCCGCGGCCCATCTTGGCGTCCAGCATGAGCTTCCAGAGCATGGCGCAAAAGCCGTGCACGGCACCGACGGGCAAGCCATCCGACGGGCGCGTCAGCGGCGGCAGCGCATGGAACGCTCGGAAGATGTAGCCGGAGCCGTCAATCAAGTAGACATGGCTGCCCTTGACGACGGGCAGGGCCTCGCCCTCGGGCACTGAGATGCGGCCGTTGCCATTGGGCTTGGCGGCCGTGGCGGCGGGATCGGATTTCGCGGTTTTTGTCATGAAGGAAGTATACCATCGGGTCGGATGAGAGCGAGCAGCATGATGCCGAAAGTTGGGGAGCCCGCTAAAAATTGAAATTGGAGCTCTTCTCCCTCTCCCCGCTCGCGCGAGCCGATCATATCCACTTGCGAGGCAGCGAACGCGCGAACGGGAGAGGGGACGCGCACGTTGCGAGCGAATCCCGTTGACAGCGCGGCTGTGGGCTTTCGACTATGGTCGTCGACACGAGGGAGTGCGCCCATGAATTTCGATTTCAGCGACGATCTGAAGATGCTGCGTGAGGAAGCGCTCAAGTATCTCACCGAGAAGTGCCCGCCGGCAGCTGTGCGCAACATCCTCGAGGGGCCGGAGCCTTACGACAAGGCGCTCTGGAGCGAGATGGCCGCAATGGGCTGGATCGGCGCGGCCATTCCCGAGGAGTACGGTGGCGCGGGGCTCGGCCATCTCGGCCTTTGCGTGATCGCGGAGCAATTGGGCGCGTCGCTGGCGCCGGTGCCGTTTTCCTCGACGGTTTATCTTGCGGCCGAGGCACTCTTGCTCGGCGGCTCCGAGGCGCAGAAGACGGCGTGGCTGCCGAAGATCGCCGCTGGCGAGATCGTCGGCACGCTGGCGCTGGCGGAGGGACCGGGGAAGGCAAGCTTGAAGCGACTCACCGCGACGGTGCGGGGCAATAGGCTCACAGGTGAGAAAATGCCGGTTCCGGACGGCGGCGCAGCAGACATCGCGGTTGTGGTGGCGCAGGGCGAGCGCGGCATCGTGCTGGCGCTGGTGGATTTGAAGGCGCCTGGTGTGACCCGCGGCATGATCGAGACGCTGGATGAGAGCCGCAAGCAGGCGTCGCTCAAGTTCGACAACGTCACGTGTGAGATCCTGGCCGGGGCCGGCGGCGGTGAGACGCTGCTCAAAGCGGTGCAGGATCGCGCGGCGATTTTGTTCGCGTTCGAGCAGGTGGGCGGCGCCCAGAGGTGCCTCGAGGCGGCACGCGACTATTCACTGGAGCGGTATGCGTTCGGGCGTCCGATCGGTTCGTTCCAGGCGATCAAGCACAAGCTCGCGGACGTGTGGGCCGGGAACGAGCTGGCGCGCTCGAATGCCTACTATGGCGCGTGGGCACTTTCGAAAAATGCGCCGGAATTGCCGGTTGCGGCGGCGGCAGCACGCGTCTCGGCGAACGAAGCGTTCTATGCCGCGGCAAAAGAGAACATCCAGGTGCACGGCGGTATGGGCTTCACCTGGGCATTCGACTGCCATTTGTATTACCGGCGCGCGAAGGGCCTTGCTCTGGCGCTCGGCTCGACGCGGGTGTGGAAGGAGCGGCTGATCGCGCAGCTCGAGACGAGCAATGCGCCGTTGTGATTTCAAGTTTGATTTGAGCATAGAACCGGGTGCGCGCATGAACTCAGTCGATTTGCACGATCATATTCATAAGACCTACCACTCGCTCCGGATTGGATTGGCCGCGCTTGCGCTCATCCTGCCATTTTTGCTCGTCGGCTACGGGTTCTTTCTTCACGGCATTACCATGCGCGGCTCCATGAGCGAGTACTATTTCGCTTTTGCACCGGAGACGTCTCACGAGCGGACGTTTCCGATGCGGACTTGGTTCGTTGGCATTCTCTGGGCGATCGGCAGCTTTCTCGTCCTCTATAGGGGATTTTCGCAAACAGAGAATTGGCTTCTCAATTTTGCGGGCCTCAGCGCGATCGCAATCGCAGTCATCCATATGCAAGTGCCCGACTACTGCAAGAATTGCGGGAGTCACTTCATCGCGTGGTGGCCCTCTGCACATGCCGTTTTTGCAATTGCGTTTTTCGTATTCATGGCTTGGGTCGCGTGGGCATGCTCGGGAGAAACACTCGGCGAGTTGGACCCGCCGACACAAGAGCGCTATCGCAAAATCTACGACAGTCTAGCGATATCGATGATCGCCGCACCGCTTGCGGTCTTCGCCGGCTCTCGTCTGTTGCGCCTGGAGTACTGGCAGATCCTCCTCATCGAGGCGGTGGGGGTTTGGCTGTTCTCAGCATATTGGATCGTGAAAAGCCGCGAGATCCGCTTGAGCGATGCCGACAAGAAGGCGGTCGACGGGGCCGTGACCAGGAAACGCGAGGCACGATCCGCTCAGCAGGGCTCACTGCGCGGCAAAGCGGGCAGGATTTTCGATCGCAAGCGAGATTGACGGTAGTCAGGCTCAAGCCAGGCACCGAAAGAGGAGTGGACCATGGACTTCGAAGACACAACCGACGAGGCCGCCTACCGGGCGAAGGCACGGGCATTTCTCGAGGCCAACGCGCCGAAGCGCGAAGGCACCAACATGATCTATCGCGCCGCCCATGCGGACGCGAACTTCATCGCCAACGCCAAGGCGTGGCAGGCGAAGAAGCATGAGGCCGGTTTCGCCGGCATTACTTGGCCGAAGGAATGGGGCGGGCAAGGCGCCTCGCCGATCTTCCAGGTCATCTACGATCAGGAGGAAGCCAAGTTCGGCGTGCCGCGCGGCGTCTACGAGATCGGCCTCGGCATGTGCATTCCGACGGTGTGCACGTGGGGCAATCAGACCGTGCGCGACCGGTACGCAAAAACGGCGCTCCGCGGCGAGGAGATCTGGTGCCAGCTCTTTTCCGAGCCGGCGGGCGGCTCGGATCTCGCAGCATTGCGCACGCGGGCAGAACGGGACGGCGACGACTGGATCATCAACGGACAGAAGATCTGGACGTCAGGCGCGCACTACAGTGACTGGGGCGTGATCGTCACCCGCAGCGACTTCGAGGCACCGAAGCACAAGGGGCTCACGTACTTCTTCCTGAACATGAAATCGCCAGGGATCGAGATACGCGGCATCAAGCAGATCTCTGGCGCCTCGCATTTTAACGAGGTGTTCTTCAGCAACGTCCGCGTGCCGGACAGCCAGCGTCTCGGCAAAGTCGGCGATGGCTGGAAGGTGTCGCTCACTACGCTGATGAACGAGCGCTTCACGATCGGCGGGCGCGCCGGCGTCGACGTCGACGAGGTGTTCGAACTGGCGCGGCAGGTGGAGCTCGACGAGGGCCCGGCGATCAAGAATGACATCGTGCGCGACAAGCTCGCCGACTGGTACGTGATGAGCCGCGGCCTGAAGTACTCGCACTTCCGCACCATGACGGCGCTGTCGCGCGGCGACACGCCGGGGCCGGAGAATTCCATCGGGAAACTCATCAACGGCCAGAAGCTGCAGAACATGGCGGCCTTCGCCATGGACCTCCTGGAGCAGGGCGGGCTGGTGACCGATCCCAAGTACGCGCCCATGGCCGGCCTCTTCCAGCAGACGCTGATGACGTCGCCGTCGTCGCGCATTGCCGGTGGCTCGGACGAGATTATGCGCAACATCATCGCCGAGCGCGTGCTGGGGCTGCCGCCGGATGTGCGCGTCGACAAGGACGTGCCGTTCAACCAGGTGCCGACTGGAAAGAAGGCGTGAGGCCGAGACGAGACGTCTCGTGCCGTTGACGAGTTAAGACACGACGCGGGCGGACGAAAAATTCATGGGCGAATTTCAACGCCAAGGGCGGAGGCTATCCCCCTCCCTTCCCGAGTGGGACCCCACGTGGCGGTCTCCGTAAGCCCGCGTAGAGGCCTTTTTCGAGATTGAGTGGCAAAATCCTCGGTCTCGAGCCGGCGTCAGAGCCGATGTCATATGCAACACACGACTTGCGTGTGCTGGCGGGACGCACAACCGGCACAGGACGTTCCGAAATCACGCTTTCAGGACGCGCACGGCGGCATCGAGGAACACTTGCGCGCCGAGCACGATGTCCTCGTCGGACGTGTCCTCGGTCCAGTGATGCGAGATGCCGCCGATGGACGGCACGAACAGCATCGACGACGGCATGTGGTTGGCGAAGATCTGCGCATCGTGGCCGGCGCCCGAGGGCATGCGAACGGCCTTGCCCGGGCAATGGACTTGCGTGGCGGCTTCGATCGCCGACTGAAAGTTCTCCGCCATGGCGGCGGGTTTGGTCTGGCGCAGCTTCTCGATGCTGATGGCGCAGGGGCCCGCGCGATTGGCGGCCTCCACGAGGCTAAGCGTTTCGGCTTCGAGCCGCTGGTGCACGGCGGGATCGGTATCGCGGAACTGGAACAGCATCACGGCCTTGCCCGGAATGATGCTCGGCGCGCCCGGATCGAAAGCGATGTTGCCGACGGTCCACACCGTGCGCGGGCCGCAGAGCTTCGGGAAGCTGTCGTCGAGCGCAACGGCCAGGCGAGCCGCGGCGAGTCCGGCGTCTTTACGGATCGCCATGCGCGTCGTGCCGGCGTGGTTTTGCACGCCCTCGAAGGTGATGCGCAGCTGCGTGATGCCGACGATGGCGGTGACGACGCCGATCTTCTGTCCGCTCGACTCGAGCCAGTCGCCCTGCTCGATATGGGCCTCGAAATAGCCGGCATAACGCTTGGGATCGATCGTCTGCCGCACAGCGCTGGAAAGCCCGTGCGTGCGCAGGGCGTCGCGCATCGTAACGCCGTTGGTGCGGTCGACCGCCGAGTCGATTTCAGCTTCGCCGACCTCGCCGCAGGCAGAGCGCGAGCCGAGGAAGGAGCCGAAGTGGCCCTCCTCGTCGCACCAGGCACCGACATCGATTGCACAGCCGGCAAGTGCCGGATCAGCCTTCACGGCGCGCGCGGCTTCGAGCGCATAGATGACGCCCAGCGGACCATCCAGCCAGCCGGCGTGGTTCTGGCTTTCGAGGTGCGAGCCCGCGAGGATCTTGCGGCCGTTGACGTCGGCGATGCCGAACACGTTACCGATGCCGTCGATGGTCGCGCGATGGCCGATCGCTTCCAGCTCCGCCTTCAGCCAATGCAGCGACTGCATGTGCTCGGGCGAGAGCGAGGGGCGGTGGACGCCGGTCTTGTAGGCGGCCATGGCTCTGAGGTGCTTGAGGTCGCGCAGCACGCGCCCGGCGTCGATTGTGGCCATCGTGGTTCGGTCCTTGTGGATCAGCTCTTCGCTTTCATGGTCTGGAAGTCTGCCGAGTACTCCTCGCCGCAGAACGTGCCGCCCTGATAGAACTCGGACGGCGTGTCGTCGCCCGGCGGATCGTTGCCGAGCACCTGCGCGGCGAAAACCTCGGCGTTGTCCTCCGGCTTGTAGCCGAGCGAGGCGGCGTGGCTGTTGTCGTACCAGGAGCGCGTGTTGTTGGAGACGCCGTACATCGTCTCGTAGACGAGGCCCGGCTGCTCGAGGCCGATGCGGATGAGCTTCACCAGATCGCGCGGCGACACCATGATGGAGAGGCGGCGCCGGTCGATGGGCTCCTCGTTGACGTTGCCGATCCGCAACGAAGTGACGCCAATGCCGTGCTTATAGGCATAGAGCGCGCCCAGCCCTTCGCCGAAATGCTTGGAGAGGCCGTAGCGGCTGTCGGGGCGCGTCGTGACGTCGGTCGCGATCGTGGTGGTGCGCGGGTAGAACCCGACGGCGTGGTTGGACGAGGCGAAGATGATGCGCTTGACACCTGCCTTGCGCGCCGCTTCGAACACATTGTAGCAGCCGACGATGTTGGCATTGAGGATCCGCTCCCAGGTCGACTCGCCCGAGATCCCGCCGAGATGCACGATCCCCTCGACGCCCTCACAGAGCTTGTCCATTGCGGCCGCATCGGCGATATCGGCCTGAACGAACTTTTCCGACGGCGTCGGATTGGCGATCGGCTTCAAGTCGGACCACAGGATGTCCGGGTAGATCGGCGGCAGCAACCGGCGAAGGTGGGTTCCAATTCCGCCGGCGGCGCCAGTAACGAGCACGCGTTTCATGGGATGCAGATCCTGATTGCAGAGGGGCAATTGGAGCTAGTGTTGCGCACTTTGGGCAATCGGTGAAGAGTTCGCTCGAGATCGGTTCTGTCGATGGCAATCGGATCGGGCTTGGGTCGCGATCTGGTTGCGTCTATCTCGCAGCAGTTGCTCGATCGAGGGAAGCCCATGGATAGCCTGATGACACTGGCCGCCGATCCGGCGGTCTGGATCGCGTTGCTGACACTGATCGCCATGGAGGTCGTGCTCGGTATCGACAACCTCATCTTCATAGCGATCCTGACCAATCGCCTGCCGGTGCATCAGCGGGAGAAAGCGAGGCGCATCGGTATCGGCGCGGCGCTCATTCTGCGGCTGCTGCTGCTCGGCACCATCGCGACGATCGTGAAGCTCACGGCGCCCGTGTTCACGGTTTTCGGGCAGGGATTTTCTTGGCGCGACATGATCCTGATTGCGGGCGGCTTGTTCCTCGTCTGGAAAGCGACAAAGGAGATTCACCACCGGGTCGATCCGCACGCCGGACCCGACATGTTCGAGTCGGGCAAGGGCACGCTGGGTTTCAGTGCCGCGATCGGGCAGATCCTGCTGCTGGATCTCGTATTCTCGGTCGACAGCATCATCACCGCGGTCGGTATGACGCCGCACATTCCGGTTATGGTGATCGCCGTAGTGGTGACGGTCATCGTGATGCTGGTCGCGGCAACGCCGCTCGCCAATTTCGTCAACTCCAATCCGACGATCGTGATGCTGGCGCTCGCGTTCCTGCTGATGATCGGCATGGTGCTGATTGCGGAAGGCTTCGGAGCCCATGTGCCGAAGAGCTACATCTACGCGGCAATGCTGTTCTCTGCATTCGTCGAAGCGCTCAACATGCTGTCGCGGCGACGGGCCGCTTCGTAGGTCGGAGTGAGCGGGCCACCTGTTCTTGCAGTGAAGCACGGCGCCGATTCCCGCGAAGTCCGACTGCCACATGCACCGCGAGGAAGCTGTCGGACCTCGCCGGAACGAAAGCTCTGCCATCTCGCGAGGGAAGGGGCCGGCTCACTCCGAGCGACGTTCGCTTCTTTACTCGGACCTGAGATAGGGCACGGGCGGAGCCCGTAAGATCCGCCACGTGTTGAGGCCACCGAGCAGCAGAATAAGCGCGGTGGCGAGTCCGAGCGATAGCGCGACGGCGGACCATGAGAATGCGAACGGTACGTCCATGATGCGTGTGACCGTCGCCCAAGCCGCGATGCTGCCGAGGAGCGTGGCAATACCGGCGGCGGTCGCGGCTAGGATCAGATACTCGGCGGCATGGGTCGCCAGAATGCGGCGGCGGGTGGCGCCCAGCACCTTCACGATCACGGCCTGCTTGGTGCGGCGTCGCTGAGCGGTGGCGAGCGCGCCGGCAAGGACCAATGCTCCCGCGGCAAGCGTCACGCTCGCGGCTGTCCTCACCGCGGTCATGATGCGCTTGAACACCGCGTCGAACGAGTTGAGCGCGTCCTTCACGCGGATTGCTGTAACGGCGGGGTAGGCCTTGCCGATCTGGCGGGCGACGGATGCTTCGGCCGCAATCGGCGTGCTCTTCGGCAGTGAGATCGTTGCGAGCAGGTTGTGCGGCGCGCCGCGCAGCGTGTTCGGCGAGAACACCACGACGAAATTGATCGAAAGGCTCTCCCACTTCACTTCGCGCAAGTTGGCAATCTTCGCTGTGATGTTTCGTCCGAGCACGTTGACGGTCATGGTGTCGCCGATCTTCAAACCGAGCAGCCGCGCCAGATCGGCTTCGAACGAGACGAGCGGCTCGCCGTCGTATCCCTTTGGCCACCAGTCGCCCGCAACCAGGCGCGAGCCTTCCGGAATGTCGTCGGAGAACGTGAGCCCGCGGTCGCCGCGCAGCACCCATTGCGCTTGCGGCGGCGGATTGAGCTCCTCTGACGGCTTGCCGTTCAGACGCACGATGCGCCCCCGCAGCATGGGTGCGGAGCTGACCGCCGCCTCCGGGACCTCCTGAGTGACGGTCCTGGCGAAGCCGTCGAGATCCCCCGAGGGAAGATCGAGCACGAAGAAGTTCGGCGAGTTCTTCGGCATGCGGTCGCGCAGCTCGTCGACGATCGAGTGATCGACGAGCGCAACGGCAACGAGCAGCGACAGTCCCGAGCCGAGCGAGAGTATGACGGATCGCGTGAGACCGTCCGGCGCGCCAATGCTGGACAGCGCAAGGGCCAACTCGGGGCGGCGGGGGCGCGGCATGCGTCGGACGAGCCAGATGAGCCCCGTACCAAGCAACAGAAAGATGGCGAAAATGCCAGCAATGCCGGCGCAGAAATAGAAGGCGAGGCGGGCGGAGTCCGACGTCGCGGCAGCAAGCGCCAGGAGCGCAGCGCCTGCTGCACCAATTGCCGCGAGAACGGCTCGGCCGGGCCAGGTGCGTTGTGGTGCGACGTCGTCGCGAAACAGCACCGCTGCGCGAATCTCGCCGGCCCTGCCCAGTGGCCACAGCGTGAACAGGAGAGCCACCAGGACGCCGTAGATGGTCGCGATGGCGAGGCTCCAGGGCCGAACGGTGAGCTCGGCGCGGATTGGAAGCGCATCGCCGATCGCACTCGTCAGAATGACGGGAATGAGCATCCCGATGACGAGCCCAAGGGCAATTCCCAGCGCGGCAATCAGCATCACCTGGATCAGATGCAGCGCGAAAATCTGCCGGCTCGTGGCGCCAACGCTTTTGAGGGTGGCGATCACCTTGCGGCGGCGGTCGATGAATGCAGCAACCGCATTCGCTACGCCGACCCCGCCAATCAGCAGCGCCGTGAGGCCGATGAGCGTGAGAAACTGGCGCAGCCGGTCCAGGGTTCGGGTTACCTGTGGCGAGGGATCGCGACGGTCGGCAATTGTGAAACCGGCATCGGGCAGTTCTTTCTCCACGGCCGCGCGGAAGCCGAGCAGGCGCGACAGTGCGCCGCCGTCGGCAAGCTTAAGGGCGTACCGCCAACGAACAAGCGCTCCCGGCTCGATGAGGCCAGTCGCATCCAGTGTCGGGATGGAGACGATGAGGCGGGGACCGAAGGTGAGGCGATCGGAAATCTTGTCCGGCTCCGCGGCGATGACAGCGCGCACCTCGACCTCGCGCTTGCCCACATTGATGCGATCACCGAGCTTCACCTGCAGCCGCTCGAGCAGGATTTCATCGACAACGGCACCGTCGTTGGCGAGCGCCGTGGCGGTCGGCATGGCGGGAGACAGGATCAGCTCGCCAGCGAGCGGATAGGCACTGTCGACGCCCTTGAGCTCGACCAGCACTTGCTCGGCGCCGTCCGAGCGCCGCGCCATGGCGCGCAATGTTGCCGTCTCGGAGACGCGGCCTCGTTGCGCCATCCAGGCGAGCTCGGCGGGTTCGGCGCGCCTGTGCGGCCGGGCGATGGCGACGTCACCGCCGAGCAGGATCTCGCCTTGTCTCTCGAAGCCGGCGCGCAAAGCATCTGAAAGCGCACCGACGCCGGCAATGACGGCAACACCGAGCGCTACGCAGGCGACGAAGACGCCGAAACCGCGAATGCCGCCGCGCAGCTCTCTGATCGCCAATGCAAGAAGGGCACAGTTGAGCCCCAGGCGCGGGAGGATTCCAGCCATCGCAGGTGAAGACGTGCCGTGGGTCGTGGTCATGCGAGCGCACCAGCCGCGCTCGCGCGTTGCGAGGTGGTGCCACCGCGCGTATCGGCGACGATCTTGCCGTCGGCCATGCGGATCAAGCGTTGGCACCGCAAGGCGAGCGAATCTTCGTGCGTCACGAGGATCAGTGTTGCTTTGAGGCGTGCGCGCAGGCCAAACAGCAGATCGACAATGGCGCGGCCCGTCGTGCCGTCCAGATTGCCGGTCGGCTCGTCGGCAAGGATCAATCGTGGCTCAGGCACAAGCGCGCGGGCCAGCGCCACGCGCTGCTGCTCGCCACCCGAGAGCTGGGCTGGAAAATGGTCGAGGCGGGCCCCAAGACCGACTTCCTGCAGGAGCTTGGTTGCAGCGGCACGGGCACGCGGCTCCCCGGCGAGCTCCAGCGGCAGAGCAACATTCTCGAGTGCGGTCATGGTCGGAACCAGATGAAATGATTGAAACACGATGCCGATAGTGCCGCCTCGTGCTGCAGCAAGCTGATCCTCGTCGAGCATGTTGAAATCGTGGCCCGTCACCACGACGCGGCCCGATGTGGCTCGTTCGAGCCCGGCCATTACCATCAGCAGCGACGTCTTGCCGGAGCCGCTCGGGCCGACGATCGCGACTGACTGATCCTCCTCCACGCTGAGATCAATCGAGCGGAGAACCTCGACATCGCCGGCCCGGCTTCTCAGCGTCAGGTTGACTTTGTCGAGACTGATCAACGAATCTGGCACATTGATCCTTTCCGGACAGCACCTGGACTTTGGCGCGCCGCGTGTCCCGGTTGCAAGGGATTGTGGCACTCCGACCGAAGATCCATATGACGCCTCAAAGCCAATAGATCCCAACAGGGTCAGAGATGATGATGCGGGTAACCTCACTCCGCCAGATGGTGCTCATGCTGCTCCTCGTCAACAGCGTCCTTGCCGCATCGGCAGGGGTGGCGGGGCTCGCTCGGGCGGCCGGGCCCGAGCGCACGATCCGAATCGTTGCATTCGGCGACAGCCTGACCGCGGGTTATGGACTGAAGCCGGGCGAGGCGTTTCCGGCGCAACTCGAGCGTCGGCTGAAGGCCAAGGGCTATCAGGTCGAGGTCGCCAATGCGGGCGTTTCCGGTGATACGACGGCAGGCGGTCTGGCGCGGCTCGACTGGGTGGTTCCGAACGGCACCGACGCCGTGATCGTGGAGCTTGGCGCCAATGATGCGTTGCGTGGCTATCCTCCGTCCGAGGCAAAAAAGAATCTGGATCAGATCGTTGCGCGGCTCAAAGGGCGCGGGATCGATGTGCTTGTCGCCGGTATGCGTGCGCCGAGCAATCTCGGCGCCGAGTATCAGCGCGCGTTCGATCCGATCTTCAGAGAGGTTGCGGAACGGAACGACGTGCTGCTCTACCCGTTTTTTCTCGCGGGCGTGGCGCTTGATCGGAAACTCATTCTTCCGGATGGACTGCACCCCAACGCCGACGGCGTGAACGTCATCGCCGACAAGATCATGCCGACGGTGGAGGAATTGATCGCGCGTGTGAAAACACGGCTCGCGAAAGTGTCGCCCCGCGGCTGATGCGTGTCTCGGCGGCGCATGCGCGTCATCCATATCGCCGTTGTCGTCCGATGCAGGAGGCCACCATGATCAGATTATTCGCCGGCCTCGAAATACCTCAAGCGCATCGCATGCGCCTCGCCTTCCTCAAGGGACCGCTGCCGGGCGCCAAGTGGGTCGAGCCCGAGGATATGCACATAACGCTGCGCTTCGCGGGCGATATCGACAATCGCGCGGCGTCGGAGTTCGCGGAGTTTCTCGCCGGGATCGAGATCGATCCCTTCGAGGTGCGGATCGCCGAGCTCGGCGCGTTCGGGGGCCGCGAGCCGCGCGTACTCTGGGCCGGTGTCGACGGCGGCGAGTCGCTCGGCCAGTTGCAGCGTGCGACTGAGCGGGCGGCGCGCTCGGCGGGGCTTGCGCCCGAGACGCAAAGCTACAAGCCGCATGTCACTCTGGCGCGCTTGCGGGGCGCGTCAGTGCACGAATTGGCGCGTTTCATGAGTGCGCGCCCGCTGCTCGACTTGCCGCCGTTCACCGTCGAAAGGTTTGTTCTGTTCTCGTCGAAACCGAAGTCAGGCGGCGGGCCTTATGTCATCGAAGAGGCCTATCCCGTGGGCGACGAAAGACGCTACGGCGATTGAGGGAACCTTGTCGCCCTTACGACGGCTTTCCGCTCGGTGGGCTGCCGGCGGCGGCCTGCCGTTTCTGGAAATAGAGAGAGGCGAAATCGACTGGATCGAGCATCAAAGGCGGGAAGCCCCCCTCGCGCGTGAGGTCCGCCACGATGCGGCGCAGGAAGGGGAACAGCAGCGCCGGGCAATTCACATTGAGCATGATATCGAGCGTATCCGGCGGTGCGCCCTTGATCTCGAAAATGCCCGAGTAGATCATTTCGATTTCATAGATGGCAGTGTCGCCGCTCGCGGCCTTGGCTGAGAAGGTGATCGCCGACTCATAGAGGTTCGGGGCCACTTGCCCGGGCTGAACGTTCATTTCGATGTTGAGCGCTGGGTTCGCCGGCGGCGTCTGCATGAATGTCACGACGTTCGGGCTCTCGAACGAGAGGTCCTTCACGAACTGGCCGGCGACCCGAACCTGGATCTGCGGTGCTGCTGCGGGCGTTTGCGGCTCAGCCATGAATGTTCCCTCGTCACATGGATCGATGCAGGTGTGGTAGGGACCTGCCTACCTCATTGCGCAAAAGGGTGCCAACGCCGCCGTTGTCGCGTGCTGCGGGCGCAATCAGCTTCCGGAGGAGTTGCCCGACCGGCGCGAGTCTCTGTCAACCGTTCGCTCGTCGAGCCGGCGGAACTCACCCTCGATGACAGGGCCATCTTCAGGCTCGCCACCGCCGCCGCGTCCCTCGCTCGGGCGTGATGGCTCGCCCGGATGCGGTCGGTTCCCGCCTTGAGCCGTTCGGCTGGTTCGGATCTCGACATCGAAATCGGCCATGCCAAAAAACTGCTTTGCAGCCCACCGGGCCAACAGTCGGCGCGCTGGTGGGATCAGCAGGATCAGGCCGAGGCCGTCTGCGATAAATCCTGGCGTGATCAGCAGGAAGCCAGCAGTCCACAGCAGCGCGCCATCGAACATGGTGGCAATTGGGGTTTCGCCGCGCTGAATCGCTTCCTGCATGCGGAACGGAGCGTTAAAGCCTTGATTGGCAATCACCGCGCTTCCAAGGATTGCGGTCGCGAGCACCAGACCGAGCGTCCACCAGAGCCCCAGCCACTGGCCAACCTTCACCAGGACGCCGATCTCCAAGAGCGGCACCGACAGGAGAACGAGAAGGATGGCCAATCGCATCGCACTGTGCCTTGAGACCCCAGCCCGGATCGCGGAGACCTTGCGGCTCGCGCCAGCGATTGTCCAGCGGCTTGGCTTGCCTGCGGGTATGCCTTAAGTTGGCCATCGAGCTATCGATTTGCTCGAGATTGTGCAGGGGTTGATCGCGTTGCGGGAAACTACCTGCAACCTGGGCGTTTAGAGACTGGTGGCGCTGGATTTCCTGGTCGGCGCCGCCTACATCAATCGATAGGCCAGGTCACTCGGAAAGCGGCAACCGCATGGACGGCAAAATCGACGTTTTCACCCTTATCTTTCTCGTCCTAGCGCTGGTCATCTTCTTCAAGCTGAGAAGCGTCCTAGGCCGGCGCACGGAAGACGACGAGACTCGCCGCGAGCGCTACCGGGAGCAGGCTCGCGCAGCCTCGGCCGAGGCGCGGGACAAGGTTGTCGCCATGCCGCGTCGTGACCGACCGGCGCAGGAGCAGCCGGCTGAGCCGCAGGTCGCAGTTCAGGCCAACGCACCCGATATGGAGCAGCGCATCCGCGCGTTCGCCGCCGGCAATGAGGGGATTGCCACCGGCCTTCTGGCTATTCACAGCGTGGACCGCAGCTTCGATCCCGAGAGCTTTATGCGCGGCGCCAAACAAGCCTACGAGATGATCGTCACAGCATTCGCGGAAGGCAACCGCAAGACGCTGCGCAACCTGCTGTCACGCGAAGTGTTCGATGGCTTTGCGGCGGCCATCACCGAGCGCGAAGCTCGTGAGGAGCAGGTGGACCAGAGCTTCGTTGGCATAAACAAGGCGGACATCGTCGAGGCAGAGTGCAAGCGCGGGACAGCACAGATCAGCGTCAAATTCGTAAGCGAGCTGATTTCGGCCACCCGCGACAAGGCTGGCACGGTGCTGGCCGGCGACCCGAAGCGGATCAAGGAAGTCATCGACATTTGGACGTTCGCCCGCGAGGCGTCCTCTCGAGATCCTAACTGGAAGCTCGTTGCAACGCAGGCGCCAAGCTGATCGGACGCCGTGCGCCGGGGCAAGGGGCGCGCGGGCAAGGGGGAAGGGCGGGCATGCGCACCGGGGAGGCTCGACGGTGGGGCATGGGCGGTGTTTCGTTCACGCTGTGGATTTCGTTCACGCCGTCATTCGCGCAGTCGCCGGAAAGCCTTCCGCCAGAGCCGCTCCGGGAGGAGTGGTCACGCGTGCGCATCAAAGCACCCGCTCAGGAGATCGGACCCGTGATGCGGGATGCGGAAAAGTCTCCGCCTTTGGGGAACGCAATGAAGCCGAAGGTCGATGACGCAGGGGCTGGCGATAAGGCGAAAGGGCGCCGCGCCCCGCGCCTGTCCGGCTCCGCGCCAGCCGCAAAGCCGACTGCCGAGGAGCCGTCGTCGCGAGCAGGCGTGACCTACGTAGCGATTGACTATTCCGACCTGCCCGGCTGGGCTGAGGACGATCACCTCGCAGCCTTGAAGGCTTTCGTGGTGTCGTGTCCGCCGCTCATTGCAGCGAGCAAGGCCGGCAACAAGGCCGGTGCGATACCGACGCCTCCGGACCTGCTTGCCGTCTGTGCTGCTGCCCTTCAGTTGCCGGCGAAACTGACGAGAAGCGAGTCGCGCGCCTTTTTTGAGCAGCAGTTTCGCCCGCATCGTATCGTGCATGCTGCTTCGCAGGGCTTGCTCACCGGCTACTACGAACCGCTCATCGAGGGCTCACGCCAACGTCAGGGCAAGTTTCAGTGGCCGATCCTGCGCCGTCCGGCTGATCTCGTGAATGTCGTCGATGAATCGCAGCGCGGTGCCGCGGGTGCGCAGCTCACGCACGCTCGGGTGGATGCCGGTGGCAAGCTGGTTCCCTACGCAACGCGGGCGGAGATCGATGCTGGCGCACTCGACGACAAGGGCCTCGAACTCTTCTATCTCGCCGATCCCGTCGATGTGTTCTTCTTGCAGATCCAAGGCTCGGGACGAATCAAATTAGCTGACGGCTCGGTAGCGCAGGTCAATTACGACGGCAAGAATGGCCATCCCTACACGTCGATCGGGCGTTATCTCATCGACAATAGCCTCATGACCGCCGGGCAAATGTCGATGGGTGCCCTCGGCAGGTGGCTGAAGGCCGATCGAGAGCGCGGTCGGCGCGTCATGCAGCAGAATGCATCGTATGTTTTCTTCCGGGAGCTGAACGGCGATACCGCCGGGCCGCTCGGCGTGCTCGGCATTCCGCTCACCACGGGGCGCAGCCTCGCCGTTGATGCAGGTGTGCATGCGCTGGGATTGCCGATCTTTGTGAACGCGCCGACGCTGACGCACGCGTTGAAGGGCCAGCCGTTCCAGCGCTTGTTGATCGCGCAGGACGTTGGCTCGGCGATCAAGGGCGCGGAGCGTGGCGATATCTATTTCGGCTCTGGCGATGCCGCCGGACGGATTGCCGGCATTACCAAACATCCCGGGCACCTCGTCGTCTTTCGGCCGCGGACGTCCACTGATCAAGGTCGCGAGATTGCAACGGGCTCGACCGAGGCGGCGTCTACGCAAACTGCCACTACGGCGCGCGGCGGTGACGCTGCCAGCGCTCTCAAGGGCGCGCGACAGGCGAAACCATGACGCGGCGGCGCGAAGAGAAGCGGTCTCATGCTCCGAGCGCAAAGAGCGACGGCAAGGGGCCGAAAGCAAAAACGTCCGAGCTGTCCGAAGAGGATCACGCCCTCTGGGAGTACATGAAGCAAGGGCTCCAGCCGCTGCGCAAGGGCAAGCCGCGTGTGCCACATGCGTCAGCGGAGCTGCCAGTGCCAGATCCGACGCAGTCTCACGGGAGTGCTCGCAACACAGTCCTACACCATCGGTCCACCGAGCCGGATGCACGCTTTCGGTCGCACGCTTTGCGACCTGAGCCACGGATTGTCTCACCGTCCGCGAAGGCGCCGCCGCCGCTGCAACGCTTCGAGAAGAAGCGCTTGCGGCGCATCGCATCCGGACAGATGCAGATCGAGGCTCGCCTCGATCTTCATGGCAGCCGGCAGTCGGAGGCGCACCAGAAGCTACGCGCGTTTCTGCTTCGCTCGGTCTCGAAGGGCTACTCGACGGTGCTCGTGGTCACCGGCAAGGGGGCGCCGCCCGCTAGTCAAACCAATAATTTCTCCGACCCATTCGGTCGTGAGCAGCGGGGCGTTCTGCGCCGCATGGTGCCTCTCTGGCTGGAGGAGCCGGAACTGAGTGCCATCGTTGCGAGCTACACAACAGCCGCGATCCAGCACGGTGGCGAGGGCGCAATTTACATCCATCTGCGGCGGAAACTCGCGGTTGGGCGCTAATGCGCGCGGTCTCAACCGTTCCACCAGCGATGCCATTTGCGGCGTAGCCAGCCCGGCTCGGCAGAGGCCGCGCCATTACCACGCACATACGCCTCGGCCTCGTTGAGCAGCCCGCGCAGGCGCGCGAGATCGAAGCCGCCGCTCCGCGCCTCGAGGTCGTCGATGTTCCGTGCCCAGCTTCGATCGCGACGGGCCGGATTGATGACGGCGACGAACGGAATGGCCCGCACTTTGGTGCCGTTCGAGCCTTGCAACACGTGGTCGAGCACGGCGTGTCCACTCGGGATCTCGGCCTTGGTACCCTTGTCAAGCATCGAAACGCCGATCTCGAGATGGCGGAACGTGCGCGCGAAATCCACAGTCTCGCTTTGGTAGCCGAGTAGCTCTGGCCCAGAGATCACCTTCTGCAGCGACGCGCACGAGGGACACCATGTGGCGCCGAAGGTAATGAGCAGGAGCTTTCCCTCGAAGCGGGCCTGCTCGAGTCCCTTGGCGAAGAGCGCCATTTGATCGGCGCACACGTCATAGTTGGCAACACCCGGACGCGACGGCTTGGCCGCCCGCGCCGGATCGTCCCGGCACGCGGCGGTCGTCTCGAAGCGGTACTCTGCAGTCGGAATCGTCCCAGCCTGGCACACCGGCAAGGCTGGAATGGTCGCGACGATCGCTATCGCTGTCCGGATTTGCCTGAAGCGCATGCTGCTCGAGCCTTCCTTGCCGCCGCCGCTCGTCCGGCGTCGGCCCAAGGTCGCGGAGCAACCGCCGTGCCAGAAGCGTTACGGACACGCTGCCATCGCGGCCTGCAGCGCCTGAGTCACGCCGGCGAGGGAGTAGGTATCGACCGTCACCGTGCCGCGCTCGCTCGTTGCCTGCACCGAGAGTTGGCGGCCCTTCTTCAGAGCCTCGACGATCGCTGCTTCCTCTGTGACGTCCGCAACGAAGGCGCGATCGGCCTCTGCGAACAGCTTGTACGGCTTGGTATCGATCGACACCGTGACTGTGCTGCCCTTCTTCACGGGGTAGCCGAGCTTGATGCTGACCTCTGCTTTGGTGCCAGTCTTCGGCCACGACGTGATATAGAAGTGGGGCGGATCGCGTCTGGCCGTGGCGGGTTGGCGCTCCTTCGGTTGTGTCGCGGCAAAACAGAGCTTCGTCGTGCCGTCGTCGTGAGCAAAGGCTGTCCAATCTGCGTGGCGTGCGAGGACTTGTGCCGCCAGGGCGTTGGGCAGGACAGACAGCGCCAGTGCCAGTGCCACGATTGCTGCTTTGGTATTTGTATGCCCTGTCATATGTCGCGCCTGCAAATTGATCGCTAGCTCGTGCGGCTACAGCAGTAAGCGGGTGAGCATACCACGAGCCGCCTTGAGAGCGGCATCGAAGCGCGCCACGAAGGTCTCGAAGCTCTGCGTCACCTGCCACAGGATGCCGATCGCTGGCGCGAGGAGACGAAACGCAACATCGCGCGCCTCGCGCTGGCCGAGGTTGAGCTTCAGCTGCTCAAGGTGGGACACGCGGAAAATCGCGAGCGCTTCGGCGAGGCGCTGTTCGAGCGGGATGCCGGCCGTTTCCGCGCCCGTCTTCTTCGCCTGTGCGTCTCGCCACATGACGTTTAGCACGGTGTGCCGGAGCGCCATCGTCTCAGCTTCGACGGCGCGCCGGACTTTGCGGCGTAACAAGAGCCATGGCGGGATGAACCCGACAAGCAGCAACGCGGCTGTGATTGCCAGTCCCGCATAGTCGGTGATCTCGCCCCCCGTGTACCAGAGATAGAGGATCGTTACGGCACTGAATCCGAGCACGATCGTGGCGCCCTGCGAGCTCATCAGCAGGAAAGGTCGGTAGTGGCGCTCGTGGAGGACGAGCTCGATCGGCGAGCGGAATGAAAAGGAGCGGATCATCACGTAATTTTTGATCAGGAACCCCACCAGCATGACCCAGATGAAAGCGTTGAGCACCCACTCGACGCACCATGTGCCCCACATCAGATGGTCGATCGGACCGACCAAATTCCCGCTGCCCATACGCTCATAACGGCTCTCGGGACGATTGAGGTACTGCCAGTCGAGGTAGCAGAAGGGCGCGGCTATCAGGATCGCTGCAAGGAAGCCAACTGCGCCGAGCAGCGCGCGAAGTCCGCGCGCCGCCCGCTGGGCCGGCACTTCGAGGTGCTTCACGCCTTCGCGGAAGCTTCGCGTATAGGCGGTGATGAAGAGACGCACGGCTATTAGATGCGCGGCGAGATAGAAGGGCATGAAGCGCCACTCGACCGAGGCGAGGAATTTCGCCTTGTCGGGCGCCAGAGCGTAGCCGGCGCCCCACGCGCTAGCGCAAAGCAGGATGACCAGCAGCAGAAACGGGATCGGGCGCGTCGGAAAGATGCGGTCGATGGGCGCCAGCGCCGTGCCTTCGAGCGAGAGCGCTGCTTCGGCGCCGCTGGCGCCGGCCTCGGGCATCTGGGGCTCGCGTTGCGGCTCCCCGGCGCGAGCCGAGGGCAGCGCGCCGGCCGCGGGCTTTGCCGCGGCTGGTGCTGGCGCCACGTGCGGATCACCTGATTTCTTGGCGCTGGCGGTAGGCGATTGCGGAGAGGATAGCGGCCGCAGTGATGATCCCGCTGGCGCAGCGGCGCTGGCTGGAGCGGAGGGCGATGCGGGCCGCACGGGTTGCGCAGCAGATGGCGCGCTTGAGATCATTGCGGTCGGTGCCGCTGGTTTCGTCTCGACAGGAGACCCGGGTCTGGAGGTGGTGGCCGATGCGGGCGCACCTCCGCCGACACTTGGCACGGATGCTGTCTCCGCGCCGGGGGCCGGGCTGGCTGCCGGCGGGGATGGCCGTTGCGGTGCTGCAGTGCCGGCAGCGGACGGTCCTTTGATTGGCGGCGCAGCCGGTTGGGAGATCATCGGGCGCACCGGCTGGGCAGCACCTGGAGGTGGTCCCGGAGGTGCCGAGCTCGCCGGCGTGGCGACAGCAGTGACCGTTGAGCCGGGCGGTACCTGCTGCGTGGAGCCGGACTTCGCCGCCGGCGGCGCTTTAGCGTCTGCTCCAGGAACCGTGGGCACAGCCTGCGACCGTGGCGCCAGTAGAGGCGTGGTCGTCTCCGGCTTCTGAGCGTCCGTTAATGCGTCTCCCAATGCAGGGGCTGCTGCACGCGCAGGTGTGGCCTTGTCCCCCAGCAGCTGCATCAAGCCTGCCGGCTTCGGCGCGCTTATCGGGGCTTCCGCCGTGCTTGATTGTGCTCCGGCTGGCGCCTTTTTGTCCTGTTCCTTGGCGTTGGAGGCGGGGAGGGAAGGAAGGTCTTTTGGTGTGTCAGCGGCCATGGCATGCCCCTGTCGATGATCGATGGCTGTGGCGACGGCACCGCTTTCAAAACCCCAGTGAGTCACGTGGCAGAGGCGATGTTAAGTCATGATCGAGGTTCAGAAGTGACCTTCCGGCCACGGTAACGGCGCGTCAGCAATCAATGAGGCTCGTGCGGACCAGGTCGCGAATGCGCGCAGCAAGACGGTGCGCCAGCCGGGAGTACATTCGGCACTGGAAGGTAGGCCGAATGAGCAATCTGCGCGCCGAAATCGGCCATTGCGCCGCATCAAGGCGCGCATAACGAGCAGAGGCTAGGAAGGTCGAGCACTCATCTGAGCCCTGGTGACGCGCCATGAAGAAGCTGCTTGTTCCTGTTGACAGCTCCGAGAATTCATTGCGCGCCCTGCAATATGCGATCGACCTCGCGCGGCAGTTGCCGTCGACTGAGCTTCATGTGGTGACGGCGCATGAGGCCGGTCACGAGAATCCGCGGACACTTGCGTACCTGCCGCTCGAGAAGCTCGAGCAAGCGCTCAAAGAGCATAGCGAGGCCATTCTGCGACCGGCCATCGAGAAGGCGACCGCATCCGGCGTCAAGTTCACCAGCGAGATCCTGATCGGAGTCATTCCCAAGGCTATCGTCGAACGTGCCGAAGCCCTCGGGTGCGATGCCATCGTCATGGGCACACGCGGCATGGGCGCCATCGGCAATCTTGTCATGGGATCGGTCGCAACGAAGGTGATCCACATGACGATGCTGCCGGTCACACTAGTGAAATAGCGATCCTTCTGATCCATGGCTTCCGTCTTGGCTGCCGCGGCACCACGGGAGAAACTTCTCGATCACGTATGGATTGGTTAGCTCAATCTAACCAACCTCCATCGCATTTATGCAGCGCCGAATGGAAGCATCTGCCCAGAGTACAACCCATGCTTCTGCACGACCAGAGGCCCCCCGACAACCGTGGCACAGTCTGGCCGTTGCCGACGTGCATCAGGCGCTTGGCGCGACGTCTTCGGGATTGACGCTGGCCGAAGCAGCACAACGGCTTCGCCAGCATGGCCCGAACGCCCTGCCAGCCGCCCCGGGCAAGTCATCGCTTCGTCGGTTCCTCGAGCAGTTCCACAATCTGCTGATCTACGTGCTGATTGGGGCCGCCGTGATCACGGCGTTGCTCGGGCACGCCGTCGATACGGTGGTCATCGCTGCTGTCGTGGTCCTCAACGCCGTCATCGGATTCGTACAGGAGGGAAAGGCAGAGGCCGCTTTGCAGGCGATCCGAGCGATGATCAGCCCGAGGGCATCGGTTCTCAGAGAAGGCAAGCGGCTGTCGATCGACGCCGCCGAGGTCGTGCCCGGTGACATACTTCTCCTTGAGCCTGGTGATCGGGTCACCGCGGATGTGCGCCTCGCGAAGGCTCGAAATCTCCGCGTTGACGAGGCGATCCTGACAGGTGAATCGGTACCGGTCACCAAACTGACAGAGCCGGTTCCGTCGGAAGCCTCGATCGGAGATCGAAGATCGATGGCATTCTCCGGGACACTCGTGACATCCGGACAAGGCACGGGTGTGGTCGTCGCCACTGGCCCTTCAACCGAGCTCGGACACATCAGCGCGCTTCTGGGCCGCGTCGAGCAGTTGGAGACGCCACTCATTCGCCAGATGAACGCCTTCGCCCGCCAGCTCACGATCGTCATTCTCGCACTCGCGGTCGTCACCTTCGGATTTGCCACACTCGTTCGCGGCTACCCGCTCGCCGAAGCCTTCATGGCCGTTGTCGGCATGGCGGTTGCGGCTATCCCGGAAGGCCTACCCGCGGTGATGACGATCACACTGGCGATCGGCGTGCAGCGCATGGCCGCCCGCAACGCCATCATCCGGCGCCTACCGGCCGTGGAGACGCTCGGCTCAGTGTCGACCATCTGCTCTGACAAGACGGGCACGCTCACGCGCAATGAAATGGCGGTCACTCAAGTCACGACTGGGGAGCGGTCCTATGTGGTGGGCGGCGTGGGCTATGCGCCGAAAGGTGGCTTCAGCATCGACGGTCGAGAGACGGACCCGGCGGGGGACGACCGGCTCATCGAGATCGGCAGGGCCGCGCTTCTGTGCAACGATGCCGCGATCCGCGACATCTCAGGCAACTTCGTTGCCGATGGAGATCCAATGGAGGGTGCCCTCGTGGCGCTTGGACTGAAGGTAGGCCACGATCGACTGGCACTCGAGAAAGCCTACCCTCGCGTCGACGAGATTCCGTTCGATGCTGCGCATCGTTATATGGCGACGCTGCATCACCGGCACGACGGCTCGGCGTTGGTCTACGTGAAAGGCGCGCCGGAACGGGTGATCGAGATGTGCAGCGTCCAGGCTGGCAAGGCTAGAACGGCACCAACCGACAAGAGCTACTGGGCGTCTGAGATAGAGCGCCTTGCCCGCGACGGCCGCCGCGTGCTCGCCCTCGCGACGCGAGAGCTCCCACCGGGCAAGCGGGACTTGAGCTTCAACGATGTGGAGCAGGACCTGACTCTGCTCGGTGTCGTCGGACTGATCGACCCGCCTCGCCCCGAGGTGATCGACGCGATTGCCGAATGCCGCACCGCCGGTATCGCGGTGAAAATGATCACCGGAGATCATGCGGCGACAGCCGGAGCGATCGCTGGAGAGCTTGGTCTCGAGAACGCCGGAGCGCCGCTGACCGGCCGCGACCTGGAGAGCCTCGATGAGGCCGGGATGCGGCGCGCCGTCGCCACGACGAGTGTGTTCGCCCGCACAAGCCCCGAGCACAAACTGCGTTTGGTCGAGGCGCTTCAAGCCGATCGCGCTGTGATCGCCATGACCGGAGACGGCGTCAACGACGCACCTGCATTGAAACGCGCCGACGTCGGCGTCGCCATGGGCAGGACCGGGACGGAAGCGGCCAAGGAAGCGTCCGATATGGTCCTCGCCGACGACAACTTCGCCTCGATCGTCGCCGCTGTCCGCGAGGGACGTACCGTCTACGACAACCTCACAAAGGTGATCGGCTGGACGCTGCCGACCAACGGTGGCGAGACCCTCATCATCGTCGCCGCGATCCTGCTCGGCCTGACGCTGCCGGTGACGCCGGTGCAGATCCTGTGGATCAACATGGTCACTGCGGTCGGGCTCGGTCTCGTCCTGGCATTCGAGCCATCGGAACCCGGCATCATGAACCGTCCTCCTCGACGAGCGGATGCGCCGATTTTATCCCGCTTCCTCCTGTGGCGAGTTGTGCTGGTATCCGCCCTGTTCGCGCTTGGTGCCTTTGGCGTTTTCTACTGGGCCGAGGCGCGCGGCCTTTCACATGAAATGGCACGCACGATGGTCGTGAACACCATCGTGGTCATGGAGATCTTCTACCTTTTCTCGGTTCGCTATTTGCACGGCCCGTCCGTCACTTTGCAAGGCGTGCTCGGAACCCCGGCCGTTCTGATCGGAGTCGGCAGCATCGTCATGCTTCAGCTCGCGTTCACGTATCTGCCGATCATGCAGCACTTGTTCCAGACGCGCGCTGTCGCCGTCGGCGATGGTTTGGTCATCGTCGCGATTGGCGTGGTGCTGCTGCTCATCCTCGAGCTCGACAAGCGCCTCGCACATTTGTGGCGACGAGGGTCGAAATCGAGATGGGGGACGTCCGTGAGTTCTGGAGCAAGTTGACCAGTTGCCGGGAGACGAGCGGGCCTTTATCGCCGCCGATCGAGCAGCGCGCGAAAACAGGAATTCTCTCTTCAACCTGAGTGGTCTTGATCGACGCCGACAACTGCGAAACGGCGCAGCCTATGTGACCTGAAGCACAAGCTTGCCGCGAAAATGCCGACCGGCGCTAATGCGCAATGCTTCCGCTGCCTCACGCAGAGGAAAGACCCGTTTCTCCGGGACCCGCACGGCGCCGACCGCTTGCAGGTGAACGATGCGCTCGAGATGCGGACGATCGCGGCCGACTGCGGGACGCAGCGACTGCACATCGGCACGCGGAGATGCCGGCGCTTTGGCCCCCGAGGCAATGAACGCAGCGCGACCGCCCGACTTGATGACCCCGAACGAGCGAATGGCCACATCGCCTCCGACCGTCTCGAAGACCGCATCGACGTCCTTCACGATGCGGGTGAAGTCTTCCTTGCTGTAGTCGATGACCTGATCGGCGCCGAGGCCCTTGACGTAATCGACATTGGCCGTGCTCGTCGTGGTGACAACATGGGCGCCGAGATGCTTGGCGAGTTGGATGGCGTAGCCTGCCACGCCTCCGGCGCCACCCTGGATGAGGATCGTCTCGCCGCGCTTCAGCTTGATCGTATCTTCGATGGCGACGATGGCAGTCAGGCCAGTGAGCGCGAGCGCTGCAGCGTCGACGTGAGTCAGAGCGGCCGGCTTGGCGCAGAGGATGGATGCCTTCTCGACGACCTTTTCCTGATAGGTGCCATCGCGTCCGCCGGCGAGCACGCCGAACACGGCATCGCCAACTTCGAAGTCGCTTACACCGGCCCCGAGCGCGGACACGACACCGGAAAAATCCCGTCCGAGAACATAGGGAAACGTCGTTATGGTGGCGTAGGCGCCGTCGAGGACCTTGCTGTCGGCACCGTTGATGCTTGCAGCATGCACATCGACGACGACCTCCCCCGCTTTCGGTACGGGATCAGGCAGCTCCCCAAAGCGCAAGTCCGCGGGACCGCCGTGGCGATCCATGATGACGGCTTTCATGACATGGCCTCCTGTGTTGGACGAGAATGTCGGGTCCGATGCCAAGCGGCTCACATTCGTGACGCGCAACTGTCGCATCATGTCATATGCCAAAGCAACTGCCCGACAGTTCAGGGGTGATCCGCGCGGCTCCCACTGCTAGAGTTCGACTGGACTTCAAGACTTGCCAAAGGGGAACGTTCGTCATGAAAGTTGTCACGCTCAAGAACATACCACACTTGCCGGCCGAAGGTGCAGCCGAGCGCACCGCCGGTTGGACCGGCCCTGTTTCCCGCACGCGCCAAACGATCATCGAGCCCGGAGACTCCCAGAACTTCAACTGCTCGATCGTGAACTTCAGTCAGGGTTGCAACACTGGTTGGCATGTTCACGACTGTGACCAGATCCTGGTGGTGACTTCAGGCTCCGGGATCGTGGCGACTGAGAACGAGCAACGGGAGATCAACGTCGGAGACGTGGCGCACATCAAAGCCGGCGAGCGCCATTGGCACGGCGCCAAGGCTGACACCACGATGGGGCACATCACGATCACACTTGTCGGCAGCAAAGCCAAGTGGGGATGACGTCAACGAACATCGAGGGCTTCGAGCGGTCTAGCTTTGACGCTTGAGCTGGCTCTGGTTCTCCTTGGTTGGCCGGCTCGGCTCGCGCGCGATTCTGAGGGCATTCATGACGAAATCAATCGCCGGCCTTGCCGCTCTCCGTGCGCCGTGGCGCATCGGCATCGATGTGGGTGGGACATTCACCGACCTGGTTCTGACGGACAGCGCGGCCGCGAGCCTGGTTGTCAAAGTCCATTCGGTGCCGGCTGATCCGAGTCGCGGCGTCATTGCCGCGCTCGAGCAGCTCGCCGCCGATCTCGGGTGCCGTGTCGGAAACGTGCTGCGCGACTGCGCCCTCTTCGTACACGGCTCGACGGTTGCCACGAACCGCATGCTCGAAGGCAAGGGCGCGAAGGTCGGATTGCTGACCAGCAAGGGTTTCCGCGACGCTCTCGAGATCCGGCGCGGCCTGCGCGAAGACCAGTGGAACCACCGAAAGCCTTACGCACCCGTCCTGGTGCCGCGTCATCTGCGGCGTGGCATCGGCGGGCGGATCGATAAGGACGGCAGCGAGCATGCTCCGTTCGTCGCAGCAGATGTCGAGGCGGCCCTCGACGATTTCGATCGCGAGGGCGTGGAAGCCATTGCCGTTGCGTTCTTCAACAGCTTCCTCAATGACAAACATGAGAGAGCGGCAGAGGCCCGCGTCCGGCAACGCCACGACGGCGTCTGGGTAACGAGTTCGGCCGCGCTCTCGCCGATGATGGGCGAATACGAGCGCACATCGACGGCCGTCGTCAATGCGGCCTTGGCGCCTGGCATCGTGACGTACCTGCGAAGGCTCGATGCGACACTGCGCGAGCTCGGTCTCACGAAGCCGATGCTGCTGATCCAGTCCAATGGCGGAGCCATCTCCGTTGATCAGGTTACGCCGCGGCCCGTCAATCTGCTGCTGAGCGGGCCGGCTGCCGCGGTTGGTGCACTCGACCTGTACCGCGAGGCCATCGATGGCGCCGGCACCCCCAAGGAGGATGCCGGCAATCTGATCTCCATGGAGATCGGTGGCACCTCATGTGATGTGCTGCTGATGTCGAAAGGCGAGGTTGCCACAAAAGACGATCTAATGATTGCTGGCTACCACGTTTCCACTCCCTCCGTTGACATCCACACCATCGGCGCCGGTGGCGGCACAATCGCGGGCGTCGATGCGGCAGGCATGTTGTTTGTCGGCCCGCAAGGCGCTGGGGCAGTTCCTGGACCCGCCTGCTACGGACGCGGCGGCAAGGAGCCAACGGTCACCGATGCGCAGCTCGTCCTCGGCCGCTTGCGGCCAGGAGCCTATGGCGCCAGCGGATTGACCCTCGATCTCGCCGCGGCCCGCTCCGCGATCGAAACGACGGTGGCACGACCGACGGGGCTCTCCGTCGAAGAGGCGGCGGCCGGCATTGTCAGAGTTCTGGAGCAGAACCTCCTGCATGCCGTCGAGTACATGTCGATCGAGCGGGGATATGCGCCGCGCAGGTTCACGCTCGTTGCGGCTGGCGGAGCAGGCCCCATGCACGGCACCAATGTGGCACGCGGTCTCGGGTGCCATCGGGTCTATGTGCCACGCGACGCCGGTGCGCTTTGCGCGATTGGCATGCTGCACACGGATGTGCGACAGGACTTTCAGTGCTTCTTCAAAGGTAGTCTATCTGAGATCGTTCCCGAGAACGTCGACCGGGAATTGGCGACGCTCGCCGATCAGGCGCTTGCCGCCATGCGCGCGGAAGGCTTTCAAAGCAATCAGGTGACTTTGGAACGAGCGATCGATCTCCATTATAAGGGGCAGCTCTGGTCTGTACGCGTGCCGCTGGCGCGCGGCGGCTTTTCAGCCGTGGATGCCCGCAGCAGGTTCGAGGACGAGTACAAGCGGCTCTACGGTCATGTGCAGCCCGACGGCGCGATCCTGGCAGCGTCGCTGCGCGTCGTCGCCCGGGCTGCAACGGGAACACCGGTGACGGCTCCCGTGGCCGCGCCGGACTCGAGCCCGACCGGCATAAGCGCGAATGCAAGCCGCCAAGTCTGGCACGAGAAGCACGGCTGGCTGGAAACGCCCATTTTCGATGGAGCTGCGCTTCAACCCGGTCGCAGTCTGTCCGGCCCGGCGGTGATCGAGGAGCGCACGACGACGGTTCTGCTCGGGCCGGGTGACAGGCTATTGGTGGACGCTGCCGGCAACTTCATGATCGAGGTGGCCGCCAGCGACGCTGCGCCACCGGCATCGACGGGGCAGTCTGCCAGGCCCGCTGACCGTGCCCAGGAGCGGGATCCGGTCATCCTGGCCCTCATGCAGAACCGGCTCGATCAGATTTCCAAGCACATGGGTTGGGTGATGACGCGGACCGCGCGCAGTCCGATCTTCAGTCAGAGCCACGATTTCTCGTGCTACGTCACCGATCCGCACGGCACGCTGATCGCCAATGCCGACGGCATTCCCATCCACACGGGCGGTGGCGGCTTCGCCGTACGTGCGCTGCTGCGTGACTTTGGCGGCCGCATCAATCCTCAGGATGTGTTCATTCTCTCGGACCCCTATGTGGCCGGCGGCAACCACCTTCCTGACTGGGTTATCGCGCGTCCGATTTTTGTCGGCGCCGAACAGCGGCTGGCGGGTTTTTGCTGCAATCGCGCGCACCAATCGGACATCGGCGGCGGCCTCGCGGGAACATATAACCCGGAAGCCACGGAGATCTGGCACGAGGGCATCCGGCTGCCGGTGATGAAGCTGATCGATCGCGGCGAGGTGCGTGACGATCTTTGGAAGCTGTTGCTCATCAATTCGCGGACGGCGGACATGCTCGACGGCGATCTGCGAGCCATGCTCGGCTCGACTGAGGTCGGCGCGCAGCGCGTGACGGCGCTCGTCGAGGAACTTGGTCTCGAATCGTATTTCGAGCATCTGGCTGGCGTGCTCGATCATGCCGATCTCCGCATGCGGTCTTCCGTTTCGGCCCTTCCAGACGGCACCTATCTCGGCGAGGACGTCACAGACAACGACTGCTTCGAGAAGCGCGATGTTGCGATCCGCGTGGCGCTGACGGTGAAAGGTGACGAGCTGACGCTCGATTTTTCGGCGAGCGATCCGCAGATCCGGGGTTTCAAGAACTCCTCGCTCGCCAACACGTACTCCGCCGCCTATATGGCGCTATCGTCGTTCTTCGATACATCGATTCCGCGCAACGAGGGGACCTACCGGTGCGTCAAGATCATTGCGCCAGAAGGCCTGATCGTGAATGCGAAGCCGCCCGCGCCAATGACCATGAACACGGTCTTCGTTGCCCACGAGATCTGCCATGCTGTCTGGAAGGCGCTGGCCAAGGCCTGTCCTGAGCGCGCCTGCGCCGGCTGGTCAAAGACGACGCACGGCCATATCACGGCGCAGAATCCGGACGGCTCGAGCTGGGTCATGTACCAGTGGCACGCCATGGGATCGCCAGGCGCGACAGCCGAACGTGACGGCTTCCCGCAAATGGGGCACCTGATCTCGCTCGGCGGCCTCGATCTCCCCAATCTCGAGTTCCACGAGCAGCTTTTTCCCGTGCGCTACGGACGCTGGGAGCTGCGGACAGACGCAGCTGGCCCGGGTTTGCGGCGCGGTGGGACCGGTGTGCGATATGAGTGTGACGTGCTCGTTCCCTGCACATGGTCGTTCCGCGCTGAAGGGCTCGACACGCCATCCGGTTTCGGTGTCGAGGGCGGGCGCGACGGCGCAGTCGGGGAACAGCGCATTGAGCCGGCCGAAGGTCCGGCGTTCACGCCGCCGAAGTACGGTGTGCGTCATCTTCCGCCAACGCGGATCATCGCCGACACGCCGGGCGGCGGAGGCTGGGGCGACCCTTTGGCGCGTTCGCCGGAGTTGGTGTTGCGCGATGTCCGCGACGGGGTTTTGACGAGGGCTGCCGCCGAGCGGGATTATGCCGTCCTGCTGTCCGCTGACGGTTCCATTGTTGATCGGCAGGCGACTGAAGCGCTGCGCAAGGCGCGCAGAAGTCAAACTCCACTGCGTCGCGCTTGAGCCCCCCGGCTCAATCTCTGCACCTGGCGCTGCGCGGACGCGCGATCACGAGAGGTTCAATGTCTCGGGGCGCTCCAGAGCGTGGCTCAAGCCCATCGAACGTTCGCCGCTGACATTCTCACCGCGGGGCGTATGCACGCGGTGGTTCGCCTATTGCGTGGCTATTCGCCGCTGCGCTGGTTTGCAGCGTTCTGATTTCGCCTCGTTTGCAAGAGGCTGGCACAGCAATGAGTGTCGGCAAGCGATGACATCGACATTGGAGCGCATTCGTAGGTACCGCGGTCCTGCCGTGTTCAGCTACGGCTTTCGCCCGTTCTTTCTCGGCGGCGCCGCCTGGGCGGCCTTGGCCATCGGGCTCTGGCTACCGATGCTGGCGGGCCGGTTGCACGTGCCGACGGCGCTGTCGCCGATCGACTGGCACATGCATGAACTGGTCTACGGCTACGTGCCGGCGGTCGTGGCGGGTTTTTTGCTCACGGCGGTGCCGAACTGGACCGGTCGCCTGCCCGTGACCGGTGCGCCGCTTGCACTTCTCTTCTGCCTCTGGGTCGCGGGTCGCGTTGCAATCCTCATCTCGGCTCATATCGGGCTGCCCGTGGCAGCCGTGATCGACGTGCTGTTCCTGGCCACGCTCGCTGCGGTGATCGCGCGCGAGATCATCGCCGGCAGCAATCATCGCAATCTCAAGGTGCTCGGCGGCGTCGGACTGCTGCTCGCGGGCAATATCCTATTCTACGCCGAATCCATGCGCTTGCTCAGAACAGATTACGGCGTGCGCCTTGGGATTGCCGCGGCGGTGCTGCTGATCATGCTCATCGGCGGGCGCATCATTCCGAGCTTCACGCGCAATTGGCTCGCTCGACGCGGACACGGACGCCTTCCCGCTCCCTTCGACAACTACGATGTGCTGAACATGGCGGTTGGCGCGATCGCTCTGGCCGGCTGGGTTGTCGCGCCCTATTCGCAGGCGACGGCGGCAGCCGCTTTGCTCGCTGCCGTGATGCACGGCTGGCGTTTGTCCCGTTGGGCGGGCGAGCGGACGCTCGCCGAGCCGCTCGTGACCATCCTGCACGTGGCCTATGCATTCGTTCCGCTCGGGTTTGTCTTGCTGGCGGCTGCGATCATCGCGCCAGCCGTCATGCTGCCGTCTGGTGCGGTTCATGCATGGACTGCCGGTGCGGTCGGGGTAATGACGCTTGCTGTCATGACGCGGGCAAGCCTCGGCCACACGGGTCGGGATCTCACCGCATCGCGCCCGATCCAGGCGATCTACCTAGCGGCCGTCATTGCTGCGGTGGCGCGGATCGGGGCCGGATTCGGCGTGATGCAGACCGAGCTGCTGCACCTCTCGGCGACCGCCTGGGTTCTGGCATTTTCCGGTTTCCTCATCGTGTACGGACCATTGCTGCTGAGGAGCCGCACCGCAGCATGACTCAGCCAGGCGTCGCCTTCGTTGACCGGAATGGACGACAAGGCGATGAAGCGGATCGGCGCTCGCATCGAGAAAGGACTGAAGCGCTCCCGGCTCACGCCAAGCCTGCACGAGGGCGCCGTCACCAAGCTTGTCGTCCGCGAAGATCGCGTTCAGATCGTCGTTGAAGTGACACCTGTACTGCGCGGCTGCGCCTACAAGCCGGAGATACGTAGGTCACACCCGGATCAGCGGCCGAGGGGAGAGATCGAACTCTCGACTGCGGCGCGGCAATCACGGTGAGAACTCCCACCCAGATTGTCGCGCCGAACCCTCGACGGTGGTCAGACGCTGGCATTGCCGGGTCTGCGAGGTCTCGACCGTGGCCACGCTGGTCAATGCGATATGAAGGTGCGCAGCGGTTGTCCAGGTGCGTCGAGATCGAGTGACGGCGCCCGGTGGTGACGCTGCTAGCATCGGTGGGCCGGAGCCTCGCTGTCGATAACACCCTCAGAGCGCAGGGCGCACTCAGCGGCCAGCGACCGTTGGACTGCGCAGCGCAACTTTTGTCGTGGAGCAGCGACCGTCACGACTCGATGCGAGTCGCGCCTGCTTTTCTCCAGTAAGTATCCGATCGAACCCGCCGAATGTCGCATGAGGTGCGCTGTGCTGTCGTGACACTGTCATATATTTCGACTATTCGATAGTTATGGAATCAAAGGACGCAGCGAGCAAATTCGGGGCTTTGGCCCAAGGCACGCGCATCGAGGTGATGCGGCTACTGGCGAGCCGGGGCGCTTCCGGCATGGCGGCGGGCGAGCTGGCGAGTGCGCTAGCGCAGGCGCCGTCGACGTTGTCGTTTCACCTCTCGGCACTGGAGCAGACCGGCCTGGTGCAATCAACACGGCAAGGCCGGCACGTCATCTACGCCGTTCGCTTCGCCGGGCTGCGGGCACTGTTCAGTTTCCTGACCGAGACATGCTGCAACGGTCGCCCCGACCTTTGCGGCGATCTTGCGCGATTGTTTCCCGAAGCGACCGAAGAGGATCGCGGCATGCAGCCGGCATTCAATGTCCTGTTCCTGTGCACCCACAATTCCGCGCGGTCGATCATGGCCGAGGCCATCCTGGAGACGATCGGCAAGGGTCGGTTCCACGCCTATTCGGCAGGCTCGGAGCCCGCCAAAAGGCCTTTGCCGGCCGTCATAGAGCGCCTGCAATCGCTCGGCCACGACGTGTCGCGCCTGCGCAGCAAATCCTGGGACGAGTTCACCGGACCCGATGCACCGCGCATGGATTTCGTGCTGACGTTGTGCGACACGCTCGACGGCCAGATTTGTCCCGAGTTCGATGGCAGGGTTGTCACCGCCGCATGGCCGTTTCCCGATCCCGCCAAGTTCAAGGGCTCCGAGATCGAGCGAACCACGAACCTCAATGCACTCTACGGCATGATCCGCCGGCGGCTCGAGATCTTCGTTGCTCTTCCCCATGCATCGCTGGATCGGATCGCGCTCAAGAAGCGCCTCGACGAACTCGGCGATGTCGTGCGCTACGCTTGAGGAGACGGACATGAAAGTCGGCATCAACGGCATGGGACGCATGGGCCGCCTCGCACTTCGGGCGGCACTCGGCGGCGTACGTCGGACGGCCGGCGATCCACGTGGCAACAATCGCCTCGATGTCGTGCATCTGAACGAGGTCAAGGGCGGCGCCAAGACGACGGCGCATCTGCTCGAGTTCGACAGCGTGCACGGGCGTTGGCATGCCGCGGTCGAGACTGACGGCAAGGCCTCGATCACGATCGACGGCAAGCGCATGAGCTTCTCGGAAGCCGCCAAGCCCGGCGAAGTGGTCTGGGGCGATCTCGGCTGCGACATCGTTCTCGAATGTACCGGCAAATTCCTGAAGCCCGAGGAACTGCAGGCGTACTTCGATCGCGGCGTGAAGCGTGTCATCGTTGCGGCGCCGGTGAAGGATGAGCGCGCGCTCAATGTCGTCGTCGGCGTCAACGACCACCTCTACGATCCGGCCAAGCATCGGCTGCTGACCGCAGCGTCCTGCACGACGAACTGCCTCGCGCCCGTCGTGAAGGTAGTGCACGAGAGCCTCGGCATCGTGCACGGTCAGATCACGACCATCCACGATCCGACTAACACCAACGTGGTCGTCGATTTCCCACACAAAGACTTGCGTCGCGCGAGATCGACGTTGCTGTCGATGCTGCCGACGACGACCGGGAGCGCAACGGCGATTGCGCTGATTTATCCCGAGCTCAAGGGCAAGCTGAACGGCCACGCCGTGCGCGTGCCCGTGTTGAACGCCAGCCTCACGGACTGCGTGTTCGAGCTGAAGCGGTCGACGACGCAGGCCGAGGTGAACGAGCTGTTCCAGGCGGCGGCCCGTGGACCGCTCGTCGGCGTCCTCGGCTACGAGACCCGGCCGCTTGTCTCCGCCGACTACTGCAACGACACCCGCAGCGCCATCGTCGATGCTGAGTACACGATGGTGACCGACGGCACGATGCTGAAGGTCTACGCCTGGTACGACAACGAGATGGGCTATGTCTGCCGCATGGTCGATCTCGCCAACATCGTCATCGCGGCGGAGCGCTGAGATGCAGCACGCCGTCCGCAACTATCTCGTCGTCACCGCTTCCTATTGGGGCTTTACGCTCGTCGACGGCGCCCTGCGCATGCTGGTGCTGCTGCATTTCTTCAAGCTCGGTTATTCGCCGTTCACGCTGGCCTTCCTGTTCCTGCTCTACGAGTTGGCCGGCATCGTCGCCAACCTCGCCGGCGGCTGGCTCGCCGTGCGCTTCGGCATCCCGCGCATGCTGGCGATCGGACAAGGCCTGCAGGTTGCGGGACTGATCATGCTCTCTGCGCTCGATCCCGGGTGGACCGCCGCGGCATCGGTGATCTGGGTCGTCGCCGCGCAAGGCATCTCTGGGCTCGCCAAGGATTTCACCAAGACCGCGTCGAAGTCGGCGATCAAGGCCACGTCGGCAGAAGGTTCCGGCCAGCTCTTCAAGTGGGTCGCGTGGTTCACCGGCTCCAAGAACGCCATGAAGGGCGCGGGTTTCTTCGTCGGCGGCCTGCTGCTCGAATGGATCGGGTTCAAGCCGGCGCTGTGGCTGATGGCGGCGCTGATCGGACTGGTCTTCCTGCTCGGCCTCGTCCTGCTGCCGCGCGATCTCGGCAAGGCGAAGTCGTCGAAGTCGATGAAGGAGCTGTTTGCCAAGTCGCGCGGTGTCAACCTGCTGGCGGCGGCCCGCGTGTTCCTGTTCGGCGCCCGCGACGTGTGGTTCGTCGTCGGCTTGCCGGTGTTTCTCTACGCCAATGGCTGGCGTTTCATCGAGGTCGGTACCTTCCTCGCCGCCTGGACGATCGCCTATGGCGCCGTGCAGGCGTTTGCACCGAAGCTGGTGTCACGCAGTGCGGATGGGCTGAGCGCCGAGATCCCGGCGGCGCGTCTCTGGGCAGCGCTGCTGACTGCCATCCCGGTCGTGCTTGCGCTGCTGCTCGTCGCGGGCAGTAGCGCGCGACCCGATCTCTTCGTCGTGATCGGCCTGGCGCTGTTCGGCCTACCGTTCGCCGTCAATTCCTCGCTCCACTCCTACCTGATCCTCGCCTATGCGGGCTCGGAGAAGGCGGCCGAGGACGTCGGGTTCTACTATGCTGCCAATGCGCTCGGTCGGCTCATCGGCATCCTGCTCTCGGGCGTGCTTTATCAGCTCGGCGGCATGGTCGCCTGTCTCACGGGATCGGCAGTGATGCTGGCGGCCTGCTGGGCGATCAGCCTCGTTCTGCCGGCGAAGGTAATGCCGCCGGTCGTCGCCGGCAAGGCGGCGTGACACGGGTATTCGGCTTTCGACGAGTCGCTTCAGCGCCGTGTTCGTGTGGTAAGTGCGACGCCCGCCAGGACGAGGATGGCGCCAACGATGACCCATGGCCCGAGCGTGTCCCCAAACAAGGCCGCTGACGCCACAATTCCGACGATAGGTTGCAAGAACTGAACGCCGGCAGCGATCGGGGCGGGTACGGTACGCAGAATATTGAGCCACAAAAACACGCCGACCACGGTTACGAACACGCCGAGATAGGCAGCCGAAGCGAGGCCCTCCCACGTGACGGCAACATCCACGCGCGACATCTCCCAAGCCGCACATGGCACCAGCGCGAAGAGCCCGAACACGGTACTCCAGGCTAAGACAGTCATCGTGTCGTACGTGCCAGCCAGCTCGGCGCTCCAGATGTGCGAGTAGGCGATCGTGATTGCGGACATCAGCAGCCAAGCCTCGCCGACAGCGCTCGACCTCAAGATCTCATTCAACCCCTGTCCATCGGCGAATGCCACCAGCGCGATTCCGACAAAGGCCGCGAGCAATCCCAGCACCTGAATTGCAGAAACGGATTGCTTCAGGCGGACCGATGCGAAGATGACCAGAAAAATCGGGATCGTTGCCGAGATGATTGTTCCGACAGAGGCTGTGGTCGAAACGACGCCGAGCGTTTGCGCAACCTGCCCAAATCCCACGCCCAGCACACCGACACCAGCCATCGCTGCGAGCGCCCGCCATGGCAGGCGCAAGCGACCGCGCACCAGTATCAGCAGGAGCGGCACAGCGATGGCGAACCTGAGCGCCGTGAGCGTGAGCGGTGGCAGTGTTTGCAATCCGAGCTTCGTCACCGGGATGGACAGACCCCACATCACCGCAAGCACAAGCAAGCATGGTGACGGCGCTGCGCAGCGACGGAGCAGGCAGCGTTGCGTTCGAGGTCAGTTCAGACGTTGCATTGGACATGAGAGATGGGTCTTTCGCATTCGGCCGCCCATCATATGCGTAAACTCACGCCAAGAGATTGCGTTTACGGCTCACAGGAGCCATACTTTGCAATAATTGGTAGGCTAATTGAGACTTAGCCGCATCAAATGACAAGGCTCGACAAGCTCGACGTCCAGATTCTGGACGCACTCCAGGACGACGGCCGCATCACCAATCTCGACTTGGCCGCGCGTGTCGGCTTGTCGTCAGCACCGTGTCTGCGCCGCGTGCGGGCTCTGGAAGAAGCAGGCGTGCAGTTCAAAGACGCGTTCCCCGGCATCCGGCTCGACGTGCGCCAGGGCAACCACGCGATGTTCATGCCGCAGCAGGTCGATGCCGTCTCGATGCTCGGCGCCACATGGAAGAAGGAGACCGACTTCGACTATACCAACAAGGCGACGGTCGAGGTGACCAAGGCCGGTGGCTACTGGTCGCTGACGATGCCCGACAAGCTGCCGGCGCAGCACACGCCCGGCGGTCCGCCGTCGGTGCAGGCGGCGCTGACCATCGCCTCGTCCGAGATCGCAGAGAGCACGCACAGCCGCGAGCTCGCATCGGCGATCAAGTCCCCGCACGAGGCGCTGTATGTCTCGGTCAAGGGCTCGATGCTGTCGGTCGTGAGCCCACGCGATCCCGTGCTGAGCGAAGCGCTCAAGAAGGAAGCTGGCATGCAGTGGCAGCCGCAGGCGAGCGTGTGGCGGGTCACGGTCACGGAGGTCAACACGGCCAAGCTCAACGAGGTGTTGGGCAAGCTTGGGACCTACCTCGACGGACAGGCGCTGCAGGCGACACCGACCGAGCGCGGGCTCACCAGCAACGAGATCGCCGCGCTCGAGAAGACGCCGAAGCCCAACGGCTCGGCCCTCGACAAGAAGGGCCTGCGCCACGTCGAGAACGCCATGCAGCTCGTCGCGCGCACATTCACACCGGCCGAGCTTGCCGATCTGCGCGAGATGAAGGGCGGCGAGCACCAGCAGTCGTCGTCGCCACGCTTGGCTGCGCTCTCGAACGACGCCTACAATCGCCTCTCCGGTGCGGTCGCCACCACGCAGGCCGCCTACCAGGCCGTCAACGGCATGAATTTCGACGCCGCGGCAGCCAGGATCGCGCAGATGCAGGCGCCGGCGCCGACACAGGCGATGGGGCGGTAGAGAAAGGGCGCAGTCAGAAAGAGAGGGCAGGGCGATTGCATCCTGCCCGCAATACTCGCCAGTGACGGGCGATGAGCATCAGTACTGCTGCGCAACGTCCGCTGTTCACGGCCTGCCGGAACGCGTGCCGCAAATCGTGCAGTACCGGCTCGATCTCGTTATCCGGTAACTTGCCGGTCAGCGTCATGTGAAACCGGAACTCCTCGAGCACATACGGGTAGCCGTAGCGATCGAGGTAGGCGACCTGCCGGAGGGTGAGCGGCGCGCGCAAACGTCGCTCGCGGTCGCTCGCCGCCAGCGGCGCACGGAACGCCTCGAGTGACGTGACGACTTGCGATGCCAGCGCCCGCACATGGCTGTCGTCGCCGACAATCATCAGAGCGATGAAACTGCCGAGCTGCGCGACGCCAAGGTCGATGGCGGGAACGATCGCGGTGCCGGCTGCGAGGCGATCGACGGCGGCGAGAAGATCGTCCTCTTGCCTGGCTGCTGCCAGATGGAAGGGCGCCTTGAGCGTCGCGTGAAAGCCATAGCGGCGCGGCTCTTCCGTCCGCTCTGTCCAACCGGCGATGTCGTAGCCTTCGGGTACCGACAGTGGCACATCCAGTCCGAGGCTTGCATCGTACCCGATGACGCCGGACCCGAATCGCCATAGCGGACTGCGCGGATCCGGCGTGAAGTAGATAGCATATCGCGGCGGTTCCGGCTCCATCAGGCGATCCTGGAATGATCGATGTACAGCGATGCGGATCTTACAGCGCGCGCTGCCCGACGGACCACAGTCCGCGCACGACTGGCGTGTCGCGCGCCAGACCGAACAGCACGATGTCCGACCGCAAACCCGGCCGCAGCCGTCCCCGGTCTTCCAGGTCGAGCATGTCGGCGATACGCCAGGTCACCATTCCGATCGCGTCGTGGAGCGCGATACCATGGTCGCGCTCGAGCTTGCAGACCGCCTGCAGGAGACTGGTTGGCACGTAGTCGGACGACAAGCCGTCCAGAACACCCTGTTCCGCAAGCAGCGCGACAGACACGCCGCCCGAATGCGAACCGCCGCGTACCACGTTCGGCGCACCCGCGACTGTTGCAAGCCCTCGCGCCTTGGCCTCAGTCGCCGCCTCGACGGTGGTCGGGAACTCGCTGATCACCGCGCCGAGCGCCCTCGGCGACGTGCTCCACGGTCGTGCCATCGTGCGTGGCAAGCAGCACGCCGCGCGACTTCAGCATGTCGATCACGATCGGCGCGTTTTGTGCTGCGGTTGCCGCACCCGAGGCGATCCGCTTGGCGATGTGCATCTCGCACTCGTCCGCGGACATGCCGCTCGTTCCCATCGTATAGGTCTTGAAGCTGGCGATGTCGCGCCATTGGCGCTGGCCGGGCGTGTGGTCCATGAGCGAAGCCAGCGAGAGCAAGGGATGGTCGAGATGCGGCGCCAAGGTCGCAATGAGATCAGCGCCGGACAGCTCGCACTGGAAGTGCATGCGATGGTCGATTCGGAATGCGTCTTCGGCGACGCCGGTCTCGACTGCAGCAAGCAGAGCATTGAAGATCTCGGCGCGTGAAGACTTTGTTCCGCGCTCGTAGCCGACGCAGAGCGCGTCGAACACCGTCGTCACGCCGGCCGCTGCCATCTGCGCGTCGTGAGAGATTGCCGCCGACAGGGCATTAGGCCACACCACACCCGGCCGCGGGATGTAGTGCTTCTCGAGGTTGTCGGTATGCATCTCGATCAGACCGGGCGCGACCCAATCGCCGCCCACGTCGATAGCACCAGTCACGCTGGTCCTACCCTGATCGATCGACCGGATGCCGTCCGCATCGAAGCAAATCGTACCCGACACGACCTCGTGCTCAAGAACCAATTGGGCGTTGGTGAGAATGGTTTCGTTCATGGTGCGAATCCGCTCATGTCGCGGATTTGAAGCGGCCGATGTCGATGGTGCGGGTGGCGATGCGCTCCCGCACCGCCTCATCGTGAAAGATGTCGACGATGGTGGCTCCGTTTCGGCGCGCCTCCGCGACGAGATCGACGACGATGTCGCGGTTGGCGGCGTCGAGTGATGCGGTGGGCTCGTCGAGCAGCAAGATCGGCGAGGGATCGACGAAACTACGTGCGATGTTGACGCGCTGCTGCTCGCCGCCGGAGAAGGTCTGCGGTGCCAGCCGCCAGAGCCGTGCCGGCATGTTGACGCGCTCCAGCATGGCGGCTGCGCGCTTCTCGGCCACCGTCCGGTCGATGCCGCGCGCGCGCATCGGCTCGGCAACGAGGTCAAGCGTCGAGACGCGCGGGATGACGCGGAGAAACTGCGAGACCCAGCCCAGCGTGCGGCGGCGAATGTCGAGCACCAGACGGGCCGGTGCCGATGCGATGTCGACGAAATCGCCGTTGTGGCAAACGAGAACGCGACCTGCCGACGGCTTGTAGTTGGCGAAGAGGATACGCAGAAGCGTCGACTTGCCCGCACCCGACGGCCCCGTGAGAACGATCGCCTCGCCCTTTTCAACAGCAAGGGTCGCACCCGAGAGAACGGACAGGTTGGCGCCACCCTGGTTGTGCAGGACGAACGTCTTGCTGACATCCTCGACGCGAAGCATGGTCGGCATGCATGGTCCTCTATGCATCGTCGGATGCAGCAGTCATGTGACACGCGTGTGAAAGCAGGCCAGGTTGACGCTCAGGCCGACAAAACGGCTGAAGTGAGCAGTTGCGTGTAGGAGTGCTGAGGATCGTCGAGGACCTGATCGGTAAGGCCAGTCTCCACGACGGCACCGTCCTTCATGACGATCAGCCGGTCGGTCAGCAGACGGGCCACGGCGAGGTCGTGCGTGACGATGACTGCTGCGAGGCCGAGATCGCGCACCAGCGAGCGCAGCAGGTCGAGAAGGCGCGCCTGCACGGAAACGTCGAGGCCACCCGTCGGCTCATCCATGAAAACGAGCCGCGGCTGCGAGACCAAGACGCGCGCGATCTGCAATCGCTGCTGCATGCCGCCGGAGAAGCGGATGGGCAGATCGTCCATGCGGCCAGGCTCGATCTCGACGCGTGCGAGCCAGTGCGCAGCCTCTTCGCGCATCGTGTCGTAGCGGCGTTCGCCGACCGCAATCAGCCGCTCGGCAATGTTGCCGCCAGCCGACACGTTCATCCGCAGCCCGTCGCGCGGGTTCTGATGCACAATGCCCCAGGCGCTGCGCATGAGTGCGCGGCGGTCTTGCTCGACCAGAGCGTAGATGTCGGTAGCGCTGCCATGATGCGCGAACTCGATACGGCCGGAGGACGGCCGGTCGATGCCGGCGAGGCAACGCAGCAAAGTCGACTTGCCCGAGCCGGATTCCCCGACGATCCCGATCACCTCGCCCGGCCAGATCTCGAATGTGATACCGGCACAGCCGATCCGGTGACCGTAGAGGCGCGTCACGTCGCGCACATCGAGCAGCGGCAGAGCCGGCGCGGCGTCGGACGCCCCGATCGTTCGGGTGAATGTCGCAGTCATGGCTGCTCATCGACGCTGGCGAGTTTGCGACTGGTCGCGCTGTCGAGCCCTGGGCCCGTATGGCCGGCCTTGCGGCGTTCCTCGCAATAGTGGCTGTCGGAGCAGACGAACATCTTGGCCCCCCGGTCATCGACGATGACCTCGTCGAGATAGCTGTCGGTCGCGCCGCACAGTGCGCAGGGCTCGTCCCACGTCTGCACCGTGAAGGGCCGGTCCTCGAAGTCGAGGCTTTTCACCTCGGTCCAGGGCGGGATCGCGTAGATCCGCTTCTCACGACCGGCGCCGAACAGCTGCAGCGCCGCCGACATCGCCATCTTCGGGTTGTCGAATTTCGGGCTGGGGCTGGGGCTCATCACGTGGCGGCCGTTGACTAGAACAGGATATGAGTAGGTCGTCGACACATGCCCGAAGCGGGCAATGTCCTCGTAAAGCCGCACATGCATGAGGCCGTACTCGGCCCAGGCGTGCATTTTTCGGGTTTCGGCTTCGGTCGGCTCGAGCTTGCGCAGCGGCTCGGGCTGCGGCACTTGATAGACGAGGATCTGCCCCTCGGTGAGCGGCTGCTCGGGGATTCGATGGCGGGTCTGGATAATCGTCGCCTCGCCGGTCACTTCCGTGGTGGCCACGTCGGCGACGCGGGCGAAGAAGCGTCGGATCGACACGGCGTTGGTGGTGTCGTCGGCGCCCTGGTCGATCACCTTCAGCGTGTCGTCGGGGCCGATGATCGATGCGGTGACCTGGATGCCACCGGTGCCCCAGCCACGCGCGAGCGGCATCTCACGGCTGCCGAACGGCACTTGGTAACCCGGAATAGCCACTGCCTTCAGCAGTGCGCGACGGATCATGCGCTTGGTCTGCTCGTCGAGATAGGCGTAGTTGAAGGCTGGCGGACCGGGGTCAGCAAATGTCGGCTCGCTCATTCGATTGGTCTCCCTGTTGGCGCCACCGCCGTCTCGCGTGCTTGCTCGAGCTCGCGCCTGAGCTTGCGCACCAGCTCCGGCTCGCCCTGGAAGTCGACGTAGTGCGGCAACTTCAGATGCTCGACGAAGCCCGCTGCCTCCACGCTGTCGGAGTGGTAGAGAACGAACTCCTCCTGCTGCGCGGGATAGCGCGGCGTCTCGCCGAGCTCGGGTGATTTGAGCGCCCGGTCGACGATGGCCATCGACATCGCCTTGCGCTCGGCGTGCCCGAACGCCAGACCGTAGCCGCGCGTGAACTGCGGCGGCTCGGACGCGCTGCCAGTAAACTGGTTGATCATCTGGCATTCAGTGACGATGACGTCGCCGATGTCGATGGCAAAGCCGAGTTCCTCCGGCAGCAACTCGACGGCGACCTCGCCCAGCCTGATCTCTCCGGCGAACGGGTGATTGCCGCCGAAGCCGCTCTGAACCGAGTAGGCCAGCCCGAGCAGGAAGCCCTCGTCGCCGCGCGCGAGTGATTGCAGGCGTACATCGCGGGCCGCTGGAAACTCGACGGGGTCGCGCGTCAGATCGGACGGTCGTCGGTCGCCGGCCTCTGGACGTTCCGTTTCGAGCAGGCCTTCGTTGCCCAGAATGTCGGGAACGCGAGGCATGACCGCTTCGAGAGGCTCTGGCGCCGCACGCGCACTCCCGTCCTTGCTCGCGCCGTCGGCGTTCGCCAAATCAAAATCGAGTAGTCGATGCGTGTAGTCGTACGTCGGCCCGAGAACCTGTCCGCCCGGCAGATCTTTGTAGGTTGCAGAGATACGCCGCCGGATCGCCATGGCGCTCGTGTCGATCGGCCGCGACGAGCCGAATCGCGCGAGCGTCGTGCGCCAAGCCCGGATCAGGAATGCGGCCTCGACGGCGTCTCCTTGCGACTGCTTCAACGCCAGGGCCGAGAGTTCCGGGTCATAGAGCGAGCCTTCATTCATCACACGCGCAACGGCGAGCGCCATCTGCTCACGGACCTGCGCGACGGAGATCTCCGGAACAGCGGGGTCACCGCGCCGAGCCTCAGCAAGGAGAACATGCGTCGCCAGGATCGCCGCTTCACCACCTTTGACGGCAACGTACATCAGCGTCCCTCCGCAAGGCGCGCACTGCTGCTGGCGACGACACGCGTGGAGCGCGGCAGACACAGGATCTCTCGGTTCGATGCCAGGATGACATCGACGCCGAGGGGATAGCGTACGGCGTTGGCAGCAAGTTCGTTCCAGAACGACGGGCCGACACCCGAGGGGGCGACGCGCCTGACGCCGAGGATGCCAGGACCTTCGAGGTCGACCGCGTCACCTCCGTCGAGCGACGCGCACTGCACGATCACTGTCGCCGATCGATCGGGATAGCAGTCGTCGCCTGGATTGAAAGCCGTCAGCGGTGGCATTTCCCTGCCATCAACGGCCGCCAGCACCGCCGCAGAAGCGCCGCCGGCGAGCGGCGTACCGCAATGAAAGCGCAGAAACGGCAAGGTCCCCGCGAGCTTGGAGCAAGCCAGACCGGGGTGTCATGATCGCCGAGTGTCAGAAACACAATGGCCGTCGCGCTGTGCATCCCGGCCGGCGGACCGATCGTGGCGTCGACAGCGTGCACCGTGCCGGGCTCAGCCATCGCCGCCAGGATCGCGCGAAAGCACCGCTGCGAGTCGAGGACCGGGTCACCGAATCCGCTGTATTGCGTGGATCGAGCGAGGCGATCGGCTCGTCGGCGAGCACGACCTCGGGCTCCTGAATCAGCGCGCGACAGATCGCGACGCGCTGCTGCTGGCCGCCGGAGAGCGTGTCGGCGCGCTGCGCGGCAAACTCCGCCATGTCGAACCGGTCTAGGAGCGCCAACGCGATGAGACGGTCCTGTTCCGGCCAGACCCGCGCCAGTGAACGCCATGTCGATACGTGGCCGACACGGCCGATGAGCACGTTGGTCAAGACGTCCACACGCCCGACCAGATTGAACTGCTGAAAAATCATCGCCGAACGACGGCGCCAGTCGAGGAGGGCGCGACCCTTGAGCGCCGAGACATCGGCATCATCAAAGCGGATGCTGCCAGCCGTCGGCTCGACGAGGCGGTTGATCATGCGCAGCAGCGTCGACTTTCCGGCACCCGAGCGGCCGATGACTCCGACTATCCCGCCACGCGGAATGGAGAGCGTTACGTCACGTACCGCGAGGGTTGCGCCGAAGCTGCGGTTCAGTTTCTGCAAGTCGAGCATGCCCGTCTCCCGCTGTGACCGCTGGCTCGATAGACCAGCTGTATGACAAGTGATTGACACAATCCCAGATCCGGGCGACGCACTTTACTGTGCGCTACTCACGGTCGCCCGTTGATCAAGCGATCTTGGGGGGCCCGATATTGTCTTGCCCTGCCACGCATAGCCGCGCCGGATATGGGCAACGAGCCAGACGATGGGAATCATGATGTCGCGCAGGAGCCATGCCGCCGGCGAGCGCCACCCGACGTGCCAACCGCACGCGCGAGCCAGAAGCGCCTCGGTTGCATACCAGAAGGCAAGGATCGCTGCTGCAAACCCGGCCGCATCGAGATCATTCGATACAGCGATCTTTACACCGGCACTAAGTGGAATGAGGCTCGATGTGAGAAACTCCGGCGCGAAGTGAGCCGGAAATGACCAGCGTCGAAGTTGCGCCCATCGCAGCTGCCGTTCCCAGACCTGCCTGGCCGAACGCGCTCCGAGCGGCTGATCGAATGGGCGATCAGCAAGACGCACGCTCTTGCCGACGCTCCGGACAAGTTTGGTAGCAGCCGCGTCCTCGGCAACCTCGGTTGCAAGGGCGCGAATGCCTCCGGCGGCTTCGAGGTCGGCACGGCGCCAAAGCAGGTTCTTACCTTGCGCAAAGCCATATCCAACGAAGTCCGTCGCATACTGCCAGCGCGCTTGGTAGGTATTGAGAAATGCGCACTCGACCTCGGCCCAGAACGTGGCCGGCGCCGAGCCGATCGGCGGCGCGGAGACGAGGCCCGTGCCTCGGGTCCAGGCGGCGAGCAGGCGCTGGATGTAGTCCCCAGGCATGCAGACATTGGCATCCGCGAGGATTATCCACTCGTGGATCGCGGCATTCCAGCCCTTCTCAACATTGTCGAGCTGCGGATTGTGAGACTGTATGGAAGTGCCAATGAGCAGTGTGGCCGGCACGCGCGGGTGATTTGCGATCAAGCGTCGCAAGAAGGGGACGGCGGGGTCTGTCTCACGTTCGGCACAGAAGATGATCTCGTAGCGCTGATAGTCCAACGCGAAAGTCGAGGCGAGTGTGGTGCGTTCGATGACGCCCAAGCCATGAACCGGGCGAATGATGGTAACAGGAGTCAGCCTGCTCGCGTTCCCAGCCTGCGCATTGCGCAATCGGCACCGGTGCCAAGTCAGCAACGTGGTGCCGGCATGTAGCACCAGTGACGCACCGAGGAGAAGTCCCGCTGCAAGCGTTGTTGAATCCATGTCGGTCTTCGTCTCCGGCATCCACAGAACGGCCCCAGCGCGGCATTCTCACCGAGTCGTGTGACATGACGATCACAGGCTGCGGCCACGCCACAGCAGTGCGCTGGAGACGTTCCGGAAAATTGTCATCTGGCTGCAATAATTCTGCAGCACTCTCCCTCAAACTCGAATGAAACCGAGAGATCCGAAGGTTCCAGATGTCGATCAGCAACGAGATCCGCGACATCTATTCCATGAAGGCAGCCGGCCGGTACGGTCTGTCCGCCGTCAATCAGCTCCAGCACGGCCTGCAGGCCGCTGCGCTCGCCGAAAAGCAAGGCGAGACCGCGGCAATGATCGTCGCAGCGCTGGTCCACGACATCGGGCATATGGTTCACGATCTCGGCGAGGATCCTGCGCGTGCCGGCATCGACGACCTGCACGAGGAGCGCGGCGCGGCGTGGCTGGAGCGGCGCTTCGGCCCTGAGGTAGTGGAGCCGGTGCGCCTGCACGTGCCTGCGAAGCGCTATCTCTGCGCCGTCGATGCGACCTACTTCGGAAAGCTATCCGAGGACTCCATCCGCTCGCTGGCGCTGCAGGGCGGCCCGATGACAGCTGCCGAGGTGGCGGAATTCGAGACGCGTCCCTTCTACTCGCAAGCCGTCCGCCTGCGCCGCCTCGATGAGGCCGCAAAGGACCCGACGGCCGTCACGCCGACGCTTGATCATTTCATGCGCTACGTCGATGAAGTGCTCGAGTAGCGATTGGCCTGGGAGGTTCGGGCTGTAGCCGGTTCCACAAAACGGGTTGAGTCTGAAGTACGACTAACTGCATTTTCGCTGAAATGGCTCACAACATCAGTCTTGCAGCAAGCTCGCTCGTCTCTCAAACAAAGAGACGTGCAACGCATCCTTCTTTGCGTGTCGTGCGCGAGAGGCATGCCATCCCATCACGAAGCCCGCAGCGCGCTGCATTTGCGTGCTCATGCACGCTCCATCGGTGCAGAGCGCCTGGAGTTGGTCAGCATCGGCAACGTCATTGAGAAACCCCAGAACATCCTGCAACCGGCGGACGTGCCTCAAAAATTGCTGCATCTCGGCGTGTCCGTAGATAGCCGCGAAAAACTCTGCCGTGTAACGCAGTATCTTCAAATCTTTGCGCAGCTCATGCCGCCCTGCATCATCGAGTTCACCGATCGTGCTGCCTCGGCGTTCCACTCTTTTCCATTGTTTGGCCATTTGCTTGTCTGGCGAGCTTGGTGACTGGCCTCGCCAGCAATTTGTTCTCGTTCTCCGCAACCAGGTTTTCAACGGTGTACGGGAAGAGAGCCAGGCAGAGCCGGATCCGCAAGAAGCGGCTTTCCGCGAATGCCGCGCGAGCACTGGCGCGCTTACACTTGGCTGCGTCACTCAGCGCATCGCTCAGGACGCTCAAATCGGCACTGCCGGCTCTTGGCTCGGCAATTATGCCGACAGTCTCTGCGGCAAGGACATCGACCTTTCGCAGCTCACTCAAAAGACGTCCGATATCACGCGCGCCCTGATGCACCTCCTGCAGGGCTTCGGTTGAGGCGACTGCACGGAAGGCCTTCAACGCGCTGCGCAGGCGCCGCAGGCCAATGCGAAGTTGGTGAACTCCTTCGGGGTCGTCGCTGTCCAGCACGACCTGCCAATTGACGAGTATCTGGTTTGTCAATGCATTTGCGATCTCGCACAAGGCTTCGCCGCAACGTTGATCTGCGCACACGTTGGGAGACGCGGCTCCGAGCGGGCGGGGTGGTGAGGCCGGCTTCGCATCGACAAGCGCGTACCCGCGCTCCGCTTTGCTGACGCGGCTCAATCGCAAGCTTTCGCCGGCGAATAGGCTTTCAGCAACCTCGATCAACGCGTCTGGCCGACCAGACTTAAGCTCGAGCTCTATTTCGCAGATATCTCGCACGCCCTCTTGAGCTCGTATCACCCCACTGTCGAACGCGATTTCGACCTTGCTGCTTGTGCCAGATTGGACGTCGAGTTTGCTTCGCTCCACGATCGTCTCGAAGAGTGGCACCAATGGCGCTCTTCCGACGATGCTCCTAAGACGTTTGCGAAGCGCCTTATCGGCAATCGACGAAAACTCTGGTCTCAATTCCCCGACGGTGCTCTCAGCCTCGAAGGGCGCTGATATCCCCGAACGGACCTTGGTGCCCACCTTCACCGTTTGCAGCCAAGCTTCACCAACACGCCGCACTCGAAGCGATATGCCGTTGGTATCCAATCTTCGATCGAGCGTGTCGCCGAGCGGCGGCGGCGCGTATTCGAGCCGCTGGATGACGATCATCGGCCAGTAGAGGTCGTTCCAGTGGGCGACGATCGAGAAGATCGAGAACGCCGTGATGGCCGTCCATGCACTCGGCACCACGATCCGCCAGAGGATTTCCATCTCGCCGAGCCCGTCCACGCGGGCGGCCTGCCGGATCTCGTCCGGGAACTGCTTGAACACCTGCCGAAACAAGAAGATCGCGAACACCGACAGGAAGAACGGCAGCATCATCGCAAAGTAGGTATCGAGCAGTTTGAACTGCGCGAGGCCGAGGTAGAGCGGCAGCGCCGGCACTTGGATCGGGATGGAGAGACCGGCGATCACGAGCGCGAACAGCAGCGACCGGCCCGGGAACTCGAGCTTGGCAAGGGCATAGGCCGCATGGATCGAGACCAGCAGCTGCACGGCAAGGATGCCGACGCAGACGATTAATCCATTCAGCATAAACTTATGCAGCGGCGCGATATTCAGAGCGTGCGTTACGTTCTCGACGCCGTAGAAGCGTTGCGGGATCGGATTGAGTGAGCCGGAGAGAATTTCTTCCGGAGCCCGGATCGCGGTCAGCAGCATCCAGACGAACGGCAGCAAAACGAACACCGCGCCCATCAGCAGGACGGCATGCGCAAGCAGCGACCCGAGCTGTCCCGAACGACGCCACCCATCCAGGCGTGCGCTGCGATCATGTCCTGCACCGCTCGTCATCAGTAGTGCACCCGGCGGTCGAGGTGGAACGTCTGGACGAGCGAGAACGCGAGCACGAAGAGCAGGAAGATCACCGTCAGTGCAGCTGCATAACCGATCTTGAAGTACTGGAACCTTTCCAGATAGATCGCGTAGAGCGGCACCTCGGAGCCATCCTTGCCCTGGGTCAGCGCTGCGACCGTATCGAACACTTTGAAGGCGGTGATCGACGTGGTTACGGCAACGAACATCGTGGTCGGCGCGAGCTGTGGCCAAGTCACGGTGAGAAAGCGGTCGATTGCCCCGCCTGCACCGTCCACTTCGGCGGCGTCGTAAAGTTCGCGCGGAATGGCAGTGAGACCCGCGAGGAACAGCACCATGTTGAAGCCAATGATCTGCCAGAGACCGATCACTGCCAGCGTCGGAATGAGCAGCCGCGGATTGGAGATGAACGTCTGCTCCTGAAACCCCATCCAGGTCAGCATCCGGTTCACTGGGCCAAGCTGGGGATGCAGCACGAACTGCCAAACGGATGCCATGGCGATCATGGTGGTCATCACAGGCAGAAAATAGATGACCTCGTAGAACCCGCGCGTCCGGGTTCGGGAATGCACGAGGATCGCGATGAGCAGCCCCAGCAGCACGCCGCCCGGCAAGACGATGGCAACATAAAGGAGCGTGTTCGCCTGGGCCCGGCGGAACACCGGATCGGCAAGTGCGCGGCTGAAATTCTCCCACCCGAGCCAGCGGAGCGATACCGCTCCGATCTCGTAATCGGTGAAGCTCAGGACGACGAGGCAGATCAACGGGGCCAGTAACAGCGCGGCAAGCAGAACCGTTGCAGGCAGCACGAACCGGGCTCCGGCAACGCTTGGGTGCCATGTGCGGCGGACCGGTCGAGCGGTCGGTAGTGGCCCGTGCAGAGCGGCGGCGCTGAACCTCATGACACCGCTCGCTCAATCATGACGTTCGGTTCGTGCGCCGTTCGGGCAGCAGCAAGGTTCACGGGGACTCGTTCGCCGCGCGCATCGAACACGTGCAGGCGTGACGGAGAGAGGCCAATCCTTACCATATCGCTGAGCGCAGGCTCGATGCCGTGGGCGCTGATCCCCGAGATCCGCGCGATCAACGAGCCAACCGCGGGTGCGACAAGATCTGCGAACACCAGGCGGTCCGCGCCGTGGTGCTCCACCCGTCGAATGCGCGCCGCGAGAGCCGGACCAGCAATGCCCGTCCCGCTCTTCATCGAGAGATCTTCCGCGCGCAGGCCGATTGAAACAGCCGATCCCGGCTTAAGGGTCGTCGTGACCGGAATGATCTGGTCCAACAGGCGTAGTTCGCCGAACTCGCCGATCCGCCCAGGAAGCACATTGATCATCGGCGAGCCGATGAACCGCGCGACCGCCAGGGTCGCCGGGCGTTCGTAGAGGTCGCGGGGGCTTCCCACCTGGACCAGGCGGCCTGCATCGAGCATCGCGACGCGCGTCGACATGGTCATCGCCTCGACCTGATCGTGCGTGACGTAGATGAATGTCGCGCCGAGGCGCGCATGAAGATCGGCAAGCTCGTCGCGCATATGGACGCGCAGCTGCGCGTCGAGGTTGGACAGCGGCTCGTCCATCAGAAAGACGCTGGGCTGGCGGACCATGGCCCGCGCGAGCGCCACGCGCTGGCGCTGACCGCCGGAGAGTTGCCCCGGTTTGCGCGCCAGAAGGGGCTCGATCTGCAGTTGGGCTGCGACGGCCCGCACGTCGTCGGCGATCCCGCGCGCCACGCGCCGACGACGGGGGATAGGTGCCGTATGACGGGCAGACGCTCGGCGAGTGACAGTCGGCTCACCGAGAGCGGCAAGGCGATGTTGTCGAATGCGCTCATGTGCGGATAGAGCGCGTAGCTCTGGAAGACCATCGCGATGTTGCGGCCATAGGCGCTCAGTCGGTCGACGTTCCTGCCGTCGATGCTGACGCCACCGGAGTCTTGCCGTTCGAGCCCGGCAATGATCCGCAAGAGCGTCGACTTCCCGCAGCCGGACGGGCCGACCAGGGAGACGAACTCACCTGGCTCGATGTCGAGCGAAATGTTCTCCAGAACCCGATTGGCACCGAAGCTTTTCGATAAATGCTGGAGTGAGAGTTTGGTCCGCATGTAACTCCGTCGAGTGCGTGGCAGTGTCTGGCTCGTCTGCCGGCGCCTCGCCTTGCCTGGTGTCATCGGCTGCACTTACTGAGGCGCTGTAACAGTGGTGTGACACGCCAACAGCGGCGCACGGGCGTTCGGCTGCCGGAGCCTCCGCATCAGGGTTGGTATTTCGGGAACAAGCTCGCCCCGTTCCGGTCGAGGCGCGCGCGGCATGAGTCGAAGATCTTCTGCAACGTCGCATCCGCTCGACCGGTATCGGCGACCGGCACGTAGACGTCGCTGTAGACGCCGAAGTCGTGGCCGAAGAGCCGCGGTTCGCATCCGTAGACGCGCAGCCCGACCGGATCGTCGACGAGCGCCAGGCTGATCTGATTGTCGATATGCGTGCGCACCGGCAACATCCGCGGCAGTAGCGCATACGCGCCTTGACGCGTCAGAAGGTAGGCGAAGGTCCCGTTGTAGTAGTAGACGCGCGAGAACCGCGCATCACCGGTCGGCTCGGCAAGTCCGTCCATGATCGTGCATCCGAGCAGGAGAATATCGGCGTCGCGCGGCATCGCCTGCATGATCGCCCGGTTGCGCTCGGGCGCGAACTCCGGCCCAGGCACGGCATCGTCCTCGAGCACGAGAACGCGCTCTTCGCCGGAGGCCAGGAATGCCCGCCAGATCGCAAGGTGGCTGAGAAAACATCCCACCGCCGGACGCGTCAACTGCAGGTATTCCTCGAGCGGCCGGTCGACGCTGGCGGGCTCGACGAGCAACCGCGCGATGAGATCGGCCTCGAGTGCGCGTCCATCGACGGCCGCGGCGCGCATCGGCTCGGATATGCCGCATCGCGCGAGATTGGTCAGAGCGGCCTGCCAGCGATCCGGCCGGCGTGCGAGCGAGACGACCACCGGCGTCGGCAATCCGTGCTCGCGCAGGTCTCCGCAGCCGGTCAAGTCGAGCTCGAGGTCCGGCACCAGATCGAGATGTTCATCGAGGTTCAGCATGAGCCGCCTCACGCCGTTCCGGCTGGACGGTAGGCGAGGCGCGACAGCTTCCTCCGCGCATAGAACATGCGCCCGTAGGCGTCGCCCTTCAGATCCTGGCGATAGTCGCGATAGTCGAGGATCGGGTCCCAGGGGCACTCCTCGTCGAGCACGGCGACGAAATCCGCAGCGGCCAGGATCGTCTGCATTTGCCGGCGGTTGCGGCGGTTCTGGAACTCGGCGAGCACCAGCTCCGTTTTCGAGAGATCGACGTGGCGCAGGATCGCGGCTTCCGCGCCCTCCACGTCGATCTTGAGGATGTGAGGGCTCGGAAGCGCCGTTGGTTCCACGACAGAAACGTCGAAAGTGCTTTTGACGGCCCCAGCCTCGAATGTGTCGACTGCATAGACGACCAGCCCGGCCTCACCGTCGCCGGCGTAGCGCGAGAAGAACGGCGCCCGTTCGCCGACGCCGGGATACACCGCGGCGTTCTTCGTGTGGATGTTCGTGCGTCGGGCGACGTTGCGCTCGAGAAACGCAAAGGTGCCAGGATTGGGCTCGAAGCACGTGATCGTGCTGCCGGGCCATCGCATATCGGCCCACAGCGCGAAAGAGCCGACGTTGGCGCCGATGTCGAGAATATCCAGGCCGTGGCCATAATGATGGCTCTCGTACTCGCCTTCGAACACGTACTTGACGGCTGCTGCCATCGCCGGTGGGCAATCGAGCATCATGGGAACATGCGAGACGAACTGGCAGGACTGCATGGTCGACCGTTCCAGAAAGCTGTGGTGCCGCGGGTGCCGTTTGCTCCCGGTACGTGACACGTTGACGACAACGTCTTCCGGCCACTGTCATGGCGATGTCATCAAATCGTCCGAGCAATGCCGCTCAGTGTTTGCCTGCCCTTTCGCGGACGGTATCGATGCGCGTGCTGTGCTTGCTCCGGACGGCAGTCGCCGCCCTGTCACTCATTTGCTTGTCCGGCCCGACCGCATCCGCCGAGACGTTCAGTTTCGTGGCGCTCGGCGACATGCCTTATGGCGACAAGACCAAGTCGCATCCGGCCTTTCGCAGCCTGATCGATACGGTGAATGCCCGCGCGCCAGCCTTCACGATCCACGTCGGCGACATCAAGTCCGGCTCGGAATCCTGCACCGATGAGGTCTTCGCGCTCCAACTTCAATTCATGAACTCATTCGAACGCGCGTTGATCTACACCCCAGGCGACAACGAATGGACCGACTGCCACCGCGAGAAGGCCGGTAAGTTCGATCCTCTGGAACGCCTCGGACGCCTCCGCGCGATGTTCTTCCCGAAGCCACTGAGCCTCGGCAAGGCGCCGATCGCGCTGGAGCGTCAATCGGACGTGATGAACGAACATCGCCGCTTCGTCGAGAACGCCCGCTTCAGCCGCAGCGGCATCCAGTTCTTGACGTTGCATGTCGTCGGTTCGAACAACGGCCTCGAGCCGCGCGATCGGCGAGTGGCCAAGGAGTTCTTCGATCGGGACGAGGCAAACCTCGCTTGGCTTGCGGACGGCTTCGCCAAGGCCAAGCGCGACTCGGCCAAAGGCATCGTCATCGCCATGCAGGCGGACATGTTCGAGTTCGACTTCGGACATTTCGGGAGAGACCAGCACCTGGCCCACTCGGGGTTTCTCAACGTGGCGGAGATGCTGGTGCGGGAGGCGCTGGAATTCGGTCGACCGGCGTTGTTGATCTATGGTGACAGCCACAACTTCCGCGTCCACACGCCGTTTCGCAAGCGCGCGCCGCAGATGGTCGCGCTGGAAGTGTTCGGCGCCGACCAGATGCATGCTGTCGAGGTTCTGGTGAATCCAAGCGGCCCCGCACTCCTCTCCTTCCGTCCGATCTGGAACACCAAGCCCTAACCGGCCAGCCAAGCGTTCCGCGTTTTGCAGCAGTGTCACGAATCTCGGCTAGGGCTTTGCGCGGAGGTCGTGCATGAGCCCATTCACTCTCGAGATGTCGCGCCGCGATATCCTTGCCGGCGGCGCAGCAGCAGCAGGGGCATTCGGGCTTGGCGCGTCGACAGTCCCCTGTGCCACAGAGCTTGCGGGAAACGTCTACGAAGAGCTGCCGGGCGGCGAACGGCGCGGTCTCGCCGGCGCGCAGGTTACGAATGGCCTCGACATCGCGCTCTCGGATCGTGAAGGCCGCTGGCGTCTTCCTGTCCGGCTAGGTGAACACGTGTTCGTCATCAAGCCCGATGACTTCGCCTGGCCCGTCGCACTCGACAGCGCTTTGGCAGACGCCCATGAGATCGGCGGGTCACCCGCAAGGCCGAACCACGACTTCCTGCTCCGTCGCAAGCCGGAGCCGCGTCGCTTCGACGTTGCGCTGCTCGCCGATACGCAACCTGAATCGGAGATCGAGCTCGGCTACCTGCGCGACAGCGTGCTTCCCGCCGTCATCGAGACCCGCCCGGCCTTCGCCATCAATCACGGCGACATCGTTTCCGATCGCCCGGACCTCTATTCGCGATATCGCCGGCTCATCGCGAGCGCGGGTTTTCCGTGGCACCACTGTCCAGGCAACCACGACATGGATCACGGTCCGGCCGCGACTTGCTTCGAGACCTGGAAGCGCACCTTCGGCCCCTGCCACAGCGCGTTCCACTATGGCGGCGCGACATTCATCCTTCTGAACAACGTCGAGCGGCCGCCGGACGGCAAGCTCACGCCGGCGGGCTACAACTATCGTGGCGCCATCGGCGCCGCCCAGCTTGCCTGGGTCAGGCGATCCTCGCGGCGTTGCCGCGCGATCGGCTGGTCGTCGTCTCGATGCACATTCCGTTGATCACCGCGGACGGGTCGGTTGAGCCCGCGAGCCTGACTGCCGACCATGCGGCACTGCTCGGGCTTCTGTCGGGGCGACCAAACACGCTGAGCCTTGCCGGGCATATGCATACGACCGAGCATCACTATCTAGGCGCCGCGCACGGGTTCTCAGGACCCGGCACGCATCATCATCACGTGCTGACGGCCGCCTGCGGAAGCTGGTGGAGCGGACCGTTCGACAGTGCGTCGCAGCCTGTGGCCATGAGTACGGATGGAACGCCGAAAGGGTTCCACGTGCTCGAGATCGATGGCCAAGCGTACAAGACGCGCTACGTGCCCGTGGGGCACACAGGCCATCCGCAGTTGCGTTTGACGCTTGACGGCTGCGAGTTCGCTAACGACGCGTCGGCCAGTCAGCGCGTTCGCCGGAGCGGCTCGCTGACCGTGGACGAGTGCTGCAACACCGACCTCACCGTGAACGTGTTCGATGACGGACCGCGCACGACCGTGACGGGCAGCATCGCCCGCGCCGGCGCAAGTCAGGCGACCAATCTGACACTCGAGCGGAAAGCCGCGGCAGACGTCACGGCAGCCTCGACGTTTCTGAGGCATCGCGATGTCGTAAAGCCCTGGGTGACGGCAACAGCGTGCACACATCTCTGGTGCGCGGCATTACCGCAGCTGCCCGTCGGCACCTATGTCGCGACAGTGCAAGTGGTCGATCAGTATGGCGCGATGCATACATCCTCGCTTGTCTTCGAGATCTCAGCCTGAGAGCGTTAACAGGCCTGCGTGGTCTCCGCGTCGAATGGACTTCGTTTGGACGCGATCATCGAAGGCTCCATTCTGCGGCTTCTGCGAGATGACGACGCGTGCTCAAGCCTTTGGCAAGGTGAGAAGTGCGCGCCCCATTCGGAGTTGTTCGCCTGCCGTCACGCCTTCAGCCAGCACAAACCCCGGGGGCTCCAGCACGATGATGGTCGAGCTGTGCTCGAACCAGCCAAGCTCATCACCCTTCGCGACGGAGACGTCGCACCCGCGCTGCCGAGGGCCGGAGTTCATGCGATCTGCGAGCATCTCCATGAAGCGCAACCGCAGGCCCGCGACGAGAATTGCGGCGAGCGGTACGAGCACCAGCCTATGTCCACCCCGCGCCAGCGTCATGCGGATCACGGCGCGCTCATCGCGGCAGTAGACGCGCGGGATCCGGCCGCCTGTCCTCCTGCGTGTCATCGAGGCGTAGCAATGCCTTGGCAAAAGCGCAGCAATCGAAGCCAGTTGAGAGCCCCGCCACGAACACTGACGGATTTGCAACGCGCGAGGAAGCTTTCGAGGCCGCCGAGAACCGCCCCATCAACGAAGTCATTGAGGGAAGCATTGGCAATGTGGTCGCACGCTGGTTCAGCCGGCGCGACATGTTGAAGGGGACGCGACCCATCCGCGCTCCAGTTTCTCCTTCAGGCGCTGGAAATCGGGTCGCGTCGACGGATAGTAGAGCCGCGGTCCCGGCAGCGGCGCCTCGGTCGCAGGCGCTCCCGGTGCGGCGGGATAGAGCATGTTGACGAATTGCTCGCCGAACCCCGCAACTCGGTCGCGGACGAGATGGCAGCGCACCATGAGGACAGCCAATCCTGCAGGTGCCAAGACGACGGGACACTCAGTCCTTCTTCGGAGGGTGGTTGCCATGATGGCTGTGATGGCCTCGGTGCATCAGGTGCATGAGCGGGCAGGCGAGCAGCACCAGATAGGGCACCGCGAGCAGGACATGGTTGAGGTGATAGACGAGCAGATAGAGCCCGAGCGCGGCCAGTGCAGCGCAAACCGCCAGCCCGGCGGTTGATCCCAGGAATAATTTAATGTCTGACATCGTCTTCTCCTTCTGGTGAGGCTTGGTTCAACTGTCCGTCCATGGCAAGCGGCCGATCGCAAAGCGGAGCGCCAAAGTCGGCACTACGAGCCACTGCAGGAGGGGTGCGAGGCCGGTGCCGATAACGGGCAGCGTCGGCATCATCGGCGCATAGGCCCAGCTTCCACGCACATTGACGTTCAGCCACTCGCTGTAGACCGTGTATCCCACGCCGATGGCGACCACGAGGAACCAGACTGAGCGCGATTCCGTCCTGGGCCAGTCCGACCTGCCGACCAGTGCAAGCGCGGCGAGCAGCGAGAGACCGGCGATCATCAGGTCGCCGATCGTGCAGTGGAGCACGGCGAAGGCCCTCTTGCCGAGCGGCTCTGACCAAATCGTATAGAGGGGCAGCTGTGCCATCTCCCAGGCGAGATGCAGGGCAGCCGAGGCCACGATGTAGCGCCTGAGTGCAGCGGGCCAGAGCGGTTCGGTTGCGCGGCTCGAGGTCATGCGCCGTCTCCTGCCATTTCCTGCATGGTGCCTTCGATCATGCTGCCGAGACACCAGCGTGCGTAGGGGGCCGCGAGCAATCCGCCGAGGAAGCGCCAAAGGCCTTTGCGCGGCAGCGCATAATCGATGCTGATGGTGAGCTGTGCCGTGGTGTCGGAGGCCGGCTCGACCAGCACACGCATCTCATAGCTATCGATGATGAGGAGGCGCGGCTGTCCGATCGTCCGCCAGACTTTCTCGCGGCCGGGGACGTAGCGTGTCACAGTTTCCGAAAAGTCGATGGTGAATCCCATGACGCGCCCCGTGTACCGGTAGGTCGCGCCGATGCCGGTCGGCTCCGGCGTCACGTTCTCCAGCGTCAGCTTCGATCCCATCATCGGCATCGAGCCGCGCTCGCTCATGTGGCGGGCGAGATTGCGAATATCATCGACGTAGGCAAACACGCGCCCAGCCGGGGCATTGATCGTTGCTGACCGGCTGAGCACGGGCATGGCCAAGACCTTTGCCGTAGGGGCGGCAGCCTTCCGAGCATTAGCCTGGCGCGGGAACCGGCTCCGATACCTCGACCAATGCGCCTCCCTTGAGCTTGAAGTGAAAGCGTGCCGTCGCGGGCTTGGCGAACAAGTCCCTATCTTTGATCGAGCGCGAAAATGTTGGCGGCTCGACCGTAATGGAGAAATCATAGGCGCCATCACCGGCAAGCGCACTGTTCAGTGCATAGTGAAGGCCGCTGCCACCCCACATCGAGTGCAACTCGCCTCTGAGCGCCCTCCCGGTATCCCGGTTCGTCGCCTCGAACTTGACGATGGCATACGGAATGCGCGTCTTTGAGCGCGGATCGATCGGCTTCACCTCGAGATGGTAGACCTCGCCGGCCCCAGGTGCATGCTCGGTCAGTCGCGGCGGTGATCCCATCGGCATGATCATCGTTGTCGCGGGCTCAATCTCGAATTGGATGATCATGCCGCCGGCTTCAGCGCGTCCGACCAGGATCGTCTTCTGGCGCGGATCCTCTGGTGCGGCGAGCACCTTCAATTTTGGTGCCGTTTGCTGCTGCGCGACTGCTAACGTCGGTAGTGCGAGCAAGGTGGCCATGGCCACGATGAAGGACTTCATGTTTCTCTCCAGTCTGTGGATGCAGTGTTGAACAAACGGCGCGCCTTATGCGCGGCCCCACACTCCTCACATCATGCAACCCATCTCGGTCAGGATCTGGTCGGCCTTCTTCTGCTGCTCAGTGCTCAGCGCAGCGTAGAGAGCGTTCAGTGCCGGCTTCACTTCCTTCAACGATGAAAGGCGGCCGTCCATGGCCGAGATGTGGGCATCGAGCCGATCAACCGGTGTCTTGGCTTCCATGACCTTCATCATAGTCTGGCGCATCGCCAGCATCCCTTGCAGGTTCTTCTTGAGAGCGGCCGCATAGGTCTCCCAGACGGCTTTCTGTGCATCCGTGATAGCGAGTTCGGCTTTGAGGAACGCGACGCGCCCCTCGGCGAACGTCGACATGTCGCCGCCCATCGTCATGCCCATCATCGGGCAGTCGCCCCTCATCCCCATCATGCCGCCGCGGCCCATAGGCATGTCACGCATGCCCATACCGGGCTGCTGCGCGTTCGAAGGCACAACGACTGCCATAAATCCTGCCGCCGCGAGTGCAGCCAGAGCTATAGTGGGCCGTTTCATGGTCGATACTCCTCGTTTGGCTGGCGCTTGTAGTTGGACGCCGGTTGCTGCCTGCTGACCCGTTCGGGTGAACGGATGTCGCGCGTAGGCGATGCTCGGCTCTGCTTTGGGATTGATTGGATCGGTCGTGCGTCTAACGCACGACCGATACGGCCGTCGACTACGCTGCGACGCGTGGTGGCTCTTCACCGGGACCCGGGCCACGACCTGTTTGGTGCTGATCCGACCTCAGGACAGGCACCAATCCGCCTGACAATATCAAGCGAACATCCGATGCGGCAAGCGCACCACTGCACGTGCCGCAGGGCCCTGAACCGCACGCCGCGCCCGTTGCACACCCCGATGGGCCGCCACACTCTGTGCAGCAGCAGCTGCTAGACCAACAAAGTGGCCTTGTCGCTGAGACCGCAGTCGCACTACTGCTGCTTTCTGTATGGCCCGCTCCTTGCCCATCGAGCAGTGAGGCAAACACAGCTTTAGAGACACTCACGGACGTTGCATAGTGGTGTCCTGGATGCGCTGACGCTGGCACCGCAAGAAACGAGCAGAATACTGCCGCGATCAGCAACCGCAATCCAGAGATGATGACACCTTGCAACATCTGTGCACGTCCTCGGCAGATGTTTGCGCAGCACGACTAGTCACTATGTTTCATATTCCACGAATTTGTAACCAGCCTTCTTGATCGCGATCAACTCTAGTAGCACATCATTCGAGCCGCACTCGATTCAGCCGCAGCGCATTGCCGATGACGCTGACCGAGGACAGCGCCATCGCCGCGGCGGCAATGATCGGCGAGAGCAGGATGCCGAACAGCGGATAGAGCACGCCCGCGGCGACAGGCACACCGGCCGCATTGTAGATGAAGGCGAAGAACAGGTTCTGCCGGATGTTCGCCATTGTGGCCGCCGAAAGATGCCGCGCGCGGACGATGCCCGTGAGATCGCCCTTCAGGAGCGTGACGCCGGCGCTTTCCATGGCCACATCCGTGCCGGTGCCCATGGCGATGCCGACATCGGCGGCGGCGAGTGCCGGCGCGTCGTTGACGCCGTCACCTGCCATCGCAACGGCACGGCCTTGGGCCCGGAATCGCTCGACGATCTTGCTCTTGTCCTCCGGCAGCACCTCGGCCTCGACCTCGGTGATGCCGAGTCTGGCGGCGACGGCATTGGCGGTCGTGCGGTTGTCGCCTGTCAGCATGACAACGCGGATGCCGGCGTCCTTGAGCGCGGCGATCGCGGCAGGCGTCGTGGCCTTGATCGGGTCGGCGATGGCGATGATGCCCGCGGCCTTGCCGTCAATGGCAACGAAAATGGCGGTCGCACCCTCCTTGCGCAGCTCGTCGGCAGCGGCGCTCAGGCCCGCCGTATCGATCCCGCCTTCCGTCATGATGCGCTGATTGCCGATGACGAGCTTGCGCCCCTCGACCGTGCCAACGACGCCCTTGCCGACGGGTGAGTCGAAGCTCGACGGCTGCACGAGAGACAGGCCGCGCACTGTTGCCGCCCGCACGATCGCGGCGGCAAGCGGGTGCTCGCTCGACCGCTCGAGGCTGGCCGTGAGCCGCAGCAGATCGGTTTCGTTGATACCATCCGCTGTCCTGATGGCGACAACGCTCGGCCGGCCCTCGGTCAGCGTGCCGGTCTTGTCGACGACAAGTGTGTCGATCTTCTCCATCCGCTCGAGCGCCTCGGCATTTTTGATGAGCACGCCGGATTGCGCTCCGCGTCCCACGCCGACCATGATCGACATCGGCGTCGCGAGTCCGAGCGCACAAGGGCAGGCGATGATGAGCACCGAGACGGCAGCGATCAGCCCAAAGGTGAGGCGCGGCTCGGGCCCCCAAATCGACCACGCAGCAAAGGCGAGGGCCGCGACGGCGATCACAGCCGGCACGAACCAGCCCGACACCTGATCCGCAAGTCGCTGGATGGGTGCACGGCTGCGCTGCGCCTGCGCCACCATCTGCACGATCTGCGCGAGCACCGTGTCGCGGCCGACCTTGTCGGCGCGCATCACGAAGCCGCCGGATTGGTTCATGGTGCCGCCGATGACCTTCTCGCCGGCCTCCTTGGTCACAGGCATGCTCTCGCCCGTGACCATTGACTCGTCGATGGCACTGCGGCCGTCGACGATCTCGCCATCGACCGGAATACGCTCGCCCGGACGTACGCGCAGGCGATCGCCGGCCGCAACCTGATCGAGGCTGACATCCTCGTCGCTGTCATCGGCCTTGATGCGGCGTGCCATCTTCGGTGAGAGGTCGAGCAACGCCTTGATGGCACCGCTCGTCTGCTCGCGCGCCCGGAGCTCCAGCACCTGCCCGAGCAGCACCAGCACGGTGATGACGGCCGCGGCTTCGAAGTAGATGGCGACCGAGCCGTCATGCGCGCGCATCGATGCCGGGAACAGTCCCGGCCAGACCGTGCCGACGATACTGTAGACCCACGCCACGCCGGTGCCCATGGCGATCAGCGTGAACATGTTGAAGTTGCGGGACTTCAGAGAGGCCCAGGCGCGCTCGAAGAACGGCCAGCCGGCCCAGAGCACCACGGGTGTCGCGAGCAGGAGCTGGATCCAGTTGGATTTCTGCTGACCGAGCCACTGATGCAGACCAGTCAGGTGCCCGCCCATCTCGAGCGCGAAGACAGGCAGCGTCAACGCGAGGCCAATCCAGAACCGCCGCGTCATATCCGCAAGCTCGGGGTTGGGTGCGCTGTCGGCCGAGACGATCTCGGGTTCGAGTGCCATGCCGCAGATGGGGCACGCGCCCGGCCCTTCCTGCCGGACCTCGGGATGCATCGGGCAGGTGTAGATCGCGCCGGCCGGAACAGGAGCCGCCGGCTTTGTCTCCGGCTTCAGGTATTTCGCGGGCTCAGCGATGAACCTCTCGCGGCACCGCGCCGAGCAGAAATAATACGGATGCCCCTCGTGGGTATGCCGGTGCTTCGCCGTGTGCGGGTCGACGGTCATGCCGCAGACCGGGTCTTTCGCGCCGTGCCCTGAGGACGCATGCGACGCGTGATTTGAGTGCGCCCCGTGGGCGTGGGTTGCGTGCTGTTCCATCTCGACCGTCCAGACTTGGTGTTCACCGGCCTATACCTGCCGGGGGCATCCCTTGACATATATACCCCCATAGGGTATCCGTCAACGGATGAGCACCAAAGCGAAACCCGCCCGCCTCAAACGCCTTAGCCGCATCGAAGGTCAGGTGCGCGGTCTTTCCCGCATGGTCGAGGAGGACCGCTACTGCATCGACATCGTCACCCAGATCGCGGCGGTACGGGCCGCGCTGGCGAAGGTCGAGGAGGAGATCCTTCAGGACCACATCGCCCACTGCGTCGAGCACGCGATCGCCAGCGGTGATGCTGCCGAGCAGCGCAAGAAGGTTGCGGAACTGATGGAGGTGCTGGGGCGGTCGCGTCGTTGATCCGGATCAGCGACACAAGCCTTGGCACGCGCGAGGAGATTGATCGATGAGCGACAAACCACACGATAGCGGCCGCAGGGCATTCCTCGGGCAGATCGCGATCGGCACCATGGTGGTGCTCGCCGGCCCCGCTCTGGCGGAGACGCGGCCCGATATCACGGTCTGGAAGGACCCCAACTGCGGCTGCTGCACTGGATGGGTCGAGCATCTGCGCCGCAATGGCTTCGTTGCGACGGTCATCGAGACCTCGGACATCCAGTCGATTAAAGCCCAGCACGGCGTCCCGGCGGAGCTGGCTTCCTGCCATACGGCTGTGATCGCCGGCTACACGATCGAAGGCCACGTTCCAGCTCAGTCCATTCTTCGACTGCTGGCAGAAAAGCCCGAGGGGCGCGGACTGGCCGTGCCGGGAATGCCGATCGGTTCGCCGGGAATGGAGGGCGGTCAGCCTGACACCTACGACGTCATTCTGTTTGGGAGCCCTCCATTCAGTCGGTTCGACCGGTTCATCGGCGATCGGAGACTTTGACATGACAACGCAACCTCACAAGCAGGATCTGCTTCACCTGTCGCGCCGCACGTTCTTGAGACCTGCGCTGGTTGCCGGCGCTGGGTTAGCCGTCTCTCCCTGGTCGCGGGCTTTTGCAGCGACGCCGGCCCTGACCGTGGCGTCGCGAACGATCGAGGTGAAGCGCAAGGCAGCCAAAGTTTTCGGCATAACCGGGGCAGGCGGCCGGCATGGTCTTTTCGCCAACGAGGGAGACCGGTTCGCCGGGCCGCTGCTCAACGCGTCGGACGAGCCGCTGCAGATGCACTGGCACGGCCAGACAAAGGCTTCTTTCGATCAGGATCGGGCGCGACCTGAGGGTGGCGCGATTGCGCCTGGGTTGAGCGACATGCACGATTTCGAACTGACGCCCGGAACGCACTGGATGCATGCCCACACGTTGTCGGAGCAGCAGCTTCTGGCCGCCCCCATGGTCACGCGGGAGAAGAATGTCGGCGACGTACATGACGTCGTGATCATGTTGCACGATTTCGCGTTTCGCTCACCGCAGGAAATTCTGGCAGAGCTCGGCGGTGCAGACGCTCATGCTGGTCACGGCACGCCGCTTCCAAAGGGGCGTTCGCCGTCGGCAAAAGCAGCTTCACCGATGCCACACGCGATGCCCGGCCACGGCGCTGGAAACATGATGGGCATGGTTCACGCCAATGACGTCAGATACGACGCCTTCCTCGCCAATGACCGGACGCTCGACGACCCCGAAGTCGTCAAAGTCGAGAAGGGCGGTCGTATTCGGTTGCGCATCATCAACGGGGGCACAGCGACGGCCTTCTTCATCTCGACGCCGGGACTGGAGGCGACGTGCGTCGCGGTGGATGGCACACCATGTCAACCCGCCGCGGCGCAATCCTACCCACTTGCGCAGGGGCAGCGGATTGATCTCGTCGTCACAATTCCGAAGTCTGGTGGTGCATTCCCGGTTCTGGCCCAGGTGGAATCGGCGCAGTTCGTTACGGGCATCGTTCTCGCAACGACAGGCGCAGTCGTCAGCAAACTCGCCGAGGCTGCACCCACTGCCGCCGGTTTCGTCGATCTCGCGTTCGAAATGCGACTCAGAGCCTCCGAGGCCCTAGCGACAAGACGCGCTGACAAAACCTTCATGGTGATGCTCGGTGAGGATGCAGGCTACCGCTGGACCATCAACGGACGGGTTCACGGCGAGCATCAGACATTCGAGGTCCGGCAGGGCAATCGTGTCGAGATGACCTTCATGAACCCGACCTCGATGATGCACCCCATGCATCTGCATGGCCACCATTTCCAGGTGACGTCGATCGGGCGACAGCGTTTGGGTGGGGCCGTACGCGATACGGTGATCGTGCCTCCGCACATGCCCGTCACCGTCGCGTTCGACGCCAACCACAAGGGATCATGGTTCCTGCACTGCCATCATCTCTATCACATGGCGACTGGCATGATGACCGAAGTGAGGGTCACGTGACGTAACTCTGGCGGCACCCTGAGAAATGCGGGCCGCAAGGAGGCAGAAGGGAAATTTCTAATGAAGTACGATGGGATGTTCTGGGGCATGGGCTGGATGCACCTTGCCGGTGCCGTCATCATCGCCCTCGTGATCGCGGCACTCGTTAAGTATGTGTTCTTCCGTTGATGCGATGAGCATTGGCAGCCAAGCTGGCATGATGCCAGGGCGAAGTAGAGGCATCCGCTATCTGGCGTGTCTGCGCTCAACGGCGGTCGTTCCGCTTTGAAGTCGCCGAGAAGTGCTCCGCCAGATAGTCGATCGTGGCGCGGACCTTGGCCGGCGGTCGACGATCGGAAGCATAGGCCGCGTAGATGCCGTCGAACTCGCGGGTCGGATGATCGAGCCTGATCGGAACGAGTTGGCCAGCGTCGATCTCGCGCGAGACCAGAAACGAGGGCTGGTAGATGATACCCTGCCCGGCGACGGCGGCCGCCACCAGCACGTCGCCGTTGTTGGCTTTGAGGTTTGCCTTCACCGGCGTGCTGACCTTGCCGTCGCGTCCGAAATACCAGCGGTCGACGCCGACGTCGCGCGAGAGTGTATAGCCGAGGCAGTTGTGCGCGCTGAGCGCCGCGATCGTCGTCGGACGCCCATGCTTGGCGAGATAATGCGGTGACGCGCACACGACAGTCGGGCAGGGCGCGATGCGTCGTGCGACGAAGCTCGATGACTTCATGCTGCCGATCCGGATGGCGAGATCCCAGCCCTCCTCGACGAGATCCACATAGCGATCGTTCAGGCCCAGATCGATTGTCAACCCCGGATGGCGCGCGGCAAGCTCGGGCAGCAGCGGGGCGATCTCGCGGATGCCGAAGGACACAGGCGCGTTGAGGCGCAGCGTCCCGCGGACTTCGACGGCGGCGACCGTGGCTTTGGCATCGGCCTCTTCGATGTCGGCGAGGATGCGCTCGGCGGCCTCGAGATAGGTGCGGCCTGCCTCGGTCAGCGACAGGCGGCGCGTGGTCCGGTGCAGCAGCTTGGTGCCGAGCCGGTCTTCCAGCGCGGCCATGTGCTTGGTCGCCATGGTCTGCGACATGCCGAGGGCACGCGCAGCCGCCGACAGGCTACCGAGCGCCGCCACGCGCGAAAACACCTGCATTCCGGTGACACGATCGAGCATTTTCGACTCACACCAATGGTGTGAAGTAATATCATAGAAATCATGATTATCAAACTCGAGGATCATCGGCATGTTCAGGGCAACCCGCTACCAAAGGAGACACACATGATCGACAATCGCACCGCTCTCTATGCCGCCCTGCTGCTTCGCGTCAGCCTCGGCTTCCTGCTGCTCGCCCACGGCCTGCTGCTGAAAGTGTTCACGTTTACCATCCCCGGCACCGTCGGATACTTCGAGAGCATCGGCTTTCCGGGCTTCTTCGCCTATCTCGTCATCGGCGGCGAGATCCTCGGCGGCATCGCCCTGATCCTCGGCGTGTGGACCCGCGCCGTCGCACTCCTCGCCCTGCCGGTCCTGATCGGCGCCACGCTGCAGCACGTGCCGAACGGCTGGCTGTTCTCGGCGGCCAAGGGCGGCTGGGAGTTCCCGGCCTACTGGACCGTGACGCTCGTCGTGCAGGCCCTGCTCGGAGATGGCGCCTGCGCCTGGCGCCCGTCGTTCCGAATTTTCGCGGACACCGCGCGCATCGCCGAAGCTCGCTGAGTCGGGCGCTGTTCACGCATAGGAGACACATCATGCCCCTCGATGGCACGCTTCCCCGTATCGAGCCGCAGCTGACGCCGCGGCCGATCCATCCAGGCACCCGCATCGGCCACGTCCATCTCAAGGTGGCCGATCTCGACCGGGCGCTCGCCTTCTACGCCGGTGTGCTCGGCTTCGAGCTGAAGCAGCGTTACGGCCGGCAGGCGGCCTTTCTCGCCGCCGGTGGCTATCACCATCACCTCGGCCTCAACACCTGGGAGAGCAAGGGCGGACTGCCGCCGCCGCGCGGCACGACCGGTCTCTTCCACACGGCCATCCTCTATCCGACGCGCGCGGCCCTCGCCGATGCGCTCAAGCGGCTGATCGACGCCAAGGTACCGCTCGATGGCGCCAGCGATCACGGCGTCAGCGAGGCCCTCTACCTGCGCGATCCTGACGGCAATGGTGTCGAGCTTTATTGGGATCGCGATGAAGCCGATTGGCCCCGCACGTCGACAGGCGAGCTGGCCATGGACACGCGGCCGCTCGATCTCGACGAACTCTTGAGCGTGGCTCCTTGAGCAGAACCATCAACAATCAAAAGTGAGACAGACCATGAGCACCACCAAGATCGCCGTCATCGTCGGCAGCCTGCGCAAGGACAGCTTCAACCGCAAACTGGCGACGGCGCTGGCCAAGCTGGCGCCCTCGGGCTTCGCTTTCGACGTGATCGAGATCGGCGACCTGCCGCTCTACAATCAGGACGACGACGCCAATCAGGCGACGGCCGTGAAGCGGCTCAAATCTGAGATCGCGGCGGCGCACGGCCTCATCTTCATCACGCCGGAATACAACCGCTCGATCCCCGGCGTGCTCAAGAACGCCATCGACCATGCCTCGCGGCCCTACGGCCAGAGCGTGTGGGGCGGCAAGCCCGCGGGCGTCATCGGCGTTTCGGTCGGCGCCATCGGCACCGCACTCGCCCAGCAGCACCTGCGCAACATCCTCGCCTACCTCGACGTACCGACGCTTGGTCAGCCCGAAGCGTTTATCCAGGCCAAGGACGGGCTGTTCGAGTCCGACGGCAGCATTGGCGCCGCGAGCCGCCAGCTTCTGCAAGGCTGGATGGATCGCTAAATCGCCTGGGTGAAACAGCACGCGGCATAACCTGCTTTCGAGAGGAGCAGCGCCATGCTGATCGACGGCAAGTGGACAGCGGATTGGCAGCCCGTACAGGCGACCGACGCCAAGCGTGGCTTTGTGCGTCAGACGTCGAGCTTCCGCAACTGGGTCACGCCGACGGCCGCGCGGGGCCGAGCGGTGATCGCGGCTTTAGGGCCGAGCCGGGTCGCTATCATCTTTACGTGGCGCCCATCTGTCCGTGGGCCTCGCGCACGCTGATGGCGCGCAAGCCGAAGCGGCTCGACAATGTTGTCGGTGTGACGGTCGTCGAGCCGGAATTGTCGGACCAGGGCTGGCGCTTTGCCGGGACGGACGCGCTGAGCGGCGCGTCCTACATGCACGATCTTTACACACGCGCTGATGATCGCTTTACCGGCCGGGCCACCGTGCCGGTCCTATGGGACAAGGCAACTGGGACGATCGTCAGCAACGAATCCGCCGACATCGTGCGCATGTTCATCGACGGCTTCGGCGATCTCGCCGATGCTACAATCGATCTCTATCCGGAAGCCCTCAGGGCCGAGATCAATGCCTGGAACGCGCGCATCTACCCCGCCCTCAACAATGGTGTTTACCGCGCCGGATTTGCGACCACGCAGGTTGCCGACGAGGACGCATTCCACGACGTCTTTGCGATGCTCGACAAACTCGAGACGCATCTCGCGTCGTGCGATTACCTCGTCGGCAATTGTCTGACCGAGGCCGACATCCGCCTGTTTGTCACGCTGGTGCGCTTCGACGTCGCCTATCACGGCCTGTTCAAGTGCAACCTCAAGCGCATCGTCGACTACCCAGCGCTCTCGGCCTACATGGCGCGCGTTCTCGATATCCCGGGCATTCGCGAGACCGTGAGCATCGCGCACATCAAGCGCGGCTATTACTCGATCAAGGCGCTCAACCCGACAGGCATCGTGCCGCTTGGGCCCAGGACAGCGCCTGAACGACCTCAATGCGCGCCGCAGCTTTCTGCGGTGACTATCAGCCCCGGCACGCCAGCGAGCCGCTCGCGTCATCAAATTCTCGCTTCGCGTTTGAGCCACATCCCGATTCTGCTCCTACTGACGCTTGTCGCCTTCGGCCTTACGGCATGCTCGTCACTCGACGCGGCGCCCGGTCTGGAGGAGATCGCGGCCCGGCAGGTTGCACCTCACTACGGAACGCTGAGCGATGAGAAGTTCCCGGTGCCGGCTTTCAACGTTTCGCGCATCAAGGCGCGAAATCTCCGGCAGATCGTCGACTTCAAGACTGACGAGCATCCCGGAACGATCGTCATCGATACGGACAACCGCTTCCTTTATCTCGTGCAGGAACATAGTACCGCGATCCGCTATGGCATCGGTGTTGGGGTTGATGGGCTGCAATTCACCGGCAGCGCCGTCGTCGGTTTCAAACGGCCATGGCCGCGGTGGACGCCGACCGCCGACATGATCCGCCGGAATCCCGACCTCTACGATAAATGGAAGGGCGGCATGGAAGGCGGACAACCAATCCGCTCGGCGCGCGCGCTCTGTACCTCTTCAAGGATGGCAAGGACACGCTGTTCCGCATTCACGGCACGGCGGAGCCGCATACCATCGGCAAGGCTGTGTCATCGGGCTGCATTCGCATGTTCAACCACGATGTCATCGATCTCTATCGACGCGTGCCGACCGAAGCGCGAGTAGTTGTCCTTGGCGCTCGCGTTGCCACGACGGGAGCTTCTTGACGACGCAGCGGCTGCGAGCACAATCCTGATGACTGTGGAGTCGTGCGCGGGCAACGGGGAAGGTTTGGGAGCGCTAAGGCCTTGACCTGCCGTTGATGTAAAACACCAGAGCGATTCGCCACGAGTAGGCGACACCAGCGAGATGATGTCCCAAACGCTTGTGACCTCGATGACTCCAATGTCTGACATGGTCGGCGGCGGGCGTATTGTCGTCGGCGTGGATCGGCGCGCTCATCAAGCCCAAATCCGCTCCCCGACCACCTTGGCCGCGCGCTTCGCCAGGCCCGCCTCGTCCGCCCACTCCGGCCAGCGCGTGATCGCGGCGCGGACCTCGTCGATGATCGCGTCGGCCTTTTTCAACCCGTGTTTCTTGGCGAGGGCACGCAAGTGCTCGGCACCCGGCGCGCGGCCTTCGCCCATGACGAGCATGCTCTGCTCGCCGCCGGGGCCGGCGGAGAAGGTGAGGTCGTAGGCGGGGGCAAGTGTCCAGCGACCGGTGGCGTCGTCGAGCAGGAACGAGACGTTCTTGGCGTGATCAACGCGGTTGTGGGCGAGCACGTTGAAGCAGGCGAGGCGGAAGGCGCGCGCCAGATCGCTGGCGTCTTTGGTCAGCACGTGCGTGGCGGTCAGGAACGCGTCGTAGTCGAGCGTCGGTGCTCGGTGGTCTGCGTGCAGGAGGCCCGAGAGGCTGTGCATGTGGATGCGTCGGTCGCTGTCGCGGTCGAAGCGCGCGATGCCGAAGTAGCGTTTGCAACCGGCGCCGAACAGGTGCGTGTCCGGCATCACGAGGCCGGCGGCGTGCGCCATCAGGCTGTAGGCGTATTCGACGGCGCCGGCGTTGGCGTCGTCATGCGCCGACGGGAATTTTATCATCCAGTGTGAATAGCCTTGCGGCAGCGGCGAGGGGCCGTGCGCAATCTGCTTCTTGTCGGCGCTGATCTGCACGACAACCTTGGGCTGCGCGCCGGCGGAGGCGCCATTGAGGCGCAGCAGCTCCTCGACGATCTCACCTTGCGCACCGCCGAGCACTTGCGCAGCCACGTGCGCGAGCTTGTCGAGCTTCAGGATCACCGGATTGTGTGCGCCCTTGCTGAGGTCGGGCTCGTAGGCCAGCGCGCCCATGCCGCCGACGCCGACGTGGGCAAGACGATCAAGCGGCGTCAAGTCCTGGCGCGCGACGCCGAGCTTCTCGACGGCGCGATCGAGCAGGAGCCGACCCCAGCCGTCCGGCAGGCTGTCGTTGAAGACGCCGAATAGGCCATCGAATGACTGCGGATCGCCGACCACGACGCCGGAGCGCGGCGGCAGACGGAACGGCGAGATTTGCAACCCGGTCGTGAGGAACGCCGGGTCGTACTCGAACAGGATGCGCCGGTTTTGCGCGGCGATGCGACCGACCTTGCGGCGCTCGCGGCCGTCTAGAAAGACGTTGAGAAGCCTGGCCGGGCGATGCGTCACTCGAGCCGCCCTCTCTTACGCGTGTGGCCGGCGGCCAGCACATCATCGAGCGAGCGGCCGGCGATCGCGCTGTCCTCGTCGGCAGCGAGCTTGTCGAAATCGCCGAGGCAGTCGAGCACGAGCGCGAGCTTCAACAGCGAGTCGAACGCGATCAGTCCGGTCGTCTCGAAACGCTTCAGCGAGCCGAGGGTGACGCCCGAGCGCCGGGCGAGGCCTGCCTGCGTGAGGCTCATGGCAAGCCGGCGCCGCTTGAAGCGGTCTCGGACGTCCCGGAGTACGTCCGGCGGCGATTTGAGCGTATTAGCCAATGTATTAGCCACTTTATGCAATTCGGCGACAAGGGGATAAATATGTTATCTTTGGCGGCAAGCTTCGTTCGATCCCGCCAATCCCGCTGCTCCAACATGCGCAGCCGCTCGCCGGGGACGATCCACTATCGCGGGGGAGGAGGGCCGATACCTCTACTTTCCGACCACGGGTCTTTGGCCGATCCACGAAGAATGCGCCGACCGACCTATCGCGAGGTCGACAATCGACAGTTCGCCGAAAGCAGGTGTGGGGTTTCGGTCACAGTTACGTGGGAGGCTAGCAAGAGACCGCAAAAAATAGGAGTAGAATAGGAGTTCAGGTCAAATAGGAGTTGGCGGCTTCAGGCTTATTTCGTCAGCAATTTGATTTGTCTTGGTATTTTGGTCGGAGCGGGGAGATTTGAACTCCCGACCCCCAGTCCCCCAGA
>CAZCQH010000027.1:0-71418 GCA_964500805.1 uncultured Hyphomicrobiaceae bacterium
ACTTCGAGGCGCCGGTGGCGAGGAAGAGGTGCGGCACCTTCTTCTGGTTCATGTACTTGTGGATTGCCGAGTTGGGCGGCGTGCCGAGCGTGTTGAAGACGAACAGGACCTTGTCCTCCTCGACCAGCTTGCGCACCATTTCGACGGTCTTCGGTGGCGAGTAGCCGTCGTCGTAGGTGACGAAGTTGATCTTGCGGCCGTTGATGCCGCCCTCGTCGTTGATCTGCTTGAAGCGAGCCTCGATGGTCTTTCCAATGACGCCGTAGGCCGAGGCGTTGCCGGAGTAGGGGTTGGTGTTGCCGATCTTGATCTCGGTGTCGGTCGCGCCCTCGTCGTACTTCTTCTGTGCGAGCGCCGGGGCGGCGGCGAGCGACAGCGCCAGAACCGCGGCGGAGATGCCGCCGAGCGTGGCCTTGAGGGAGTGGGTCAACATCGTCAGTTTCCTCCTCTACTGCTTTGTGACGTCACGAATTGGGCTTGGGCTGTGCCGGTCGAATGCGCCGCCAGACCGAGGCGAGGCCGCCGGCGATGCCGAGCGGCATCAGGTACATCAGGATGATGAGCGCGACGCCGTAGACCGTCCAGGGCTCGATGTGCACGGGGAGGTGCATTGTCTTTTCGATCCAGCGCGCGGCGGCGTCCGCATATTTTTCGATCACCTGCACGAAAATGCCGCCCAAGAGCGCCCCTGGCAGCGAGGCGATGCCGCCGACCACGGCGCCGACCAGCAGCGCGATGGAGAGCTCGAAGCGAAAGCTGTCGGGCGAAACGAACTCGAAGATGATCGCGTGCAGGGCGCCGGCAACGCCCGTATAGAGCGCACTCACCCCGAACACGACCGACTTCGTGTGCGCGAGATCGATGCCCATCGTGGAGGCGGCCATGGGATGGTCGCGGATCGCCATCATGGCGCGCCCCGTTCGGCTGTCGAGCAAGTTGCGCGCGAGCCAGAACATCACGCAGGCGACGGCCAGCACGATGAGATACATCCACTGGTCCGAGGAGATCGGCAGGCCGAAGGGCGGGTCTGGCTTGAGCAGGTTGATGCCTTGCACGCCGTTGGTGATCGGCTCGAGATGCCGGTACTTCAGCATCTGCGGAACGGCAATGGCGAGCGCAAAAGTCGCGAGCGCCAGGTAGTGGCCTTCGAGCCGCAATGCCGGTCGCCCGAAGAGGTAGCCGACGATGAAGCAGACGACAGCGGCGACGGGCAGCGTCGCCCACCACGGCCAGTTGCCGTGCTCGATCAGGATCGCTGCCGCGTAAGCTCCGACGGCGAAGAAGGCTCCGTGGCCGAGCGAGATCTGGCCATTGAAGCCGGTGAGCAGGTTGAGGCCCAGCACCGCGATGGCAAACACCAGCATCAGCGAGAGCTGCAGATAGGTGAAGCTCGAGACGAGCCCGGTGACCTTGCTGAAGAGAGGCAGCAGCGCGGCGGCAAAGATCGCGATGAACAGCCAAGTCGGCGTCCGCTGGAGGCCGCTGGTCGTGGCGTCGGGTTTCGTGCCCACTGCGCTGCCGGTCGATACCGTCGTTGCCATGGCTCAGACCCGCTTGACGGTGACGCGGCCGAAAATGCCGCTCGGGCGAATGGTGAGGACCGTGATCACGATCAGAAGCGCGACCGTCAGTTTCTCGCCGTTGCCGATGATGTAAAGGCCGGTGGTCTTCTCGAGCAGATTGCCAAAGAACGCCACCATGTTCTCGAGCACGCCGACGATGAACCCACCCGCCACCGCGCCGCCGGGGCTCGAGATGCCGCCGACCAGCGCGCCGGCAAAGCCGTAAAGCAGTATGCCCGCCATCATGTTCGGCTCGAGATAAACCACGGGCGCCACCATTGCGCCGGCGACGGCGCCGACGGCCGCGGCAAGGCCCCAGCCGAGCGCCAGCATCCAGTCGACCCGGACGCCCGCAAGGCGCGCGGAAACTGGGTTTTGTGCGGCCGCCCGCATGGCCAGGCCCAGCGGCGTGAAGCGGAAGAAGGAGAACAGCGCGAACAGCAGGATCAGTGCGACAGCGATCATGCCGATCTGGTGCGGGCCGATGTAACCGGAGCCGAAGAACGTGAACTTCGGGAACGGCGAGGCGAACTCGCGGATGGTGTGGCTCCAGATGGCGCCGGCCATCGAGTGGAAAATCGCAAGGAGCCCGATGAACACGACGACGATCGAGAGCACCGGCGCGTTGTGGAGCGGGCGGAGCACGATGCGCTCGATCAGCATGCCCACGGCGAACGATGCGATCATGGCGAGCAGCAGCGCGGACCAGAATCCGAGTCCGCCCTGGATCAGCGCCCAGGTGAGATAGGTCGAAAACATCGCCATCTCGCCTTGCGCGAAGTTGATGTGGTCGGTCGACACGAAGATCATGACGAGCGCCAGCGCGACGAGCGCATAGATCGCCCCGTTCGCGAGACCCGCCGCCACCTGTTGGATCAATTGCTCCATCGTGCCCCTTGAACGGTCAGTAGCCGAGATAGGATTTGCGGATCTGCTCGTCGCCCTTAACGCTCGCGGCATCGCCCGACATGACGATGCGGCCCGTTTCGAGCACATAGGCGTGATCGGCGAGGTCGAGCGCGAGCGCCGCGTTCTGCTCCACCAAAAGCATCGATACTTTGCTGTCCTGGTTGATGCGCCGCATGATGCGGAAGATCTCCTGCACGATGAGCGGGGCGAGGCCAAACGACGGCTCGTCGAGCAGCATCAGGCGGGGCCGCAGCATCAGCGCGCGGCTGATGGCGAGCATCTGCTGCTCGCCGCCCGAGAGCGTTCCTGCCTGCTGCTGGAGCCGTTCGCCGAGGCGCGGGAAATAGGTGAGCACCCGGTCTAGGTCCTCCTTCACGCCCGCCTTGTCGCGCCGCGTGTAGGAAGCGATGCGCAGGTTTTCCTCCACGGTGAGATCCGTGAAGGTGCCGCGCCCCTCGGGGACATGCGCGACACCGAGGCGGACGATGCTCTCCGTGGCGAGCCGCGAGACGGAGCGGCCGTCGAGCAGCACATCGCCCTCGGACCGCACCATGTTGCAGATGGCGCGGAGCGTCGTGGTTTTGCCGGCACCGTTGGCGCCGAGCAGCGCAGTGATGCCGCCGGGCGCCAGACTGAAGCTGATTCCGTGAAGCGCTTGCGAAGGGCCGTAGAATGCCGCCAGGTTGCGCACGTCCAGCAATGGCGTGGTCATGCGGCCTCCGCGGTGCCGAGATAAGCGCGGATGACGTCCGGATTGCGCTGCACCTCCGCCGGCGTACCCTCGGCGATCTTCCTGCCGAAGTCGATGGCGACGACCTTGTCGGAAACCGACATCACCAGGCTCATGTGGTGCTCGACCAGCAGCACGGTGACCTTCTGGACGTCGCGCACGCGGCGGATCTGCTGCTCGAGAACGCCGATCTCCTCGTGATTGAGGCCGGCAGCGGGCTCGTCGAGGAGAAGAAGCTTCGGGCTGGCAGCCAAAGCACGGGCAAGCTCGACGCGCTTCCTGATCGGGAACGGGAGAGGGCCCGCCGGCATAAGCGCGTAGGGCTCGAGATCCATGAACGCGATCAGCTCGCGCGAGCGATCGGTGATGCGTGCCTCCTCTGCGCCCATGTTCTTCACGCGGAAGGCATTGGTGACGAACGAGCCCGTCGATTGCGAGTGGCAGCCGACCTTGACGTTGTCGAGCACCGACAGCTTGTCGAACAGCGCCACGTTCTGAAACGTGCGGCCAAGGCCGATCTCCGGAATGCGATGGCGCGGCTGGCCGAGAATCGATCGGCCCTCGAAGAGAATGTCGCCGGAGGTCGGCTCATAGAGCCGGGACAGGCAATTGAAGAGCGTCGTCTTGCCGGCGCCGTTGGGGCCGATGAGACCGGCGATCTGCCCGGTCGCGATGTCGAACGTGACGCCGTCGAGCGCGACGATGCCGCCGAAGCGGACAGACACATTGCGGACCGACAGCAGCGGCTCGCGTGGTGGTATGCTGTCGGTCGTCGAACGCTCCGCCATGGTGCTGCAGGCCCTCCCCGGTGCGCATGCGCGATCACCAAACGCCCATCTTTGCCGGCTCTCGTTGGAAAGCACGATAGCCCGGGTTCCGGCGCCGGGTCCAGGCGACATCGGCCACGGCGATAATCGACCAAAGATCAGGTGTGCTGAGAGGAGCCCGGGTGTGGTGCAATGTGGTGTCTGCAACGGCCACGCCCCTCGCCCGTGGACGCGGCGCGCGCCTTCCGTCTGAGTCTTGCGCTTTCGGGCCGGCTGCCGCACGATGCGATACCAAGCGACGGCTCAAGCAAAGGAGGTCGATGGTGACACAGACCCAGTCCCAAACGCGGCAGTACGAGGCGACGGCGCAGTCGACCGGCGTGCTCGGCCGCGTGCAGTGCCAGGCGCGGCATCATCACTTCATCATCGACGGTCCGGTGCAGGCGGGCTTTCCCGGCGAGGCACTAGGCCCGGCGGAGGCGTTTCTGGCGGGCATCGCCTCGTGCGGGGTGGAGCTGGTGCAGGCGCTGGCGCGCGACGACAAGATCCCGCTCAGCGGCGTCGAGGTGTCGATCATAGGCATGATGGATCGCTCGAAGCCGGTGCGGCAGGACGTGACCGTGTTCAATGCCGTCACGCTCGATTTCAAGCTTGCCGGCGTGACGCAAGCCCAGGGCGAGAACCTGATCGAGCGCTTCCGAGGCAGGTGACCACTCTACGGCAGCGTCGCGGTCGCGACGCCGGATGTGAAGGTCACGGTCAAAGTGGCGGGCTGATGCCCCGGGTCGATCGCTCTTGATCTCCCCTGTTATGCGCGCTCAACTCGCGGCTCGATCGAGAGCAGCGAGGACGAACGGCAATGCCGACGCGCGACATGACCGGCTGGGAAACGGCGATCTCGAAGGTCGTCAGCGAGGGCGACACTGAAGAGATCATCGTGCGCGGACACCGCATGAGCGATCTCATCGGCAAAGTTTCGTTCACTGAGATGATGTTCCTGCTGCTGCAGGGCAAGCCGCCGGCGCCGCAGCAGGCGCGCACGCTCGATGCGCTGCTGGTTGCCTCGATCGAGCACGGTATCGCGCCGCCGTCGATGATCGCGCGCTGCTATGCCTCCTATGGCACGTCGATCCAGTCGGCCATCGCGGCGGGCGTCAATGCATTCGGCGATCGCATGGGCGGGCTCGGCGAGCAGATGGCGAAGCTGCTGGTCGAGCGGCTCGGGCCGCACCTGAAGGCGGGCACGCCGTCTGATGCCGTGCTGCGACAGGAGGCGGAGGCCATCGTCGATGAGGCGCGGCGGGCGAAGGCGCGCGTGCCGGGCTACGGCATTCCACTGCACGGATCGGACCCGCGGGCGCCACACCTGCTCGGCGTGGCGCGGAAGGAAGGGACGTTTGGGCCCTACTGCCGGTTCGGCGTGGCGATCGAGGAGGCGATCACGAGGTCGCGGGGCGGCAAGGCGATCCCGATGAACATCGATGGCGCGAGCGCCGTGGTGGCGCTCGATCTGGGTTTCGACTGGCGGGCGTCGCGGCTGTTCCTGATCACCCCGCGCACGGTCAGCTTTGCGGCGCATTTCCTCGAGGAGCAGGACCAGGACAGCACCTGGCGCCATCTGCCGGCGGACCAGATCAGGTACGTGGGCGATGAGCCGACGGGTTGAGCGGCCTCGGCCGGGCGCCATGGGTCCTGCCCGCTCTGGCGCAGCTGGTGCTGCCAAGATACGATTGCATCTACATTGGAAGCGGCCGAGTCGGGGCCGAAATCTAGGAATTCTGACCTAGCGAAAAAACGCCCGAATTTGGGGTCGCCGTTGCACGTACGTGAGGCTGGGATGGGGTGCTTTTTTGGAAGCTACTCCCCTACCTGCCCGGCCCGAAAACGCGCTGGCGTCGATTCTAGCCCATGACAAATCGATTTCGCTGGGAGGGGACCGTCGGGAGGATTGATTGGTGAGGCGGGCGGCGCCAGTTCCGTTGCCGTCTAGTCACTTCACCAGTTCATTCGTCACTCTTCTGCACCATCTGCAGCGTTCATCATGAATAGCTACAATTGTATCATTGCTTCACGTGAAACATTGGCGGGACGGCGGAGCAATTCCGTCCAGGCAACGGGCCGAGGCGCGGGGGCCAAGCCGTTAGCCCTGCAACCGGCCCCAGCGCTTGAAGCGATCCGCGGCTTCGGCCATCTGGGCGGTGGAGCCGGCGTAGGAAAAGCGCAGGAAGCGGCGGCCGCGGGCTTCGTCGAAGTCGACGCCGGGCGTGGCGGCGACGCCGGTCTCCTCGAGCATCTGCTTGGCGAAGGCAAGGCTGTCGTTCGTGAAATCGCCGACGTCGACGTAGAGATAAAAGGCGCCGTCGGCGGGAACGATCTTCTTCAAGTTCGCTTTCGGCAGCTCGGCGAGCAGCAGATCGCGGTTCGCCTGATAGACGCGCTTGTTCTGGCCAAGCTCGTCGAGCCCATCGAAGGCGCCAAGCGCGGCGACTTGGGCAATTGCCGGCGGCGAGATGTAGAGGTTCTGCGCGAGGCGCTCGACCGTGCGGATCAGCGCCTCCGGCACCACCATCCAGCCGACGCGCCAGCCGGTCATGGAGAAGAACTTCGAGAAGCTGTTGATGATGATCGCCTGGTCGGTGAATTGCAGCGCGGTTGCTTCCGGCACACCGTAGGTGAGGCCGTGGTAGATCTCGTCGGAGATGAACCAGATGCCGCGCTTCTTGCAGACCTCCACGATCTCGGCGAGGCGTTCGGGCTCGAGCATGGTGCCGGTGGGATTGGCAGGGCTCGCGATCAGGAGGCCGGCGAGCTTGGCGGCCGCGTCCGCCTCCTCGATCTGCGAAGCGGTCGGCATCCAGCGCGAGTTGGGGCCGGTTTCGATGGTGACGGGCTTGGCGCCGAGCGCGGTCAGGATGTGGCGGTAGCAGGGATAGCCGGGCGAGGGCAGCGCGACGCGGGCGCCAACGTCGAACAGCGAGAGAAAGCCCAGCACGAAGGCTGCCGAGGAGCCGCTGGTGACGACGACCCTATCGGGCGAGACCGTGACGCCGTACCAGTCCTTGTAGAGCCGTGCGATGCGCTCCCGCAGCGGCTCCATGCCGAGCGCCAGCGTGTAGCCCAGCGTATCGCGATCGAGGGCGGCCTTGACCGCCTCGCGTGCCGCTTTGGGAGCGGGTGTCGCGGGCTGGCCGACCTCCATGTGGATGACCTTCTGGCCGCGAGCCTCGGCGGCGGCGGCCGCGCGCATCACGTCCATGACGATGAACGAGGCGATCTCGCTGCGCTCGGCTGGCGGCTTCAGGAGGTAGCCAGACCCCGCTGCGACTTGGGCTTGGCTTGGCGATCCGCCTTCGCTGGCGCGGGTCATGTCGTCATCCTCTTGCAGCTGGATCAGACCGAATTCAGGCTTCCGGTCGCGCCTCGAATTCGCCATGCGAATTGCGCATTTGGTCATGTGGGCGACGGGGCAGGCGGGTTATAGTTCGGCCGGACCCGGGAGTAAAAGCGCCGTTTTGCTCGCCAGCCACCCCGAGGCTCCTCGCTTGGTTCGCCTGATCGGGCGCTGGGTGGCGGTTTGTCGCGGATGCGGGTGCCGTTTGGGCTCGACTTCGGCACCGGGAGCGGTGCTTAGCCGGTTGACGGCAAGATGCGAGGATGCGCATCAGGCTGAGCGTGCAAAGTACAGGACGGACGCCGTCGCGTACCGCCGACGAGGAACGACCGATGAGCAATCCACCAGCTGCAGACCATGCAACATCGGGCACGCACAAGGGCATCGCCCGCCGCGCCGGCACGCTGCTGCTCGCCGCGGCCGTTGGATCGGCATCGCTGGCTGCACCGGCCGGCGCCCAAGGCCTGAGCTTCATTCGCGATACCGAGATCGAGAACCTGCTGAAGGACTACGCGCGCCCGATTTTCAAGGCGGCGGGACTCGGTACGCAAGGCATTGCCATGCGAATCGTGAAGCACGACAGCTTCAACGCCTTCGTGCTCGATGGACGCAACGTGTTCGTCCACACCGGCGCCCTGCAGCAATCGGAAACGCCCAACCAGATCATCGGCGTGATCGCGCACGAGACGGGGCACATCGCGGGCGGACACCTGTCCCAGCTGCGCGAGCGGATTGCCCGCGACCAGACCAAAGCATTGCTCATTCAGCTGCTCGGCATCGGCATGATCGTCGCTGGCGGTGCGACGGGTGCCGGCCGCGAGACGACGGGCGCCGGCATGGGCACGATCGCCGGCGGCAACGAGATTCTGATGCGCTCACTGCTGGCTGATCGCCGGGCGCAGGAATCAGCGGCGGATCAGGCCGGGATGAAATACCTGACAGCGACCAAGCAGTCGGGCAAGGGCATGGTCGAGACCTTCGAGCGGTTCGCACAGCAAGAGTACATTTCAGCCTCCGGCGCCACGCAGGACGCCTTCGCCCGCAGCCATCCGGTCGCGGCGAACCGTATCGCGCAGCTGCGGGAGGCCGTCGCGAAAAGCCCCTACGCCAATGAGAAGGACTCGCCGGCGCTGCAGCTGCGGCATGACCTCGTCAGGGCGAAGATCGCTGGCTATCTCGAGCGGCCGGGTGTGGTGCAGAACCGCTATCGCCCGGCCGACACCAGCCTGCCGGCGCGCTATGCCCGGGCGATTTCGAAGTACTTCCAAAACGGCCTCGATGCCGCGATGCCGGAGATCGATGCGCTGATCAAGGACCAGCCGCAGAACCCCTACTTCCACGAGGTCAAGGGCGACCTGATGTTCCGCTCGGGCAAGGCGCGCGAGTCGATCCCGCACTTCCGGCAGGCGATCAAGCTGCTCAACGGCGATGCCCCACAGATCAGCGTGCGGCTGGCCCAGGCACTCGATGCCAGCAACGATCCGGCCTTTGCCGAGGAGACGATCAAGCTTGCCCGCCAAGCAATCATCACCGACCCCGACCCGCAAGCCTATCGCATTTTGGCCAACAACTACTATAAGAAGGGCCTCACTCCGCAGGCTGATCTCGCGATCGCGGAGGCACACTTCCTTGAAGGTGATATCAAGAAGGCGCAAATCTTCGCCAAGCGTTCGCAGGCCGGATTGAAGTCCGGCTCGCCCGAGTCGCTGCGCGCTGGCGACATCGTGAATTTCAAGATTCCCCAGGGCTAGCTATAAAGCGGCACCCCAACCGGACAGAGGTCCCATGTATCGACGACTGAAGCGCCCTCCTTCACCCGCCCGCCGCCACATGTCTGCTGCCGTCACGCTGCTTGCCGTGGGGACTGTGACTGCCGGAGCGATCGTGCTCGGCACGGCCGCCGTTTCCGACGTCCGCGCTCAGGCGCCGGCTGCATCAGCCCCAGCGCCGGCGCCGGCCGCCACCCCCTTCACGCCGGAGCAGAAGGCTGCCATCGAGAAGATCGTGAAGGAGTACTTCCTGAACAACCCTGAGGCGTTCCTGGAAATCCAGACTGCCCTCGAGGCCAAGATGGAGAAGATCCAGGCCGACAAGCTGAAAGCGGCTCTGAAGGAGAACGCGCAGGATATTTTCAAGCGTCCGAATGCGCCGATCGCCGGCAATCCGAACGGTGATATCACGGTTGTCGAGTTCTTCGATTACAACTGCGGCTACTGCAAGCGCGCCTTCGGTGACCTCGCCAAGTTGATCGAAAAGGACAGCAAGATCAAAGTGGTCTTCAAGGAGCTGCCAATCCTCTCCAAGGGTTCGGAAGAAGCCGCGCGGGTGGCATTGGCGGCCAAGGCGCAGGGCAAATACTGGGAAGTGCACCGGGCGCTGCTGAATCTACGCGGTGAGCTCAACGAGCAGACGGCGCTGAAGGCGATCGAGAAGCTCCCGGGTCTGGATATGGCCAAGCTCAAGAAGGACATGGACTCCGCCGAGGTGAAGGGCGAGATCGCTTTCGTGCGTGACCTTGCCCAGAAGATGGGAATTCAGGGCACGCCGCATTTTCTGGTTGGCGACCGGGCGATTCCCGGTGCGCCCCAAAATCTGCTCGAGCAGATCAACGGCCACGTGGCCGAGCTTCGCAAGTCCGGCTGCTCGGTTTGCTGATCGTGGATGGGTGACCAACAGGCCGATTGCCGCTCCACCTTTCGCAGGTGCGGGAAAGCTGCTAGACGGCAGCAGGTTGTATGGGACCTGCAGCCGTTGCCTGCAGGTCCTGAATGGTGTCCAGCGATGCGCGGTTCCGCCCGTGAGCGGTAACGTCCGGGGTGAGCATCGTGGACTGCCGCAGGGTCGGGGATCGAGTTTCCAGGCGAGCGCATGGCCAAAGACAGCAAAGACAAAGACGGCATCGACCGCGGGCTGATCCGCGACCTGGCCGGCCTGCTGAACGAGACGGGTCTTTCGGAAATCGAGATCGAGCGCGACGGGCTGAAGGTGCGGGTGGCCCGCCAGATCACCGTGCAGGCGACCGCGGCCGCCGCGCCTCTTGCTGTTGCCGGGGCGCCGGCGCGAGCTGCCGTTGCCGCGCCGCAGCCAGGTCCACCGCCGTCTGCTCCATCGGGGCCTGATTACTCCAGCCATCCGGGCTGCGTGAAATCGCCGATGGTCGGCACCGCTTATCGTGCGCCTGAGCCCGGCGCCCCCACCTTCATCGAGGTCGGCGCCCGCGTCAGCCAGGGCCAGACGCTGCTGATCATCGAAGCCATGAAGACGATGAACCACATTCCGGCGCCCAAGGCCGGCACGGTCACGCAAATCCTGATCGAGAACGGTCAGCCGGTCGAGTTCGGCGAGCCGCTGGTCGTCATAGAATGAAAGGGAGGGAGTAGGGAGTGGGGAGTAGGGAGTTGGGAAAAATGACATCCTACTCCCTGCTGCCTACTCCCTATTCCCTGCGAAGCCCATGTTCGACAAGGTCCTGATCGCGAACCGAGGCGAGATCGCGCTCCGCATCCAGCGGGCGTGCAAGGAGTTCGGCATCGCGACCGTCGCTGTGCATTCGACCGCCGACGCCGATGCCATGCACGTGAAGCTCGCCGATGAGAGCGTGTGCATCGGCCCGCCGCCCGCCGCCGAGAGCTACCTCAACATCCCCCGCCTGCTGGCCGCCTGCGAGATCACCGGCGCCGACGCCATCCACCCGGGCTACGGTTTCCTCTCCGAGAACGCGCGCTTCGCCGAGATCCTTGAGGAGCACGGCATCACCTTCATCGGCCCCACCTCCGAGCACATCCGGATCATGGGCGACAAGATCGAGGCCAAGGAGACGGCGAAGCGGCTCGGCATTCCCGTGGTGCCCGGCTCCGATGGCGCTGTCACCAACGAGGCGCAGGCTCTGAAGGTCGCGAAGGCCATGGGCTTTCCCGTGCTGATCAAGGCCGCGGCTGGCGGTGGCGGGCGCGGCATGAAGGTTGCGCGGTCAGCCGAAGATCTGGACATGGCGCTGAAGACCGCGCGCGCCGAGGCCAAGGCCGCGTTCGGCGACGACAGCGTCTACATCGAGAAGTATCTCACCCACCCGCGCCACATCGAGATCCAGGTGTTCGGCGACGGCAAGGGCAACGCGATTCACCTCGGCGAGCGCGATTGCTCATTGCAGCGGCGCCATCAAAAGGTGCTCGAGGAAGCGCCGTCGCCTGCGCTCAATGCAGAGATCCGCAACAAGATCGGCAGTACCGTGGCGCGCGCGATGCAAAAGATCAAGTACCGCGGCGCCGGCACCGTCGAGTTCCTCTACCAGGATGGCGAGTTCTATTTCATCGAGATGAACACGCGGCTGCAGGTCGAGCATCCGGTCACCGAGATGATCACCGGGCTCGATCTGGTGCTGGAGCAAATCCGCGTCGCGGCCGGCAACCCACTGTCCGTGAAGCAGGAGGAGGTGACCTTCTCCGGCCATGCTATCGAGTGCCGCATCTGCGCGGAGAACCCGAAGACGTTCCGCCCGTCGCCAGGCAAGATCACCTATTGGCATCCGCCGGGTGGGCTCGGAGTGCGCGTCGACTCGGGCGCCTACCAGGGCTATCGCATTCCGCCGAACTACGACTCGCTCATCGGCAAGCTGATTGTGGCGGGCAAGAACCGCAATGAGTGTCTGATGCGGCTGCGCCGTTGCCTGTCGGAGTTCGTGATCGACGGCATCGAGACGACGATACCGCTCTTCACTGAGCTGGTCCGGCATCCCGATATTCAGAACGGCACCTACGACATTCACTGGCTCGAGAAGCATCTCGGCATGAAGAGCTGATCACGGCTACGCGCCGATCGCTTGAACGCTTTCGCCCTTACACGGCGACCGGCAGGGGGCCGGATTCTATGACTGAGCAGGTCTCGCATCTCGATGTTCTCGAAGCGGAGAGCATCCACATTTTCCGCGAGGCGGCCGCGCAGTTCAGGAAGCCCGTGCTGCTCTATTCCATTGGCAAGGACTCGACCGTTCTCCTGCACCTGGCCCGCAAGGCGTTCTTTCCGCAGAAGCCGCCGTTTCCCCTGCTCCACATCGACACGACCTGGAAGTTTCGTGACATGATCGCGTTCCGCGATCGTACCGCGCGCGAGCTTGGTCTCGAGCTGCTGGTCCATACCAACACCGACGGCCAGCGGCGCGGCATCGATCCGATCAACTATGCGCCGTCGCTCTACACTGACGTGATGAAGACGCAGGCCTTGAAGCAGGCGCTCGATTTGCACGGCTTCGATGCGGCCTTCGGCGGCGCGCGGCGCGACGAGGAAGCCTCCCGTGCCAAGGAGCGCGTGTTCTCGTTCCGCTCGCCCGGTCATCGCTGGGACCCGCGAAAGCAGCGGCCCGAGATGTGGCGGCTCCTGAATGGACGTCTCGGCACCGGCGAGAGCGTGCGCGTCTTCCCGCTGTCGAACTGGACCGAGCGCGATGTGTGGCGCTACGTGCTGCGCGAGAAGCTGGACGTGGTGCCGCTCTACATGGCCGCGGAGCGTCCGACCATCACACGCAACGGGCAGATCCTGGTGCTCGACGACGATCGCCTGCCGCTGAAGCCTGGCGAGCGGATGGAAGCGCGCATGGTGCGCTTCCGCACGCTCGGTTGTTGGCCATTGACGGCGGCAGTCGTCTCGCGCGCGACTGACATCGAGAGCGTTGTCATCGAGACGCTCTCCGCTACCTCCTCCGAGCGCCAGGGCCGTTTGATCGACCACGATCAGGCCGGCGCCATGGAGAAGAAGAAGCAGGACGGCTATTTTTGATGGCGGGGCGAAGCGAAAAATTCGGGACGGTCACCGGTGCCGCGGTCCTCAACGACCTGACGGGCCTCGTGCACATGCTGACCTGCGGCTCCGTCGACGACGGCAAGTCGACTCTGATCGGCCGGTTGTTGTGGGACGCCTCCGATCTCCCCGATGATACGCGCGCCAGCATTCAGCGTCAGGCGGGCCCCGATGGCATCCCTGACGTGAGCCTCCTGCTCGACGGGCTCGTGGCGGAACGCGAGCAGGGCATCACCATCGACATCGCGTGGCGCTATTTCGATGCCGAGGGGCGGCGCTACGTGGTGATCGACAGCCCGGGGCACGAGCAGTACACGCGCAATATGGCCTCAGGCGCCTCGCACGCCGATGTGGCCATCATGCTGGTTGATGCCCGCCACGGCGTGAAGCGGCAGACGCGGCGCCATGCGGCGATCCTCGATCTCATCGGGGTGAAGCGGGTGATCCTCGCCGTCAACAAGATGGATCTGATCGATTGGTCCGAGCCCCGCTTCCGCGCGATCGAGGAGGACTTCAAGGGCGTGGCGCAGCGCTTTGCGTTCACGGAGGCTATGGCGATCCCGGTGTCGGCCAAGCTCGGAGACAACGTTGCGCGGCGGTCGGCGAACGCGCCGTGGTACGCGGGGTCGACCTTGCTCGAGGACTTGGCGCAGGTGCCGAGCCGGGGCGGGATGTCCGGCGGCACTTTCCGCCTGCCGGTACAGACGGTGCTGCGCGGCGGACAGGATTTCCGGGGGCTCGCCGGCACGGTCAGCTCGGGCCGCGTCGCGGTTGGCGATGTCGTGAGCGACGCGGTGAGCGGGCGCAGCGCTCGGGTGAAGCGCATCGCGACGATGGACCGCGATTTGCAAGCGGCATCGGCGGGGCAGGCCGTCGTGGTGCAGCTCGACACCGATATCGATGTCGCGCGCGGCGCCATGCTGTCGGGACCGGAGGATCGTGCGCAAGTGGCACGCCAGCTCGATACGCGGCTTGTCTGGCTGGCGGACGAGCCGCTCGATCCCTCGCACGGGCTCCTGCTGAGGACGGCGACCGATCTGGTGCCGGTGTCGAGCATCGCCATACGCGCGCGGCTCGACCTCGAAACGCTCGCGGAGAGCGCGACGGCAACGTGCGGCGTCAATGACATCGTGCTTGCGGATCTGACGCTCAGCCGCGCGGTGGCGGTCGATCGTTTTGCCAGGAACCGCGAGACGGGCAGCTTCATCCTGGTCGATGCGCTCACCGGAGCGACGCTCGCGGGCGGCGTGATCATGGACGCTTCCGCCGGCAATGCCGCGACTGCCGAACGCGCTGCGTTTGCGTTGACCACCGACATGCTCGCTCGCGGCGTCTGCGCGGGCCTCGATCCGGCCGACCCCGAGTTCCGCCGCCGCGCCGAGGAAGTTGCCATCATCCTCCGCGCGGCCGGGATAGCGGTGGAGATGGAGTAGCAGGCGATCGGGCTCAGCTTGGCACGATCAAAAAGCCTGACGCCGGCGTGAAAGCCAGCGTCCGCTCACACCAGCCGGAACAGCAGGATGCCGCCGAGGATGACGGCGATGCCGGCAAGCTCCAGCGGCAGGATCGTCTCCTTGAACCAGAGCCGCGATATCGCCAGCGCGAAGACGATCTGCACTTGCGCGACAGCGGCCACATAGGACGCGTTGGTCAGCGCCGTCGCCAAAAACCACAGCAGCGTGCCGAGCGCGCTCGCGATGCCGGCGAACCAGCAGAGGCGCAGGTGGCGACCAATCCGCATCAGGCCGTCGCGATCAGTGATGACGAGCCAAATGCCGATCATCGCGCAAGACATCAGCGTCAGCGCTGCGCCGGCTACCGCCGCGTCAACGGCCGGTCCACCGGGGCTCTTGAGCGTCGCGACGGCGTCCTTGAGCAGCAGAAACGACACGGCGTTGACGAGTGCAATCAGCAACCCCAGCCGCGTCGATGGCCCGAGCAGCATCGCTCCCAACGATGCCGAGCGTGATGCTGCGGCAGTTCCCAGATTGAACCGCGCTGCCGAGACGGTGAGCACGCCCGCCACCGTCACCAGAATGGCCACCCACCCCGCGCCCGTGATGATCTCCGTGAAGAGGATCGTGCCGATCAGCGCCGTCATCACGGCATCGGTCTTCGCCAGCATGGTGCCGACCGCGAAGTTGCCGAGCTGAAAGAGCCGCACCATCAGCACCGTTCCGAGGAACTGGCCGAGCGAGCCGAGCGCGGTAAACAGCAGGAATTTCGCGCTCATGGCGGGTAGCGGCACATCTTTCGCCCACAGCATGATCGCCGGATAGGCAACGAGCAGCGGCAGCGCGAAGAGCACGCGCGCGTATCCCGTGACCATCACCGGCAGATGCTTGTTGAGCTCCTTCAGCGACGCATAGCGCAGCGCCTGAAACAGCGCCGCCGCGACACTCGCCCAGATCCAGAGATAGTCCATGCGGTGAGTGCCTGTCGGTGATGGGCGTGGCCGGTTTTCTCTGAGATCGGGGGCGCGTTGTGCGGCGAGCAATGTACGGAACCGCCCGCAAAAAAGCGATGGCCGTAGGTCGGAGTGAGCGGGCCACCGATGGTACGCAAGGGCACGGCACGTGTTCCCGCGAAGTCCGACAGCTTAGCGCATTGCGGATTTGCGCGAACACGCGCGGCTCCTTGTATCGCTTTCGGCCGTAGGTCGGAGTGAGCGGGCCACCGATGGTGCGCCAAGGCACGGCGCGTGTTCCCGCGAAGTCCGACAGCTTAGCGCATTGCGGATTTGCGCGAACACGCGCGGCTCCTTGTATCGCTTTCGGCCGTAGGTCGGAGTGAGCGGGCCACCGATGGTGCGCCAAGGCACGGCGCGTGTTCCCGCGAAGTCCGACAGCTTAGCGCATTGCGGATTTGCGCGAACACGCGCAACTGCTTGTATCGCCGATCGAAGCGGCGCAGTGTAGGTCATCAAACGCAGCCCGCACATGCGGCAGCAGAGGAAACGAATCATGGCGCAGCGCGAGCGGGTAGGCCTCATCGGAGTCGGCAACATGGGCGCGCCGATGGCGCGCTGCCTCGCCAAGGCCGAGCACCCGGTGATGCTGTTCGACACCAAGCGAGAGGCACTCGAACCGTTCCGCGGCGAAAGCAACATGTTCACGATCGCTCCGGATCTGGTCTCGGTCGGCGCTGAGTGCCGCACGGTGATCACGATGCTGCCCGACAGCAAGATCGTGCGCGCGGCGACGTTCGGCGGCACCGATGGTGCGGCCGGGTTCGCAGCGAAACTCGCGAAGGGCTCAGTCGTCGTCGATATGAGCTCGAGCTATCCGATCGACACGCAGAAGCTCGGCGAGGAGCTGGCAGCGCGCGGCGTGGCGTTGGTCGACGCGCCGGTCTCGGGCGGCGTGCCGAAAGCGATCACGGGCCAGCTGGCGATCATGGCCGGCGGCAAGACGGAGGACATCGACCGCGTCGAGCCGGTGCTGAAGGCGATGGGGACAGTGCATCGCACAGGGCCTCTCGGATCCGGCCACGCCATGAAGGCGCTCAACAATTACGTCTCCGCTGCGGGGCTGGTAGCGACATCCGAAGCGCTGGTGATCGGGCAGCGGTTCGGCCTCGACGGCGCTGTCATGACCAAGGTGCTGAATGCCTCCACGGGAAAGAACAACACCACCGAGAACAAGGTCGAGCGCTACATGCTGAACCACGCCTTCAACTCGGGCTTCGCGCTGGCGCTGATGGACAAGGACGTCGGCATGGCAAACCGGCTGGCGTCGGAGCTCGGCATCGACGCGGCCGAGCTGGCGTTCGTGTCCAAGCTGCTGGGCAAGGTGCTGGAAGAGCTGGGGCCCGGCGCCGATCACACCGCGGTCTACGGCTACGCGGAGAAGAAGGGCGGACAGGGCTAGCGGGGCCAACCGGAAACCGCGCGGCTGCCGCACTCAGCAATCGTCCACAGGGTTCGATGCCCGCAGGCTTGTGCCGGCTTGGGGCGGGGAAGCGACTCGGGTCATGAACGGGAGGCTGCGCAGCTGGGCCTGCTGCGGCGTGTTTCCCTTTGCCGCTCGTTCCGGCAATCCGAGTGAGGCCGACCATGACTTTGCTCTTCAGCGTTTTGACCGCTGCCTACGGCAAGGGGACGCACCATCGCCTCGCGCTCGACGGCGTGCGCCGGCTTGAAGGGCCCGACGCGGAGGCGTGGCAACGGCTCTTCTACAAGCACGCCGAGACTCTGGTGACCGGCAGCAAGGCGCCTGACGACCAGTTCAAGGACTTCCAGAACCACGTGCTGCACCCGCGCGACAACTTCTGGGGCGGCGCGCCCGATAAGGCGCGGAGCTGGTACGTCGATCTGGTCGAGCAATTGGCCAAGGGCGACTGGCCGGCGGCGGTGTGGTGCGCGGGCGTGTTGAGCCACTACGTCACCGATCCGATCAACCCTTTTCACACGGCGCAGTCGGAGGCGGAGAACGCGATCCACCGCGCCTTTGAATGGAGCATCTCGACCTCCTACGCCGACCTGAAGAAGCTCGTGAATGCGGATGCACGGCGCGAGATCAACGTCAGCGACGGCGGCGATTGGCTGGAGCGGCTGATCTGCCAGGCGGCGAGTGATGCCAATCGGCACTACGAGAAGCTGATTGCGCACTACGACATTCATCGTGGCGTCGTGGACCCGCCATCCGGGCTGGATGAGATTGCGCGCAAGATCATCGGCGACCTGATCGGACAGGCATCGGCGGTGTTCGCGGTGGTGCTGCAGCGGGCGATCGCGGACTCGAAGGCGACGCCGCCGGACGTGTCGCTGACACTCGAGGCGATTCTGGCGACGCTGAAGATCCCGGTGGCGAAGCTGTTGAAGAAGCTCGCCGACAAGGACGAGCGCCGGCTCGTCGAGCGCATGTACGACGAGCTGAAAGCGACAGGCACGGTCGAGGTCAACCTCCCCGAGGACGATCGCATGGTGCGCGATCTTCACGCCAAGGAGGTGCTGGCCGCGCGGGCGAAGCCGGATCTCTCCAAACGCTTCCCGGAGAAAGGGAGGCGCAAGACAGCCGTAACCGAGGGCGAGCTGAAGGAGCGGCCGGGCCTCCCGGGTGCGGCGCCCAGCGCGGCGCCGGCGGCCGCACCACCGGCGCAGGCGGTGCAAGAGACCGAAGCTGCCGTCGCACCGAGAGCCGCCAAGGCGGAGACGTCGGTCCCAGTGGTGATACCGGCGGCATTCACTTCTTCGACGCAGAAGCGGGCACCGGTGATGCCGCCGGCCGCCGCTGTACCGGAAAAGCCGCCTGCCGATCCGCCGTCGCATCCCGCTCTGGCGGCCGAGCCGAGTGCAAGTACTGCCGTCTCGCCCGCGGCGCAGCCGGTTCCCGCCATTTCGGTTGCAACGCCGGAGCCTGCCGCTTCACGCCCAAGGCTCATCGAGGCTTTGGCAACCGTCCAGCCGCTGCCTCCGCCAACGACTCGCGCCAGCGCTGAGGCCGAGCAACCGCTGATGAAGGTCGATCGCGCGGCTGACACAAAAGCGACACCGGCGCCAGAGCCGCAGCGGCCGACAAGGCAGACTGCTGTGCCATCCGTGACTCCGCTCCGTGCATCGCCGTCTGGCCGAGGCCAGCCGCCATCGAATGCCGAATTGAGCGTGCCGCGACTTTACCTGACGCCGGCACAGCCGATCGTCGATGCGCCGTCGATCGGGCCGAAGATGGCCGAGCGTCTCATTCCGCTTGGCATTAAGACGGTCGCTGATCTGCTGGCGGCCGACGCACGCACGCTTGCAACCGAACTTGCCATGTCGGTCGTGACGCCGGCGGTCATCACCGACTGGCAGGATCAGGCGCGGCTGGTGTGCACCGTGCCAGGCCTGCGCGGCACGCATGCGCAGTTGCTGGTGGGCGCGGGCTTTCGCTCGGCGGAGGCCATCGCCACGGCGGAGCCGGCGGATCTGTGTTCTCGCGTGCTGATGTTCGCGACAGGCAAGGACGGGCAGCGCATTCTGCGCGACGGACATCCACCGGACATCGACCGCATCAAGTCCTGGGTCGACAGCGCGCGGGCCGTTCGGGCGGCTTGAGCGCCGGCTGCTCAAGCGGCTGTCGCGGTGACGATCCAAGTTGCGGCGTTGAGGCTGACCTGATTGCCAGCTCGTGCGGCGAGAACGGCCCGCACGCGGAGTTCGGCGACGGCCAATAGAGAAGGGTGATCCCTGAGGATTTTGCCAAGCGCCCCAACCTTGGTGAGAACCTCGACGGTTGTCTCCACGTCGCCACAACCATGCCTCGGTGTGCAGGTCATCATTCGCGCGTCACTTCGGCAGCAGCGTGTCGGCGATGATGCGGATGATCTCGACGTAGCTCATGAGCAGGCCGTAGGCGATGGCGCCGATGACGAGGCCCGCCGGCAGCACGAACCAAGTCCAGCCGTTGGCGATCAGAAGCAAGGCGGCGAGCGGAATGAGCGCGGCAAGCCCGATCGCCAGCGCTTTGCCGTGCTTCAGGATGAGACTCACCGTCGGATACTGGTCCATGTCTCTCGGGCCCGTGTCGTTTCCGGTAGCGCGCTCCTGGTCGGGGTCAGACCCATGGGTCTGACCCCTTGCGGTTCGCCGCATGTGCCGGCTTCAATTTTACTTCGCGATCCGCGGCGTGATCGGCTTGAAGATTCGCACTCCGTCGACGCCGAACATGCTCGCGCGCAACTCACCGGGATTGAGCACCACGATGCCGCGGCGCTCACTCGTCTTGTCGAGGCCGGCGCTGCGCCCGTACGTCATGCGGCCAGCGATGGAGTCGGGCACTTTCGCGTTGCCCTCCGACATCACCAGATGTTGGTCGACGGCGACGGCAGGTGTCTCCGCCCAGCCGTCGAACAGGTTGCGGTACCAGTTGGTGTGCCGGTCCTTCCACTCACCGGTCGAGGCGGGACCGCCGTTGGCCTTGTACTCCTTGCTCTCGAACACCTCTGGGCCCGCGACCTCGTGCAGGGCGAGCCACGGGGACTTGGTCGGCGTGAGACAACGGAAGCGCTGCGTCGCGGTGAAGCCCGGCACGTTGCGCACGAGCCGAGTCGTGTGCTCGAGGTACCAGGTGTGCCAATCGTGCTCACGGGCAGGATCGCGAAAGTCCATCTCGACGATGTAGATCATTGCGGCGGCTCCAGTCGGTCACTTCATCTCAGCTACTCAACCATCGCGACCAACGCGATGACAATCATCCAAATGAGCGCAATTACACCCGCCAGTTCGATCCAAAACCGGTTCTTCGCAGCGATGAAAACGCCTTTGTCTCTTTCGTCGACCGGCCAGAAAAACAAATCCTGAGTACGCCACCTATGTGCACCCCAAACACCGTGTCCCGTCATCAGGTTCTTGACGATGAACCGATCATTGTCGCGATTGACCGCTTGGCTGCGAATAAGCGCCGCATAGTGACTGAGCCGAAGATAGGACACCGCCACGATAGCAGCGACACCACTCATGTAGATCAGAAGTGTCATCGCTTAGGCTCGCTCGAGCGACGCAGCAATATCCTCTGCAGCGAGCAGGCCCTGCACGCCCGCCTTGGTCAGCCCGCCGATGTACGCCGAGCGCTCGCCGCCTTCGAGGCCGCCGGTGGTGGAGCCCGCCGCGTAGAGACCGTCGATGATCGAGCCGTCCGGACGCAGCACGCGCGACGTGCCGTCGACGCGAATGCCGCCCATCGTATAGGTGATGCCCGCGACAATGGGGATGGCCATGAAAGGCCCTGTTGCGATCGGCATCGCTGCGAACCGGTCCGTGCGCCGGCCGGGCGACAGCGCGTCGAGCCGCCTCTCGCGAACAGCCCCGTTGTAGGCCGCGACCGTGCTGTCCAAACCCGCCGCATCGATCTTCGCCATCTGAGCGAGCGCCGCAAGCGACGGTGCCTTGTGGATGGTGCCGCCGGCATTGGCGAGCGTCGGGTTCGCTGGAATGCGCGCCGACTTGCCGGGGCCGTCCCAGATGGCGGCGTCGAACACTGCCGTCACCGACAGCGGATCGTCGAGCCGCGCAATGGCGTTCGCGAGCGCGACGCCACCCAAGCCCTCGTCAACAAATCGGCAGCCGTTGGCGTCGACGAGGATGCCGGCTGTCGCAATCGCGTCGAGCTCCGGATAGGGCCAGACCTTGTCGCTGGTCATGGCATCGCGGCAGAGGAGGTGGCCGTAGAAGCGGTTGAGCGGCGTGATTGCAGCGCCCGCCTCTCGCGCCATGGTGAGGCCATCGCCTTTGCCCGTGGCGCCGCCGCGTTGCTTCACACGGTCCGGCGCCTTGGCAATGTGCTCGCCGAGCAGCGCCAGATTGGCCTGGAAGCCGCCGTCGGCGAGGATGACCGCGCGGCCGCTGTAGGTTTGCGAGCCAGCAGCCGTGCTCACCTCGACACCGGTCACGCGACCGCCGGATATGACAAGCTTCTCCGCACGCGCGCCCCGCACGACCTGGCCGCCGCGCGCGGCGATCCTCTCGACCAGCCGGCGCAGCATGACATCGGGCCCGCGCCCCATCCACTCCTGGCCGGCCACGATCGGCCGCGGCGGCGCCAGGATGTGGTTCTGCCAGGCAACCTGCGTCCGAATGAATTGCGCGCCCTGGGTCTTGAGCCACTGGACCAGACGTCCGCCGTTGCCAGCCATCGCATCAGCCTGGGCCGGATCGGCCTTGCCCTCGCTCGCCGCGTCGATAGCCGCGCGCAGCACCGCCGGCGGCGAGGTGATATCGGTGAAGGCGATGTGGAACACGCCGCCTGACATGCGAGCGTTGTTCGGATAGCGCTCGTCCGTGCCGGCCTCCAGCACGATGACCGAGCGGCCAAGCTCCGTCGCTCGCGCGCCCGCCACGAGTCCCGCAAGGCCCCCGCCGACGATGATCACGTCTGCTATCGTGCCTGTCATCCAACCGCCTCCCGTCGGTGCGAGCGCAAGTAGCGCAATCTGCCGCGCTAAGGCGGCGCTCACGACCGCGTCAAACGAACAACAGATCCTCGATGGCGTAAACCGCGGTGCGTGCGGCGTCGGCCCCGGTTCCGGCGAGCTTGGCCGATGACGCGATCAGAGCCGCTTCGCTCTCGAACGTCACGTCTGCAATTCCGGCGATCTGAACCTTCAGCTCCGGAATCTTGCTGTTGGGCGCCGCCGCCTGCTCGATGATCCGCTGCCGCCGGTAGCCGACGACGCCCTCCAGCTTGCTCAGGCGTGCCTGCGCGGCATCCGCCCACTTCGGATCCGGCGGGCCAATGGCGACGACATAGACTTTCGCATGCGATTCGGAAGGAGCCGACTTGAGCACGTCGATCGGCTCGGTCACGAGGCGCGTAACGGCGCCGACGAACTGCTCGCTGTCGACGTTGCATTCCGCGATGCGCTTCGAGGTGTAGGCGATCTTGCGGGCTTCGTAGTCGGCGAACCAGAGCTCCGGAAAGCCTTCGAGCTCCAGCTCGCGCGCCAGCTCGTTGGTGACGGCGTGCCCGACGCAGTGATGCTGCACGTAATAGCTGACGCCCGGCAGCTCGGCGGTCATGACGCCGTGCGGATCGATCCAATGCTTGCGAAATTGCGCCAGCGTCAAGTCTGGCCGGCGCTTCATTACACTGATGGCTGCGATCAAGTCGTCCCCCTTCAAATGACATCCATCCGAAACGTGCGCGACGATCTACGCCCCCGCCCTCATTCGCCGGCGCACCTCGGGAAGCACCTTTTGGCCCATCAATTCGATGCTCGCGAGGATGTCGTCCTGCTTCATGCCAGGCCAGCTCAAGCGCATGGTGACGTGCGTGACACCAATCCTGTGCTGATCCATCAATGCGTCGATCACCTGCTGCGGCGAGCCGACTCCGAAGCGGTTCTGCGCCAGCTTCTTGAGCTGTACTTCCGGCGCGTCCTCTTTGGAGAACTTGAGTCCCGGTAGCCCCCACGACGCATAGGCGGCGTACTTGGTCAGCAGGAACGGCGCCGCGCGCCGCAACGCGGTCTCCTCGTCGGGCGCGCAGGCAACCTCGTAGAGGCGCACGATGTGCTCGCTTTTCGGCAAGCCCGCAGCAGCGCGTGACCTGACGAAGATCTCCGCGTGCTTCTGCACCTCGTCGAGGCGCGGTGTCGGCACGATGCACCAGCCGTCGGAGATTTTCGCGGCGCGCTCAACGGCCTGGTCGACGTGAGCCGCAACCATGATCGGCGGGCGCGGCTTCTTCGTTGGCTGCGGGCGGATGGTCAGGTTCTCGAACTGCCAGTGGCGGCCTTTGTGGGTGACCTTGTCCTCTGTCCAGAGCCGCCGGATGATCTCGACGCCCTCGGCGAGCCTGGAAACGCGCTCCTTCATCGGCACGCCGAACATGTCGAACTCTTCCTGGCGGTAGCCGAGGCCGACGCCGAGATTGAACTTGCCGCCGCTGATCACGTCGAGGAACGCGGTGATCTCGGCGATCTCGATGGGGTTGTGCAGCGGCAGCAGCACGATGTTGGTGCCGAGCTCCAGGCCTTCGGCTTCGGCTGAAAGACGCGTCAGCATCGTGAGCAGCGGATAGTAGTGGAAGCCGTCGGTGATGTGGTGCTCGCCGCTCCAGATCGAGTCGAAGCCCGCCTTCTTGATCAAGCGCACCTGCTCGATCATTTCCGCAAACCGCCGGCCCGGATCGTCACCCTGGGCATGCTGCGCGTTGAGATAGACGCCGAGTTTCATGAGGAGCTCGCTCTGGACTCTGGTGCGATTGTGGTTGTCCCACGCTCCCCCGACGGCACGAGACAGTCAAGACTGGCGGGGCATGCGGGGTGGGATAGCCGTTTCAGCCGGAGTGTGCATACACGCTGGTACCAATCTGGGCTCACGCTTGTCCTAAATCGGCAGGGATGATAGGCGGATACGGCATATTCCGGGGCGAGCATGTGACGCGTTCCTGCGTCCTTGCTCGACACGCCCAGTGATCGGACGGGACTTTCACAGTGGCAGCTGAATAGTCTCACGATGAAATCCATCAAGTGAAGCGGAAGCACGTCATGCTTGTTGGACGGTACACCAGCCTTATCCTGCTGCTATTGGGATTCGCCGGTCTCCTCGTGCCGGGTCAAGCGGCGGCCCTGGATGCGGACACTGTACTCCTGAACCCGGAGCGGTTTGCAGTTCAGACAGGGCGGTTCTCGCGATTTGCCGCTTTCCAGGCCAAGCTTCAGGAAGCCCTATCGCGGTGCGGCGAACGTGAAAGTTCGGTAGTGCCTGTTGGCGAGGCGCCGAGTGGAAAGCTGGATCGCGCAACTAGCGCAGGCATCCAGCGTTTGCGAGAGTGTAGAAGGCTTGGCAAGGATCCGCGCGCAAACGGGTTTGGCGGTGGCGCAATAACAGTCGGTGTGTGGCGCTCGGTCATGGGTCAGGAGCCTCTGCCGACTGTTGAGGAGAGGGCGAAGGCACTTGTGCTTTCATTCGAAGCGACGGATTTCGGCGACGCGCCAGAATGGAACCTGTGCCAAGACGGAACCAAGGCCAGCCATGGCCCCTCCAATCGAAGGCGCGGCGCGTTTCGTTGCTTCAACGAATCGGATCCATGCTCTTTTCTTACTTGGGGGCCGCGGGGAGCAACTGCGGGATCCGGACGCGAGATCCAGTACATTCTTTGGCTATTGACTGAGCGCGATCCTGCTCTGCTCAAACGTACCTTCGGCTCCGAGTACGACAGCATGCTGCGCTTCATCAGGCTCAAGGGAGGAGAGCCGGGCCGATGCAGCGGCGATATTCCTCTCAAGAAATTCGTCTGCGCCATCTGGATCAACAGCACCAGGCGACAGGCATGGGAGACGGCCTTCGCATCGCTCGGACATGCCGAGGTAACGCGCCAAGCTTACGACCAGATCTATGCGCTCCGCGAGTTCGACGGAGGAAAATTCGAAAGCTTCTATGATCTGTGGAAGCAGCTCGGCCTCACGCCGAGTGAGGTCGACTACGCGTTCTTCATCGACCGGATCACCCACCTGGGCGGGCCCCCAGAAGCGCAACCCTCCTTCGTAGGCGAGATGTCCAGATGTATCGGAGGGGAAACGGTTGCACTCTCGCGCAATGCCGCGGCGCGGCGTTGCCTGGGACGTCTGCAGCTACGTTCGAGCCAGGCTACTCTGCGCATGGGGCGTGATGTTGCGTACTATCTCGACTCCTATCCGGAAGGCAGCCTGTCAGCCGCTGAGATCGAGGCATGGGGTGGATACATCCCGCTCAGCGCGACGTTCAATCTGGGTCTGTCCGATAGCCGGCCGCACGACCGCCCTGTCGTGGGCACGCTTGCCACGGGCAGCGGTAATTTGCCCAAGGCCGACGACGTCAGATTGACTCCCGAGGAGTCGACGTCGTGCCCTGCGAATGTCTTGACGCCGGAGCCGCGTCGGTAGCTTGCGGCGAATGATGCCGGCGCTGGCTGACGGTCACTCAAGCAGCCGGAGCTACGTGTCCCGTACGCGCAAGTTTGCCCCAACCCTGAATGGTCCCTTTCAGGGCAGCGAGCGTGACACGGCAGGACGTGATGTAGAGCAGCTGCCTGTAGAAGAACCGCTGCAGCAGCAGCAGCGGCAGAAGGCGCCAGCCTTGCTCACGGCGATCGATGGTCATGGCCAGCACGGCTACACCGAGCTCGATGATCTGGAAGATGATCCAATACTCGCCGACGATGATCAAGCTGGCAGGTACGCCTCCGCTCGGGTCGAGGCGATACGAATTGTACGCGGATGCGAGCGACCAGATCAGCATCAGATCGATCAAGGGAGCCACGAGCGTGAAGAAATATTGAAACACGACCAAGTTCGTCAATCCGAACAAGCCGATACCCGATGGCTTGCGCCGGACCAGAACCATGCGGTTTTTATAGGCGACCTGCAGCATCCCGAACATCCATCGATGCCGCTGCCGCATGAAAGTGCGCACCGTCTCCGGTGCCTCCGTCAAAGCCACTGCCTCGGGCTCGCACACGACTTTCCAGCCGGCAACCGCGAGCCGTACCGTCGCATCCGAATCTTCCGCCAGCGTGTCCGACAAGTATCCCCCGACGGCAAGGATCGCCTGCCGGCGCCAGGCACCGATTGCTCCCGGCACAGTCGTGATTCCATTGACGACCTCGAGCGCGCGACGGTCCAGGTTCTGATTGGTGATGTACTCGATCGCCTGAAACCGCGTGACCAGATTGATCTTGTTGCCGATCGAGACGTAACCAGCGACGGCCCCGACACTTGGATCGCAGAAATGCCGGAGCAGTTTGCGCAACGCATCAGGTCGGAATACCGTGTCTGCATCGAGCGTGACAATGATGTCGTCGTCCGTTGCTGCGATCCCGGTGTTCAGTGCCGTGCTTTTCCCGCCGTTCGGCTTGCGGATGACCTGAATTCGCGGGTTGTCGCCATAAAGCTTCTCGACGACGTCGGCGGTGCCGTCGCTGGAGCCGTCGTCGACGACGATGATTTTGAAGTTGTCGACATCGGAAGCCAGCAACGATGAGATCGACTTCGTAATGACCTGTGCTTCGTTGTAGGCCGGAATCAGAATCGTGAAGGACTGCGGCATCCAATTGAGGTGGGCTCGCTTGCGGCACTGGATGGTTTGGACGATCGAGAAGCTACCGATCCAAACCAGCCTGATCGCACCCAAGAAAATGCCGGCGTAAAAGAGAAACTGGGCGAAAGCGCTGGTAGAGCTGACGAGTGAGAATCCCGCCGAATTCAGCTTCGCAACGACCGCGCCGTCAACTTTGACCGGCGGCATGAGGTCCTCGCGCGACATGCCCAGCAATTCGTGGATCGTCACGAAACGGTAACCGTCGGCCTTGAGGGTATCGATGATTATCGGCAGCGCGGTGATCGTAGGTGTCCTGCTGCCCCCGGAATCATGAAGCAAGACAACGTTGCCGTCGCGACGGCGAATGCCTTCAATCGTTCGATCGGCGATTTGACGCGCGAACGGCCGAGCCCAATCCTTCGGATCGACTCCCATGCCGATCGTCACATAACCGAGCCCGCTCGAGATCTTCAGGGCCTCGGCAGCGTCGATAGTTTGCGGTTCCAGATCACGCGCAAAGGGCGGCCTAAACAGGTGAGTGCGCGCGCCGACTGTCGCCTCGAGCAGACGCTGAGTAGCGGTGAGCTCGAATTTCAAGTATTCCCCTGGAACCTCCGAGGAGTTCACGTGTGTGAATGTGTGATTGCCGATGTCATGACCGTCCCGGTAAATTCTGCGGAGCAAGTCTCCATTGACCACGCCGGCGGAGCCAACGATGAAAAAAGTAGCCTTGGCTCCCTTCTCGGCCAGGATGTCGAGGATCTGAGGCGTGTAGACAGGATCTGGCCCGTCGTCGAACGTCAAAGCAACGAGTTTGTCATCGCGGTACCCCCTGCGTGTCACGACGGTCGATTTGGGGAACTCCGTGATCATCTGATTGATGATCAGTGATGCCATCGCATCGTAGGTCAGCTTGCGCGATCCCACCTTGTGCGCGCCATCGACGCTGAGGACCTCGCCCCTGCCTTTGTAGAGCACGTCGTAGCCGACGCCGAGTTCCTGAAGCTTCGCCATGCTGTCGGCGGAAGGCGATTTATCGCGGCCGAACGATGCCCAGACGGACGGATCCTCGGTGCCCAAGCGCCACAACGCAAGTCCCGCCGGCTTGGCCGCCATCGCAGCAGCGATTTGATTGAAGGCTGTCACGCCATCGAGGAACCAGACGGTGTGGTCGGCGTCGCTCCCCTCATGGCGGTACTTGAAGGTCGGGTTGAGCGATCGTTGGTCGAAGCTCATTTGAGCGCGAGCCTCGGCGAGCAGCTCCCAGGCCTCCTGCACCGAGATCTCACCGGCTTTTCCGTGACCAGCCCAATCGTAGCCGTATGATCCGACGCTAACGATGAGTTTTTCGGGCGGAATCAGGCGCGCAATCCTGTCGACGCGCGATTCGAACCACCCTTGTCCCGCCAGCGGGCCCGGGGCGCCTTGCTCCCCGTGTTCATCATAGGTCATCAAGATGAGCCCGTCGCTCGCCGTCGCCAATTCCCGATAGTCATAGGCGACATCGTCGACAGGAACTTGCACGAGAAGCTTGCAATTCAACTGGCGCAGGCGTTCGGCCAGTTCCCGCGTCAGCGTATTGAAGTCCCAGCGGGCTTGCGCAGGAAGCGACTCGAAATCGAGAACCACTCCTTCGAATTTCCCCTCCGCGAGATAGGCCACCACGCCGCCGATGAACCTCTGGCGAGCTTCAGCCGAGGCTAGCAGGCTTACCACGGCTTTTGCGTCCCATGTCCGCGTTCGGGAATCGTAATTGCTCACATGAGGATAGACTTTGAGTGAGCCCGGCTGCTGTGAGAGCCACTGTCGTGCGCGCTTCTCGCTTTCGGCATAGTCGTGCCTTATGTCGCCGCTTGCGCCGTCAAGCTGCAACCATTCGGCGATCAACACGTCGATCTTGTCAGCGTTGCGCTTCAGCGACGAGAAGCTGTTTTCATCCCAAGCCACCAGGTGGGCATAGCGCGTGATGCCCGCAGCCGTGCTCGCGGCCAATCCTCTGGCGCGCATTGGATCGATCCTGGGCTCGTGAATATTCAGCGCGGCCGGGGACTCCGGTCTCACGAAAGTCCGCGACGTACCTCCCCACCCAAGGTTCGGAAGGATCGGCGCATACATCGATGTCAAGACGAGGCAGGTCGCCAGAATGCCAACGACGGTGCATGCGAGCCAGACGGCCGCCGATACTGCCAGAACCCGCCAACCTCGCGAATCATAAAATATCTGAACCGGGGTATGTTGATGACTCAAGACCGCTACTCACAAAAATTGGCCCAGTCGACGCCCGGGGCCATAACTAACTAAACATTAATATGAGACCTCGAATTTGATCTAGTTCAAAGCTCGAGGATAGCTAACGACAAAAAGGCTCCGGCGACATGCGCCGGAGCCTCGAATCGGCAAAAGCGTTCGACTCGACGTTGGCTGATTGCAGCCCTGCGCCGTTGATCAGAAGCTAGTCGAGATGTTGATCCCGCCGTAGACGCCTTCGCCACCGCCGCTACCCGAACCTGAGGTCCCTGAGCCCGAGTGATCCAGGAACTGATAGCCGGCAGACAGCGTCACCTCGAACGAGGTCGTCCGCGTCAGATTGACATCGAATGTTGCGAACCCGCCGAACCTATGGGCATCGAACGACTCGTTCCCGAGCACGATCGCTTCCGGACCTAGCGTTATGTGGCCAAGATTACCGCCAACCCGTGCCCGAGCCCAATAGCTGTCGAACGCCGTGGAGTAATTGCCGTTGAGAGATGCGAACAGCGGCGATTGCCCGCGTATTGTCGACCAGTCGGCCGCAACCTTGAATCCGACTTCGCTTCCGCGCACTTTGTTCGAGAAGTCATTGGGCGTCAGGTCATGATGCTGCCAGTCGACGCCCACGAATCCGGCGGCCCACCAGTGGTCGCGCGAAAACTTGTAGCCAAGCATGACATCGCCCTGCCAGCCGTCGCCGTCTATTCTGGTGGCGCCACTGTCATATTCGTAGCCGACGTTGCTGCCGTAGAGGCGCAGCAGGAATCCATCCTTGCCGAAATCACGATTGAGCGCGACGATGGCACCGGTATATGTGTACTGTGCATCCTTGACGATATCGAAACCTGAGAAGAAGACCCAGGATTTGGCATCTGGCGGGCCGTCGCTGGGGCCGCCTGCGCTCGACGCCGTAGCAGATGCGATGAGCGCGGCTCCAGCCAGGATCAACATTGGCCCACGAATCGGATTGAACATTTGTCCCCCTGTCTTGATGAGCAGACGCCTGATGAGGCGTGCAACAAGGTGCTCATTTGTCAGAGCTGGAAGTGGTAGTGATTCGGGCTCCTGATCAATGCGGAATACCAAGCACGTGCGGAACGGTGCCCCGTTTCGGAACATTTTCAGCAGGGCTGTTGTTTCCGCGCTGCGCCGTGTTACCGCAAACTCAGGGCGCCATCAGATTCCGATCTGCAACTTGAGCGGCAGATTATCGCAAGCGTTGGGCGAGAGTCGCGGTCCGCAACCGCAATAACGTCTCCACGACCGACAGCACAGCTATGGATGCCGATCCGAGAAGAAGCGAGACTGCCGAGCTTTCAGTCAGCTCGACCGGGAAGATCGCCGCCAGCCAGGCTGCGGCGTACCCACTTACCGCAGTCAAAACGAGGCTCAATGCTGCAACTGCAACGGCCGCCATGCGATGTTCGCCGCGGCACCAAGCAGCAAGACCGCCAAGTCCGATGAAGCCGGTCACGGCGTGACTGAAGAGCACAATTGCCAGAACTGGTATGAACCATCCTCTGGCTCCGGATGGCTCGCTCGCGCTGCCCACAACCGCGGTGCAGTAGATTGCCGCGCCCAGAAGCACGGCCCACCCAGGATACCTCATCAAGTTCACCAGCAGTTCGAGACGTGGTGGACAAGTGGCGCTCGAGCCGGAGGCGAGTCAATTTTGCAGAGATCGAAAGCTGTGGATTGCCCCACCAGGTGATGTGCGGAGACTTAGAGTGGCGCCGCCAGGCCAACCGCTATCCCGTCAGTATCGGCAACGACAGCCAAACGTGCCGATCCCGGCACCTCAAATGGCGGAATCAGGAGTGCGCCGCCACTCGCGATCGCCTTGGCAACCGCGGCATCGACGTCAGGCACCTGGAAATAGACGACCCACGTAGGCTTCGTCTTTCCAGGGGCGTCGGGAGACGCGAGCATGCCGCCCGCCACCTCGCTGTTTGACGTCAGGAACAGCAAGTACGCGGCTTCTCCGGTTTTCGGCGGCCTGGAACTGTCGGCCATTGCCACCGTCTTGGTCGTCCAACCCATGACCGAGGAATAGAACTGGGCTGCCTTTCCCAGATCGGATGCAACCAGTTCGGTCCACCACGTTGTGCCAATTCCGGAATCGGACGGGTCCGGCGCCTTCGCTGCTTTGGCCTTGGGGGACAGCGACACGGATAAGCCCGTTGCGACGACACCCCCTAGCGTCCGCAGCAACCGGCGGCGTCCCAACTTTCGGGCTGATCCGCCATGCAAGCCACTTGCAATTCGACTCTTGTGTCCGCTCATCTTGCAAAACCGGAGGTCGAGGGGCTTCTCGGCAGGTCCCGCCATCAAGCTGGTGACGCCGGGGGCCATTCACATAGCAAGTCCACGTAGCAAGAACTGTGCCGCGGCGCTACATCGCCGAGCGTAGTCCGCCTGGTCGAAACGGCGGCGGCCGGTACCTGCCGTGAAATCGATTCTTCTGGCCGCTGTCAACGCGCTGTTGCTAACATCGCCGCTGATGGGCGGTCGGGCGGAGTAGATTGCAGCATGCGCGTGGGTGTTGAAGTCGGGGGCACGTTCACCGATCTGGTGGCGATCGGTCCCAAGGGCATAACGGTGACGAAGGTGCCGAGCGTGCCGCGCAGTCCGGATGAAGGCGCCTGGAATGCGCTCGTGGCCTCCGGCATCCCGCTCGCCGCGATCGAGGATCTGGCACACGGCTCGACGGTCGCGACCAATGCCGTGCTCGAGCGAAAAGGCTATCCAACGGCGTTCGTCACCACGCGCGGGTTTCGCGACATCCTGGCGCTGCAGCGGCACGGCCGCAGCTCCATCTACGATCTCGAATATCAGAAGCCGAAACCGCCGGTGGAGCGCGCCGACAGCTTCGAGGTGACGGAGCGCATTCTCGCCGACGGCGGCGTGGAAAGCGCGCTCGACTTGGCCGCGGTGGAGCGCGAGCTGCTCCCGGCCCTCGAGCGCGGCGGCTATCAGGCGGTCGCGATCTGCCTGCTCAACGCCTATGTGAATCCGTCGCACGAGACGGCACTGCGCGATCTGATCCAGCAGCGGCTGCCGGACATCCACATCACGCTCTCGTCGGACGTGACGCGCGAGTTTCGCGAGTTCGAACGGGCCTCGACCGCGACGCTTTCGGCCTACGTGCAGCCGGTGGTTGACCGCTACATCGCGCGATTTGCCGGCAAGCTCGGCGGCAATGGTTTCAAAGGCCGCTTCTCGGTGATGCAGTCGAACGGCGGGCGCCTGCCGGCCGACGCCATGAAGGCCAACGCCGTCAATGCGCTGCTCTCGGGCCCCGCCGCCGGTGTGATGGGCGCGGCGCGGCAGGCGGCGCGGTCCGGCTACAAGAACCTGATCACGCTCGACATCGGCGGCACGTCGACCGACGTGTGCGTGGTCGTCGACGGCGAGCCGCAGCTGACGCACGAGTTTTCCATTGATGGCCTGCCGATCCGCGTGCCGGTGCTGGACATCAACACGATTGGAGCCGGCGGCGGCTCGATCATCTGGATCGACGACGGCGGTATGCTGCGTGTCGGGCCCCGCTCGGCGGGCGCCGATCCGGGGCCGGCCTGCTACGGCCGCGGCGGCACGGTGCCGACGCTGACCGATGCGCATGTGATCCGCCAGACGGTGCGGCCCGAGGCGTTCCTCGGCGGGCGCATGTCCATCGATGCGGAGGCGTCGGCACGCGCGCTGCAGCCGATCGCGAAGCACTTGAAGATGTCGCTGGAGGAAGCAGCCGATGCCGCGGTGCAGCTCGCCAACGCCAATATCGTGCGCGCGATCCAGCTGATCTCCACCGAGCGCGGGCATGATCCCCGCGACTATGTTCTGGTGCCCTTCGGTGGCGCGGGCCCGTTGCATGCGGCGCACATCGCGCGGGAGCTCGCCATCGACACGGTGGTGGTGCCGCCAAGCGCGGGCGTGATCTCGGCCTATGGCCTCATCGCCAGCGATTTCGTGCAGTTCGACAGCCTGACGCGCCGCGCGCCCGTCGACAAACAGGCACCGCAGTTCCTGCGCGACGTTTTTGCCGAGATGAAGCAGCGCGCACTGGCAAAGGCCGAAAGCGCCGGTCTCAAGGGCCGCCTCGATCTCGCGTTTACCGCCGACATGCGCTTCATCGGCCAGGCCTTCGAGGTGCCGGTTGCGTTCGCCGAGAAGGAGCTCGCCAAGCTCACCGCGGACAAGATCCGCCAGCGCTTCGGCGAGGCCCACCACCGCGTCTACTTTTTCGGCGGCGACTCGGTGAAACCGGTGGAGTTCGTGTCGTTCCGCCTCAAGCTCACCGCGCGCCTCTCCAAGCTGCCGCTGCTGGCGGAGAGCGACGGCAATCTGGTGAAGGAGTCCTCGATCCGCATGTTCGAGAGCCGCGGCTGGGTGAAAGGTCGCCTCAAGAGCCGCGCGGCGATGTCGCGGTCGGAGAAGGTCCCCGGGCCTGCGTTGCTGGAGGACCCGACCTCGACGCTGCTGGTTCCCAAGGGCTGGACCGCCGCCCGCGATGCCGCCGACAACACGATCCTGACCTGGGGCAAAGGCAAGGCATAGCCGCGTCATTGCGGGCTTTTCAGGTGAAGCGTTTCACGTGAAGCGTTCTGACGTGTCCCCGCAGTGTATCACGCGAACGCGACCGACCCCCGTCGGCGCGACGCCCGCATTGAGCCTCCATTTCGTCCGCGCACCAGCCAATGTTTCACGTGAAGCAATGATAAAATTGTATCTAATTTTTCTGCAGAATTTGGTCCCATTCAGCGGCCCGCCGACCCGAGATTCGAACTTGGGCCGCTTCCCCGACCGTCGCCCGCCAGGCGATTTCGATTTGTCATGGGCTAGAATCGACGCCAGCGCGTTTTCGAGCTCGGCCGGGAGGGGGGTAGCCACTCGAAAACACCCCATCCCAGCCTCACGTACGTGCAGCGGCGACCCCAAATTCGGGCGTTTTTTCGCTAGGTCGGATTTCCCAAATTCTGCGCCTCCCCGTGCTCATACAACTACCCGCAGCCCAGCTCGAATCTGGTGCACCTGCAACACCGCCAACATGTCCACCTGGCGCCGCCCGCCGCGCCAATCACGCCTATCCGACGCGATGGGGCCAGGAGGGTGCATGCCGAGCCCGGTCACTGAAGCCTTGAAGAACGGCAGCTCACTGGTACCATAGCTGACGGTCGAGCTGATGCTTAGTCTTGGGCCCGTCCCAGCTTGCAGTCGGATGAGGCCGGGTAGGCCGAGTTCTCGGAGTTGGGCACAGGCCGTCTCGCGTCTGATCAGCTAAATCAGGCATTGTACGTGTCGAGGCAATGGGGTGGCTCCGTCATGACCACTGCGGGGCTTTGGCTGCATGTAGCAACCGTCGCTGCAATGGCCGCATTTCTCTGATGGCTATGGGGCTACGCTAGTGCAAGATACATGCGTGCTGCCGCCTTGATGTCGGTCGGCGTGGTCGCTTGGCTCGCAGTTACCGCTGTTCTCTCGCTCAGTGGCTTAGCGCAGCGTGTCGACATTCTGCCCCCTGGCGCCGCCGCCGTTCTCGTGCCGGCCATGCTCGCGGTAGCCGTCGTGCTTGGCCTTCTTGGCCGGGCTGACTATCGCTCTGTCCTCCATGGAATGCCCCTACCGGCCCTCCACTTCGCGCAGGTTTTCCGAGCGCCCGTTGAAGTTGTTCTTGCGATGCTGGTTGATGCAGGTCGGTTGCCTGCGTTGCTGAGCTGGCATGGAACAAACTTCGACATACTGACTGGCCTAACTGCACCATTGGCAGCATGGGCCGCCGTGCGCAAAATGTGGGCCTCTCTGTTGGTTTGGAACCTGCTTGGCCTTTGGCTTGTGCTGAACGTCTTGATCACGGGGATTCTCGCCAGTCCCCCGCCGCTTCAGATCATCAGGGTCGAGCCATCGAGCGTCTTCATGATGTCATTTCCGTTAGTTTGGCTACCCGGATTTCTGGTTCCTATCGCGATTCTTTTGCACGGCCTTGCGCTCTTGAGGATCTTGCGACGCGGGTATGCTGATGAGAACAAATTGACCGCTGACGTCGGAGCCTCAGGAGGTATCCAATGAAGCTGTTCTATGCAACCGGATCATCGTCACTCTTTCCGCATATCGTGCTCCACGAGGCGGGCCTGTCATTCGAGCTGATCAAGATCGACGAGCATACGAAGGAGATCGCCGGAGGCGGCAACTACCGAAGCATCAATCCACTTGGCACTGTCCCGGCACTCGTGCTGGAAGATCGTACGTTGATTACGGAGGGAGCGGTGATCGCTCAGTATATCGCTGATCTCGTACCTGAAAAAGGGCTTGCTCCACCCTACGGAACGATGGGTCGGATTCGCCTTCAATCATGGCTCAACTTTATTTCAAGCGACATGCACAAGGGCGGTTTCTCGCCTCTCTTCTACAAGGGCATACCGGAGGATGGTCGAGACATTTTCCGAACGCGGCTGAAAGCGCGATTCAATCACATTGATCAGCATTTAGAGGCAAACGCCTACTTGTTGGGCGACGCTTGTTCGATTGCCGATGCCCACCTGTTCGTAGTTTCGAGCTGGGCGAGTTGGACAAAATTCGATCTTTCGCCCTATCGCTCGGTCCGTACCTTTAGAGAACGTGTAGGCTCTCGCAAGGCGGTGGTTGCGGCGCTCGCGGCTGAGGGGTTGGTACCTTGGCCGACAACGCAGCCCCATTGAAGTTGCGGACGCTGCCTCATGGGACAAGCCTCTTGATGTACACGGCGAATGGCGCGCCATAAACTGTAGGCGCATCGTGGTACCATTCGAAGCCCATCCGCAGATACATGGGCAGAGCCACTTTCATGATCGGACTTGTGTGAAGCGCAATGAGCGGCGACTTGTCCCGAACGGCTCTATTGATGCATTCCTGCGTCAATGCGCGACCGACACCGGCGCCTCTGCTGTCGGGATCGACGATCAGGGATCGGATGACGGCCCATGCCTTTTCAAAATATCGTGGCTTCGGCCGGTGCATCGGGATGTACGCGACCGCCCCAATGATGCTGCCTAAGCCTTCTGCGACCACAATCTCGGCGGCGTTTGAGAGATCGGACATCTTTGCGTATGTCGCAGCCATCGCGGGCCAATCAGAGTAACTGTTGCTGTACTCCTGAAAAGCCCTGACCGCGAGACGATTGATCTCGTTTGCATCTGCCTCGCGGAACTCTCTGAGAGCCGCTGACGACATCGTTCGTCCTTCCTCAAGGGTGATCTTCTCCACCATCGCATCAAAGGAGGCTTGATGGTATCTGTGCCTATCGCCTCCCTTCGGCCTTCTGTCGCGATGAGCGTAATCCGACGTAGCTCGAGCGCACAAGCTCCGCCCACTTCTTGTTCCGGAACGGGTCAATCGCGAAGCAGTGCTCGGCGCGCCGTATGAGCAACGGAGTGCTCAGCTGGCCCCCCATCATCCTTGCCCGCCCCGCCTCAACTCCGCTTCGGATCACCCTTCGCCGGTGGGTCGCGCTCCAGCGCTTCCTTGATGCGCTGCTTGTCGACCTTCAACTCGAGACCGACGCGCTCCAGCTGCAGCAGCATGGGCGAGCGGCTGTCGCGGTTCTCCCAGCCGCGGTTCAGCGCCTCCGTCATTTCGGCGTAGGCCATATTGGCAACCCGCATCGGCACGCCCAGCTCGCGGCCAAGCTCCGTCGCCAAACGCATGTCCTTGTGCGCAAGCTTCAGCGCAAACTGCGGCGGCTCGTAGGTGCCGGGCAGGAACTGGTCGACGAGGCCGTCGAAGGTGCGGCCGCGTCCGCGCGCGCCGCCGCGCACGGCTTCCCAGAGCGCCAGCGGCTCGACACCGCCCTTGATGCCCATGGAGAACACCTCCGCCAGCGCCGTGTTGATGCAGTAGCCGGCGCAGTTGTGGACGAGCTTCGCCACCGAGCCGGCGCCGATGGGGCCGACATAGCGTGCCTGGTCGCCGATTGCATCGAGCAGCGCCTTGTGCTCGTCGAACTGCGCTTTGCTGCCGCCGATCCAAAGCGCGAGCTTGCCGGAGCGCGCGCCATTGGGGCCGCCCGACACGGGCGCGTCCAGCATATGGAGGCCCTTCGCCGCGAAGGCGTCGTGGATCTTGCGCACCATGGTCGGCGAATTGGTCGCGAGATCGAAGAACGTCGCGCCCTTCTTCATGCCGTGGATGAGGCCGTCCTTGCCTGTTGCGACCGCCTCCACCTCCGGCGGTCCTGGCAGTGAGGCGAAGATCACGTCGCACTGCTCGGCGAGCGCCTTCGGGCTATCGGCCCACTCTGCTCCATTGGCGATGTGCGGCTCAGCAGACTTCCGGTTCACGTCGTGAACGACGAGGCCGTGGTTCGACGCTTTCAGATACTTCTGCAGGTTTGCGGCCATGCTGGCACCCATGGTGCCGAGGCCGATGAAACCGACTTTCATGTGGTGTCTCCTGAATCGTAGGTCGGAGTGAGCGGGCCACCGGATCGCGCGATTGAGCACAACAGCCATTCCCGCGAAGTCCGACAGCGTCATGCAACTAGCATCGCAGGTGTCGGACTTCGCCGGACGAAGCGCGATCTCGAACAGCGCCATCTGGTGGCTGGCTCACTCCGACCTATGACAATGCCTTACTTCTTCTCATTCGCCTCGAAGGTGTCCTTGATCACCAGCGCCGCCGACATGGCGACGGGCCAGCCGCCGTAGAATGCGAGATGCGTGACGAGCTCCTGCAGCTCTTCCTTGGTGACGCCGTTGTCGAGCGCGCGCTGCGAGTGCCCCTTGAGCTGCTCGGTGCGATTGAGCGCGACCAGCGCCGCGCACGTGATGAGGCTGCGGTCGCGCTTGGAGAGGCCGGGGCGCTCCCACACGTCGCCGAACAGCACCTTCTCGGTGAGGTCGATCAGTTTCGGTACGGTGTTGCGGACCTTGTCACGAGCTGCTGGTGCGGCTGGCTTGGCCATGGGTCGTGTCCTCCGGTTCTGGTTGATTGCTGAAGCTGGCAACTCGAGCAATGCTAGTCGCCGCCCTTGCAGCTGACCAGCCACCGTTCCGGCATGGAGAAGGCTCGGACCGGGAATGGCTCAGAAGTTCGATCCCGTGACCCTCATTGGTCTCGTCAGGTCTGGTATCGCGAACTTCAGCTTGGCAGATGCGATCTCCCGGCTCTAAGCTTCGATCGACACTCGGGACGTTGGGGCTAAAGCATGCTGGATCTGATCATTCGCGGCGGTGACGTTGTCACGCCGCAAGGCGTCATCAAAGCGGACGTCGGCGTCAAGGGCGAAACGATCGCGGCCGTTTCGGCACCGGGTGCACTCGGCGCCGGACTCGCAAAGCGCGAGATCGACGCCTCACAGAAGATCGTCATGCCCGGCGGCATCGATCCGCACGTGCACCTCTCCCACGGCTGGATGAAACCCGACGGCTCGTGGCTGACGACGGCCGGACCGGAGCAGGTCGGCAAGGCGGCACTCTATGGCGGCACGACCACCTTCATCGACTTCGCCTACTGGCGCGAGAAGCAGACGGCGCTCGAAGGCATCGAGAGCCGCGACAAGGACTTCGTGGGAAAAAGCCCATGCGATTGGGCGTACCACATCATGCTGCACACCGATCCGCCGCCGGAGTTCTCGGGCCAGCTCGCCGAGGCGATCCAGGCCGGCTATCCGACGCTGAAGATCTTCACCACCAACATCCTGCCGACGCGGCAGGGCCGCATGATCGACTTCGGCGACATCTGGGAGGCGTTCCAGGTGCTGGCGCGCTGCGGCGGCCTCGGTGTCATCCATGCCGAGGACAATGACATCGTCATGCACATGTACGCAAAGCTGATCCGCGAGGGGCGGACGAGCTTCCATCACCTCGCCGAGGCGCACAACCAGCTGTCCGAGGATCTCTCGTTCCGCCGCGTGCTGCGTTTGGCGGAAAGCGTGCCCGGCACCGCGCTCTACATGATGCACGTATCGGCCGGCACCGGCGTGCAGGCAATCCGCGAGGCGCAGGCCAAGGGGCTGCCGATCTACGGCGAGACGCTGCACCAGTACATGCTGTTCTCCGAGGAGGACTACAAGCGTCCGAACGGCCAGATGTATCACACCTATCCGTCGCTCAAGTCGAAGGCGGATCAGGCGCAGCTCTGGGCCGGCACGCTCGATGGCGCGATCAACACCGTGGCGACCGACGAGCTCTGCTGCTCGCTGACGGACAAGACGCTCGGCGACCGGATCGACAACACGACGGGCGGCAATTCGGGCGTCGAGCCGCGGCTTGGCGTGATGTACACCGAGTGCGTCGTCCGGCGCGGCTACTCCCTGTCGAAGTACGTCGACCTCGTCTCGACCAACGCGGCGAAGATCATGGGGCTCTATCCGAGAAAGGGCGCCATCGCGGCGGGAAGCGACGCCGACATCACGATCATGGACCCGGCGCGCCGGGGCAAGGTCACGGCCGCCGACCTGCACGAGACCGACTACACACCGTGGGAAGGCCACGACATCTTTGCATGGCCGGTGATGACGATCCTGCGCGGCAAAGTGATGGTGGAGAACGGCGAGTACTTCGCAACGCCGAAGGACGGCAAATACCTCAAGCGCAAGATCCCGAGCGACATCCTGGGCGGCATGAGGCTTTGAGGTCTCGCGACGCGAGCTGCCTCCAGCGTAGCGCTTGGAACGAGCCGCTTGGTGCTCGCGTTGCATCCCATACGCGATGCGCACCCGGGCACAGGAGTGCATTTTGACCGCCGTCAAGGCGGGCCTGGCCTCGTTCCCGAAGGTGCGGCGCGAGGAGCTTGCCGCCTGTGTCTGCCACCAACGCCACCGCCGCGAACGGCGTCGCACCCGAGCAGGGCGCAACCGTTGCGTTCCTGGAAAGCGGCCGAGCCTTCAGCTCCGGCAAGTGCCCCGTTGAGCGCATCGACACCCATGGCGCGCACGTTTTTCTGGCGGGAGACGAGGCGCTGAAGATCAAGCGCGCTGTGCACTTCGACTACATGGACTTCTCGACGGTAAAGCGACGGCGGTCAGCGCTCCAGAACGAGCTCCTGATCAATAAGCGGACAGCCCCGGAGATCTATCTCGATTTGGTTCCGATCACTCGAGGCACTAACGGCGCGCTGGCGGTCAACGGCTCTGGCCAAACCGTCGAGTGGGCGCTGCGCATGCACCGCTTCTCGCAGGACGATCTGCTGTCACGGTGCGCCGTGCAGGGTCTGGCGCCGGATCTGTTGAAAGCGCTGGCCGACACGGTCGAGCGCGCCCACCGCGATTCCCCGGTAGCTGCGGCACCTGATCCCGTGCGTGCCATGGACTCCATCATCGACGAGCTTGCGCATTCTTTCGATGGGTGGCCGGCGGACGAGGCGAAGGTGTTCGCGCCAATGGCACGGCAAAGGCTGGCGGATGCTGCGGGTGTTCTCCAAAAGCGCGCGGCGGCCGGGTTCGTCCGACGCTGCCACGGCGATCTGCACCTCGATAACATCGTGCTCTGGCGCGGTGTGCCGACACTCTTCGACGCGCTGGAGTTCGACGAGGCGCTGGCAACGATCGACACGCTCTACGATCTCGCGTTCCTGCTGATGGACCTCGAGCGGCGCGCCTCGCGGGCCGAGGCGAATCTCGTGCTCAATCGTTATCTCTGGCGCAGTGGTGTGGCGCTCGACATCGAAGGCTTGGCGGCGCTCCCCCTGTTCCTGGGGCTGCGTGCCGGCATTCGCGCGATGGTGCACCGACAGCGGGCCGAACTACGCGGCAGCAATGACATGCCGGCTGAGGCGGAATCATACCTCGACGCGGCTCTGCGGTACCTGCAGCCGCATGCGCCGGTGATGATCGCCATCGGCGGGCGTTCGGGAACCGGCAAATCCACACTCGGCGCGGCATTGGCGCCAAAGCTCGGTCCGTCTCCCGGCGCCCTGCACCTGCGCAGCGATCTCGAGCGAAAATCGCTGTTCGGCGTGGGGGAGACGGAGCGGCTTCCGGCGGAGACGTACACACGGGAGGCGAGCGCCCGCGTCTATCGGGTGCTCGTCGACAAAGCGCAACTGGCGTTGCGGGCGCGGCACGCCGTGGTGGTCGATGCCGTCTCCGGCGTTCCTGATGAGCAGGCGGCGCTGGAAGACGTCGCTCGCGCGGCGGGCGATGTGTTTCACGGCCTTTGGCTGGAAGCACCGGTCGACGTGCTCGTCGAACGCGTGGGACGCCGCGTCGGCGACGCCTCCGATGCAACAGCCGACGTGGTGCGCGCCCAAACGAGGCGGATCACGCCGCCCGCCGGGTGGCATGTGATCGACGCCAGCGGCACTCCGGGCGAAACGCTTTGCCGAGCCGAGGCGGCGGTCGCCGGCACTGGCTGACGCATTTTTCCAGTTCAGCTATGTGCCCTGGCGCGCAGAACCAATGCGTCATTTGCATTGGCGTCCGGGGAGCATGCGTCGCAGCAGCCCGTCGCGCAGGATGAGATGGTGACGCAGCACCAATCCGATGTGGCCGGCCAACGCCATCAGCAAGATCCAGCCGCTGACGATGTGCAGCCACTTGGCGAGGCTCGCGATCCATGGAACCGCACCGATCGGATTCGGCAGATCCCACGCACCGAAGAGCTTCACGCCATAGCCGCCCGCCATCACGTAGCAGAACCCCGAGATCGGCATCACGAGCATGCCGGTATAGAGCAACTGCTCTGCGCGGTGGATGAAGCTTTGCTCGGCCTGATTGAGCGTCGGCGCCCACGGCGGCAACGCACCGGTGCGGCGATTGACGATACGCGCCAAAGCGAGCGCCAGGGCAACGAGGCCGAACGACTTGTGCCAGTTGTAGTAGGAGCTCTGGTCGAGGCCGAGCATGGCGCCGTCCGGCCCCATCCGGGTCATGATGTGAGCCGCGAGATATTGCAACGCAAACAGCGCCGCGATCAGCCAATGCAGCCACTTGGTCAGCGCGCCGTAGCCGGCAGGCGAGTTGAACAGCGGCATCGGCGTCCGGCCCCTCAGTCGTCGAGCATCGCAAGCGCCGCCCGGCGGTCGCCCGGTGTGAGCTTCAGGAACAGCGTGCGCGCCTGCTTGATGTCTTTCTCCGCGCCGGTCTCCGAGGCCTTCTGTAGCGCAACAGTTGCCGGATCATTGGCTCCGCAAATGAACGCGAGGGCCTTGGCGAGGCGCGCCATGGCGGCGCGGTCCAGTGTCGGCTCGGTCATGGTGCTCCGTGCGGCGGGGTGGGTCGATTTGATCAGATCTGAGCGATCCTGACACAAGCAGGACTGGGGCGCGACTGCTTGTTCGACAGTGGCTGAGTGGCGGCTTTGGTGTGGGCTGGAATTTCAACGTGGCCGAACCGCTGAGTGTTCTGTCGAGTCCAGCGTCTTGAGCAGGGGGTGGGGCCGCACCTTGCCGCTTGATCCCCGGAGCGCCCCGTGGTCGATTGCCCCCGACCAATTCCATAATGATCCAGAGGCGAGAAAGGGACATCCCATGGCCAGCAAGGTCGCGATCATCACGGGTGGCGGCACCGGCATCGGTGCAGCGGCGGCACTCGCTCTGCAGGAGGACGGCTGGGATGTGGTGGTCGCCGGCCGCCGCAAGGAAGAACTCGACAAGACCGTGAAAGCCGCGAAATCAGGCGGCGGCAAGATGCTGGCGATCGCCACCGACGTCACACAGCAGGATCAGGTGAAGCGCCTGTTCTCCGAGACCAAGAAGGCGTTCGGCCGCCTCGACTTCCTCTTCAACAACGCCGGCATGGGACTGCCCGCCGGTCCGATGGAGGACATCCCGCTGGAGAAGTGGAAGGGCGTTGTCGATCTCAATCTCACAGCCTGTTTCATGTGCGCGCAGGAAGCGATCCGCATGTTCAAGGAGCAGAAGCCGCAGGGCGGGCGTATCGTCAACAACGGCTCGATCTCCGCGCACACGCCGCGGCCCATGTCGGTCGCTTACACGTCCACGAAGCACGCGATTACCGGCCTGACCAAGTGCATCGCCCTCGACGGGCGGCCATTCAACATTGCCGCTGGCCAGATCGACATCGGCAATGCCGAGACGGCCATGGGCGGGCGCATGAAGGCCGGCGTGCCGCAGCCGCGCGGCGACATCATGCCGGAACCGGTTTTCGACGTGAAACATTGCGGCTCGGCGATCCGCTACATGGCATCGCTGCCGCTCGATACCAACGTGTTCGAGCTGATGATCAAGGCGACCAACATGCCGTTCGAAGGGCGTGGCTGATCGGGGGCGTCGATGCAGCGGACCCCCGCCGCCCGCGCCACTTGAGCAATGGCGTGGGTTGTCTTGGGCGCAATTGCGACCAGGACACGACACGCGCATGTCCGGCTCGCATTCCTCGCGACAATTAGGCTAGGCTCACCTTACCGCTACCGCTCGAAGCCCGGGAGTCCTCAATGACCCGCACCGCCGCTCGTCCCGAGATGCCCGCCAACGTCACGCTCGCCGACGCACTAGTCGAGGCGCGGGAGCATTACGCCAAGTCAAATCCCAAGAGCCTCGCGCTGCAAGGGCGCGCGGAGAAGACGTTGCCCGGCGGCAATACGCGCACAACGCTCTTCCACGGGCCGTTCCCGCTGCGCTTCGTCAAGGGCGAGGGTTACCGCCTCACGGACGCCGATGGCCATAGCTACGTGAACTTCATCTCGGAGTACACGGCCGGCATGTTCGGCCATTCGCACCCGGTGATCCGCAAGGCGATCGAGCGGGCGCTCGATTTCGGCATCAACATCGGCGGCCACACCGAACTGGAGGCCAAGCTCGCCGAGGCGGTGACGCAGCGCATGCCGTCGATGGAGCGGGTGCGCTTCACGAACTCCGGCACCGAAGGCAACCTGATGAACGTGCAGGCGGCCCGCGCGTTCACGAAGCGCAACAAGATCCTCGTCTTCACGGGCGGCTATCACGGCGGCGTCCTCTACTTCCGCGGCGGCGGCTCGCCCATCAACGTGCCCTTCGACACGCTGGTCGCCGAGTACAACAATCTGGAGAGCGTCGAGAAGCTGGTGCGCGCGAACGCGAAGGATCTCGCGTGTATCATTATCGAGCCCATGTTCGGCTCGACGGGCTGCATACCGGCGGAGAAGCCGTTCCTCGAGGGCCTGCGCAAGCTTGCAAGCGAGGTGGGCGCGCTGCTGATCTTCGACGAAGTGATGACGTCGCGGCTCCATCCCGGCGGCCTGCAGGCGCTGCACGGCGTGAAGCCGGACCTGACGACGCTCGGCAAGTACGTTGGCGGCGGCATGTCGTTCGGAGCGTTCGGTGGGCGCGCCGACGTGATGGCGATGTTTGATCCGGCGCGGCCCGATGCGCTGCCGCATGCCGGCACATTCAACAACAACGTGCTGACCATGTCGGCAGGCTACGCCGGGTTGACGCAGCTGCTGACACCGGAGGTGCAGGTCGCCATGAACAAGCGCGGCGACAAGCTTCGCCAACGACTGAACGAGATCGCAAAGGCGGCCGGCGCCAATCTGCAGTTCACCGGCATTGGATCGATGATGGCGCCGCATTTCCATCTCGACCCGGTGCGCAACGAGAAGGATGCCGACAAGGGCGATCAGTCGCTGAAGGAGCTGCTCTATTTCGACCTTCTGGATCGCGGCATCTACATCGCGCGGCGCGGCATGATCGTCACCAACCTGGTGCACGACGAGAAGGCCTACAGCGCCCTGGAGTCGGCCGTGGAGGAATTCGTGCGGCTGCGCAAGCGTTTGCTCGCGACCTGATTGCCGCGACGCAATCGGCGCCGAGGAGGAATCACCGGCACGCTACCAGTTGGAGAACGATTCCCGGGACACCTACTTCTGCGCGGCGCCAAGCTTGTCGGTCTTGCGAGAGCGGGGATCGGCCACGTCGACCCACCGCAGGCCTTCGCGGAAGGTCGCCGCGATCCGGTCCAGCGTGATCACGGGCTCTGAATTCGTGGAGGCCGGGCGCGCCGTCAGCAAAGCGCCAACGCCGAGGACAACCGCCACGATCGACGCCGCGACCCGTGACCGCCAACGATGCGACCGGCGGACGGTCTCCTCCTGCGCAGCCGATGCGGAGTTGAGGCGCGCGGCAATCTTCGCAATCGGATCGTTGGTCGCGGGCGTGCTGAGAGGCTCTCTCTGAGCCGCGGGGCGCGGTGACTTAGGAACCGGCGGGGGGGCGTGCGATGACGGAGGAGGGGCCGACCGGACGGCACGAGCCGGCGCTGGCGGCCCTGTGTCCGGCCGTGCCGGCCTGACTGCCGTGCGCGCGCGAGCCAGAGCATCCTGGAGAGCTGGTTTGGCCGCTACCGAGGCGGTGGGGGGCGCCTTCGCGGGGGCGCCAACAGGTGCGGATCCACCCTGTAGTGCTATCCGACCGCTTTGTGGCAATGGCTGCAACGGCATCGCAGACTGGCTCTGCAATCGGTCGAGAATGACCCCGGCGTCGATGCCGACGAGGCGTCCATAAGCTTCGACGATGCGCAGCGTCTCGCTCCAGGGTGGCAACCCGGTCACCCGGCCGGCCTCCAGGGCATCGATCGTTGCCACTGAGGTCTGCAAACCAGCGGCGACGCGCTCTCGGCTCCAGCCCAAGGTACCGCGCATGGTCGTGAAAATGTGTGCCAGCACCGGGTCGGTTGAGGCCAGATGCTCTTCAAGCGCGAGCAAACTGGCGGGATAGGGCGCTTGCGTTTCAGACGACTGCGTACGGCTCAACGCGGCCTGGGACGCCGGTGGTGAAGCACTCCGACTGAAACGCGGCTGAAACACGTTGACGCGAACTCCCCCGTCCGGAGCTCCGGACCTCTAGACTCTGCGTCCGTAACATACACCTAGGACGCACTCGCCTATATCCATCTGGCCGTCAGCTGTTTGTCAAACCTGCCGTCTCAACCCGTCCGATTCCCTGCGCGGGTGTTGTCAAATTTCCACACCTTCATTCTCTGCAAATCGACGGAGCTCGTCCCGGATGTCGGGGCGCCCCTGCTCGAGCAAACCCGCGAGATGGCTGGTAATTCGCGAGGCGTCGAGGGACAGCACCATCGCCTTCACCGGACCGATGCTGGCTGGCGCCATCGAGAGGGACCGGAACCCCAAGCCGATCAAAGCCATCGCCTCCAGCGGACGGCCGCCGATCTCGCCGCAGAGCGTGACAGCGACCCGATGCGTGCGCGCCGCAGCCGTGATCGAAGCCAACGCCCTCAGGAACGCCGGCGATAGTGAATCGAAGCGTTCCGAGACGCGCGGATTGCCCCTGTCGGCGGCAAAAAAGTACTGCATCAGATCATTGCTGCCGACCGACACGAAATCGACCAGCGGCATGACCTCATTCAGCTGGAAGAGCAACGCAGGCACCTCGACCATCACGCCGAAATGCAGGTGCGTCGGCATGGTCAAGCCGCGCCGCTGCGCCAGCTCGAACTCGCGGTCGATGAGATCGCGAACGATCCGCACCTCGCCGGCGTGCGAGACCATTGGCACCATGACGTGAAGTTCGAGCCCCGCCGCGGCCCGAATCAATGCTCGAATTTGCGTTCGGAACAACGCCGGCCGGTCGAGGCCGAGGCGGATGCCGCGCCAGCCGAGCGCGGGGTTTTCTTCCGGCTCGTGACGCAGATAAGGCAGCATCTTGTCGCCGCCGATGTCGAGCGTCCGGAACACGATGGGCTTGCCTTTCGCCTCGTTCAGCGCCGCGCGATAGACCTGGGTCTGCCGCTCGAGCCGCGGAAACGACGAGGCGATCATGAACTGCAACTCGGTGCGGAAGAGACCAACGCCATCCGCGCCAGCTTCATCCATGTGCGCGAGATCGACTTGCAGGCCGGCGTTCATCTGCAGCGCAATCGGCACGCCGTCGCGGGTGACCGCGGGCTTGGTTCTGAGATCCCGGTACTTGCGCTGGCGGCGGGCACGGAACCGCGCCTTGTCCGCATAAGCCTGGATCACCTCGGTTGTGGGGCGCAGGTAGATCTCGCCGGTGTCGGCATCAACGATGATCGGATTTCCGCGCTCGACACGCTCCATGATTCCGCGCGCCTGGCCGACGGCTGCGACGCCCAGGGCCCGGGCCACGATGGCAACGTGGCTCTGCCCGCTCCCTTCCTCGATGACAAGGCCCTTTATGCGCGAGCGGTCGTAGTCGAGCAGGTCCGCTGCGCCCATGGTGCGCGCGATCAGCACGGCATCGTGCGGTAGCTCCTTACTGATCGTCGCGCCGTGCTTCTGCGTCGTCAGGATGCGCAGCATGCGGTCCGATAGATCGTCGAGATCGCGCACGCGCTCGCGCCAGAACGGATCGGCCTGGCGCAGCATGCGGGCGCGGGTCTGATTCTGCACCTGTTCGACGGCAGCTTCGGCCGTCAATCCGGATTGCACAGCCTCCGACATGCGCCGCTGCCAGCCGCGGTCGTTTGCGAACATGCGATAGGCTTCGAGAATGTCGCGGTGCTCGCCTTCCTTGGCGAGGTCGCCCTGGTCGATCACCTCATCGAGCGCTGCCTTGAGCTCGACGAGCGCCGCGCTGAGGCGCTCGGCCTCGGCCTTCGGATCGGACGCAACCAGCTCGGTGACGACGACGCGGGGCTCGTGCAGCACGACGTGACCGAGCGCCAGGCCGTCGGAGATCGGCTGCCCCTTGATCACGGACCCGCTCTGGCCGGCGGCGGAAGTCGATCCGCCGGCGCCGGAGACAGCGCCAGAGACGAGATGCTCGGCAAGCACCATGGCGGTGGTCTGCAGCGCCTCGACGTCTTCTTCCGAATACTCGCGCGGCGTCTTGTTCTGGACGGTCACCACGCCCAGCACCTCACCGGCCCGCATGATCGGCACCGCGAGGAACGAGTGGTAGATTTCCTCACCTGTCTCCGGCCGGTAGGAGAAGGCGGGATGCGTCTGCGCATCGGGCTCGTTGACGGGCACCTTCAGCTCGGCGCAGCGTCCGACGAGGCCTTCGCCCCGCTTCATGAAAGTGGTATGCACGGCCCCTGGGTTCAGGCCCTCGGTGGCGAACAGCTCGAGCGAGCCATCCTGGCGGCGGAGATAGATCGAGCACACCTCCGCGACCATCAGGCCCGAGATCTGGCGCACGATCTTGTCGAGGCGGCTCTGACCATCGTCCGTACCGGACATGATCTCGTGGAGACGGCGCAGAATCGGACGCAGCGCCGGCTCGACCGTGCTGCGTCTCGGCTCATCTGCGGGTCTCTTGGCCATCTCCCTGCCGCTCACTGCTGCTTCGGCCCCGCCCGAGCCCCTAGAAGAGGGGAACATTCGGCAAGCCGCAATCCATTGTGCTCCGATTCGTCCGAAGCCCGGGGCCCGACCTTCCGTCGTTTCCCGCCCTATCTTGCATCAAACGCCAACTGAAACCTGCGTCAGTGCCCGCCGTGGTTGACGGTGGGGCGTTCGATCGAGGGCGGCTGCGACCCGTACCCGGTCCTCGGCCACTCTACTCGGCGTCGAGGCCGTAAAGTGAATGCAGTGTTCGCACTGCCAGCTCCGCGTAAGCCGAGTTGATCAGCACTGATATCTTGATTTCGGATGTGGTGATCGCCTGGATGTTGATGCCCTTCTCGGCCAACGCCTTGAACATCTGCGCCGCGACGCCCGCGTGACTGCGCATGCCGACACCGATCACCGAGACCTTCACCACGTCAGCTGAGCTGTCGATGTCGAAGTAGCCGATATCCTGCTTGGCCTTTTTCAGCACCTCGAGCGTTCGAGGCAGCTCGGACTCGACCACGGTAAAGGTCATATCCGTATGCTTGCCGTCCGCCGAAAGATTCTGAACGATCATGTCGACGTTTACGTTCGCCTCCGCGAGCGGCCCGAAGATGCGCGCTGCGACACCGGGTTTATCGGCGATCTTGCGAAGGGTGACTTTGGCCTCGTCCTTGGAGTATGCGATGCCGCTGACAACCTGCTTTTCCACGATCTCATCCTCGTCGCAAACAGTTGTGCCGATCTCGTCGTTGCCGCCGCCTCTCACCGGCGGCAGCTGCTCGGGCGGCACGAAGCTCGACAGCACGCGTGTGCGCATCTTGTAGACCATTGCCAACTCGACGGAGCGGGTCTGCAGGACCTTGGAACCCAGGGACGCCATCTCAAGCATCTCCTCGTAGGAAACCTTGGGCAGCCGCTTGGCCTTCGGCACAATGCGAGGGTCGGTGGTGTAGACCCCGTCGACATCGGTGTAGATGTCACAGATATCGGCCTTGAGGGCAATGGCAAGCGCGACGGCGCTCGTATCGGAGCCGCCCCGGCCGAGCGTGGCCAGCCGCTGACGTTCCGGCTCGATGCCTTGAAAGCCGGTCACGACGGCGACTTCGCCCTGCTCGAGCCTGGCGCGCAACCTGCTGCCGTCGATTTCGACGATCCGCGCCGCGCCGTGGGCGTCGTCGGTTTGGACCGGAATCTGCCAGCCCTGCCACGAGCGCGCCTGGATGCCCATCGACTGCAGCACGATCGCGAGCAGGCCGGCGGTGATGTTCTCGCCCGAGGCGACGACGGCGTCATACTCGCGCGCGTCGTGGAGGAGCGATGCCTCGCGCACCCACGCGACGAGCTGGTTGGTCGTGCCGGACATGGCGGAGACGACGACGGCGACCCTGTTGCCCGCATCCACCTCGCGCTTCACATGCCGCGCGACATTGCGAATGCGCTCCACGTTGGCGACCGAGGTGCCGCCAAATTTCATTACGACAATTGCCATGGACTGATCTGCGGCGCCCCCAGTCGCGGTGTCCGGCGGCAACTGAGCCCGCCGAGACAAAGGGAATCCCGGCAAAACCTGCGCCGAGACCAAAGGTAATGGAATTCGCGGGTACTCATACAGGCGTGCCGATAGCGTTGCAACCAGCCCGACCCAGCGTGTGTCCGACCTGCGGCCCAACTGCAAAGCCTGTCCGGACAACTTCTCGCACTCGGTCCGGCTCGCTTGACAAGGTGTTGAGGCGCCATGCCAATGCGGCCATGCGAGAGATGAATGCCAATGCCACGGAATCAACGCTCGATCCGGCCGAGGTCGAGCGCTTCGCGCGCATGGCCCAGGAATGGTGGGACCCTAACGGGAAGTTCCGGCCATTGCACAAGCTCGGCCCCGCGCGGCTGCAGTTCATTCGTGATCGCATCGCCGGCCATTTCAAGCGGGATACCGCGCAGCTGCGCCCGCTGAATGGTCTCCGAGTACTCGACATCGGCTGCGGCGGTGGGCTTGTCGCCGAGCCTGTGACACGCCTCGGCGCCGACGTGACGGGGATTGATCCCGCAAGCGAAAGCATCGCGGCAGCCAGGGCTCACGCCAGCGAGGTCGGCCTCGATATCGACTACCGATCGACAACGGTCGAAGCACTGTTCCAGGAGAGGGCGACATTTGATGCCGTGCTTTGCCTCGAAGTGGTCGAGCACGTTCCCGACCCGGGCGCATTCCTGAAGCTGTGCGCCGGCCTGATCAAGCCCGGTGGCCTGTTGGTTGCTTCCACGATCAATCGCACGGTGAAGGCCTACGTGCTGGCGATCGTAGGCGCCGAGTACGTGATGCGCTGGCTTCCCATCGGCACCCACCAGTGGGAACGGTTCGTGACGCCCGACGAGCTCGCGCGCTATTGCGCGGCGGCCGGCCTCGGTCCCGCATTCTCCGACGGCATTGTCTACAGCCCGTTGACCGACCGCTGGTCACTTTCGTCCGACACCGATGTGAACTTCATGGCGGCCGCTGCCAAACCGGCATGACGGCGCGAGATGGTCAGCGCAGCACCTCGACAGACATCAGCTCGCTCGGCACCAATATGAGAGAAACCATCATTCGAGTCGCGACTATGAGAACAAGCAGCGCCAGCGCCGCGCGCAGCTGTTCCGCGCTCAGTTTCTCGCCGAGTCGAACGCCGATTTGGGCACCCGTCACCCCGCCCGCAATCAGCGGCGCAGCCAGCAACACGTCGACGCTGTAGTTCTCGGTGGCCTGCAACAGAGTCGTAACCACCGTGATGAACACGATCTGAAATGCAGACGTGCCGAGCGCGATTTTGGTTGGTACGCGCAGCAGGTAGATCAGGGCGGGAACGAGCAGGAACCCTCCGCCGACCCCCATGATCGCCGTCAGCCAGCCGACCAGAATGCCGATCGCCAGCGGCGGAATGGCGCTGATGTAGAGCTTCGACCTCCGAAACCGGCGCTTGAGCGGCAGCCGTTGAATGAGATTATGATGGGCGACACGTCGAATGCTGGCCTTGGCCCGGGGCTTTCCTGTCTTCAGGATCGCGTTGACACTTTCGATCAGCATCAACGAGCCGATGGTACCGAGCACCACCACGTACGCGAGCGTGGTGAACAGATCCAGTTGACCGATCGCTTTGAGCGCCTGCTGCAGCTTCACGCCGCTTGTCGCACCTGCCAAGCCACCTGCGATAAGCAACCAGCCCATATGCACGTCGACATTGGAGCGCGACCAGTGAGCCAGTGCGCTCGCGATCGATGACGCCGCAACTTGGCTCGCACCGGTGCCGACCGCGATCGACGGCGGTACGCCGAGAAAAATCAACATCGGCGTCAAAAGGAAACCGCCGCCGATTCCGAACATGCCCGAGATGATGCCGATGGCGAGGCCTAGGCCCAGCAACAGTGGCAGCGACAGCGACATTTCAGCAATCGGGAGGTAAATCTGCATGCGAGTTTTGCGTCTCTCAGTGCACAGCAACTCGGCAGACCCGCATAAGGCTTGTCTGTAGGCGGTGACGGCGGTCAGAACGCTTGCAACGAATCGGTGAATGGCAATTTCAGCGCTTCCGCTACTGCCGGGTGCGTGATCTTGCCGGCGTGCACATTGAGGCCGTTGCGCAGGTGCGGATCCTCGGCAAGCGCTTTCTTCGGGCCCTTGTCGGCGATCGCCAGCATGAACGGCAGCGTCGCATTGTTGAGCGCAAACGTGGATGTACGCGCCACTGCGCCGGGCATGTTGGCCACGCAGTAATGCACCACCTCGTCGACGACATACGTGGGACTGGCGTGAGTCGTGGGTTTTGACGTCTCCGCGCAACCACCCTGATCGATGGAGATATCGACGATCACCGAACCCCGCGGCATGTCCTTCACGTGCTGGCGCGTGATGAGCCGCGGCGCTGCCGCGCCCGGCACCAGCACGGCGCCGATGACGAGATCGGCGGTGAGTATTTGCTCCTCCACCGCCTGCCGCGTCGAATAAAGCGTGGTGATCGACGCGCCGAACTGCTGTTTTATGGCATAGAGGCGCTCGACGTTTACGTCGAGAATTGTAACGTCGGCTTCAAGACCGACGGCCATGTGGGCCGCATTGAAGCCGGCAACGCCTGCTCCGAGCACGACGACTTTCGCTGGCGCCACACCCGCCACGCCGCCGAGCAGCATGCCGCGTCCGCCTTGCGCGATCTCGAGACAGTGCGCGCCGCATTGCACGGACATGCGCCCCGCGACCTCACTCATCGGTGCAAGCAACGGCAAACCGCCCCGTGAGCTCGTCACCGTTTCGTAGGCGATTGCCGTTACACCGGACTTCATCAGCGCCGCTGTCTGCTGCGGATCAGGCGCCAGATGCAGGTACGTAAACAGCGTCTGGTTCTCACGCAGCATTCTGCATTCATTGGGCTGTGGCTCCTTCACCTTCACGATGAGGTCGGCTGTCGCAAAGATTTCCTCGGCCGTTTCAATGATCGTCGCGCCGGCGCGCCGATAATCATCGTCGAAAATGCCGATGCGGCCGGCGGCATCGCTCTGGATCATCACCTCGTGACCGTGCGCCACGGCTTCACGCACTGAGACCGGTGTCAGGCCGACTCGGTATTCGTGGTTTTTGATCTCCTTCGGGACGCCGATCTTCATGGGGCTCGCCTCTTGGGTCACGCGGGTGCCGCCCGCCGCGGTAGCGCAGTATGCATCAATCACCGGTCCAGGTCGAAGCGCGACCAAAGCTCAACGTGGCGCCGCCGCACGGCGGAGCCGATCGTTGATGGCGGCGCCGAGACCCGTCTCCGGTATTGGCATCACAGCGATGGATGTCAGTCCGGCACGGTCGAGGGCACGCAGCGCGGCGAAGAGATTGGCTGCCGCTTCTTTAAGATCGCCGCTGGGGCTCAAATTTATGACAGGGCCCGCGTGCGCCGGAGCGCTGCGGCCGAACGCGATCAGGCCCTCACCTGGGCTTCCCGCCCGTGCGTTGAGACGAAGGCTGGCATTCGGCGCATAATGGCTTTCCAGTTGACCCGGTGCTGAGGGCCTGTCGCCAGCGATAGGCGCCGTCAATCGCGGCACGGCGCCGACGACCGCTGCGATGGCTTCACCCGTCACCGCGCCAGGACGCAACAGCAGCGGCTCGGGGCCAGACACGTCCAAGATTGTCGACTCGATGCCTGCGTCGGCGGGACCACCGTCGAGAATCATTGCGACGCTGTCGCCGAGGTCGAACCAGACATGCTCCGCCCGTGTCGCGCTCACATGACCTGAGCGATTTGCCGATGGCGCTGCAATGGGAATGCCGGCGGCCTTCAGCAAGGTTTCTGCCACTGGATGCGAGGGCACGCGGATCGCAACAGTGTCGAGACCTGACGTCGTGAGATCCGCAACGGCGCAGCGTTCCCGCTTCTTGACGACCAGTGTCAACGGCCCGGGCCAGAACACCGCGGCGAGCCCGTAGGCTAGCTCGTTGAGCTCGCCGAGCTGATCGGCTGCCGTGAGGTCAGGAACATGGACGATCAGTGGATTGAATCGTGGCCGTCCCTTGGCCTCGAAAATGCCCGCGACCGCGAGCCCGTTCGTCGCATCGGCGCCAAGCCCGTAGACCGTCTCCGTCGGGAATGCCACAAGCTTGCCCCGGCGCAGCAGCTGCGCGGCGGTCATGATCGTTTCAGAGCTTGCGGCGACCGGTTGTGGCATGTCTTTTTTCTACTGCCTGTGGGGGGGAGTTCATGTCGTCAGGCCCTGGCAGGCAAAAGCCCGATGGCCGGCCTTGGCCCTGTTGTCAGGTGAAAAACTCTTCGACGGTCATCTGTCGTATTGCAGTCCGGCTCATCGATTGAACGTCTCAAACAACCATAGCACATTTCTGCTGCGCTTTCTTACCGAGGGGTCAGGACCATCGCGTGATCCCTCTGAGGTCGGCGATCCTGCTAAAGGTGAAAGTCCAGGTGTTTTAAGCTCGAGCCGTTCAGCTTATTGTGCGCGACAAACGATCGGCCGAACTCAGAGGGACACAACCCCATGACCTACCAGGCACCCGTAGATGACATCATGTTTGCGCTCAAGACGGCGGTGGGGCTCGAGGGACTGATTGAGCAAGGCGTCGTCGAAGCGGACGAGGACACGATCCGCGCCGTGCTGGAGGAGGCCGGCAAGTTCGGATCCGAAGTGCTGGCCCCACTATCGCGGCCGGGCGATGAGACCGGCTCGAAGCTGGTCGATGGAAAGGTGGAAACGCCGGCCGGTTGGAAGGACGCCTACACCGCTTTTGCCGAAGGTGGATGGGCGTCGCTGGCCGCGCCGGAAAGTCTCGGCGGCCAAGGGCTGCCCGAAGTCGTTTCTATGGCGGCGTGTGAGATCTGGAATTCGGCAAACCTCGCTTTCGGGCTCTGCCCGCTGCTGACCCAAGGCGCGATCGACGCCGTGAGCGCGCACGGCAGCGACTATCTGAAATCCACCTACCTGCCGAAAATGGCGTCGGGTCAGTGGACCGGCACAATGAACCTGACCGAGCCGCATGCGGGCTCAGATCTCGGATTCCTGCGCTCCAAGGCCGTGCCGCAGGGCGACGGCACCTACCGCATCACCGGAACCAAGATTTTCATCACCTACGGCGATCACGAGCTGACCGAGAACATCATACATCTCGTGCTGGCCCGGCTCCCCGATGCGCCTCCCGGCACGCGCGGCATTTCGCTGTTCCTGGTGCCGAAGGTGCTGGTCAATAAGGACGGCTCGCTCGGCGCGCGCAATGATGTGGTCTGCGCCAGCCTCGAGCACAAGCTCGGCATCCACGCCTCGCCTACGTGCGTGATGAAGTACGGCGAGAAGGGTGATGGCGCCGTCGGGTATCTCGTCGGAGAGGAGAACCGCGGCCTCAACACCATGTTCATCATGATGAACGCGGCCCGTCTTGCGGTCGGCATTCAAGGCGTCGCTGTCGCCGAGCGCGCAACGCAGCACGCGATCGCCTACGCGAAAGAGCGCAAGCAGGGCCGCTCGGCGCGCGGCAGAGCGGGGGAGATGAGCCCGATCATCGAGCACGCAGACGTGCGCCGCAACCTGATGACAATGAAGGCGATGACCCAAGCTGCGCGTGCCATCTGTCTTGTCACCGCGCGCGAACTCGATATCGCGCACCACGCGAAAGACGCCGCGGCACGCAAGGCAGCGGCTGATCGCGCGGCGCTGCTGACACCGATTGCGAAAGCCTTCTCGACGGACATCGGTTGCGAGGTGGCCTCGATCGGCGTGCAGGTCCACGGCGGCATGGGCTTTATCGAGGAAACGGGCGCGGCTCAGCATTATCGCGATGCACGCATCCTGCCGATCTATGAAGGCACCAACGGCATCCAGGCCATCGACCTCGTGACGCGCAAGCTGCCGCTCGAAGGCGGCAAGGTCGTCGAGGCGTACATCGGCGAGCTGCAGAAGACAGCGGACGAGGTCCGCGCATCCAATCGGCCCGAGTTCGGCAAGATGGGCGAGCGCCTTTCCGCCGCGGTCGACGCGCTCGCGGACTCCTCGCACTGGCTCGGTGGTGCGCTCGCCAGGAGCCCTGACGGTGCGCTTGCTGGCGCGCAGCCTTATTTGCGGCTGTTCGGACTGGCCGCGGGCGGCACGTATCTCGCTCGCGGGGCTTTGGCGGCGGTGCGGGATGGTGCGAGCGCCGATGGAAGTGCCGCGGCCCGTATCGCACTTGCGCGGTTCTTTGCTGAGAATCTGGCGGCGACGGCGCCGGGGCTGCGCGATGCGATAATCACCGGCGCCGATTCGGCACTCGTCCTCGAACCCGAGGTGCTCGCTGGGTGACGGCGGTGTGGCCCGAGCCTGCCGGTTGGCGTTGGCGCGACCGTCTGCTCTATGCGAGCCTCTGGGCGGTCACCTTTCCGACGCTTGTTGGGATGCTGGCGTTCGCACGGCCGGAGTGGGACCCAATCAATCACGGCCGGCCGATACTGCTCGCTGCTGCAGCGTCGATACTGCTCGCCGCGCAACTCATGCGCGATCGATTCGCAGTCGGCGTGGCGGTGCTCGCCCTCGGCATAAATGCCCTCTGGACCGCAAGCGCATTCGAGCCGCCGGCACGCACCGAGGCTCATCGCTTCGCCCAGCCCGATCCGGTCGCGCAGCTGAAGGTCATCACCTTCAACATGTGGATCCACAATCGTCGCATCGACGATGCGATTCGGTTTTTGCAGCAGGAGCAGGCCGACCTCGTTCTGCTACTTGAGGTGCCGCGAGCCTATCGTAAGGAGGTTGAGCAGCGGCTTGGGGACATCTACCCCGCGGTGCACAGCTGTCCGCTGATGCGTGGCTGCGACGGCTTGTTGCTGTCGCGCTACCCTATGCTCCAGGCCTCTTACCACCAGCGCGATGCCGACCTGCCGCCGTTGGTCTATGCTCGTCTTCAGTTGCCATCGGGCCGCACGATCGACGTTACCGGCACGCACATGTCGAGACCCAATGCCGTGCGCCGGCAAATGCGCGAGATCGACGGCATGATCGAGTTCCTGAGCACGCGTAGCGGCCCCATGGTTCTGCTCGGCGACTTCAATCTGACGCCCTGGTCGTCGCTGCTGGCCCGGCTTGAACGGCGCGCCGGGATGCAACGGCACGCAACGTTTGGAGGGAGTTGGCCTGCGCAAAACTGGTACGAGTTTCCAGTCTTCATGATCGACCACGTGCTTACATCGCGCGGCGCCGCTTCGGCATCTATCTCGTATGGGCCGCGTCTAGGCTCGGACCATTTGCCGGTTATCGCGCGATTGACGCTGCAGTGAGGCCAGAGCCTGCGGAGGCAGCCCCGGCGTCTGAACGAAAGTTGTGACGAAGTACGTGCGGCTCCGGATTTGGCTCCACATCGCTCGAACAGGCACTTCCTTGACAGCATGGGCTGGATGCTCGACCGTTCTGGGAACATGTCAGAGGTCGCAACGGAGGCCACAGTGACGGTCAAAGTCACCAGAATTCATCCGCTGTTCGTCGGCGAGGTTTCGGAAATCGACATCTCGCAGCCACTCGATGCCGGGACGATCGCAACACTTGAGCGGGCGATCGACGAGCACGGCGTGCTGGTATTCCGCAATCAAAGCTTGTCGGACGATCAGCAGATCCAGTTTGCACGGCATTTAGGCGAGCCCGAGCGCTATGTCCTTTCCTATCGCAAGAACATCAAGCTCCGCCTGTCGAACCCCGAGATGGTCGATGTCTCCAATCTGGACGCCGATACGGGAAAGCCGCAAACCGGCAACTCGCGACATCGCATGGTCAACCTCGGCAACCGCATGTGGCACGCGGACAGCTCATTCCGGCTCCCCTGCGGCGGGCTTTCGATGCTCTTTGCCCATGCGGTTCCGCCGGCCGGCGGCGAGACGGAATTTGCCGATACGCGTGCGGCCTATGACGAGCTGCCCGCGGCAACCCGCGCAGCTATTGCGAATCTCGAGGCCGAGCATTCGCTCATGCATTCGCGCGAGAAGCTCGGCTTCACAGACTTCGCACCCGAAGAGCGCGCCGCGCTGCCTCCCGTGCGACAGCCGCTGGTTCGAAGCTTCGGCCGCTCGGGCCGCAAGGCGCTGTACCTTGGCGCCCACGCCTCGCACGTCATTGGCATGCCCGTTCCGGAAGGGCGAATGATGCTTATGGACCTGCTCGAACATGCGACGCAGCGCAAGTTCGTCTACCGGCATGCGTGGCGGGTCGGCGACATGGTGCTGTGGAACAACCGCTGTACGCTTCATCGCGGCATGCCGTACGACGAAAGTTACGCTCGGGACCTGCGCCGCGTCACGACCAAGGATGATACCGTCGGCCAGTCAGCCGCGGCTTGAGTATCGCATGCATCGGCGAGTTGGTACTTGCGCCTCTAGGTGGGGCCTCATTTCGCGCGAAAGGTGACCATGAGTGCTGAAATCAACATTGCGCGGGACGGCGGCGTGCAGGTCATCCGCATCAACCGGCCGGACAAGAAGAACGCGCTGACGCGGCCCATGTACGATGCGATGACCACCGCCTTGCAGCAGGGCGAGGCGAGCGACGACGTGGCCGTACACATGATCACCGGCACTGGCGGCGTGTTCACGGCCGGCAATGACATTGGCGATTTTGCCAGGCGCGCTACAGACCTCAATGCGGTGAGCGGCGCCTCGGGTTTCATCGGCACCCTCCCGCAGCTGAAGAAGCCGTTGGTGGCGGCTGTGGATGGCCTGGCCATCGGGGTCGGCGTGACCATGCTGTTCCATTGCGACCTCGTTTATGCGAGCCCGGTGGCGAGCTTCCGCACGCCGTTCTTGGATCTCGGGCTCGTCATGGAGGCGGCCTCGAGCCTGACCGCTCCGCGCATCATGGGGCATCAGCGGGCATTCGAGCTCCTGTGCCTGGGCGAGGCCTTTTCGGCCGAAGACGGCTATCGGGCGGGGTTCGTCAACAAGGTAGTGCCAGCGGCAAATCTCGAGGCCGAGGCGATGAAGGCGGCGCAACGGCTGGCGGCCAAGCCTCCCGGCGCACTGGCGGCCGCGCGGCGCTTGCTCAAGGGCACGACCGAGCCGGAAGCTCTGGCGCGCATGAAGGAGGAGGGCCAGGTGTTCTCGGAGCTCATGCGCTCGCCCGAGGCCAAAGAAGCGTTCGCTGCGTTCCTGGAGAAGCGCAAGCCGGACTTTGCCAAGCTGCGCAAGCGGGGTAGCTGACATTGAGAATGACAGGGAAGGCTCTTACGGAACACAATGCGAGAACCATTCGCCATCCTCGAAGCTGAAGCCACCTCACCGGCTGATGATCAACCAACTCAACGGGCCCTGTTCGACCGGGGCTTGAAACGCAGTCGAGCGGGCCTTATCCTTTTGGCGGGTCACAGAAAGGACTCGACGCTCGGCCGATGTTGGTCAACGGCCACCCATTCATGGGTTTGATGGCACACAGAAGGACACTCACCAACCGATGAGAACCGCGACCGGGGCGGCCCGTCAGGGCGCGCCTCAAGACGATGTCATGCCTGAAGGGCAAGCATCGGAAGTACTGGACTCGGACGCAATCCTCAAGCGCATCTTGGGCTTACTAGACGAAGCCAAAGCCGAGGAGATCGTCACCATCGACCTCAAGGGTAAATCGTCGATGGGCGACTTCATGGTGATCGCCACCGGCCGGTCGGACCGGCACGTCGGCGCCATCGCTGATCAGCTTCAGAAAAATCTGAAGGAGATCGGCCAGATGCAGGTCAGGGTCGAGGGTCAGCCCCAGTGCGACTGGGTTCTCATCGATACCGGCGACATCATTGTCCACGTCTTCCGGCCCGAGGTTCGCGAGTTCTACAATCTCGAGAAGATGTGGTCGCAGGACCGGGCGCCTGACAGCATTGCGCACTGAACGCCGTAGCCGGGCGTCGCCGAAGCGGCGCTGCGCATCGTTCCAAAGGTGCCAGGCTGAGGCCGGGCGCCCAAAACTCAAGCTTTGTTCGGTGCCTGGCTTTGGCTTGGCATTGCGGGCACGGTGGTAGCCGCTATGCGCCTCACTATTGCAGCGATCGGCCGGCTGAAGGACGGCGCTGAGCGCGTGCTGGTCGACCGCTACGTGAAGCGGTGCGCGTCTGGCAAATCGATTGGCCTCGGCCCGCTCGACGAGATCGAAATCCTTGAAGCCCGCCATCCCCAGACTTCCGATCGCCAAGCCGACGAAGCGAAGCGGCTGCTGAAGCAAGTCGCGGAACCCGACTTGATCGTAGCGCTCGACGAGCGCGGCAAAACCTTTTCTAGCGCCGAGTTCGCCCGCTGGCTTGGCGCGCGCCGCGACGAAGGGCGCCGGCATGCTGCCTTTCTCGTCGGCGGCCCCGACGGTCACGGGCCTGACATCGTCAAGGCCTCCGCGTTGCGTCTCTCGCTTGGCCCGATGACGCTGCCCCACGGTCTTGCCCGCGCCATCCTCGCTGAGCAACTCTACCGCGCCATCACCATTCTCTCGGGCCACCCCTACCATCGGGAGTAGCCAATTCTCGACGATATGAGCGTCGCCGCGCGGCATGCCAGAGCTGTCGAAACCGTTGGCCGTTCCGGCGAAAACCCCTTGATTCAAAGCGTTTGGCCCTGCACCTTGGGCGCGATCCAATTCAGCCCCGGGGAGGCGCGCTAAACGCATGGAACCGCTGAACTACGACGACCTGAGAAAGCTCGCCAAAAAGCGGCTGCCGAAGATCTGCTTTGACTTCATCGAAGGCGGGCTCGACGACGAGGTGGGTCTCGAGCGCAACGTGTATGGCTTCGAACGTCATCGCCTCGTGCCGAAGTACATGGTCGACGTGACTAAGCGCACGCAGACCACCGAGATCTTCGGCAAGACCTACTCGCAGCCCGTCGGCATCGCGCCGACCGGCGGCATCGGCCTCTTCCGCCCCGGCGCCGACATGATGCTCGCGGCAGCGGCGCGGAAGGCCAACATCCCCTTCATCATGTCCGGCGCCTCGACCGATTCGATCGAGAACCTTGCCCGGGTGGCGCCCGATCATGGATGGTACCAGATGTACACGGCCAAGGATAAGTCCATCTCCATGGACATGATCAAGCGCGCCAAGGATGCCGGGCTTTCGACCTACGTGATCACGGTCGACGTGCCGGTCTCCTCGAACCGAGAGCGCAACAAGCGCAACGGCTTCAAGCGGCCGCTGCGCATGCCCTTGAAAACGATGCTCGAGGCGATGACGCATCCGGCCTGGATGGCGGAGCATTTCCCCATCAAGCTGAAGAACGGCACCTCGACGCCGATGCTCTCGAATTGGGCGAGATATGCAGGCCCTGGCGCCGAGAACGATCCGGAAAAGGTCGCAACGTTCCAGACCACGCAAACCAATCCGCCGCTCGACTGGGACGACATCGCACGTTTCCGCGAAGCCTGGCCGAGGAAAATGGTGCTGAAAGGCGTGATGCACCCCTCGGATGCCGAGCGCGCAGCGCGCCTTGGCATCGACGGCCTGATGGTCTCGAACCACGGCGGCCGGCAGCTTGACCGCGCGCCCTCGCCCGTCGAGGTGCTCCCCGCCATCCGTGACGCGGTCGGCGACAAGATGACCCTGATGCTCGACAGTGGTGTCCGCCGCGGCTCGGATGTCGTCACAGCGCTCTGCCTCGGCGCCAAGATGTGCTTCGTCGGCCGCATGACGCTCTATGGCGTTTGCGCCGGCGGCGAGGCCATGGCGAGCCATGCGCTCGGCATTCTGAAGAACGAGGTCGACCTGGTGATGGGCAACATGGGTGCGCCCGACATCAAGAGTCTTGGCCCCGACTTCCTGATGTGGGACGATCAGGCAGACTTGCGCCGCAACACCCGGCCGTGACGCTGGTGATCGGCCTGCGGTCTGGCACCGCGCCGAAGTTTGAAGCGAAGGCAATCGCAACGTTCGAAGGAGGAACTCATGGACAGCAAGCCGCTCTCAGGAAAGCAGTGGAATTTCAGCCACAGTGAAGCAGCAAAGGCCCATTGGGAGCCAGGCCTCCGCGAGATCTTCGAGTACCGTGATCTCGGGTGGAAGGACTCGAGCAAAGGTGACTACGTCGCCCACATCGTGAAGGCCAACGGCAAGGAGCAGGCGGACAAGGTGCAGCAGTGGCACGTCCACGACTGCAACTTCCAATTCGTCTACGTGCTCAACGGCTGGGCCAAGTTCGAGTACGCCGGCCAAGGCGTGAAGACGATCAAGAAGGGCGACTGCATCAACCAGATCCCCGGCATCCCGCATCGTGAGATCGAGTGCTCGAAGGATTTCGAGGTGCTCGAGATCGTGTCGCCAGCCGACTTCAAGACCCGCATTGTTCCCGCGCCGACGCAACAAGCCGCGGAGTGATTAACGGTTGGTGCGCGTGTTGACTTCGATCACTGCGCGACACCGCGCGGGTGCCAGACCTCGGTCCGGCGCCCGCTCCTCTTTGACGGGCCGTTTGGCCATACAGCATAGGCAGCCAATCCGAGGAGACCCCATGGCCATCCAGCGCATGGACCACTTCACGATTCTGACCAAAGACTCGAAGGCGACCGCCAAGTTCTATAGCGACATCATGGGTTTCACCGTCGGTGACCGTCCGAATTTCGCGTTTCCGGGGATCTGGCTTTGGAACGACGGCAAGCCCATCCTGCACGTGATCGAGAAGCCCGAGATCCCTCAAGGCACGGGCGTGCTCGACCACATGGCCTATTGGGGCACGGATCTCGCCGGCTACATCAAGAAGCTCAAGGACCGGAACATGCCCTATGAGCTGCGCCGCCTGCCCGAGGGTGGTTTCGGCGCGGGCATGTGGCAGCTGTTTTTCTATGACCCGAACGGCGCGCGCGTCGAAATCGACCTCGCCGCGACCGAGGTGCCGCCGCCAGGCGCTTGAGCGCGGCTCTCAAGAGCTGTCGCTGCTTGAATCGAAGCGCAGAATCATCGAGCAGTCCCGTTTCGGTGGACTGCTTCGGTCGTGGCTCAAGCCGGTGGGCTCGGGCCACCTCTTCGGAACCCAGCGCGCTATCGGCGCAGCGTCAGCCCCGCGACACCGACGGCAAGGTTCAAGCCGGTCTGGCCCTGCACGCTCAGCGGCTGCAGCACCACCGACTTCTGGCTGCCCCCGACCAGCACATTGGCACCGCCCCCTATCGCAACCGCGACCTCGGCGGAGGCTCCCCCATAAGTGCCGGAGAGCACACCTGGAGCCAGCGATGCTGCCGAGCCGAGAACGGTCCAGATCATCGTGCTCGCCGTCTTGAAACCCACGTCGAGCCCCACCTTGGTGATCGTGGCCGAGTAATTCTGTGGCTTGCCGCTGCCCGCCGGCACGTAGATGCAAGACAGCCTTTCCGTGGAGCCGAGCACAAGGCCAACAGAGCCTTTGCCCTGGCATGTCAGGGTGCCTGCGAGCACCTTGGGGCTGTCTTGGGCCAGCGCGGAGGCTACCGGCGTGACAACGAGCACCGCCGCGACTGTCGCAGCGGAGATCAGCGAAGCTCTGAAGTTCGTCATGTGTCCCCCATCTGAATGTGACGCGTGTGACATCCGCACTGCTCGCGTCCCTTCTTTATCCAAAACCCAATCAATCGCCGTCCGCAACCGCCTTGCGAGAGATCAAAGACACGTCGTACCGATCGGAGCTGCGTTGCTGTTCGGCAGGCCGTCGTAGCAGAAGATTGCGATTGAGCTGGCGCGCATGCCGACGATGGCGCTATGCCGTGCGAGCTGGTGATCTAGCCGGGCCAGCCATGCGCCGGCCAGCGAACATTGAAGCACGATGAACACGGCATTTGAGTCCTGGCTTCGCCCCGACACAGCGGGGCTCTGGTGCGAACCCGGCGGGTTCCACATCGATCCCGCCCGCGCAGTCGATCGCGCCATTATCACGCACGGCCATTCGGACCATGCACGGCCTGGTCATGCGGCGGTCCTCGCCACGCCCGAGACCCTCGACGTGATGCGCATCCGGCTCGGAGACGGTGCAGGCGGGCGGCTCGAGGAGCTGCCCTACGGGGTCGTGCAGCGCATCGGCGACGTCGATGTATCGCTCAGGCCTGCGGGCCACATCTTGGGCAGCGCTCAGGTCGTGATCGAATACAACGGTCAGCGCGCCGTGATTTCTGGCGACTACAAGCGGAGCGCCGATCCGACCTGCGCCCCGTTCGAGCTGGTGCCTTGCGATCTTTTCATCACGGAGGCCACGTTCGGATTGCCCGTGTTCCGCCACGAGCCCGACTGCAGCGAGATCGCCAAGCTGCTCGCTTCGGTCGCACAGTTTCCCGAGCGTACGCACCTCGTCGGCGTCTATGGCCTCGGCAAGTGCCAGCGGCTGATCGCGCTGCTGCGCCGCGCCGGCTATGACAAGCCGATCTGGTTGCATGGCGCGTTGATTGGGATGTGCGCGCTTTACGAGAACCTGGGCGTCGCGCTGGGCGAGCTGCGGGCCGTGGCGGAGGCCGACACTTCGCTCGCCGGCGAGATCGTGCTCTGTCCGCCGTCGGCCTTGGCCGATCGCTGGTCGCGCCGGCTCGCCGATCCGCTGACCGCTTTCGCCTCGGGCTGGATGCGGGTGCGCGGCCGGGCCCGCCAGCGCGGTGTGGAGCTGCCGTTGGTCATCTCCGATCACGTCGACTGGCCGGAGCTGATCCAGACCATCGGCGAGTGCGGCGCCGGTGAGATCTGGGTCACGCACGGCCGTGAGGAGGCGATCGTGCATCAGGCCAAGCTGATGGGACGCCGCGCTCGCGCTCTGGCGCTGGTCGGGCGCGAGGACGAGTTGACCGAATAGCCAAGCGTGAGGCGGAGCGCGCGTGGGCTGGCCATGCCAATCGGCTACTCGACAGCCGCCTTTCGCCCTATATCTCGCCCATGCAGCGCTTTGCAGAGCTCCTCGATCGCCTGGTGTACACGCCGTCAAGGAACGGCAAGCTTCGGTTGCTCGCCACCTACTTCAAATCCACTCCCGATCCCGACCGGGGATACGCGCTCGCCGCGCTGACGGATGGCCTGCCGTTTTCGTTCCCCGTTCGCCGTCTGATCATGGAGATGATGGAGCGCCGGCTCGATCCTGAGCTCTTCCGGCTCTCGCGCGATTACGTGGGCGATACGGCAGAGACCGTAGCGCTCGTATGGCCCGATGCTGCAGAGCACGGGCCGGCACCAGGACTTGCCGATGTCGTCACCGAGCTGCAGCTGATCGGCCGAGATCGGCTTGGTGAGCGGATTGAGACCTGGCTCGACCAGCTCGATGCGTCGGGCCGTTTCGCGCTGTTAAAGCTGCTCACGAGGGCGCTGCGCGTTGGCGTTTCAGCGCGTCTCGCCAAGACCGCGCTCGCCGAGATGTCGGGCCAGCCGGTCGATGCGATCGAGGAGGTCTGGCACAGCTTGTCGCCGCCCTATGTCGCTCTGTTCGACTGGCTCGAAGGGCGCGGGCCCAAGCCTAGCGTCGCGGCCGGCGCGCCGGTGTTTCGTCCGATGATGCTGGCGCATCCCCTCGAGATCACCGACTGGGAGGCGCTCGATTTTGCCGAGTTCGCGGTCGAATGGAAATGGGACGGCATCCGGGTGCAGGTGGCTGCGGGTCAAGGTCGTGTGCTCCTTTCCTCGCGTACCGGCGAGGACATCAGCGGAAGTTTTCCGGAGCTCGCCTCGCGATTCAACTTCAACGCTATACTGGACGGCGAACTGCTCGTTGTCCGGAATGGCGAAGTCCAGCCTTTCAACGATTTGCAGCAGCGGCTCAACCGCAAGATCGTGACGCGGCGCATGATGGTCGATCACCCCGCTCACGTCCGATTCTACGATGCGCTCGAGATCGATGGCGAGGACTTGCGAGCCCTGCCATTCGTCGAACGCCGCAAACGCCTTGTGACGTGGCACTGCAAACACCACCCGCCGTCAACCGATCTCTCCGAGCTGATCGACGTCACCGACAAAGCCGCACTCGAGCAGCTGCGTGGTGAGGCGCGCGCCTCCGGCATCGAAGGCATGATGTTGAAGCGGCGCGACAGCCCCTATCTCGCCGGGCGGCCGAAGGGGCATTGGTACAAATGGAAGCGAGCGCCGCTCACCGCCGACTGCGTGCTGATGTACGCGCAGCGCGGCTCGGGGAAGCGGTCGTCGTTCTACTCGGATTATACGTTCGGCGTCTGGCGCGATGGCCGCGGCGGCGCACCTGAGATCGTGCCGGTCGGCAAGGCTTATTCGGGCTTCACGGACGAGGAGCTGCGCGAACTCGACAAATTCGTTCGCGACAACACCGTCGAGCGGTTCGGACCGGTGCGCTCTGTCGTCCCCAAGCTTGTGCTGGAGGTTGCCTTCGATGCAGTCCAGCGCTCAGCGCGTCACAAGTCCGGCGTCGCACTGCGCTTTCCGCGCATTCACCGCATCCGCTGGGACAAGCCGGCTGAGGAAGCCGACCGCCTTGAGATACTGGAATCTTTGATCGAAGCCAGATCGGAGCCCGACGACCAATTGTTGTGAACCGCGGAGCAATGGGGTGACCGATCCAATCGTCCGATCATTTAGTTCCCATAGAGTGTTCGTTCCCGGGCTTACACCATTGACCATCCAAAAAGAAAGCGACGTACAGCTTGCCCGACGGGTTTTGATCTGCCGCAATCGTCAGGTTGAAATACAACTCCCTAGGACTTAAGGATTGTTCGTCGACGCTCACGAGCCGGAAAAGGGCGAAGCGCATCAATCGAAGTGCATGAGATGCGCGATCCGCGGCGACTCCTGCTCGGGAGATCATTCGGAACGCACGAGCACTCGGGAGTAGACGTAATGGGCCAATCGTTCTCGCCGTTCTCCGCTTGCACATCACCGGCACTGACGGCCATGTTCTGGCAAGGCTTCGAGACGACTTCCAAGGCGGCGGCACCACTCATGCAGAGCGCCTATCAGTCGCACTTCGAGATGATTGGGTTGGCATCGAAGCGCATGCGCGCATGGCTCGATATCCCATCGCAGCTCGCCAGCTGCCGCACGCCGCAGGACGTGTTGCTCGCCCAGTCACGATTCTGGCAGACCGCCGTCCAGGACTACACTGAGGCGGGCCGTAAGGCCGCCAGTGTCTGGCAAGCGCAACTCGCGGATGTTTCGAAATCGATCGGTACTTCGATGGAAATTGCTCGCGATCGGCTCGAGTTTCCAGATCCAACGGCGCCATCCCGCCCGTCCTACGCGACATCCTACGGCGACGAGCGCCGCAGCGATGAGCCACGCGGGGACCAGGATCGCGATCGCAACGATCGAGGTCGCGACCGTCGTCACGCAGCGTGAACGCGCGCCGTAGAGGCGTTGCTATCGTTTATGAACTGCGCGTGACATAGCCCTGCGCTACATCGTCTTCGCGCGCTGCCAGGTCACGCTCCGACGCAGGGCCGAAGCCGCCACCGCCGGGCGTGGCGAGCCGCACCTGCTGGCCCTTGGTCAACACTACGTTGCGCCGGTGGTCGATGGTCTTCCCGTCGATTGTCAGCATGCCCGGCGCGCCAGCCGCTCCTCCATTGACGCCGGGAGCGGGGATGCGGCAGCGCTCGGCCATGAAGATCATGCCGACGGGCGTGTCCGACGTGACCTCGAACAGAATATCCTGGCCTAGTCCGCCACGCTGCCGGCCAACGCCACCGCTGTCGGCCCTCAACTCCTTCTTGTGGATGATCATCGGCGCGTTGCGCTCGATCAGCTCTACCGGCACGTTCGAGACGTTGCTCGGCCACGCGTAGGTGCTCTGTCCATCGCCTGCACCTGTTGCGCCCATGCCGCCGTTGAAGAACAGCACATTGGCGTAGGTCTTGCCGTTCGGGCGCACGCCGGTCTGGATCAGGCTCCACAAGGGCGAACCCGACGCTGCAATCACTTGCTCGCCGAGCACCGATTGCAGCGCGCCGAAGATGGCGATGGGGAGATAATGCCCCGTAGCCATGCGCCCGCCGACCGCTGCAGGATAGCGCGGATTGACCAGCGACCCCTCGGGTGCCGAGACAGAGACACAGCGGAAGATGCCCTCGTTGTTCGGCAGGTTGGGCAGCAGCGCACATTTGAGTGCGTAGGCCGTCATGGCGTAGGTGTACGTGATGGGGCAGTTGATCGCGCGATCGACCTGTGCGCTCGTCCCCGCGAAGTCGACCGCGATCCTGTCGTCCCGCACATCAACCACAACTTGATAGGTGAACGGTTCGTCGAGCCCGTCGGTCTGAAACGCGTAGGGATACCGGCCCGAGGGCAGAGCGCGGATCGCCTGGCGCATGGCGCGTTCCGAGCGCGACAGGATTTCCTCCGAAAAAGTATCCAGGCCCTCGAGCCCGTATTCCTGCATCAGATCGTCGAGGCGGTTCTCCAGCATATCGAGGCCATTGAGCTGCGCCCAGAGATCGCCTTCCGTCTGATCGGGCGTGCGCACCTGCGCGCGCAGCAGTGTCATGAACGTCTTGTCGATGGTCCCTTCGCTCATCAGCTTCATGACGGGGATGTGGAAGCCTTCCTCGAACACCTCGCGCGCTTCCGCCGAGCGCACGCGGCCGCCGATATCCGGCGCATGCGCGGTCGAGGCGGCAAAGGCGGCGATGCGGCCGTTACGAAACACGGGCTTCGCCACCGTGATGTCGTTCAGGTGCCCCGTCGCGATCCACGGCGTATTGGTGACGAGCACGTCGCCGGGCCGCATGCTTTCGGGGCCGATCTGCTTGATGAACTCCTTCACCGTCACCGGCAGCGTGCCGATGAACGAGGGTATGCTCTCGGTGTTCTGGACGAGGCTCTGGCCTTTCGCGTCGGTTACCACGAGGGCAAAGTCATTCGACTCGTTGACGAGCGTGGAGAACGACGTTCGCCGGAGCGTCTTGGCCGCCTCGTCGACGGCCGAGATCATGCGCCGCCAGAGGATCTCGAGCGTCACGGCATCGAAACGCTGGTTCGGGGTGCTGGCCATGATTTGCCTCAGTTCAACGTGACGATGATGTTGCCGCTGGCCGCGACCTCGAAGCGGGCGCCGGGCGAAATGATGAGTGTCGAGGAGCGCTCCTCGATGACGGCGGGGCCAGTAAACCGGTCACCCGCTGCCAACTCATTGCGATCATAGACTGGCGTCGTCCGGTGCTCCCGCCATTCCGGGAAATAAACGGGACGCTCGCCCTTCACTTTGCCCGCAACGCCGCCCTGGTTCATACTGGCGCTCATGGCGAGATCACTTCCGGGAGCAATCGCGGTCGCCGTGAGCCGAACATTGATGATCTCGACCGGTGTCGAGGGCGGGGTACGGGTGAAAGCGGCGATGTAGCTCCTTTCGAACGCGGCAACGAAGTCTTTTCGCGTCGCCTCGCTGAAGGGACCGGCAGGCTGCGTGACAACCAGCTCTGAGGCCTGACCGACATAGCGGAAATCGGCGAGCCGCTCGAGGCGCGCGGTGCCAGGATCGAGACCGGTTTCGGCGAGAATGGCCTTTGCCTCGCTTTCCAATCGCTGAAACACCGCTTCGAGATCCGCCCACACGACCTGATCGAGCTCGCGCGCAACCGTTGCCACGCGATCGACACGGGCGGGCGCCACCAGCAGCCCCAATGCCGATGCGACACCGGCCCCGCGCGGCGCCACCAATTGTCGGAGGCCGAGCTTTCTCGCGACGTGGCAGGCATGCACCGGCCCCGCCCCGCCGGTCGACAGCAGCGCGTAACGGCGCGGGTCCTGCCCATGCTCCGCGATGTGCACGCGAGCTGCATTGGCCATGTTCTCGTTGACGAGATCGTGGATGCCCCACGCCAACTCATTGGCCGATAGCCCGGCCTCGGACGCCAGCGGTCTGAACGCGCTTTCAATCGCAGCGACATCGATCGCCATCGTGCCGCCGGCGAAGAATGCGGGGTTCAGATACCCGAGCAGAAAATCTGCATCCGTGACGGTGGGCAAGGCGCCGCCGCGCCCGTAAGCGGCGGGTCCGGGTTCCGAGCCGGCGCTCTGCGGCCCAACCTTCAGCAGTCCTACGTCGTCGAGGTGCGCAATAGAGCCGCCACCGGCACCGATCTCAATCAGCTCGATGGTCGAGATGCGCACCGGCAGGCCGCTGCCTTCGATGAATCGCTTCTGCCGCGCCGCCTCGAACGCGTAGGCGATTTTCGGCTTGGCATCATCGACCACGCAGAGCTTCGCGGTGGTCCCGCCCATGTCGAAGGCGAGCACGTGATTGCCGCCGTCCTTGACGCCGAGCGTAGCGGCAGCGAGCGCGCCTGCTGCCGGTCCGGACTCCAGCAATTGCACTGGTGAGCGCTTGGCCTCGGCAACCGACGCCAGGCCGCCATTGGACATCATCATCAGCAGCGGCGCGGGGATGCCACGCTTTGCAATCTCCCCGGCGAGCGTCGAGAGATACCGCTCTGCCAGCGGCTTGATATACGCATTGACGACTGTGGTCGACGTGCGCTCGTACTCCCGGATTTCGGGCACGATGTGGATCGAGGCCGACAGTGCCAGCTCCGGGAAGTGACGCGTGATCAACTCCTGCGCCTTCTGCTCGTGTGCGGGATTGGCGTAAGAGTGCAGGAACACCAGCGCCAGCGACGTCACCTCCTTGGCAATCAATTGCTCCGTCGCCCTGAGCAATGCGACTTCATCGAGCGGTGTGTGCACGCGTCCATCCACCAGCATCCTCTCCGGCACGTCCAGGCGGCGATCGCGCGGCACCAGCGGAAGGGGCTTTTGAATGGCAATGTCGTAGAGCTCGTACTTTCGCTCCCGGCCGATTTCGAGTGTGTCACGGAAGCCCTGCGTGGTGATAAGGCCCGTCACAGCACCTTTGCGCTCGATCAACGCATTGGTGAAAAGCGTCGTCGCATGTACGACGCGAGCGACTCCTCCTGGCGGAATGGAGTGCTCCGCAACGACCCGATCGATCGCCGCCATTACGCCGCGCGATGGATCGTCGTGCGTGGTGAGCTCTTTGTGGCTCGCCTGGCTGCCTGTGGCGGTATCATAGACGACGATATCGGTAAACGTGCCGCCGATATCGATGCCAAGCGAGTAGCGCTGCAAAGGATCCCCCGTGATCAAATGGATATGCAGGTTCCGGGACGCGGCAGGGGCCGTCAAGGTCTCGTGTCGTCAAAGAAAGGTCCTGACCAGGTCGACCGATGAGCGATGCCCGATGGCCTGGATTGTCTTGTCCAGCCAAGCAGCGGCCGCGGACCGGCCCTTGTCGCGAAGCGAGCAGAGAAACTCCCAGTTGGGCTCGAGCTTGCTGGCAACCCCCAAATTGGCAAAGGTCAGATCGTCCCGGATCGCGTGGATCAGCATGCGAGAGTAGTCGGATCGGTCGAGCCTACCCTGCTCCAGCAATCGGGCGACGAAGGCGATCGCGCGCATCTCGGCCATCAGCGAGGCATTGAACGAAATCTCATTGACGCGGTCATAGATCTCCGGTGCGCTGGTCGGCACCGTCGCGCGTTCGAGCGGGTTGATGTGGACGATGATGACGTCTCTCGAGCCCGACCGGTAGATCAAGGGAAAGATCGCTGGATTGCCCAAGTAGCCGCCGTCCCAGTAATGCTCGCCTTTGATCTCGACAGCCTGGAAGAGATCTGGCAGGCACGCCGATGCAATCACGACGTCGAGACTGAGATCCGCATTCTCGAACACCTTGATTTTACCAGTGCGAACATTGGTTGCGCCGAGAAAAATGCGCGTTGCAATCGGACATTGGCAAAGGTGGTCGAAATCGACGACCTCGCGCAGCACGTCGCGCAGCGGGTTTATGTTTAGCGGATTGAACTGATAAGGAGAGAACGTGCGCGTAAAGGCTTGGAAGGCGAGAAACGAAAAGCTCAAGTCTGCGTGGACGCCGTTGCTGTGGAGCCAGCGCTCATGCCTGTCCCCCTAGTTCCGGCGCAATCGTGTCGTATGTGAGGCTCATCCAG
>CAZCQH010000028.1:0-71391 GCA_964500805.1 uncultured Hyphomicrobiaceae bacterium
CGGCTTCCTTGAAGCCTGCGTCAAGGTCACCAAGCTTGTGCTCGAGAGTGCCGGCGATGTTGGAGGGCTTGCCATCGAACTTGATGTGGTCATGAAGGATCGGCGCGCCGGGCTTGATCGCATCCGCGACGTCGATCGAGAAGGGCAGCACCTCGTACTCGACCTTGATCAGCTTCAGCGCCTCGCGGGCGACCGCCTGGCTGGTAGCAGCAACGGCGGCGATCGGATGGCCGGCGAAAAGAGCCTTGCCCTGCGCCATGATGTTACGGCTCATCCAGCGCATGTCCTGGATGCCGAGCATCACCGACTTCTCGATCGGGAACGGCACCATGTCCTTCGAAGTCATCACCGCCTTGACGCCAGACAGCTTCTCGGCTGCGGACGTGTCGATCGACTTGATGATCGCGTGCGCATGCGGGCTGCGCAGCACCTTGCCCCAGAGCATGCCGGGCATTTTGGTATCAGCGGAGTAGGCGGCGCGGCCGGTCACCTTGTCCTCGCCATCAGGGCGGATGGTGCGTTTGCCGATCCATTTGTTGCCGCTTGGCGCGCTGTCATTCATGCGTCGATCCTCCGTCTGATCCGTGACTTGGCGTTGAGTGAGCGTGACTTGAAAGTTGCGATTGTCGTGGTTTCTCGTTGCGTCTCGTGGTCTCGGGCCCGATCCTAGGGCAGGACCTGGGGCTCGCGATAGGGCTGCAATCCGATATTGGCCCCGTCTCTATCAACCGTATCGTTCAAGCCTGCAAGCCCGTGCTGACTGCCGCTCGTGTCCCTGTGCGCCGGCTACTGCCTCGGCGCCGCCGCCGCGTTGTTTTCAATGCGCATTCCGCCTGACCCTTTCGGGCCGGGTGCACTGTTTCGCCCCGGTTCAGCTCTGTCAATTGCGTATGCCACGCAGTCCGGGCGCAACTGGACATCCAGAACCACATGCCTGATGGTTTGCCTCGAAAAATCGCGAACAAGGGCGAACAAGGGGTCAGACCCCTGACACGAGCAGCCCGAGGGCAAACCCCAGCTTCAGAGGTCAGGGGTCTGACCCCGCTCGTATCAGCATCAGAGGTCAGGGGTCTGACCCCGCTCATAACGGATAGGCAAATCATGGCTGGCAAGAGGGTGGTGATCGTCGGGGCGGGGGCGGTCGGCGGCTATATCGGCGCCCACATGACCAAGGGCGGCCACGACGTCACCATGGTCGATCCCTGGCCCGAGCACGTGGAGATCATGCGCACGCGCGGCCTGGAAATCTCGGGCATGACGCCGCAGGAGGCGTTCACCCAGAGGATGAAAGCCATCCATCTGACCGAGCTGCAGAACACGATCAAGGAGCGCCCGGTCGACATCGCGATCATCTCGGTGAAATCCTACGACACCGTCTGGGCGACGCACATGATCGCGCCCTATCTGGCGCCGGAGGGCTTCGTCGTGTCGGCCCAGAACTGCGTCAACGAGGAGCGGATCGCAGGCGTGGTCGGCTGGGGGAAAGTGGTCGGCTGCATGGTCGGCAACAACTACGCGGTCGACCTCTACGAGCCGGGTAAAATTCGCCGCACGATGCCCAAGACCGGCCAGGTCGCTTCGCTGGAGGTGGGCGAGGTGCACGGGCGCATCACGCCGCGGATCGAGGAATTGGCCGAGATGCTGCAATCCGTCGACAAGGCCAAGACGACAACCAATCTCTGGGGCGTCAGGTGGTCGAAGCTCTGCGTCAACGGCATGCGAAATGGCGTATCGGCGGCGACCGGTTTGGGCGGCAACGAGCGGGATGGGCATGATCGCATCCGCCGGGTGGTGATCAAGCTGGCGGGTGAATCGGTGCGCGTCGGGCGGGCGCTCGGCTACGAGCTCGAGAAGATTGCGGGAGTCGAGCCGGATCTCTACGTGAAGGCCGCGGACAACGAGCCGGAGTCCCTGAAGAGGCTCGAGGAGATCATGATCGCCGGCACCAAAGGTACCGCGCGCAGCGACCTGCAGCGCCCATCGATGGCGCAGGACATCGCCAAGGGCCGGCGCACCGAGATCGACTTCATGAACGGCTATATCGCGGCCCAGGGCGCTTCGGTCGGCACGGTAGCGCCGACGCATGCCGCGCTGACCAAGATCGTGCAGCAAGTCGAGCGCAACCAGCTCCAGGCCAAGCCGGAGAACCTGTTCGGTCTGACCAATTGATTCCGTTTCGGTGCCTGGCACCAGCCAGGCATGGAGTAGAGCAAGGATCCCCCAATGACTTCCACCCCCCGCGAACTCCCCGTCTGGCGCTCGCTGCTGTTCGTGCCCGTCAACGTGCCGAAGTTCGTCGAAACGGCGCACACGCGCGGCTCCGATGCGATCATCCTCGATCTCGAGGACAGCGTGCCGCCGGCTGAAAAGGCCAACGCACGTACGATGATCCAGGCTGCCGCGCCGAAGGTCTCGCAGTCGGGCCAGGACGTGGTGGTGCGCATAAACCAGCCGCTGGAGCTGGCGGTGCGTGACATCGAGGCGGCGGTTTCGCCGGCGATCCACACGCTGATGCTGCCGAAAATCGACAGCGCGGGGCATGTGCGCCTGCTGGCGGAGCTGGTTGATCGTATCGAGGCGCAGAAGGGCATGCGGGTGGGGCATACCAAGTTCATGGCGTTGATCGAGACGCCGGCCGCATTCGCGCGGACGGAGGAGATCGCGGCTGCGCATCCGCGGCTGATCTCCATCAGCCTGGGCTCGGAAGACTTCGCCATGGAGATTGGCGGTGAGCCAGCGACGGATGTGCTGTTCTATCCGAAGCAGCGTGTGGCGGTTGCTGCCGTCGCCAACGGCCTGATGCCGATGGGCGTGATCGGGTCTGTGGCCGACTTCAAGGATCTGGACGGCTATCGCGCTTCGGCGCGGCTGGCGCGGCGGTTGGGCTTTCGCGGCTCATCGTGCATCCACCCGAACCATGTGGCGATCCTCAACGAGGAATTCGGACCGAAGGCAAAAGAGATCGAGTGGGCCCATCGGGTCATCGATGTCTACAATAAGGCCAAAGCCGAAGGCCGGGCCTCGATTCAGCTCGACGGCAAGATGATCGACATTCCGATTGTGGTGCGCGCCGAGCGCATTCTCGAGCAGGCGCGCCGCATCGAGGAGCGCGCGAAGCGGCGGAAGGCTTAGGATCGGGGCCCCCGGGGCGGGGGCTCGCTCACCAGCTCAAACCCTAAGCAGGGTCGATCGCCGCGTGGGGGGCCGGCCGCGATCCCAGCTCGCGATCGTGCCGAGGTGCTGCGACCGCGCGATGCGAGGAACCGACGCTGCATCACCTTGTCTTCGCCATCATCGCAGCTATGAGAGGTCATGACACTTCTGTGACAAGGGTGGCTCTGACGTGTTGAAGGTCGCGGATCACGCGAAGGTATGTGCAGCGGCTGCGCATCACACCTCGCGCCGGCACATGATCGCCATCGCCCTGCTCGTGTTGCTCCAGTTGGCGGCGCTCGGCGTCCTGGTCGCGACGGAGTCGCGCTGGGAGCCGCGCCTTGCATTCCTTCTCGGGTGGGGCTTCTTCAATTTCGGGTGGATGTTTCTGTTGCGGCGACCAGTGATGGCGTCAGCGCTGTCGCTGGCGTTTCTTGTGCTGCTGTTGCTGCTCTCGCGCTTCAAGCACGACATCTTGCTGATGACGGTGAACTTCGTCGATCTGATGCTGATCGACACGGACACCTTTGCTTTCCTGATGATGATCTTTCCCCAGCTTGGCTGGAAGGCTGCGGCAGGGGTCGCACTCGTCATCAGCCTGCTGGGGGCGATCTGGTGCTTCGATGTGCTGCGGGTGGGGCGGAAACTTGCGGCAGGCTGCTCGGCGGCCTGTCTCGCCGGACTGGTGACGCTGTCGCTGCTCGTTCCGAGCGACCCGTGGGAGGAGTTCTACGCGGAGAACTACTTCTCCAAGTACGCGCGCTCGGCGGTCACCGCACTGACCGACCTCGTTACACGAGGCATTCTCGATTCGGATGCCAAAGCCAATGCGGCGGCTGCGCTGCCGGCCACAGCGCCCTGCACGCTGCAGAAAAAGCCGCCGCACATTCTGCTGATTCATGACGAGTCCAGCTTCGACATTCGCGCGCTGCCCGGAGTGAGGGTGCCGGAGGGCTATGGCGAATACTTCAACTCGAGCGATGGCAAGAGCCGAACGTTGCTTGTCGAGGGTCCCGGGGGCCCCAGCTGGTATACCGAGTACAATGTCGTGACCGGGCTTTCGGCCCGCTCGTTCGGGCGGTTCATCGATTTCGTGACGCGCATCGCGGCGGGGCGCGTTGAGCGCGGACTGCCGCGGACACTCGCCAACTGCGGGTTCGAGACCTTCACGCTTTATCCGATGTACGGCTCGTTCCTCTCGGCAGAGCGGTTCCACAAAACGGCCGGTACGGAAAGGTTTCTCGACTCGCGGGCGCTCGGCGCCGCATTCCAGGACACCGACGGGTTCTATTTCAATGCGGCGGCTGACGTGATCAAGCGCGAGCGAGGCAAAGGCCGGCCGCTCTATCTTCACGTCTACACGGCGCAGAACCATTTTCCATGGACGTTCCGATTCCGCCCGGATCTGGCGCCCGAGTGGAAGGACCCAGGCAATCGTGCGGATGTCGACGAGTATCTCAGACGCCAGCACCTGACGAAGGTCGACTATGCGGCCTTTCTGGAGCGCTTGATGACGGAGTTTCCGGAGGAATCGTTCTTGATCGTGCGGTTCGGCGACCACCAGCCGTACTTTGCGCGATCGATGATCGATCCGGCACAGGACGACAGCATGCTGGTGCGCCGCATCGCGGCCGGCGATCCGCGTTTCCTCAAAACATACTATGCGATCGATACGATCAACTTCACGCCGCGCAGCGTGGAGCTGGCGATCGACAACCTGGATGCGCCTTATCTGCCGCTCATTCTTCTGGAGGTGGCCGGCGTGCCGCTCGATGCCTCATTTGCAGAGCAGAAGACAATTCTGGTCCGGTGCAAAGGGCTGTTCTTCCGATGCAATGGGGGTGCCGAGGCGCGCCGGTTCAATCGCCAGCTGATCGATGCGGGATTGATCAAGGGGCTTTGAAGTGCGTGCGGAGGCGCGGCCTGAAGGGCCACCACGTAGGTCGGAGTGAGCGGGCCACCGGATGGTTCGGCGTGAGCACGGCTTGTAATCCCGCGAAGTCCGACAACCGGGAGCACCGAGATCGAAGCTGTCGGACTTCGCGGGAACGGCCACTGTGCAGTCACGCACAATCAGGTGGCCCGCTCACTCCGACCTACGGCCCGCAGTCCTTCGTTTTCACAGCCGCCGTAGGGAGACGCTTTCGATACGGTGATTGGGGCCTTTGCTCAGGATCAAGCGGGAACGCTGGCGCGTGGGCAGTATGTTCTCGTCGAGGTTCACCCGGTTGATGGTGCTCCAGATCTCGAGTGCGCGAGCGCGTGCGGCCTCATCAGTGAGCGAGGCGTAGCGGTGGAAGTAGGCTGCGGGGTCGCGAAACGCGGTGCGGCGCAAACGCATGAAGCGCTCGACGTACCAGGACTCGATCACTTCGGGGTCGGCATCGATGTAGATCGAAAAGTCAAAGAAGTCCGAGACGAAGGGGATGGCCTCGCCGCCCTTCGGCAGGCGCGCCGGCTGCAGCACGTTGAGGCCCTCGACGATCAGGATGTCGGGCCGGTCGACGATGGCGATCTGCCCTGGAATGATATCGTAATGGAAGTGCGAATAGACCGGTGCCTCGACCTTCTCCTTGCCTGATTTCACGTCGGCGAGAAAGTTCAGGAGGCGGGCTGTGTCGAAGCTCTCGGGAAAGCCCTTGCGGTGCATCAGGCCGCGCTGCTCGAGCTCGCGGTTGGGCCACAGGAACCCGTCGGTGGTGATGAGATCGACCCGTGGATGGTCGGGCCATCGAGCCAGGAGTGCCTTCAGCACGCGCGCCGTGGTGCTCTTGCCGACGGCGACAGAACCGGCGCAACCTATGATGAAAGGCACCTTGCCGTCGCGGTGGCCGAGGAACTTCGCAGAGGCGTGGTGCAGCTCCTGAGCAGCGGCAACGTAGAGATTGAGGAGGCGTGAGAGCGGCAGGTAGATTTGCTCGACCTCTTCGAGAGAAAGCTCCTCGATAATGCCCGAGAGCGCTTCGAGATCGCGTTGAACGAGCGTCATCGGCGTGTCGGCGCGCAGACGTGCCCATTCAGCGCGGGTGAAATGACGGTATGGCGAAAACTGGAGCCCCGCCGGCCGCGCGGGTGCACTGCCGCTGCCCTGCCCCGGCTCAAGTATGTCGCGCACGCCTGACTTCTCCGGTTTTTCCGGCCTCTGTTGCATCGTGACGATCCTTACGTCTTCATCCTGGACGCCTTTTCGGCGAGGCCCGACTGTCCCATGCGGTCCTCCAGCACGTGCAAGACGTCCTCGAGGGCAATGCCGCGCGCCTCGAGCAGGACCAGCAGATGATAGATGAGGTCGGCCGCTTCGGCCTTCAGCTCTGCATCGGTTTGGTGAACGCCAGCGATGACAGCCTCGACGGCCTCCTCGCCGAGCTTCTTCGCGCACTTCTCGGGACCGGCGTCGAGCAGTTGGCGCGTGTAGGATTGGCCCGCGCTACTTGCGCGGCGGTCCTTGATGGTTCGAGCCAATCGCTCGAGCGTGTTGGCGGGCATGGCACTCACGTCCTGACTGGGCCTGGCTAGGCGGGTGCTAGCGGCGTCTTTGCAGCCAGTATAGCCGATCGTGAGACCGCATGTTGTGGCGTCAAGGCGCAAGACAGGGCCGATATGCAGGAAGCATCACCCCAGCACGTCCCGGGCCACGCGGAAGGTATTTGCGTAGGCGTCAACGCTGTCGGTGATGGGCTCGGCGTAGCCACCGCCGATGGCGATCGCGACCGGCAGGCCCCGGAGCCGGCAGTACTCGAACACCATACGATCGCGCTCGGCGAGGCCGTCGTGGGTGAGTGCCAGGCGGCCGAGGCGGTCCTGTTGCAGCGGGTCGACGCCGGACAGGTACAGCAGCAACTCCGGGCGGAAGGCATCGATGCGGGGCAAAATGTCAGCGAGTGCATGCAGGTAGGCGTCGTCCTCGGTGCCGTCGGGGAGATCGATGTCGATGACGGAGGGCACGCGGCGGTAGGGGAAATTCTTGGCGCCGTGAAGTGAAACCGTGAGCACACGCGGCTCATCCTTCAGAATGGCCGCATTGCCGTCGCCCTGGTGCACGTCGACGTCAAGGAGAGCAATGCGGGTGACGCGCCCTTCGGCGAGCATGGCGAGCGCCGCCGCGGCGAGATCGTTGAACACGCAAAATCCGGAGCCGAATTCGCGATGTGCGTGGTGGGTGCCGCCGGCGAGCTGGCCGGAGAGACCGGTTTCGAGCGCGTCTCGGGCGGCGGCGATGGAGCCACCGACTGTCGCCCATGAGCGACGGGCCAGCGCTTCGCTCCAGGGAAGGCCGATGCGCCGCATCGCGTCCTTGTCGATGGTGCCATTGCTGATGGCGTCGACGTAGGCTGCTGAATGAGCACGGAGCAATTCCTCACGTGTGGCAGGGGGCGACGGGTTCAGCCAGTCGGCGGGGAGGATGGCCTCGCGCAGGATCGCCTCGCGCAGCAGGCGATACTTCGACGCCGGGAAACGGTGGCCCGGCGGCACGGGCGGGGCTTCGATGGCGGGATAGTAGAAGCGCACGTGGGGCCTTCATCGAGGGTCGCACAATCTACGCGTACCTGCGGTTTACGCTCAACTCATCGCATGGGATTGGTAGTCCGCGCTATCTGCAGCGGGGCTCCGGCTCGCAAGTGCAGCCGCGGGAGCACCGGCGCACGATCTGGTCGCAGCCGCGCTCGGGTGTCCACACGCCGGTGGTGATCACGAGGATCCTGTTGCGGCAGCTGCACGCCTGGGCACATCGCGGCCAAGGCTGCTTCGGCAAGATCGGATCCACCGGCGCGCGGGCCGGCTCACCTGTGCAGCGGCCTGCGAGGCACTGGCCGCTGCAGGGAATTCGGCTTTCCTCGACGGTCCGGCAGGAGCCGGTGCAGATGCTGCGCGCGGTGACCACGGCATTGCCGGAGCAGTAGGTGTAGGACCGGCCACCGTCACGGCACTGGATGTCGGCCGTACAGGATTGGGCACGAACGGCGGAGGAAAACACCGCGAAGCCGCATAGCATCATCAAGACAGCAGCTGCGAAAATGACCGGCGTTTGGACGGTTGTAACAGCTCGAGCGCGTGGCATGATGTGCTCGCGTGTGCTTGCGGGGTTAGGCGAGGCCCTTGGCTTGTCGCCACCATACTGCACGTGTGTTCCCCCGGCACACACGATTTGATCTTGCTACCGCGTTACGGCATTCGCCGGAAGCACGGAACGAAGATGGCGCGTCAACCGTTTTACTTTTTAAACCTTTGTCATGTTTCAGGAGCCGGCCATGAACGTGAGCCATCATCGATTTGGTCCGCGTGAGATCGAAGAGCACCTTTTGCTGGACGATGGCCTGATTCCGAACAACGCACGCGTACCGTTGCGGGTTTATCGCGCGGCGTTCGTCGCAGGCGATGCTGGCGCCGAGGATCGCATCGAGAAACTTTTCGCCGAGAACGGCTGGTCGGGCGCCTGGGTGAACGGGATCTATCCATTCCACCACTATCACGCGACCGCGCACGAGGTTCTAGGTCTGGCGCGCGGGTGGGCGGAGGTTCAGTTCGGCGGTTCGAAAGGACCGCGGGTGGCGGTCCAGGCGGGCGACGCGGTGCTCATCCCGGCCGGTGTGGCGCATTGCCGGAAAGACGGCAGCGACGATCTCTCCGTGGTGGGGGCTTATCCAGGTGGCACCGATGCGGACCTGAAGCGCGCGACGGCTGCGGATCGGCTTATGTCGGTGCCGCTGATCGCCCAGGTGCCGATCTGGCCGCAGGACCCGATCACGGGGCGCGCCGGGTTGCGGTAGTCGGGCAGGCGCAGGCAAAGAATGGGGTCAGACCGACGAGGTCTGACCCCGCCTAATCAATGGATGTCGTCCTGCTCCTCGAATGCCTTCTTCAAATCGGCAACCGTAAAGCCGGGCTTGCGTGCTTTATCGAGGATCGCGGCTTCCTTGCGCGTGAGGAGATCGCATGCAGCGGGAATCTTCTCCGCGGCCGCATGCGGGATGACCACTGCGCCGTGGCGATCGGCGTGGATCAGATCGCCATGATGTACCAGCATGCCGTGAATGCGCACGGCCTTACCGAAGCCGGCGAGGTGGGTGAAGCCGTGGCTCGGCGCGATCGAGCCGGCGAGCGCCTGGAAGCCCGGCGCCCAAGCCGGGATATCGCGAATGCAGCCGTCGGTGACGACGCCGAGCGAGCCCAAGGCCTTGTGGACCGTCGATTGCACCTCGCCCCAGAAGGCGCCGAAGCCGACGTCGTGGCCGTCGAGGTCCTGGATGCAGGTGATGGTCGGCCCGGGCTTGGAAGCGATGTACTCGTAGTAGGCGAGACGCTGGGCACGCCCTTCCTTGCCCTGGATCTCGTTGGCGTGCGTGGCGCGGACAGTAGCCGTGCGGGCATAGCCGACGATCGGCGGCAGATCGGGGAACGGGCACACGAGCGGCTTGATGGTGAAGCCCGTGAGGCGGCGTTCAGGCGTCACGATTTCCAGTGCGTTGCAGATGGTCGGCGTATCGAACGACTTCAGCTGCTCGAGCAGCTTGGCTGAATGCGGCGCTTGGTCAGACATGGGTGTTGGCTCCTATTGCTGGAAATGGGTGAATTGATCGAGAGAGCGTGAGTGGCGGGCCGCGGTAAGCCCCGATGGGCAGTTGCGGGCGAGGGATCGTCATGAGGATGGATCGATTGCGGCCGGACTGTAGCCGCTCTGGCGGGGCCTGGGAACCTCGCAGCGCGGGGAACGTTGTCGAAAGCCACCCATCGACCAGCGCCGGCAGGAAACTGGCCATGCAAACCAAGCTGTTGAAGCAAGGCAAGAGCGGACGCACATTCGCAGTTGTCCTCGAAACGGGCGAAGAAGCCGTTTCGTGCCTTCGCGATTTTGCGCGAAACAACCAGCTCAGAGCGGCACAAATTACAGCGATAGGCGCCCTTAGCAAAGGGACGCTCGCCTATTTCGATTGGGAATCCAAGAGCTACCAACCCATCGCGATCGGCGAGCAGGTCGAGGTCGCGGCTCTGACGGGCGACATCGCCAGCGGCGAGGATGGCCAAGCCAGCCTGCACATGCATGTCGTGCTCGGGCGCAGGGACGGGAGCGCGCTGGCGGGTCATCTGGTGGAGGCTTACGTGCGGCCAACACTCGAGGTCATCATCACCGAGACGCCTGCCTACCTGCATAAGCGCCGCGATCCCGAGAGCGGCCTGGCGCTGATCGCGATCGGCGGCAAGCGGAAAGAGGCGGCTCATAGTCAGGGCTGAGCCGCGCCATGGCATCGGCCACAGCAGGTGACGGCGATTCGGCAATTCACACGAGCTACAGCTCGATGGAAGAGCTCAATCGTGCAATCCGATCTGCGCAGGCTGGGGTGCAAGGGTCGAACAAGGCCGTGCTGGGCGAAGGCGCAATTGAAGCGGAGCTGGCGCTAGTCGGTGAGCAGCCCGGAGACAAGGAAGATCGCCAAGGCCGGCCATTCGTCGGTCCGGCGGGGCAGTTGCTCGATCGTGCGCTATCGGATGCAGGTATCGAGCGCGGTCAAACGTACCTCACGAATGCCGTCAAGCATTTCAAGTTCGTGCAGCGTGGCAAGCGGCGAATCCACCAGAGGCCAACAGTGGGTGAAGTTCGCCACTACCGCTGGTGGCTGGCGGAGGAAATGCGCCTCGTCCATCCGGGAGTTATCGTGGCACTGGGCGCGACGGCCGCGCTAGCACTCTGCGGCAAAGCGATCGGCATCGAGCGCGAACGCGGGCCAGCGACATTCTTCGACCGGCCAGGCTACATCACCGTGCATCCTTCGTACGTGCTGAGGTTGCCGGACCCCAGCGACAAGAAGAAGGCGTACGACGGGCTGGTCCGGGATTTGAGCAACGCCCGGAAACTGGCGAGCTAGCCGGCGCCCGGCGCCGAAACTCGTCCGGACGTCACGTCGGGGAGATGCCCTTTCGCTTCAGGAAGTCGGGGAACGCGTCCTTGGCCTGGGCGCCGCGCATCACCTCGGTCGTATAGCGGAATTCGGCCTTCCAGCGCGCTTCCAGGTTCTCCCCTTGCTGCTCGAGCAGCAGCGCCTTTACGCCCTGTACGGCGCCGCGATGATTGCGGGCGATCATCTTCGCGATCTCCATCGTCTTCGACCGCAACTGTGCCGACGGCACGAGGTGGTTGAGCAGGCCAATGCGGTGGGCTTCCTCCGCCTCCACAACGCGGGCGGTGAAGAGCAGCTCCTTGGCCTGCGGCCAGCCGATCTGACTTCCGAGCGACCACGTCGAGTTGATGCGCCCGTAGGCGGCGGCGAGGAAACGGAACTTCGATCGCTCGCAGCCGACGCGGAAATCAAGACACGAGGCGAGCACCGCTGCGCCGCCGTAAGCAAGGCCGTTCATCATGCCGATCACCGGCTTCTTGCACATGGAGATCTCGAGTGCGCGGCGCGGCACCGCCATGCGGTCCTGCTCCTCGCGCGAGTAGCGCTTGTCGTCCTCGACCTGCTCCTTGATGTCGCCGCCCGCGGAGAACGCCTTCTCGCCAGCGCCGGTGATGACGAGGCAGCCGATGCCGGTGTCGGCTTCGAGGGTTTTCACGGCGTCGAGCAGCTCCGCTCCGAGCTTGCGGTTCATGGCGTTGAGAACGTCCGGCCGGTTCAGCGTCACGATGCCGACGCCGTCCTCGCGCTCGACCAGAATATGCTCGTAGGCCATTGCCGTCTCCTTCGTTGCGGTCGCGGGGGTGTGGTGTCCCTTGCACTTCCTCTTTCCGGAAGTGTGAGCCGGATGACGACTTGCGACAAGTATGGCTACGCAGGGCGGCTTCCCGCTTTCAGCAACGCGCGGGCCCGAGGCGCACTTGCGCGGGCGTGGAAGGGGTGCTTCTAAGGCCGGTACCACTTCCAGGGGGAGCCTTCATGAAGACGCAAGCCGCCATCCAGACCGAGATCAACGGGCCGTTGCTGATCGAAGAGCTCGAGCTGCCCGATCCCGCCCCAGACCAAGTGACGGTGAAGCTCCATTCAAGCGGTGTTTGCCACTCGCAGCTGCATCAGATGCACAACGCGGCGCTGGGCCGCCCGCTGCTGCTCGGGCATGAAGGCACGGGTGTGGTGACGCGTGTCGGCTCCGGTGTGAAAGACCTGAAGCCTGGGGATCTGTGCATTGTAACGTGGGTGCCGCGCACGCCGGTTCGGGGTCCGACTCCGCGAATAAATACCGGCGCGACGTTCAAGGGACAGGCGGCGCATGGCCACGTCTACACGTGGGCCCGCGACGTGCAGACGTCGCGCGATCTGGTGGTGCCCATCCCGCACGATCACCCGAAGGATCTTTCCTGCATCGTCGGCTGCGCGGTGCTGACCGGCGCGGGGGCGGTGCTGCATACCGCGAAGGTGCGTGCCGGCGAGTCGGTTGCCGTGTTCGGTGTCGGGGGCGTCGGGCTTTCGGCAATCAAGGCGGCGGCCATTGTCGGTGCCTATCCGATCATCGCCGTCGACCTCGACGAAAAAAAGCTTGAGTTCGCGCGCGCGTTCGGCGCGACGCACACGGTGAATGCCTCGGGCAACACTGATCCGGTGGTTGCGATCCGCGATCTGACCGGCGGCGGCGTCGACTATGCCTTCGATGCCATCGGCCGGCAGCGCACCATCGAGCAGATCCTGCAAGCGACGCGGCCCGGCGGCATCGGAGGCGACAACTTCGGCGGCATGGCGGTGCTGGTCGGCATTCCGCAGGAAAAGGTGACGATCGATCCCGCGCTCTTCGTTTATGGCCAGCGGCAGTATCGCGGCAGCCTGGGCGCGAGCTTCCCCGATCGCGACTTCCCGATGTATCTACGCTGGCACCAGGAAGGAAAGTTCCCGCTCGACCGCCTGATCACGCGCCGCTATGGCCTCGGCGAGATCAACGAGGCCTGCCACGACCTGCACTCGGGCAACATTCTCGGCCGCGCGATCCTGGAGTTCTGAGTGACGTGGAGGTGTTGATGGGACGTTCAGCCGACTACAAGCTCCGTCGCGGCGACCGTCTCGTCGTTGCCAGTCACAACCCCGGCAAGATCCGGGAGATCAACGATCTCATTCGTCCGTTCGGCGTCGAGGCCGTCTCGGCCGGAACGCTCGGCGTTTCCGAGCCAGAAGAAACCGAAGCGACCTTCGCGGGCAATGCGCGTCTCAAGGCGTTGCACTCGGCGCTCGCGACCGGGCTCCCCGCGCTTTCCGACGATTCTGGATTGGAGGTGGAGGGTCTCGAAGGTGCGCCGGGTGTTTATTCAGCGCGGTGGGCGGGACCTGCGAAAGACTTCGCGCTGGCGATGCAGAAGGTGCACCAGGGCCTGGTCGCGCGCGATGCCTGGAACGGGGGCGGGCGGCGCGCCAATTTTACGGCCGCGCTCTGCATCGCGTGGCCGGACGGGGAAACGAGAGTCTTCGAGGGAAAAATCTTCGGCTCGCTCGTGTGGCCGCCGCGCGGCGACAAAGGCTTCGGCTACGATCCGATGTTCTTGCCCGAGGCGGAACGCCTGACCTTCGGCGAGATGGAGCCAGAGAAGAAGCACGCGATCAGCCACCGTGCACGCGCGTTCAAGCTGTTCGTGGAGGCGTGTTTTTGAGGCATCTGCTCGCGTTACTGTGGCGAACATGTTAAATTGGACGTCATGACCAAAGCACAAGCTCAGATCTTGGACCTGATGTCGCGACTGTCGCCCGAGGAGCGGATTGAGGTTATGGACCAGATTCATGCCTCGAATCTGCTGCCGGAGTCGTTCTACGATCGTATGACACCGGAACAGCGCGCGCATCTGATCGAAGGAATTGCTCAGGCGGATCGAGGCGAGGGGGATGAGGCCTCCGTCGTTTTTGACCGCCTGAGTAAGAGGCTAGGTCTTGAGTCGGCACAAGGTCATCATCACTCCGCGCCGAAGCGATCTCGAGAAGCAGTTTTCCTGGGGCATGGAGTCCTTTGGTGAGCGGGTCGCCAGGCGAACTTTGAAGCGGACCCGTCGGTTTCTCGAAATCAGCATCGGGGAGTACCCGAGAGCAGGTAAATTCATATCACGGGCAGGCCTCTACGAAGCTTGGATTCCGAAGACCCCATTCATTGTCTTCTACCGTATCGAGCCAGGGGCCGATCAGTCTAAAGGGAGCATCGTTCGAATCCTGGCGTTGTTCCACCACGCACAAGACCGCAGCAGGTTTGCAGTCGACAACGATGAGGCCTGATTCGGAGATATCAGAAGTGGCCGCCCGCGCGTCCGACGGCGGGTTCGGCGTCTATGTGCATTGGCCGTTCTGTGCGCAGAAGTGCCCCTATTGCGATTTCAACAGTCATGTGCGGCACGGCGGCTGGGACGAGGCAGCCTATCTCGCGGCCTACCTGAAAGAGCTGGAAACAGCGGCGGGGGGGCTTGTGATCAGACGGCCGGTCGAGAGTATTTTCTTCGGCGGCGGAACGCCGTCGCTGATGCAGGCGAGGACGATCGCCGGCATCATCGATGCGATCGCGGCGACGTTCGGCATCAGCGACAGCTGCGAGATCACGCTGGAGGCCAACCCGTCGAGCGTGGAAGCCGAGCGCTTTCGCGGCTATCGCGCGGCGGGCGTCAATCGCGTGTCGCTCGGTGTGCAGTCGCTCGACGACGAGCAGCTGAGGCGCCTGGGGCGGCTCCACAACGTCGCGGAAGCACTGGCGGCGATCGAAGTTGCCAAGGCGACGTTCGACCGCGTTTCGTTCGACTTGATTTATGCGCGGCCCGGCCAGACCGAGCAGGCCTGGGAAACGGAACTCGCGCGTGCGCTCGAGCTGCAGGCCGGGCATCTCTCGCTCTATCAACTAACGATCGAGGATGGCACGCCCTTCGCGGCGCTGCATCGGGCGGGGAAGCTGATCGTACCCGAGCCAGAGGTGGCCGATCGCCTGTATGCAATCACCCAGGACATGACGGCGGCGGCGGGACTGCCGGCGTATGAGATCTCGAACCACGCGCGCCCGGGCCAGGAGAGCCGGCACAATCTCGTCTATTGGCGCTACGGCAGCTATCTGGGACTCGGGCCCGGGGCGCACGCCCGGGAGTTGCGTCCGGAAGGCCGCACCGCGGTCAGCAACGAACGCAATCCCGAGGCGTGGCTCGCACAAGTGAACGCATCAGGCTCGGGCGCCATCGAGGCGGAGCCGCTGACGACGGCCGAGCAGGCCGACGAAATGCTGTTGATGGGGCTGCGCCTGGCCGAGGGCCTCGATCTCGCGCGCATGCAGCGCATGTTCGGGGTGAGGCCGTCTGTTGAGGCCGTCGCGCGCCTCGCCGGGCTCGGCATGCTCGATGCGCCGGGCGGGAGCCAGCGCCTGCGTGCAACCCGCCAGGGCCGCTTCGTGTTGAACGAGGTCGTGCGCCAGCTTGCGCTGAGCCTCGCGCCCATGGATCAGCCGTAGCGTCACGAAATGCTGCATCTGCCGGGCCAGGCCGGGCGAGGCGCGCGGCGCGCTATGCAGTCTTCGAGGTCTCGAAACGCAAATCGCCCATTGTGCGGCGTCTGCGGCTCCATGAAGATGCAAGCATCCAAGAGCCGTTTCATCAGCAAAAAACCGCAGGAGGCGCCCATGACTGCTTTCAAGTTCGATCACATTCATCTCTTCACCCGCGATCCGGAAGGCACGGCAAAGTGGTATGAGAACATGTTCGGTGCCGAGGTGATCCGCACCATGCCGGGCGGCAAGCCGCGCATCGATCTGAAGCTCGGCGGCGCGAACATTTTCATTCTGGACGTGAGCGGTGATCCGAAGGCCGTGCCGGCGTCCGGCCATCCACACACGGGCCTCGACCATTTCGGTCTCGAGGTGAAGGGCATCGACAAGGTGTGCGACGAACTCAAGGCCAAGGGCGCCGTGTTCACGCGCGGTCCCGAGACGATCCGTCCCGGAACTCGCATCGCGTTCCTCAACGGGCCCGATGGCGTCTCGATCGAGGTGCTGGAGCGGAGTTGAGTTGCATCGACGTGATGGCGCCGGGAACGTTCGGCGCCATCCGCCCGTCGTGTGGGCTGAAGGTGGCGCCCGGGCAAGCGGATCGGGGCGGCGCGCCGTTGCTGTGCCCGTCCGAATTCGGGGGCTGGAGGGCCGTTAACTTTTGCCGGTTTTGTGCGACCTTGAATCACGCACGCCAGGGCCTCTACAAGGCCCGTGGAGTGGCCTCGTTTCGAGTGGCTACCCCCTCCATGCCCGCTCGGAAAACGCGCCAGCGTTGAAATTCGCCCATGAAGAATCGAAATCGCTGGAGGGAGGCACGATTGCGATCCGGTTATCGATGGGTTCGGCGATCGGAATATGCGCAAAAATTAGATCAAATTGTATCATTGTTTCACGTGAAACATTGGCGGGACGGCTGACTAAATGCGCGTCGCCGGTCGCGGAGCAGGCAGCCGTCTACTCCGCCGCGATGCGCACAGGCGCCGGCCGGTCGTCGATCGGCAGCCCGAGTTCGCGCCGGATCGACTTGTGATAGTGCGCGAGCGCGGGCTCGTTGCGCCCGTAAATGATGTGCGACTGCGCGCCCGACTTGAAGCCGATCTGCATGGTGCGGCCGGCCGGGAAATCCTCCGTGGTCACGACCTTCACGGCCAGCGCCAGGTTGGCGTCCCAGTGCCGTTTCTCCTCCTCGGTCTGGACCGGCTTCGGGATGTAGACCGTGGTCTCGAGGACGGCGCGATCGGGACGACCGTCCACGGGAAACATCCGGAAAATCTCCATGTGATCGCCCTGCGGCGCGAACACCGTGTTGGCGAACATCGAGTAGACCATCGTGGTGTTCCACATCAGGTCCCACTCGCTCTCCGGCTGCGCGCGCAGGCGGTCGAGCTTGGTGCGGCCGTAGACCATCCGGAAGTTGGGGCCGAACGGCGTGAATTCGCCGATGTTGTGCACGAGAATTCCGGTGAGGGATTCTTTGTGCAGGAACCCGAAATGATAACTCTCGTGAAACGTATCGACGAGCAGCTTCCAGTTCATCTCCTCGTGGTGCACGTGCCGGTCGAAATAGTGGTACGTATCAAGCTTCCAGTACGCGAGATCCGTCTCGAGGCCCTGCAGATAGGGATCGATGTCGAGATCGGGAGACCGGTCCGCCGCCGGAGTCGGCACCACCCACACCATGCCGTACTTCTCGGCAAGCGGCAGCGGCGTCAGGCCGGGCCGCGCCGCGCGCACGCCCGGAAACGACGTCGCCTCCTCCGGCACGCCGCGCAGCGCGCCGTCGTTGCCGTAGGTCCAGCCGTGATAGGGGCAGGTGAAGGTGCCCGTGTGCCCGCAGCCCTGCGCGACCTTGGCGCCGCGATGCCGGCAAGCATTGAGGAATGCCCGCAATTTTCCATCACTGCCGCGCACGATGAGAATCGGCACGCCGGCATAGTCATCCGTCTTGAACGAGCCCGGCTTAGGCCAGTCGCACGAGAGCCCCATCACAAGCGGCCGGTTGCGGATCAGGATTTCCTCCTCCCGCTTGTGCCGCTCGGGGCAGGTGTAGGCGGAAACCGGATTCTCCCACGGCGCGTCGGCCATGCACGTCGTCTTGGTCTCGACGTAATGGAGCAATTTCTTCAAAAGACCGATCTCGGTTGCCCGATCCATGCGGTTGCCTCGCAGTTGGCGTTCGGGCGGGACTCTAGGCGCGTCGTCACTGACTTGCCAAGGGTGTGAAATGTTCCGTGGTCAGGGTCCTGTTTGCGCTGGATCAAGGGGCTGCAGCCGTCGACCGCGATAGGTCGACATCACCGGTTTGGACTTGCACGCCACTGGCAATCAGGCACAAAGTTTGACAGCAACGAACGGGGATCAGGAGGCGCTGATGCAGGACCTCGACAAGACTTTCCGCCCGCGGGACTGGGAGAGCCAGCCCGTGATGATCAACCCGGCCTACAAGTCGACCGTGTTCCGGGCGCCCAAGAAACCGCTGATCCCGATCAAGCAGTCGCTCACCGAGCTGACCGGCCCCGTCTATGGGCACGAGTCGGTGGCAGCAATCGACTCCGACCTCACCAGGAATGCGCGGAAGTCCGCCGAGCCGCTGGGCGAGCGCATCGTCGTGGCCGGCCGCGTCTTGGACGAGAACGGGCGCCCTGTTCCCGGCACGCTGATCGAGATCTGGCAGGCGAATGCATCGGGCCGCTACATCCACGTCAACGATCAGCACGATGCGCCGATCGACCCGAATTTCTTCGGTGCCGGCCGCTGCATCACAGACAGTGAAGGCTGCTACAAATTCTACACTGTGAAGCCCGGGGCTTATCCGTGGCAAAACCATGAGAACGCCTGGCGCCCTGCGCACATCCACCTGTCGCTGTTCGGTCCGACGATCGCAACACGCCTCGTCACGCAGCTGTTCTTTCCGGGTGATCCGCTGCTGGCGTTCGATCCGATTTTCACCAGCGTCGCCGAGCAGCATCGCAACCGGCTCGTCGCCAAGTTCGATTTCGGCGTCACCGAAAGCGGGTTCGCGCTCGGCTACACGTTCGACATCGTGCTTCGCGGGCGCACTGAAACACCAATGGTGAGCTGACGCGCATGTCTTTCAAGCAAACCCCTTCGCAGACGGCCGGTCCGTTCTTCCACTACATGCTGACGCCCGATCAGTCGGGCTATCCGTACAAGGGCCTCGCCACGCCAGCGATGGCGGACGCTTCGGTGCCGGGCCAGCGCATCAAGCTCGAAGGCCGTGTCATCGACGGCCAGGGCAACGCGATGTCGGATGCGCTGATCGAGCTCTGGCAGGCCGACGGCCAGGGCCGCTACGCGCATCCCGCGGATAAGCGCAGCTCCAATGCGGCGTTCAAGGGCTTCGGCCGGTGTGCCACCGATCAGAACGGCGAGTACGTGTTCGATACGATCAAGCCGGGCGCCATCGGAGGCGGGCACGCGCCGCACGTGACCTTCATCATGTTCACGCGCGGTGGTCAGAACCACCTCTACACGCGCGTCTATTTTCCGGATGAGGCGGCGGCGAACGCGAAGGACCCGGTCCTGCAAGCGGTTCCGGCCGAGCGTCGCAACACGCTGATCGCGACCAAAACCGACCGCGGCTACCGCCTCGACATTCGCGTGCAGGGCGATGGCGAGACGGTGTTCTTCGACGTGTGATCAAACGAGCGCTCCACAGTAGCACCGGCGGGCAGTCCCCGATCGTTCAGCCGGACGGCGCAGGTTGCGCTGATTCCGTGACGATCGGAGACCGCTTGCTGGAGTACTGTCACTCCGCGGCCATGCGCATCGGCTTCACAGGCGACAGGTGCTTGACCTTCGGCAGCACCTCCTTCGCCAGCAGTTCGAGCGAGCGGCGCCACGCCTGCGGATGCTCCACGTAGTCGAAGCCGAACACCAGCAGGTGCCCGAAGCCGCCGACGTCATCGTGGATCTTGGCGAGCTTTTCGGCCACCGTCGCCGGCGAGCCGACGATCCAGTTGTGCTTGGCGCAGTATTCGGGCGTCACATCACTGTCGGGCACATCCGGCCTGTGCTTCAGGAATTCGAGGAAGCCGAACTGACCGAGCAGCGGCATGAAATACTCGCGCATCATGCGGCCCATGTGCAGGCCTACGGAGAGCTTCATTGCCTCCTCGTCCGTATCGGCGACGAAGACCTCGCGCACCATGCGCCACTCCGCGCGATCCGCGGTGCGCCCTGACTTTTTCGCGCCCGCCTCGACAGACTCCCAGTGGCTGCCCACATAGGCCGGGTTGAGATTGAGACTCATTGGAATCCAGCCGTGCTCGCCGGCAAGCTTCAGCGTGTCGGAGCCCTTGGAGAGGCCCGCAACGCCGATCGGGGGATAAGGCTTCTGCAGCGGCTTGATGTGGGGTTTCAGGAACCCGTACATCAGCTCGGGGTTTTTCACCGTCCAGAACTTGCCGGCGTAGGTGAAGGGCTCGTTCGTCGACCAGAGCTTCAGGATGATGTCGAGCGCCTCGCGCATCATCAGCCGGTTGACGCCGTTGCCGCCGTCGACGTTGAACATCTCCCAGTCGCTCGGCAGACCGGCCGCGGCAATGCCGAAGTTCAGGCGTCCGCCCGAGATGTGATCCAGCATCGCCACGCGGTTGGCGATCTGCGCGGGATGATGGAAGGGCAGCAGGAAGCCGCCGGGACCGAGGCGGATGTTCTTCGTCTGCATCAGAGCTTGCGCAACGAGCAGATCGGGCGAGGGGTGCGGCTCCCAGGGAGCCGTGTGGTGCTCGCCAATCCAGCATTCCTTGTAGCCGAGCTCGTCGAGCCAGCGGATCACCTGGAGATCCCATTCGTGCCCGTCCTTCAACGGCCTCTCGGGCGGATGCGAGGGCATGGTAAAGTAGCCGAGCTCCATAATGGTTCTCCTCGATTGTGTTTCGCTCCATTCCCCTGTCTCAGGGTAGACCCGTCGCGCTGAGCGTCAAGCGCCGGTTGCGATTCCTTCGTTGCGCTGCGGCAAGAGACTGGCGCATCATCCGCTCGACAATGGGCCAGTTCGCGATGCTGCCCATCCCACGAGACCAGACACTCGGCAATCAGGAGCGCATCCCATGTTCAATCACGCACTCTATGACGACCTGCCCATTGTCGATGCGCATCATCATTTGTGGGACCTCGAAGGGAGCGTCAAATACCCTTGGCTCAAGCCTGGCAGCGGCGAGCACTCTTATATGGGAGACAAGTCGGCGCTGTGCCGGACCTATATGCCCGACGAGTACCGGCGGGATTCGGCGCTCCACAACGTGATCGCCACAGTGCACGTGGAGGCCGAATGCGATCGCTCGATGCAGGTCGCCGAGACGCGTTGGCTAACGGAGATCAACAAGAAGTACGGTATGCCGAACGCCATCGTCGCGCATGCGTGGATCGACGAGCCCAACTCGGAAGAGATCCTCATCCAGCACAAACAGTTCCCGCTGGTGCGTGGCATCCGGACCAAACCGATCATCTCGAACGGCCCGAACGAGAGCGTGCGCGGACAGCCGCGCTCGATGCAGGACCCGAAATGGCGCCGCGGTCTTGATCTTCTGCGCAAGCACGATTTGTCGTGGGATCTGCGCGTCGTCTGGTGGCATCTGGAGGAGGCGGCCGACGTCGTGCGGGAGCATCCCGATCTACGGGTCGTGCTCAATCATACCGGCTATCCGCTGGATCGGTCGTCCGATGCCGTGAAGGTCTGGCGGAAGGGCATGGAGGCGCTCGCCGCCTGTCCCAACGTGCACGTCAAGATTTCCGGGCTGACGGTCCCCGGAGCACCGTGGACACTCGCCGCCAACAAGCCGATCATTCGAGATACGATCTCCATGTTCGGCGTCAACCGCTGCATGTTCGCCTCGAATTTCCCCGTCGATGGGCTCAAGGGCAGCTGGGATTATCTCTACAGTTGCTTCAAGGCGGCGGTTGCGGATATGCCGCTCGCTGACCGGCGCAAGCTCTTCGCCGACAACGCGATCCGTTTCTACCGGATCGAGGTGAAGACTTGAATTGCTGCCCGGCAAAGCACGGAGCGTGAGATGGACGCGATTTCAGCCCCTGCCGCCCCTTACTTCGATACCCAGGCGCTGCGTGTCGAGCTGACGGGCCTCTTTCGCTCACACGGCGAAAATCCCGTTATGGCGCGCCCCGCGGTTTTGGATCGCCTCAAGCTGCTGATCAAGGAAGCGCGGGAAGCCGCTCGCGTGAAACTGGAGGCGGACGGCGATGGGCGCCGGTGCGCGGAAGGTTTGTCGCTGTTTCAGGACGAGCTGATCAAGCTCGTCTATGATTACACCACCGTCCATGTCTACCGGATGGACAATCCTGACGATGCCGAGCGCATGGCGATCGTCGCCACCGGCGGCTACGGACGCGGGCTGCTGGCACCGGGCTCCGACGTCGATCTTCTCTTTCTGCTGCCCTACAAGCAGACGGCCTGGGGGGAGAGCGTCGTCGAGTACATGCTGATGATCCTTTGGGACCTCGGCCAGAAGGTCGGGCATGCGACGCGCACCATCGAGCAATCGATCAAGCTCTCGCACGCGGACATGACGATTCGCACCGCCATTCTGGACTCGCGCCTCATCCTCGGCGACATCGCGCTGTTCAAGGAGCTGCAGGAGCGTTTCGCCAACGACGTGCTGAAGGGTACGGCTGCTGCTTTCGTCGAGGCCAAGCTGGCCGAGCGCGATCAGCGGCACAAGCGGGCTGGTGAATCGCGTTACCTGGTCGAGCCGAACATCAAGGACGGCAAGGGCGGGCTCAGGGACCTGCACACCTTGCATTGGCTTGCCAAGGATCTGGCGGGTGGCGGCGATGCCGATCCCTTCCGCACCTCCGGCGTCTTCACGGCGCAGGAACGGGCAATCTTTCGAAAGTGCGAGAACTTTCTCTGGACGGTCCGCTGCCATTTGCACTTTCTGGCAGGACGGCCTGAGGAGCGGTTGTCGTTCGACCGCCAGCCGGCCATCGCGGAGCGCCTCGGCTACACGAACCGTGGCGGCCTCAAGGGCGTCGAGCGGTTCATGAAGCACTACTTTCTGGTGGCGAAGGACGTCGGCGACCTGACGACGATCCTGTGCTCCTCGCTCGAGATCCAGCAGTTGAAGCGGATGCCGGCGCTGGATGCGATTTTCGACCCGCTCGGCTGGCGCACGCGGCGGCGCATTCGCCGGACGACCGAGTTTCGCATCGACAACGGCCGTCTGAACGTGGCGGACAGCGACGTTTTCAAGCGTGATCCGGTGAACCTGATCCGGTTCTTCGCGCATGCGGAGGAGACCGGCACGTTCTTCCACCCGCAAGCGCTTCGGCTGATCCGTCAGTCGCTGCGGCTGATCGACGACAAGCTGCGCAACGACCCGGAAGCCAACCGCATCTTCCTCGAGATGCTGACGACGCCGCGCAATCCTGAAGCGACACTGCGGCGCATGAACGAGGCGGGTGTGCTCGGGCGTTTCATCCCGGACTTCGGCACGGTCGTGTCGATGATGCAATTCAACATGTACCACCACTACACGGTGGACGAGCATCTCATCCGCACGGTCGGCGTGGTTTCGGAGATCGAGCGCGGCGAGGCGGCCAAACCTCATCCGCTGTCCGACCGATTGATGAAGAACCTGTCACAGCGGCGCGTGCTGTATGTGGCGGCTTTCCTGCATGACATTGCGAAGGGACGCGAGGAAGATCACTCGATTGCCGGCGCGCGCGTCGCGCGTCATTTGTGCCCGCGGCTCGGACTGAATGCAGCGGAAACCGATCTCGTCGCCTGGCTTATCGAGCACCATCTCGACATGAGCACGATTGCGCAGAGCCGCGACCTGTCGGACCCGAAGACGATTCGCGATTTTGCCGACATCGTGCAAAGCCCCGAGCGACTGGAGCTGCTGCTGCTGCTGACAGTCGCCGACATCCGCGCGGTCGGTCCAACGACGTTCAACGGCTGGAAAGGCCAGCTGCTCCGCACGCTCTTCAACGAAACCGAGCCGTTGGTGGCGGGCCGCCATGCCGAGCAGGGACAGGCCGAGCGGATCGCGGCCTCGCAAGCCGCCTTCCGCGAGACGGCCAAGGATGTTGGCCCGGCAGCGGTCGAAGCCTTTATCGAGCGGCATTATGCCGACTACTGGCTGCGCACCGATGGGCGCAAGCAACTCGATCATCTGCTGCTCGCGGAGCGCGCGAAAACGCAGTCGCTCTCCTTTGCTACAGACTATAAGACCGATGCCTTCACCGCCGTCACCGAGCTGACCGTTCTGGCTCCGAACCATCCGCGTCTGCTGTCGCTCTTTGCGGGCGCGTGTGCGGCGACGGGCGCCAATATCGTCGGTGCGGCCATTGCGACGACGCGAGACGGGTTCGCCCTCGATACGTTCCTGCTGCAACGCGAGTTCGATCGGGAGGAGGACGAGCTGCGTCGCGCCCGGCGCATCAGCGAGACGATCGAAAAACTTCTGAAAGGCGAGCAGCGGCTCCATGCGCTGATGGCGAAGAAGCGCGATCTGAAAGGGCCGCTGCGCGCCTTTACCGTGGAACCAGAGGTGAAGATCGATAATGCCGTGTCCGACCAGTTCACGGTGATCGAAGTCGTGGGGCTCGACCGGCCGGGCCTGCTCTATGAGGTCACGAGTGCGATCTCGGACTTGAACCTCGACATCACGTCAGCCCACATCACGACATTCGGCGAGCGGGCGGTCGACGCATTCTATGTCACGGACCTCACCAACAAGAAAATCGCCAATCCCACCCGGCAGAAGGCAATCGCGACGCGGCTGACGCAGGTGTTGGCTTTAGCTGCCGAGCCGGTGAAAGCCTGAAGCGGGTCCGATCGAGGAGCGCACGCATGTCGGTGAAGCGCGGTGGGCTGCTGCTGGGGCTGTTCATTGTTGCGCTCCTCGCCTACGGGCTCTGGTATCAGAGCGGACATCCGCGCCAGATCGTTGGCAACGGTCAAATCCGGATCGAGAGCAACGCGCGACCGGGCGCACCCATGACACTCGAGACGCGTCGCGTGCGCGTCGCAGTCGCCGAGTTCGAGGAAGTGCGGATGCCGAATGGCACCTGGATCAGCTGCGCCGGGGATTGTCGGAAAGCTGCGCTGGAAGCCGGCCCGGACTTCTGGGATGCACTCCGGGACCGGAGCCGTTGACGACAGTGCGGGTGCCGCCGTGCGTTCGTCACGGCGGCACGATCGGTGCTCCGGTCAATCAGATGTTCTGGCGGCCGTCAGATCGCGACGGCGCCGCCGTCGACGACCAGCTCGGTTCCGGTGATGTAGGATGCCTCGTCCGAGGCGAGGAACAAGATGGCGTTCGCCACCTCGGTCACTTCGCCGGGGCGGCGCATGGGGATGACCTTCATCCGCTCGGCTCTGATCAGTGGGTCGGCCGTGCGACCGGAGGTTCGCATCGGTGGCATCACGCCCGGGTGCACCGAATTGCAGCGAATCTTGTCCTCGGCGTGCTGGACGGCGGTGGCCTTGGTCATCAGGCGAACCGCGCCTTTCGACGCGTTGTAGGCCATGTGCAGGCCAACGCTGCCGATGATGCCGGCGATCGACGATAAGTTCACGATCGAACCGCCGCCAGTGGCCTGCATTGCCGCAACGGCGTACTTGGTGCCGAGGAACACGCCTGTTGCGTTGACGTTCATAATCCGGTGCCAAGCCTCGGTGCTGTAGAGGTCCTGCTCGGCGCTGCCCGAAATGCCGGCATTGTTGACGAGAATGTCGAGCTTGCCGAAATGCCGCCGCGTCGATGCGACCACGGCTGCCCAGCCTGCCTCGTCGGTGACATCGAGCTTTTCGAAGCGGGCAGCGGCGCCGATCTCCGAGGCGAGCGCGCGGCCGTCGGTTTCGAGCATGTCGGCGATCACGACTTTGGCGCCTTCGCGGGCGAAGAGGCGGGCCGTGGCTGCGCCCATTCCAGACGCCGCGCCGGTGATGATGGCAACCTTTCCGTTGAGACGCATGACTGTGCTCCATGTGCGTTGCGGGAAAGTTGCAGGCTAGGGGCGGTGACTGTGGTCCGGCAAGTCAGCCCCTCCGCAGCGGTGCGTTGATGTCGGTCAACTCAGGCATGCGGAGATCGGCCGCGCGCGGCCCGCTTGCCCGACGGGCGGCGGCAGCCTAAGTAGCGACAAACAAGATGGGTCCATCGGCGCGGCGGCTGGAGGTCTTTTGGTCGGCAACATTCGAATTGGCACGCGTGGTTCGCCCCTGGCGCTCGCCCAGGCGCACGAGGTCCGCGACCGACTGATGGCGGCGACAGGCTGGCCGGCCGGGCAGTTCGACGTCGTGACGATTCGCACGAGCGGCGACCGGATCCAGGATCGGCCGTTGTCGGAGGCGGGCGGCAAGGGCCTGTTCACAAAGGAGATCGAGGAAGCGCTGCTGAGAAGCGAGATCGATCTTGCCGTGCATTCGATGAAAGACATGCCGACGGTACTGCCTATGGGCCTCTCGATCGCCGCGATGCTGCCGCGCGCAGATGTGCGGGATGCCTTCATCAGCCTCACGGCCAAATCACTGGCGGATCTGCCGCCCGGCTCGAAAGTCGGTACGTCGTCGTTGCGCCGTGCCGCGCAGGTCAAGCGGCTGCGGCCGGACCTCGCCATCGTGCCGTTCCGCGGCAACGTGCAGACCCGCCTGCAGAAACTCGCCGACGGCGTGGCGTACGCGACGCTGCTCGCCGTGGCAGGGCTCGACCGGCTCGGCATGAGCGACAGGATCACCGCTGCGATCGATCCGAAGGACATGCTGCCCGCGGTTGCGCAGGGAGCCATCGGCGTCGAGGTTCGAAGCGATGATGCGCGCATTCGGCAGCTGCTTGCGCCGATCGACGATGCTGCAACGACGCTGTGTGTCAGCGCCGAGCGTGCATTCCTCGCGCGTCTCGAAGGCTCGTGCCGGACGCCGATCGCGGGCCTTGCCCACTTGGCCGGAGGCGACCTGATTGTGCGGGGTGAAATCCTGACGCCCGATGGACGCGAGAGCTTCAAATCGGAGCATCGCGGTCGACCCGAGCAAGCCCTGGTGCTCGGAGAGGCGCTTGCTGACGAGCTGCTTGCCGCCGCCGGGCCGGAGTTCTTGACCATGCTCGCTGGCAGCGGCGGGGCCAAGACCTGATGCGCGTCCTCGTTACACGGCCTGAACCTGACGGGCTGAAGCTCAAGGGCTTGCTCGAGGAGCGTGGACATCAGGCCGACGTCGAACCGCTGATGCATACGACCTTCGTCGCGTTCGATCCGGCAGAGCTGGATGGCGTGACTGCCGTTATTGCGACGAGCCGAAATGCGCTTCGGGCCATCAAGGGCGCGGCCAGTCCCGAGCAGCTTCGCAGTTTGACGGTCTATGCCGTCGGCGCGGCCACAGCGGAGGAGGCGCGCCGCATGGGATTCGGAACCGTGATCAAGGGACCGGGCACGGCATCAGCGCTGATCCCGATTCTCGCCTCAACGCTTGATCCCATGGAGGAAATGCTGCTGCATCTCCGGGGCGACAGGGTTGCCGTCGATATGCGCGGCGAGCTCGAAGCGCTGGGATTTCGAGTCGTCGAGTCCGTTGTCTACAGAACGCGGGCGGTCGATCGCATGTCGATCGACACGCAGGAGCGGATCATCGACGGTGAGATAGAAGCCGTGATGCTGATGTCTCCACAAACCGCGCAGATCTACTCGCGCCTGATCCAGAAGTACCGCTTCCAGGAACACGTTCGGGAGATCCTGCACCTGTGCCTATCGGAAGCGGTTGCCGCTCACCTTTCGCCTTTAGGCGATGTGGCAATTGATATTGCGGAGGCTCCGACCCTCGAGGAAATGCTTGCCCTCACTGATCTCGCTGCTGCAAAATTGGAGCTATGAGCTTATACCCTTAGTCCAGTATAGCTTTCGGTCTTCTCGCGTCGCGCAATCTGTGTTCGCGGTCGGATAGATCGGAACGGGTTCCGCTGTTGAGAGGCGTGAGGACCATGACCGATAAAAAGGACGGACCCGGCAAGGGACCTGAGCGTAGCGCGGCGGACGGCCCGAATCCGAAGCGGCCCTTCGCAACCATCGATCTCAAGGCCACAGAGGTTCCGAGCGCGACAGCCACGGCGAAGGCGGGCGATGGCTCACAAGGCGCGACTGCCGAAAAGATTGCTGCGGCGTCGAGGAGTTCCGCACATGCTGCTGCGGCAATGGCTGCTGCTGCGCAAATGACCAGCGCTTCGGGCAAGAAACCCGCCGCAGCAGCGTCCGATACGATCGCATCCGACGGGGCCAAGGGTGCAGCGGCTCGTGCGACCCCGGCAGGCCCGATGAGCGCCTCTCAGCCGAGATCGGGTTCGGGCTTCGGGCGGTTCGTCTCGTACGTGGTGGCCGGTATCGCGGGTGGCGTATTGGCGTTGCTTGGCCAGCAGTTTCTGGCACTCGGCCTCGGCTCCGATGGCGGAAGGCCGCAGGCGACGTCGATTGGCGGCATTGCGCCGGACCACGCGGCGCGCCTGAATGTACTCGAGAAGCAGGTGCGCGAGCGGCTCGCGGCATCGGCGCCGACCGAGGGACAACGCGCGGCAGATGCCGGCAATCTGGCAAGACTGGAGGAGATGGCAAAGCAGCTCGCGTCAGTCAGCGAGACGCAAACCAAAATCGCCGCCGCGCAAGCCACGTTGAAGGACGACGTCGGAAAGCTATCCGGTGCTGTGGGCCCGTCAGGCGGGGAACTGGTCAATCGAATTGCCGGTCTCGAGGAGCAGCTTGCCACCATGGCGCGTGCCGCTTCGGCAAACCCAGAGTCGGCCGGTCGTCTGCCGCAGCTCGCCCAGCTGACGGGCCAGATCTCCGACTTGCGTGCGGCGCTGGACACGCGACTGCAGGCACTGCGCAAGGATCTGATCCAGGAGATCCAGGCGCGGACGAATGTCAGCACGGAGGCGGCGGAAGCCGCCAAAGCCGGAACCAAGCGGATCGACGGCGAAGTCGCCCAGATGAAAACCGACACCGCCAAGATGTCGGAGCGGATCGATCTGATCAAAGCGGGCTCTGATAAGGTAGAGCAAACGTTGAAAGGCCTGCAGGACGAAGCACAAAGCTTCAAGACCGCGCTTGACGGCGTCAAGACCAGCACTTCTGAACAGATCAAGGCAACAGCCAAGCCGACCGACATCGCGCTTGCCGTCACGCCGCTCGCGACCAAGGTCACCGCTCTCGAGACGAGCGTGCAAAGCGTCATCAAGGCGGAAGAGGACCGCAAGTCAAATGCCGAGCGGATCGTGCTCTCGCTGGAGCTTGGCAACCTGAAGCGAGCCATGGACCGCGGCCACGCGTATGCACCCGAGCTTGCCGAAGTGAAGAAAGTCGCGGGCAACCGCATCGACGTGGCATCGCTCGAGAAGTATCAGAATGAGGGTGTGCCCTCGATGGCCGAGCTCACCCGCAATTTCGGAACAATCGCCAATGCTGTGATCGATGCCGACTCGCAGCCTGCCGACGGCACGGTCGTCGATCGCTTGATCTCGGGTGCCAAGTCGGTCGTTAGGGTGCGCAAGACCACGTATAGTCCGAACGACAATTCCGCAGAGGCCGTGGTAGCCCGAATGGAAGCCGCGTTGAAAGAGCAACGCCTCCAGGATGTCATCGCCGAGTCGCAGAAGTTGTCCCAGCGAGCTCTGAAGCCGGCCCAGGATTGGTTGCGCAAGGTCGATGCACGCCGCAGCGTCGACGTGGCGTTGGCCGCCATCGATCAGGCGCTGAAGTCGTCGCTCGGTGCGGGTCCGGCCAGCCAGAAAGGCGCGAAGCAATGATCCGTCTCGTCCTGATTCTGCTCGGTGCGATCGCCCTTTCGGCCGGACTGTCGTGGTTGGCGGATCAGCCCGGCTCGATCGCGATCACGTGGCCAGGCTATGTCATAGAGACCAGCGTCTTCCGTGCAGCGGTGATCGCTGCGCTGTTGATCGGAGCATCGATTTTGCTCTGGTCGATTGCGCGGCAGATCTGGACGAGTCCGGCGGCAGTCGGCCGGTTTTTTCAGCGGCGGCGGCAAGAACGCGGCCTCGATGCATTGTCGAGCGGCATGATCGCCATCGGAGCCGGCGACCGGGCGCTGGCCACGCGCTACGCGCTGCAAGCGCGCAAGGCATTGCCGAACGAGCCCTTGACACATCTCTTGCGCGCCCAGGCGGCGCAATTGTCGGGTGACCGGACCACCTCACGGCGCATTTTCGAGGCGATGCTGGGCTCACCCGATACCGAGCAATTGGGTCTGCGCGGGCTTTTCCTCGAAGCCGAGCGTGAAGGCGAGGCAGAAGCTGCTCGGCAGTTCGCGGCCCGCGCCATGGCGCTCAATCCGAAGCTGTCCTGGGCGATCGACGCGCTCTTCGAGCTCCAGTGCAAAGACGAGGATTGGAGTGGTGCGCTCGAGACGCTGGCGGTGGCGCGAAAGAATGGCTTGATCGAAAAGCCCGACGCAGACCGCCGGCGCGCAGTTTTGCTCACGGCACGGGCACAAGCTCTGGAAGACGAGAACAGCCAGAGGGCGCTGGCGCTGGCGCAGGAAGCGCATGGACTGGCTGCCGATCTCGTGCCGGCGGCAGCGATCGCTGCACGCCAGCTTGCCGCGCGCGGAAGCACGCCTAAGGCGGCAAAGATCATCGAGAAGACCTGGAAGCTGTCCCCGCATCCTGATCTGGCAGCGGTTTATGCCTTTGCGCGGCCCGGCGATAGTCCGCGTGATCGGCTCGAGCGGGTGCAGCGCCTCGCCAGACTGAATCCGCATTCAAGCGAAGGTCCGATCGCCGTTGCGACTTCGGCGATCGAAGCCCGCAATTGGAGCGAGGCGCGCAAGGCGCTGGCGCCATTGCTCGAGAGCCGGCTGTCGCAGCGCGTTTGCACGCTGATGGCGCGCATTGAAAATGGAGAGCGCGCCAACCAGGGCGGCGTGCGCGAATGGGTTGCCCGCGCCGTCCATGCGCCGCGCGATCCGGCATGGACCGCGGATGGGATCGTGTCCGACACCTGGAAACCGATCTCGCCCGTGACTGGCGCGCTTGATGCGTTCCAGTGGAGAGTGCCGGTCGAAACCGCGCAATCGGAAACATCCGAGCAGACGCTCGAGCGCATGGAAGAGCTGGTCATGCTTGGCAACGATGTGGCGGATGGGCCCGTCATCGATGCCAGGGACCGTGACGCCGATGGCGACAGCAGCACGGCTTCTGACGTCGTCGATACCGAGCCTGCTCAGACCGCGAGGCCAACTGCTGGGCATGCCGCTGGAGGCGATAGCGACGACGCACGCGCGACCAGTCGCGGAGAGGCGCCAATGGCGGCCCGAAATGCCATTGCAAGTGCTGACGGGCCATCCATGACGACAACGGATGCCAGCCGCACAAGCGGAACGCCAAGCGCGCGCGGCACAGGAAGCCACCCGCCGCACCCTGTATCTGCAGGCGCGGGTTCGATCTCTGCCGGGAAGGCACCGCCGCCTGCAGACTCGCGCTCGCCGGCGCCGGTCATCGTTTCTCAACGGCAACCGAGGATCGTCGTCGCCAAGCCGGTGGCACCAGCGGCGGTGGCTGATGCGAACGAGCGAGCGTCCAGCGGGCCTCAGGCGGGTTCGACCGCGGTGCTTGCCGGCGGCGCTTCGGTCGCGGCGATCGAGACTGTACGGAATGGCACGGTCGTGACACCGGTTCGCCCGCTGAAGCCTCAGGAAGTCAGGGCGAAGAGCTCCGATCCGCAACTGTTCGTGCCACCGCGCACACCGGCCGCTCCGGGGCAGGACAACGTCGACGCAGACGCGCGAAATCATCGGTCCAAGCCCGCTCAGCGATGATGCCTGATCGCGCACGCGCAATACCGTGTAACCGGTGCGATGCTCAGACCTGAACTGCTCCGCTCCTGATCAGAGCCGTGATCTCCGGCGCCGAGAAATCGAGGTCGCGAAGCAGCTCTTCGGTGTGCTCGCCGCGTGCGGGCGGCGGCCGCTCGGGTGTCATGAAGCTGCCGTTGATGCGGATTGGCGCGCCGACAACCGTCGGGGCGCCGGCCAGCTTGGGGTCGAGCAATGGTATGACGGCGGCCAGTTGCGGATCGTGGACCACATCGGCGACCGTGTTGATCGGCCCGCATAGAATGTCCGCCGTGCGCAAGCGCTCCAGCCAGTACTCGGATGTGTTGGATGCAAAGATCGGCCCGATGATGCGATCAAGATCCGCACGGTTCTTCACGCGCTCGGGGTTGCTGCGGAAGCGCGGGTCATCGGTGAGGTGAACGAGTTCCATGGCGGCGCAGAACTTCTGCCAATGCGAGTCGCGCAATACGGCTACGGAAATGTAGCGCCCGCCGGAGACCTCGTAAGCTCCGGCAGGAGCCAGCGAGGTATTCTGGTTGCCTTGCCGGGCAGGCATGCGTCCCGACGCGATGTGATCGGCAACAGGTGCACCGAGCAGCGAGACGGCGGCTGCCATCAGGCTGATATCGATTTCGGCGCCGCCCCGACCCGAGAGGCGGCCATAAAGCGCCAGCAGAATACCTTGCACGGCGTGATTGGCGGCCGTGAGGTCAACCAGCGGAAAGCCGACGCGCAATGGCGGTCCGTCCGCCTCGCCGACGACACTCATGATCCCGCTCATCGCCTGCATGATGGTATCGCTCGCCGGATACTTTGCGAGCGGGCCTTCCTGGCCGTAGCCCGAGACGGTGCAATACACGATGTCGGGTTTCAGAGCTCGACAGTCGGCATAGCCAAGACCCAGCCGTCTCATGACGCCGGCACGATAGTTCGAGAGCACGACATCGGCACGCGACACGAGACGCGTAATCACCTCGCGGCTCTCCGGCACGTCCAAATCCAGGCAGATGTCGCGCTTGTTGCGATTGAGTGCAACGAACTGCGCGCCGCCAACCGCCGAGATGCTACCGCTGCCGGTCGTGCGCGCCCAATCACCGGCCGGCCGCTCGATCTTGATGACATTGGCGCCCATGTCGCCGAGCAACATGGCTGCGTAGGGCCCTGCCACACCCTCGGTCATGTCGATGACTGTAATCGCCGCGAGGATCTTGCTGGCCATCGGTACTGGGTCCTTGTCAATCGTCGGTCGCGTTGCTGCTGGACAACGGTGCCTTCGGCATCGCAACATTCAGCGTAACGGCATTGGTCGGGCGCGCATAGGAGGAGACACACATGCCAGAGATGGGTTTGAAGGACAAAGTGGCCATCGTGACTGGCGCTGGCTCTCGCGCTGCGGGCATCGGCAATGGCCGGGCTGCTGCAATCCTGCTGGCGCGTGAGGGGGCCAAAGTGGTGCTTCTCGATGCGACGCGCGAGTTGGCTGAAGCGACAAAGAAAATGATCGACGACGAGAAGGGAACCTCGATGGTCGTCGTCGCGGACGTAACGAACAAGGACTCCTGCGCGGCCGCCGTCGCCGAGGCCGTGAAGCAGTGGGGCCGAGTCGATATCCTGGTAAACAACGTCGGCGTCGGCGGGCCGATGGGCAATGCGGTCGAGGTCGACCCCGACGCCTGGGATGCAGCAATGCGCGTCAACGTCACGTCGATGATGCTGATGGCGAAGTACGCAATTCCAGAAATGCGCAAGCAAGGCGGCGGCGCCATCGTCAATATTGCTTCGATCGATGGTCTGCGCGGCGGCAATCCGAACCTCTTCTACACGGCCTCTAAGGGAGCCGTCGTGCAGATGACGCGCGCCATGGCAACGCAACATGGTCCGGAGGGCATTCGCGCCAACTGCATCGCGCCCGGCTATGTCTACACGCCGCTGGTTTTCGCGGCGGGCATGGAGCCCGAGTTGCGCGAGGCGCGCCGCAAAAGCAATTTGTTGCAGACAGAGGGCACCGGCTGGGACATCGGCAATGCCGTCGTCTATCTCGCATCAAACCAGTCGCGCTGGGTCACGGGAGTGATCCTGTCGGTCGACGCAGGCTCCATGGCCGGCACGCTCAACAGTCCGACGCCCAGGCGCACCTTCGATCAATAGGCATCGAAACTCCCGACAGGTATGTCACAGGGCCCCTTGGTGGGCTCAACATTCGGGTCTAGTCTCCCGTGCCGTGAGCCGCGAGGCGGCTGCCAGCCGAGGAGATAGCCATGACGGGGAAGCTGCCGCTCGAAGGCATCAAGGTGCTCGATCTCACCGCCCACCGTGCCGGACCAACGTCGGTGCGCCAGCTTGCCGACTGGGGGGCCTCCGTGATCAAGATCGAACCGCCGTCTGAGTCGGACGTCGATGCCATGGGCGGCAAGCGGCACGGCTTCGACTTCCAGAACCTGCACCGCAACAAGCGCTCGATGACGCTCAATTTGAAGAGCCCCGAAGGCCACGCCATCTTCATGAAGCTGGTGAAGGACGCCGACATCGTCGTCGAGAACATGCGGTCGGACGTGAAGGGCCGCCTGAAGGTCGACTACGACGCCTGCTGCAAGGTCAATCCGCGGATCATTTACGGCTCAATCGCCGGTTTCGGCCAGACAGGCCCCGACGCAGCGCGTCCCGGCGTCGACCAGATCGCGCAGGGCATGGGCGGCTTGATGTCGATCACGGGCCTGCCGGGGCAAGGGCCGGTGCGCGTGGGCATTCCGATTGCGGACCTGACGTCGGGCCTATTGCTGGCGCAGGCGATGATTCTCGCGCTCTACGACCGCGAAAAGACCGGCAAGGGACAATGGGTCCACACCTCGCTGATCGAAGCGCAAATCTTCATGCTCGATTTCCAGGCGGCGCGCTGGCTGATCGCCGGCGAAGTGCCGAAGCAGGCAGGCAACGACCATCCGACCGGCATTCCGACAGGTGTCTTCCCGACCTCGGACGGCCATATCAACATCGCGGCGTCGGGAGACAACCTCTATGTGCGCTGCTGCGAGGCATTGGGCGTGCCCGAGTTGATCACGCATCCGGACTACGCGACTGGCGGCAATCGCTCGAAGAACCGCAAGGTGCTGAATGGGCTGCTCGCGGAGCGGACCAAGACCAACACCAGCGCGCATTGGATCGCGGCGCTGAACAAGGCTGGCGTCCCATGCGGCCCGATCAACAACATCCAGCAGACGTTCGACGAGCCGCAGGTGAAGCACCTCGGCATCGCGCGGCCGGTCAAGCATAAAAAGCTCGGCCGTATCCGCGTAGTCGGCCAGCCGATCAACATGTCGCGCTATCCGCAGCCCGAGGAGCTGGGCCCCACGCCCGATCTCGGTGAGCATACCGACGCCGTGCTGAAGGACCTCGGCTACGGCGCTGGAGACATCGCCGCGCTCAAGCAGAAGAAGGTGATCTGAGCTATGCGCATGCGGCTGGCCGAGAATTTCCGCGCGGTGTTTTATGCACCGTTCTACGCAACGCTGGCGCTCGGCTACTTCAAGCGCGAAGGGCTCGACGTGGAGCTGGTCGAAAGCAACGGCCCGGGCGGTGGCCCGCAAGCGCTGCTCGACGGCAAGGCCGAGATCACCTGGGGCGGGCCGATGCGCATCATGAAGGCGCGCGACGAGAATGGTCCCAGCTACATGTGCTTCTGCGAGGTCGTCAGGCGCGACCCGTTCTATCTCGTGGGGCGGGGAGGCGCGGGCAGCTTCAAGCTGGCTGATCTCAAGGATGCGCGTATCGGCAGCGTCTCCGAGGTGCCGACGCCGTGGCTCTGTCTGCAGCACGACCTTCGCGAGCTCGGGATCGACCCGACGAAAATCTCGCGCATCGCGGACAAGCCGATGGCGGAGAATCTCGAGGCGGTCGAGGACGGCCGGCTGGACGTTGTGCAGCTCTTCGAGCCCTACGCCGAGATCGCGCTCTCGAAGGGCCTGAGCGTCCTCCATGCTCAGGCAAGCCGCGGCGACACGTCGTACACCACGCTGTGCGGGACGCGCGAGACGATCGCCAGGTACAAGGACGCTTATGCCGCGATGACTCGTGCGGTGGCGGGGATGCAGGACTGGCTGCACACACATTCAGGTGCTGACCTGGCGAAGGCAGTGCAGTCTTTCTATCCGGGAATCGACCAGGCCGTGCTCACGGCAGCCTTCGACCGATACAAGAAGAATGAGCTCTGGGCTCGCGATACCGTCATCTCGCGCAAGGGCTTCGACCGGCTTGCGGTCAGCCTGCAGTCGGGCGGTTTCATCAGGAGGCTGCCGGACTACGAGGACTGCGTCGTAGATTTCCTGGCGAAACCACGGGTATAGTCGGCGAAGTCCCGATTGCAGCAAACCTGAGCAGCGATATGGCCGACACTGAAAGACGCGTGCGCCTGGAGGTCATTCCCGACAAGTGCCAGGGGCACAATCGATGCCACGTGCTGGCGCCCGAGCTGATTGAGATCGACGAGCTTGGTTTCGCGCATGCCAGGAATGGCGGCATCGTTCCGCCCGGCTGCGCGGAGAAAGCACGCCTTGCCGTTCGCAACTGTCCGGAATTTGCGCTGAGGCTCGTTTCGGACAACGGGGAAACGTCATGAAGGACCGCCCGCCGGTCACCGACTGGGCCACTGATCTCGACCACATGGATCCGCAATGGACGCTTGATCCTTTCCCGATCTGGGATGAGCTTCGCGGTAAATGTCCAATCGCCCACACCGAGCGATATGGTGGCGTTTACTTGCCGACACGCATGGCGGACGTGCGCGAGATCGCCTACGACACCGACCATTTTTCCTCGCGCCGCGTGGTGATCCGCGAGAACCCGCCGAACGTGCCGCTGCCCTCGCCGCCGATCACCTCCGATCCGCCGCACCATCGGCCCTCGCGCATGCTGCTGCTGCCGGCGTTCACGCCGCAGGCCATAGAGCCGTTCCGGGACGTGACGCGACGCATCGCCAACGAGCTTCTCGACAAGATCGGCGACAAGAGGGACGTCGACGCCGCGGTCGAGTACGCGCAGCACATTCCGGTGCGCGTCATCGCCAACATGCTGGGGCTGCCGGAGTCCGAGGGGGACAGGTTTAGGCGCTGGATTCACGTCTTCCTCGAGGACACGATTCGCGATGACGAGGACAGCGCCGCGCGGCTGGTGGCGATCGTCGAAGAGATGAATGCATTCTTTCGCCCGTTCGTGGAGGAGCGGCGCAGGAACCCCGGCAAGGACCTGATCAGCTTTCTCACGCAGGCCAAGTTCAATGGTCAGGAACTGACCGAGCGGCATTTCTACGGCACCCTGCAGCTGCTGCTGATCGCAGGCATCGATACGACCTGGAGCGCGATCGGCTCATCGCTCTGGCATTTGGCGAAGACGCCCGCGGATCGCCGCCGTCTGGTCGCCGAGCCGGGGCTGATCCCGACCGCGGTCGAGGAGTTTCTGCGGGCCTACGCGCCGGTGACGATGGCGCGCCGCGTCGTCAAGGACACGACGGTTTCCGGTTGTCCGATGCATACCGGCGAACACATCCTGCTGTCGTTCCCGGCCGCCAATCGCGACCCGTCCGTGTTTGCTGATCCCGACAAAGTGATCATCGACCGGCAGGACAACCGGCACGCCGCTTTCGGCCTCGGCATTCACCGCTGCATTGGCTCGAACCTCGCGCGGATGGAGATCCAGGTCGCGGTCGAGGAATGGCTGAAGCGCTTCCCGGATTTCTCCCTTGCCGATCCCTCCGCCATCGCGTGGTCAGCAGGCCCCGTCCGCGGTCCACGCAAGCTGCCGGTGAAGATCGGGTAGAGCGTAGAGCGTAGGTCGGAGTGAGCGGGCCACCGGATTATCAGTCCAGGGCACGGCTCTCGTTCCCGCGAAGTCCGACAGCTGCGCGCACGAGAAATAGCTCGAGCGTCCGTCTAGCCGGTTCCCCGGACATTCGCGCCGCGTTAGCGCGCGAATGTCCGGGGTCTTTCGCGGCTCGTTGATGTGTCGGTGTCACCGCGTGGCCGGCTTGCTGCCATGTAAATGTGGAAGTCTTTCTCGATCTCAACAGGCATTGTGCCAAGCCTTAACGGGCAAAGACCCCGGATATGCCAATTGCGCTACCGCGCACCTGGCATTCCGGGGAACCGGCGACAGCGCCGCGAGTCGCGGATGTCGGACTTCGCCGGATGTAAACGCCTCGCTTCTGTCACGACGACAGCGGCCGGCTCACTCCGACCTACGGCTACGGCGCTTCTGTCATGTATTGAGGTAATTCAACTTCGCGCCTGGCGTGTCCCACGGCATCGATACGAGGCGGCCGGTCATCGAGATAGTGATGAAGGCCGTCTTCAGGTCCCGGCCGCCGAAGCAGATGTTGGTGACATAGGGGTCATTGCCCGGGATCGGCACATGCTTCCAGGTGCCGTTCGGCGAGATGCTGGTGATGCCAGGATTCATCAAAGTGGCGACGCAGACGTTGCCGGCGGCATCGACCGCGAGTGAATCGAAGTTGTTGAAACCTCCGACGCCCGCGAGGAGGCGTCCGCCCGAGGGCGACGGCCACGGCTGCGGCTTGATCTCGCCCGGTGCCTCGATGTCGTAGGCCCACACGCGGCCGGTCCACGTTTCCGCGACATAGAGCACCTTGCCGTCCGGTGAGAGCCCGCAGCCGTTCGGTGTGATCAGGGGATAGGCGATCTCCTTGATCAATGAGCCATCAGCCTTGGCGTAGTAGACGCAGCCCTGATCCATCTCGCGCTCGCGACGCTTGCCGAGATCGGTGAAATAGAAGCCGCCGTGCGCGTCGAAGACGAGGTCGTTGGGCCCGTTCAGCTTGTGGTTCGGACCTTTCGTATAGAGCGTGTCGACCTTGCCGGATTTCAAATCGACGCGCTGAATGCTGCCGGATGTGTAGTCCTTGGCCTGCGTGTGCGGGCGCAATCCTTCGGGGCGGTTCACCCACTCGAAGCCGCCGTTATTGGTGATGTAGCAGGCGCCATCGGGACCGATTGCCGCGCCGTTGGGCCCGCCGCCGGTCTTCGCCACCACCTCGACACGCCCATCGGGCGTCACACGGGATAACGTTTGCCGCTCTATCTCGGTGAGCAGGATAGAACCGTCGGGCATGGCAATGGGGCCCTCGGGGAAGCGAAGTCCTGAAGCGATTTCCTTGATGGCGGCCATGAGAGTCGTACTCCTGACGTTGATTGCTTCGGTGACAAATCGAAACTGCTTCGCGCAGGCCTAACGACTCGGGTGCTAGTGCTTGACCCTCACGCCTGATTGCGGAACGTGCGGCAGGAACCAAGCGAGGAGGCCCAAGAGCGGCAGCAACGCGCAGAGCTTGTAGACGGTGGCGAGGCTCGTCCAGTCGGCCAGCACGCCGAGCAGCGCGGCACTCAACGCACCCAATCCGAACGACACGCCGTAGAAGACGCCGGCGACCATGCCGATCTTGTTCGGCATCAGGTCGAGCGCATAGACGAGCAAGGCGGGAAATGCGCTCGCCATGATCATGCCGATGAGGGCCGTCAGCACGATCGTCATCGGCAGATTGGCGAATGGGAGTGCGAGCGTGAAGGGAAGGGCACCGAGGATCGAGAACCAGATGATCCAGCGCCGGCCGAGCAAATCGCCGAGATAGCCGCCGGCAAGCGAGCCCACCACCTGCGAGATCAGGAAAAGGAACAGCAGGTACTGCGAGGTTTGAACAGATACGCCATAGGTGTCGATCAGATAGAACGTGTAGTACTTCGACAGGATCGCGGTGTACGCGCTCTTGGAAAACATCAGGATGACAATCACCGCGCAGGCAAGCGTCAGGCCTGTCCCGATCGCCGTGCCACCGGCGGGCATGGCGCCAATGGTTTTCGGCTTTGCCGGCTGGGGGTTCTGCGCTTTGTACCAGCTGCCGACGCGGAACAGCACAATCATCGCCAACAGCACAAGGGCGGAGAACCACGCCAGACTGTGCTGCCCGTAGGTGACGACTATGAGCGCGGCGAGCAGCGGCCCAACGGCTTGTCCCGCCTGTCCGCCGACCTGAAACGTCGACTGCGCGAAGCCATGGCGGCCGCCGGAGGCCATGCGCGCCATGCGTGTGGCTTCTGGATGAAAAACCGCAGAGCCGGTGCCGATCAGCGCGGCTCCGATCAACAAGGTCGTATAGGAGCCTGCATAGGCGAGGATCACCAGGCCAACCAAAGTCGAGAACATGCCAGCGACGAGAGAATAGGGCTGCGGCTTGCGATCAGTGACAAGGCCCACCATCGGCTGCAGAATGGAGGCGGTGAGCTGGAAGGCCAGCGTCAGCACGCCGATCTGGCTGTAGTTGAGATTGTAGGTGTCCTTGATGACCGGATAGATCGCGGGCAGCAGCGCCTGCGTCAGATCATTGAGGAAGTGCGAGAAGCTCAGCGCGATAACGATGGGGAAGGCGGCTATGGTCGCCGAGGAAGTTGCGGTTGCCGCCGCCGCGGGCCCAGGAGCATCGGAAATGGACGCGGTCTTCTGCTGCATATCGTGTCCTCGAAGAGCGCGCCGGCTTCGGCTTGTGATGATTATAGTGTCTTGGCGTATCGTCTTGAACGAACTCGCTGTGCCGGGCTTCAAGCCGGTGCCGGCTTCCTGAGCTCCGGCTCGATCAGTTTCTGGTAGAGGGCGGGGTCGGCCTTCTGAATTGCTGCCAGGTCGGGCGTGCCGCCATTGCGCCAGCTCTTGTAGGCGTCGCCGGCGTCGACGCCCATGGCCTCGGCGACGAGATGCACCCAGTTGCGGACGCGAATGCCTTCGCGGCCTTCGAGGGCGACGAACTCGCGATGGCACGAGTGGAAGATCGTTGCGACGGTATCGCATCGGGCCGCGGCCGCTGCTAGCCAGGTCTCGGTGGCGGCTTTCTTCAGCGCGCCTGGTACCGCGGCGAGCGAGCTGCACATGTGGCCGGGCACCGTCGGGCCTTCGACCAGCTCCAGGCCCGGAATCTGTGCGAGCATGCTCGCCACCTTGTCGTTCACCGGCGCGTGCGTGGAGGCCATCCCGAGGTGCCGATGCAGCAGCACGCGGCGCTTCAGGGGTGTCGTCATCAGGGGCGCCAGGCGGTGTCCAGCATCGGCCAGAATCTCGGTTATGTGCGCGACATCGAAGTGAGTCCGGTTACCTGGCGACATGATGTCGGACATATGCAGGTGGCACGATGGACACCAGGTGACGACCTTGTCGCGGCCCTCGTTCTTGGCCGCCGCGTTGAAGCGCTCGACGGTGCGTCCGGCCATGGTGCTCGCCGCGTGCGGCTGGTGGTCGTGCGCGGTGCCGCAGCAGTAGGCGGGGCCGCCGGCGGCTTCGACGTCGTAGCCCGCCTTCTCGAGCAGCAGCTTGGAGAGGCGGATCATCTCGGCGTGGCGCAGCATGTTGCACCCGAACCAGAAGGTGACGCGCGGAGGGCTCGGCGAGGTCACAGCCATCGTTTCAACTCCTCGTCGGTGAGCTGCAGGCGGGCAAAGGTCTTCACGCGCGGAAACGCGGTGGGGTCGCCCTTGGGCTTCAGCTGCTTGGTGTCGTTGATGGCGCGCTGCCGGGCGATGCGCACCAGCAGCATGGCGTCGAGACCCTTCGCCTTCTCGGGGCACGCATCGACGCAGAGCCCGCTCTTGCCGCAGGCGCCAGCCCACTGAGCGGTTTCGTTCGGCCCGGGCTGCCCGCGGGCGAGCAGTCGCAGGCCGTCGGTGATCATTTCGGCCTGGGTCGGGTCGAGGCCGATATGGCTTGCCAAGGGGCAGGCCTTGAGACAGGCGCCACAAGCGGTGCAAAGGTCCGCGAGCCGCGGGCCTTCCGCCGCCAGAAAAGCCTCCGTCGAGGCTGCCCGGGGTGCTTGAAGTTGAGCCATGACGGAAACCGTGCGCTGCGTTGGCCCGAGGGTCAAGCGCGCCCGCTGCGTAGGGCTTATGCACGTTTGCCGCAGTCGGCTTTGACCGGGAGCAGCACAGCGGCTGCGTGGAGCACGGCGACGCTCCACGCTTTTCATCGCGCTACGTCGAGATCACCTCGAACCCCGCCCGGGTGCGTGCGACGGCGGTTTCAGGCGCGGTGAGCGAGGCGATGAGCCTGGTCGCGAGATCGGGAGAAGCAGCCTTGGCGGCAACCGCGGCCGTGTAGACCGTGGCAAGCCCGCAGCCTTCGGGCAGATCGCGGACCAGCGTGACGCCGGGCGAGGCCAGGATCTCGGTGCGCTGGGTCGCACCGATCGGGCGCCGGCTGCTGGCTTCGCCGAGCGCTTTCATGGCGGTGGCGCCATTCGGGAACTCACGCAGGCGGGGTGCCATCGCATCGAAGATGCCGAGGCTTTCGAGGACACCGGCGAGGTGGACGCCGGCCGTCGATTGGCGCGTGTCGGGGACGAAAAGCTCATCGGCCGCGAGCAGCGCGTCTTTCAAGAGCGCTGGCGTTCCACAAAGAGGCAGCGGATCGCCCTTGCGGGCGGCAACCGAGGTTGGCACCGCGCCGATATCCCGCGCGGTGCCGGGCAGCACGTGGCCCGCTTTCTCCAGCTCTGCGATCATGCCCTTGGTCAGGATCAGCAGATCGGCGGGAGTGCCGGCCAGAAGCTTGTCCTGCATGGCACCGACCGCGCCGAAGCTGCCGCCGAGCGTGGCGCCGGTCGCGCGGCAAAATTCCGCCTCGACCGCCTTGACGATGCCATTCGCGGCGCCGCCGCTGAGGATCATGAGTTGCATGGGCGTATCATTGGTGTTGCTGACGACTGCTGGCGTCGCTCCGATGATAGCCGGTAGCGACACACAGAGGACAGAGCGCGATTGGAGGGCCCGTCGTCGCGTTCGGGACGGCCCCTTTGGGGACGTCGCCGAGCACCGCCGAAACGAACTGATCCTGAAGCTCCACGGGATGGGTTAGCGTTGCAACTCGGGGGCGCCATTGCCCTCGCGGACCCAGCGTTTCGGACGGTGGTTCAAGGCGTTAACTTTTGCGGGTTTTTTGCAGGCCCGAATCACGCACGCTAGGGCACCTGTGGAGCCCGTGGAGAGGCCTCATTCCGAGTGGCTATACCCCTACCTGCTCGCTCGGAAAACGCGCCAGCGTTGAAATTCGCCCATGACAAATCGAAATCGGCGCCCGACCCTTGCTTCCTGAAGCCACTCGGGCAGGCTCGAGCCCCAAATTACGTCCGAGTTGCGATTGCAATTGCGATCTTGGGGGGGCCGCCAGCGCCAATGTCGGCTCAGCTACGTGGCGAGGCTATCGCATGGGATTGCGCTACAACTCAGGCGCTGGAACTCACTCCGGCTTGGCGCCGGAGATCTGGACGATCCTGGCCCACTTCTGGATATCAGCCTCGAGATAGCTCTTGAACTCGGAAGGCGTCATGCGCATGGGCTCCGCCCCCTGCTTGCGCCAGGCCTCGGTCGTGTCCTTGGCCGAGGTGATGGCGCCGATCCAGGCATTGAGCTTGTCGACAATAGATTGCGGGGTATCTTTCGGCGCCATGATGCCGAGCCAGATCGTGGCCTCGTAGCCGGGGACGCCGGCCTCGGACACTGTTGGCACCTCGGGCAGCACGGCGGAGCGCGTCTTGCCTGTCGTGCCGAGCGCGCGTACCTGGCCCGCGGACACGTTGCCGGCCATGGTGGTGATCGCATCGAACATCATCATCACCTGGCCGGCGATAAGGTCGTTCCGCGCGCCGGAGCTACCTTTGAACGGCACGTGCAGGATGTCGGTGCCGCTCATGGCTTTGAACAGCTCGCCGGCCATGTGATAGGGCGTGCCGGTGCCCGACGAGGCGTAGTTGGTTCTTCCCGGCGACGCTTTCGCGAAGACGATGTACTCGGCCAGCGTCTTTGCGGGCACGGAGGGGTGTACGACCAGCACCAGGTCCGACGCATTGACCGGCGCGACAGCCACGAAATCCCGCATCAGCTCGAACGGCTTGTCCTTCACCAGCGACTCGTTGGTGGTGTGGGTGTTGGACATCATCAGGAGCGTGTGACCGTCGGGCGCGGCTTTCGCAGCTTCCGAGGTGCCGACGATGGCGCCGCCGCCCGGCTTGTTCTCGACGACAAAGCCTTGCCTGGTCTGGTCGGAAAGCTTCGCGGCAATGAAACGCGCGTAGATGTCGGCCGGTCCACCCACTGCGAACGGCACGATGATGCGAACAGGTCTTGCGGGATAGTCCTGGGCCGCGGCTGGCGGCGCTGGCCATGTCGTGAGCCAGAGGGTGCCGAGACACACAGACAGGAGCGCACGCTTTCCGATCCAGGCCATTGGTCCCTCCGTTGCGATCACTGAGGATAACGTACGCCGAAGGGTGAGAGCAGGCCAGTGTTCAGCTAAGCGGGCGGTATTTCGATGCCGGCTTCGCTTGCCGTCAAACTCCGTTGGCGGTCGCTCCGAAAATGCCTAGTGTTGACCTCGAAACAGCAGCTCCGAGGCGAGGAACAGCATGGCGAAGTTTCGAGTTGTCACAACCAAAGGCACTACCGTCAGCACCGGCCTTGGCGGCTACAGCCACGAGATGGAAGCGCTGGAGCCGATCGGCGCCGAGATCTTCGAATGCGGCCCGACGGAGAACGAATTCATCGCCGCCGCCAAGGGGGCCGATGCGGTCTATGCCAAAGGCATGAAGTTCACAAAGAAGATCATCGACAGCCTGGACGGCTGCAAGGTGATTTCGCTCGGCTCGGTTGGCGTCGACACGGTCGATGTGAAGGCGGCCACTGCGCGGAAGATCCCCGTCACGAACTGTCCGGACACCTTCATCGAGGAGGTCGCCGACCACGCGATGATGCTGCTGCTCGCGAGCCATCGCCGGGCGCTGGAGCAGGATCGCATGGTGCGTGAGGGGCGCTGGGCGGAAGGCCGGCCGGTGCTGCTCAAGGTGCCGCGCTTGATGGGCCAGACGCTAGGCTTCATCGCGTTCGGCCGTGTGGCACGGGCAACGGCGCAACGCGCCAAGGCATTCGGGCTGCATCTGATCGCGCACGATCCGTTCGTCGACGAGCGCACAATTGCCGCCCACGGCGTCGAGCCGGTGAGCCTGAAGGAGGTGCTAGAGCGCTCGGATTTCATTTCCATGCACATGCCAGCAACGCCGGAGGCACAGGGTTATCTCAAGGAGCAGCACTTCCGGCAGATGAAGAAAACGGCGCTGTTCATCAACACGGGACGCGGGCCAACGGTGGTGGAGAGCGCGCTGATCAAGGCGCTGCAGGAAGGCTGGATCGCGGGCGCCGGGCTCGACGTGTTCGAGATCGAGCCGACAAAGCCTGACAATCCGCTGCACAAGATGCCGAACGTGATCCTGTCGCCGCACAACGCCTCGGCCTCGGCGCGCTTCGATCCGGCCCGGCGGCGGCGTGTCGGCCAGGAGATTGCCAATGTGCTATCGGGCCGCTGGCCGCTGTCGTGCGTCAATCCGGAGGTGCTGGCGGATAGCACGCTGATCCGCTGGCAGCCGATCTCGATGGATCGCGGGCCGAACTCGTGAGCGAAGGGCGGTTTGTGGTGGTGTCTGATCAGAGAAGCTGCTTGGCAAAGCTTCGTCGCGAAATCATCCGGCGTGCAACGCTCATTAGTCCAGAGAATGCCAGACTGAAGCCAGACTCCCGAAAAGGAAATCTTCGTTCGGTGCCTGGCTTCAGCCTGGCACTGCAGGCAAAGCCGTGCCACACGACTGCAATGAAACACGCGATCCAATGACGGAGATACTGGATCACAAGACGATCGGCGAGATCTGGGGCGAGGCTGTGCGTGCGCATGCCGAGCGGCCGTTCTTTGTCGTGCCGCCAAGCAAGGCGCGCGGGTATCTGCCGGACGGGCTCGAACTGACGTATGCCCAAGCAGACGCCCGGATTGCGCGCATTGCCGAGCTGTTTCGTCGTGCCGGCTACGGGCTAGGCCACCGTGTCGTGCTGGCGCTCGAAAACCAGCCGGAGCATTTCCTCTACAAATTCGCGCTGAACATGATCGGCGTGTCGGTCGTTCCCCTCAACCCCGATTACCGGCCCGCGGAGGCCGCCTATCTGCTGGAGCACTCGGAGCCGGAGCTGGTGCTCGCCATGAGCCCACGGTCCCGGCAGCAAGTTTCGGATGGGCTTGCCGTCAGCACTTATAAGCCGCCGGTTGTCGTCGTCGGAGAGGACGAAGCGCCACCGCCGCCGTCGCGCGCGAAGCAGTCGGGCGCGGTGGTGCCCGCCACGGAAGCGAGCATACTCTACACGTCCGGGACCACGGGGAAGCCCAAAGGGTGCATGCTCTCGCACGGCTATGAGATCTCCACAGGCGACCGTTATGCAAAACTCGGCGGCATCGGTCGCATCGAGGCCGGAGACCGGATCTATAATCCGCTGCCGCTCTATCATCTCAACTCGGGTGTGGTGTCGATCTTCGGCGCGGTCTTGACCGGAAATGCGCAGATCCAGCCTGACCGCTTCCATCCCGATCGGTGGTGGACCGAGGTTATCGAGACTCGCGCGACGGTCATCCACTATCTCGGCGTCGTCATTCAGATGCTGATGCTGCAGCCGGAAAGCAGCACCGCGAAAGCGCACGGTGTGCGCTTTGGCTTCGGCGCAGGTGTCGAGCCGCAACTGCATGCGGCGTTCGAACAGCGCTTCGGCTTTCCGCTGATCGAGGTGTGGGGCATGACTGAGTTCTGCCGCGTGTTCTCCACCGCGGCGTTGGCGGACCGGAAAATCGGGAGCCGCGCTTTCGGCCATGCGGAGCCAGGGCTCGACGTCAAGGTCGTCGACGAGCACGACCGAGAAGTGCCAGACGGCACGCCTGGCGAGATGGTGGTGCGTCATTCCGCCGAGACGCCACGGCGCGGCGCCTTCTCGGGTTATCTCAAAAACCCGGAGGAAACGGAAAAAGGCTGGCGCGGCGGCTGGTGGCACACGGGCGACACGGTCTATCGCGCGACTGACGGAGTCCTGCACTTTGTCGACCGCAAGAAGAACATCATTCGCCGCTCGGGCGAGAACATCGCAGCGGCAGAGGTCGAGGCGCTGCTGCTGACGCATCCTAACATTGCGCAAGCGGCTGTGCTGGCGGTGAAGGACGAGACGCGCGAGGAAGAGGTGCTCGCGTGCATCGTTCTGAAGCAGGGTGACGGCGATCGTGCGGCGGCCGAGCAGATCTTCCGATTCGCCAACGAGCGGCTCGCCTATTACAAGCCGCCGGGATGGATCTGGTTCGCGAAGGAGCTGCCGACAACGGGCACGCAGAAAATCCAGAAGCACACGATCTTTCCCGGCGTCACCGACCCGCGCAAGGTACAGGGCATGATCGACCTGCGGAGCCTGAAGCGGCGCGATCGTGGGACGTCGTGATGGCGATCGATCGCTGGTTCCGAATGGCAAGCCCCGGGATGTCACCGAACGCGTGGCTGAGCCGCTCGTGCGCGCCGAACTGATGGAGCATCATGGAACATGAAATTCGGCCGCACCGACGACGAGCTGATGGCAATGCCATTGACGTTCCGCGATGGGCTCTTCGCTGGGCAGTCGGCGCTCGTCACCGGCGGTGGGCGCGGCATCGGCAAAGCGATCGCATTTCAGCTGGCGAGACTCGGAGCAAGGATTGCGATCACCGGCCGCAACGTGGAACGGCTCGAGGCGACGGCGCAGTCGCTGCGCGAGCGCACCAATACCGAGGTGCTTGCGATCCCGATGAGCATTCGAGATCCGGAGCAGGTGGAGAGAACGGTAGCCGCCGCCATCGCACACTTCGGCAGCTTCGACATCCTGGTCAACAATGCCGGCGGGCAGTTCCCACAGGCCGCCATCGACTTCAAGCCGAAGGGCTGGAACGCGGTGATCGAGACCAATCTGACCGGCAGCTGGTACATGATGCAGGCGGCCGCGCGGCACTGGCGCGATGCAAAGCGGCCGGGAACGATCGTCAACATCGTGGCGATGGTCGATCGCGGAATTCCCGGAATTGCGCATTCGGCCGCGGCGCGAGCGGGCGTGATCGCACTCTCGAAAACGGTGGCGGTCGAGTGGTCGCCGCTCGGCATTCGCGTCAACTGCGTGGCGCCCGGCGTGATCGCGACAGAAGGCATGGAGGTTTATCCTGACGCCGCCCGAAAGCGATTCGCCAAGACCAATCCGATGCGCCGCTTCGGCGATGTGCGCGATGTGACTGATGCTGTGTGCTATCTCGCGGGACCATCCGGCGGGTTCATTACGGGCGAGACGATCATCGTCGATGGCGGCAGCCACGTGTGGGGTGATCTCTGGACAATACCGCGGCCCGAGTGGTTCGAGGAGTAAGGCCAAGGCCTGGTCGGCGGACAGGGCCATTGCAACCCGTGCTGCTCCGGCGCAGAGTGCAGCCATCCCAAGCCTTCGGAGATCATGACATGAAGCTATTTTATTCGCCGACGTCGCCCTATGTGCGCAAGGTGCTGGTGCTGGCTATGGAAAAAGGGCTCGATCAGCAGATCGAGCGTGTTCCAGCTGCAGCACATCCGGTCAACGCCGACATGAACCTGTCGAAGAGCAATCCGCTGGGCAAAGTACCATGCCTCATCACGGATGATGGACGCGCGCTGTTCGACAGCTCGGTGATCTGCTCCTACCTCGACACGTTGAAGGCACCGCATTTCATTCCGTCGGACACGAAAGGCCGGTTCGACTGCCTGACGCTCGAGTCGCTCGCCGACGGCTTCCTCGATGCCGGCATTCTGCTCCGCTACGAGGGTGCGGTACGGCCGGAGGCGAAGCGCTGGGAGGACTGGCAGAAAGGCCAGATGGGCAAGATCGAGCGCGCCATGGATGCGCTGGAGACGACCTATGCTGGCCAGCTGACGGGGCCGTTGACTGTCGGCCAGATCGCTGTCGGCTGTGCGCTCGGCTGGTTCGATTTCAGGTATGGAAACGTCGATTGGCGCAAGTCGCGGCCCAAGCTTGCGGCCTTTGCCAAGGCGATGAACGATCGCGCATCGATGAAGGCGACAGTGCCGGTGGGCTGATCGCTCTCGAACATGGCTCCGACAAAACACGCAGGCCGGTGACGGGTTCACCGGCCTGATTGCTTGCAGGATACGATTGCGCAAGGCTCACTTCAGGAGGCCTGCTTCCTTGTAGAATTTCTCGGCGCCCGGGTGGAGGGGAATGCCGACGCCTAAAAGCGCGGTTTCCTTCCGTATGACCTTGCCCTTGGCATGGCCGGCATCGAGCGCGGCGCGCGTCTTGTCTGACCACAGGGCCTTGGTGATCTCATAGACGAGCTCGGCGTCTTGCTTGGCGCTGGTCACCCATTGCGCCCCGACCGAGATGGTTTCGACGCCCTTCACATCCTTGTAGGCTCCATCCGGAATCGCATCCTTAGCGAAGAACTTGTACTGCGCCAAAATCTTGTCGCGGCCTTCGCCGGAAATCGGAACGAGCTCAATTCCGGCGGTGGCGGCGAGCTCGGTGATCGCGCCCTGCGGATAGCCGGTCGTGGAGAAGAACGCGTCGATCGAGCCGTCCTTCAATTTCTCGGCCGACTGCTGCGGTTTCAAGTACTCGGGCTTGATGTCCTTCTCGGTGACGCCGTAGGCGGCAAGGATGGCCTTGGCATTGACCAACGTCCCGGAGCCTGGCTCGTCGAGCGAAACACGCTTGCCCTTGAGATCGGCAAGCGACTTGGCGTTGAGGCCCTTCTTGACGACCACGTGCACGCTCTCGGGATAGAGGTTGGCGATGGCGCGCAGCTCCTCGACCTTTGCCTTGCCTTCATAGATGCCGGTGCCGGTGTAGGCCCAGGTGCTGACGTCCGCCTGGCTGAAACCCGACTCGAGCGAGCCACCGACTATGGCGTTGACGTTGGCGACGGAACCATTGGTCGCCACGGCGGAGACGTTGATCTTGTCGGTCGAGATCGCATTGCCGATCAGGCCGCCAACGGGGTAGTAAGTTCCGCCCGTGCCGCCGGTGCCAATGCGGAAGAATTTCGCTTGTCCCTGGGCCGAGAGACGCTCGGCCGTGAAACCGAACGCACTGACGCCGGCTGCTGCCAGCAGTGCTTGCCGGCGGGTGAAAACTGTCATCGTGACCTCCGAGTGTGATTGGATTGCTGGGTTCGACGGACCTAACCCGAACGTGGGCCGGAAAATGCACCGGAATGCAGCCTTTTGTCGATTCGCCTAATGGGTGACGCCGGGCCGCGCCAAAGGTTTTTCGAGGGCCAAGCCACCCCGGACAGGGGAGGCCGCCATCGAGCACACGATGCTGCCGCCTGCCCAGCCGACGGTCGCCAGCGCTATGCAGCGAGAAAGTCTCGAATGTGCGAGATCTGGCTCTCGACGTTGAGTGCCGGTGCATGGCCACATCCCGCAATCTCGACAATCCGGGCCTTCGGGCCACGGGCTGCCATCTCGCGGGCGGCATCAGCCAGAAGAAGGTCCGACTCGGCTCCGCGCAGCACGAGAGTTGGCGCGGTGATGCGATCCCAGTGCTCCCACTGCTCGTAGTCGTGCGGGTGAGCTGTGAGCTGGCGCACGATGGCGGGATCGTAGTGGGTCGTCAGGCGCCCGGAGGGTAGCCGCCGCAACGATGTTTCAGCCATATGGCGCCACTGGCTCTCACTGTGCCAGCCGAACGGCTTGTAGATGGTTTTGAAGTATTCCACGAGCTGGCTGACGGTGCCGAACTCAGGCGGGTTGCCGACATATGTCTTGATGCGATCGAAGGGGCCTTGGGGAAATGTCGGGCCGATGTCGTTGATCACGAGTCGGCGGATGCGGCTCTTGAGCACGGTGCCGGCCGCACGAATGCCGATGGCGCCACCCATGGAAGTGCCGATCCAGTCGAAGGTCTCGAGTTGCAGCGCGTCAGCGAGCGCGCTTGCCGACGCAGCGTAGGCGTCAAGACAGTAGTCTTTGTCAGGGTCGGTGCTCCATTCGGAGAGGCCCCGCCCAATTGTGTCTGGCGCGATGAGGCGAAAACGATCCGAGAGGGCGTGTGCTGGTACGTCGAAGTCTCGGCCGGTACGGGCAAGGCCGTGCCACATGATCACGGGTGGAGCATCGGGTCGGCCCCATTCCACGAAGTGCATCTCGCGGCCACGAACATTCACGTAAGCAGAGCGCGGCCGGCCGGGGATGATCTCGACTGGTGGCGGAATGTCATTGGCGGCCATAGGTGCTCCGTTCAGCGGCGTGAAGCATCCGTTGAGCGGCCCCGGTTGGCCGCTGAGCTGCGATGCCGGACATGCAAGGCTGTTCTGAGGTACTGTGCACGAGTTGCGCGATCATGCAAAGATGGTGCGCGAGCGGCCGCGAGCGGCCATGCGTGAAGGGCCCGATCACCTGATGCCAAACCGTTTTCCTTTCGACCCGGCTTTGCGCGAGCGGATCGTCACCAATCTCACCGAACATTCGCGGACGGAGATCGGCGATCCGGCGCTCAGGCAGGCGGGTGTGGTGATCGTGGTTGCACAGCTCGTCGACAACAAAGAAGCGTGCGTGCTGCTGACGCGGCGACCGAAGAATCTCAGGCGGCATGCCGGGCAGTTCGCGCTGCCAGGCGGGCGGGTCGATGGTGACGAGACCATAAGAGAGGCGGCCTTGCGTGAGCTGCGCGAGGAGCTTGGCCTGCATCTCGACGAGGGAGACGTCCTGGGGCTTCTGGACGACATGCCGACGCAGTCCGGATTCCGGATCACGCCGATCGTGGCCTGGGGTGGTGAGGCGCGCGAGCTGGCGCCGGATCCGAATGAAGTGGCGCGGGTATTCCGCATTCCGCTCTCGGAGCTCAACAGCCCGGCGATTCCGAAACTCTCGTCGGAGGGGGATCGCCAGGTGATGTCGGCTCCGTTGCCGACCACGGGCGGGCAAGTCTTCGCGCCGACGGCCGCCATGCTTTACCAGTTCCGGGAGGTCGCGCTGCATGGGCGGCCGACGCGCGTGGCGCATCTCGGTCAGCCGCGGTTCGCGTGGAAGTGATCGCGTTACTTCGTGTTCTTGGCTTTCTCCTTGGCATCGAAGAATGCCTTGATGGCGGCCTGCGGCTCGCCGGTCTTGTAGGAATCTGAAAGCGCGTCGATCCCGGCATAGACGCCTTCGGCAACGGAGACCCTTTCCCACCGGTTCATCAATGCCTTCTGGGCGCGCACAGCGCCCGGTGTTCCGCGGCCGATCAGAGCAAGCCAGTGATCAACATGCTCGTCGATCCGGGCGGCTGGCATGACCTTCTCAACAAGGCCCATGGCGTGCGCATCGGTGGCGCTGAAGGTCTCGCCGGTGATGAGGATCTCGCGGGTCTTTCCCCAGCCGATGAGCCCGGGCAGCAGCGCTGCCTCGATCACCGACGGCAGGCCCATGTGCACCTCGGGCATGCCGAGCACGGCGGAGTCGGCGGCCACGCGAAAGTCACAGCTGGCCGCGACCTCGAGGCCGGCGCCGAGACAGAAGCCGTTGATCCTCGCGATGACCGGTACGGGACACTCACGGATGGCCTTGCACGCCATATGCAGGCGGGTGATGAAGAGGCGTGCGCTGTCGGCGCAAAGGCCGCTGAGCTCGGCGAGATCGGCACCGCCGATGAAGGCGCGGTCGCCTGCGCCGGTCAGGACGGCGGCGCGCAGCTCGTGGTTCGTGGCGAGGCGATCGAACGCCTGGCGCAGTGCGACAATCAAAGCAGTGCTGAGGCAATTCAGCTTTCCAGAGTTGTCGATCTTCACGAACCCAACGGGTCCGATGCCGGCGCGCTGTTCGATCTTCACATCGATGCGGGGTTCGGTCATGTTGAATGCTCCCGTTGAGGCCGCAGCGGCGGCCAAGAGTGCGTCTGGCCACGATTGATACTGGCAGAGGGCCGGACGAGGAAGTTATTTGACCGGCCACGCACTTCCAGCCGAAAGGTGCAGCCATGCCGCTTCAAAACCGCGTGACGCCCGAGGGTGAGATCATCGCAACGCGCGAGCGTGGGATGATGATGGGTAATCGAGGTGGCCAGCTACATACCGAGAGCAAGACCTTGACCAGGCGGCGGTGGGTGACGAAGCAGTGGATCTGCTGCCGGCTGGAGTTCAACGGGCGCCGCCGCGAGGTGATGGCGCCGCATCGGTATACAGAGCTGTTCTTTCTCGATGAGGCGACAGGTCTGGCTGCCGGACATCGGCCCTGCTTCGAGTGTCGACGGCAGGATTTCATGTGGTTCGCGTCACTGTGGGCTCGTGTGCACGGCCATAATACCGGCAGAGCGACAGCGGCTGACATGGACGAGGTGCTGCATGCCGAGCGTGTCGACAAAGGAGGGCAAAAGATCACCTATCAGGCCGTGGCGTCGAGCCTGCCATCAGGAGCATTCGTCCGGTACCAAGGACGCGCCCACCTGGTGCTGGCGGGCTGGCTTCTCGAGTGGACGCCAGGGGGATACACGACCACGCGCGCGCGGCCGGAGCACGGTCGCCTCGAAGTGCTGACGCCAAAGGCTGCCATTGCCGTACTTTCGGCGGGTTACTGCCCGACGCTGCACGCCTCGGCCGATGTGGTGTCTTGAACGGGTGGCGCGGTGCACGGGCGCGGCGCCTGAGAAAATGGGGAAGGGAGGGGCATGACTCGCTCGACGCTCAATCGCACGCTTCGGCGCAGCTATGTGATCCTGGCGCTGGTGCTCGTGATCTCGCTCGTCGCCAAGCTGGCGGATCACATTCCGGGAATTGCCGGTACGCCGCTCGAGAACCTGGCCAAGGATATCTATGATTATCTGAAGGACATGGCGCTGGTGTTCGTCACGGTGGTGGCAGCGTATCTCGCCAACGTGTTCCAGAAGCGGCAGCAGTTTCTCTCAGCACTGAAGCAGGAGTGGCAAGACATTCTGCGGTCGAAATCAGCGCTGCTGACGGTCACGCATCTCGAGCAGCCGACGTCGGAGCAATACCTTCAGGCGTACGCCGTGCTTTCGGAGACGATCGACAATATGCGGACGGTGTACAGCAACGTCGGCGAGACGGGTGAGCTCATCGGTCTCTACCCGTTTGCGCCGCTGCACGACATGCGGCGGGCGTTTCAAACTCTTGACCCAAGAAAACGCAGAGACATTTCCGCAGATGAGCGCCGACTGGCGCGGGACGCGATCCTGCAAGCGTTCTATGCGTTGCGCGAGAGCTTCCTCGATGAGCTCGACATAGAGGCGCCAGACAAGCCACTGCTGATCTTCGGCGGGCGGCGGCTCAAGAAGACGGGTGCGCCACAATGGGCGGCCAAGATGCAGGAGGCACAACGGGCCGAGCACGACCGTCTGGCGCCACCGGATGCGCGCATAGACGACATGCTTCGGGCACAGTGGCAGAAGGAGCATGCAACGAGCAAGCCCTGGCGGCCGGTCGCTAACGGCGCTGGAGAGCGGGACCCGGAAAGAGCTCCGCAGACTTGACTATGTCGGTGTCATCGAGATGGGCCCGGAGAGCCGTCGCTGGTCGCCGTCGCCGGCGTCGCGACTTCGGCGCATGATCAGCGGATCAGGATCTTGCGCCACTCGCGCTCGTTGCGCGCGCCATAGTCTGGCGGCCGTCGACTTCACCTGCCATGCGAGCGTCAGTCACCGGGCAGGCCGTGGGCTTCCTCGAAGAATAGCTCTTTCCATGATGCGGGCTTGCTCTTGATCATGCCGGTTCTGTGCATGAACTCGATAAACGTACCGATCTTCTTGGGTACCCGAGTGTACTCGAAGCCAGGTTCGGTCATCAGCGAAAGCATCTCGTCCTCGGTCAGGCGCTTCTCGTTCGTCAGTTCGATGAAGAGCCTGGCACCGCGGCGAGGGTCGGCATTGATCCATTCGATGGCTTCGGTTTGAGCGCCGATGACGGCAGCCAGGGTCTTCGGATTGGCGGCGCGAAACTGCTCGGTCGAGACGAGCACGTTCGACGACGCCGTACCGCCGAGAAGGTCGTAGCCGCTCCAGAGCGTTGTCAATCCGCCTTTCACTTCCGCGCGATGAAAAGGCTGCGTCGCGATGTGGGCTGTGACCTCGCTTTGCGGATTGAGCACCGCGATCATGCCGTCCGGGTTGGGAAGCGCGATCACCAGATGGTCGAGCTTGGCGTGCTGCCCCGGGCCCCATTCCCGTTCGGATGCCATTTGCAACAAGATCGCCTGGGTCGAGACCTTCGCGGAGGGTACGGCGATGCGGTCCTTCTCGGTGAAGTCCTTCATAGACTTGATTGCCGGATTGCGCACGTTGAGCCAGAAATTACCTGACACGTTTCCCGAGACGGCCTTCACGCCGACCCCGCCTCTGGTGCGATCCCAAAGCAGTCCGAGCGAGGGCACACCCTGCAACGAGAAGTGAACATTGCCGGACAGGATGGCATCGTTGACGGCGCCGGGTCCGCCGAGCTTCGACCAGATCACACCGGTGTCACCGAGCCCAGCTTTCGCCAAATGCTTCTCCACGAGCTTCTGGCTCTCCATCACCATGGCAGGCAGGAACGTGGCGCCGAACTGCTGCACGAGGCGGACCTCCTTGACCTCAGCAGCTGCGATCGTCGGCTCGATCGAAATTGCCGCTGTTGCTGCCGCTGCGACCGCGATGCAAACGCGTGACAAGCTCAACATGTCCGATGCTCTCCCGCCGGATCCCCTGGGCGGGAACTGTAGCGCGGGCCACCGCATGCACAAAGGGCGATTGACAAGCCGGGTGGCGGAGAGCGCACACTATGCTTCCGATCTCAGCACCAGCGGAGGAGTGAGCCATGAAAGTCAATTCGAAAATCCGGTCGATCGAGACGCTCGCTGCCGACGCAGGATGGCGCAACTACTATTTCGTCAAGGTCACGACCGAGGATGGCGTCGTCGGCTGGAGCGAATACGACGAGGGGTTCGGCGCGCCCGGCGTGGGCACGGCGATCGACAAGCTGTCCGCCCGGCTGATCGGCCAGCCGGTCGGCGATCACGAACGGCTCTACGCCGAGCTTTATTCGGTGACGCGACCGGCCGCCGGCGGTGTCGTAGCCTTGGCGCTTGGCGCAATCGAGAACGCGCTGCTCGATGCGAAGGCCAAAGCGCTAGGTGTTCCTTGCTATCAGCTGCTCGGCGGCAAGATCCGCGATCGCATCCGCGTGTACTGGTCGCACTGCGCCACGTGGCGGATCAATCATCCGAGCTGGTACAAGCCGGCGATCACCGATCTCGATGGCGTCAAGGCGATGGGCCGGGAAGTGCGTGAGAAAGGCTTCACCGCGCTGAAGACGAACATTTTCGTCTATGACAACGACAAGAAAAATCCGAAAGGCTGGCGGCCGGGCTTCGGGGCGCCGAACTATCCGGAACGAAACGTCGATCGGCATGTGCTGCGCAACCTGCGCATGCATCTCGAAGCAATGCGGGAGGGGTGCGGGCCCGATGTCGATATCCTGCTCGATTGCAACTTCAATGCGTCGACCGAGGGATATCTGAAGATCTTGCGTGCGATCCGCGACCTGGACATGTTCTGGATCGAGATCGATACCTATTCGCCCGAGGCGCTGGGCCTGATCCGGCGGCAGAGCCCGCACCCAATTTCATCGTGCGAAACGCTGCTCGGCATTCGGGAGTTTCTGCCTTACTTCCGTGAGCAGGCCATGGACGTTGCAATCATCGACACGCCCTGGAACGGCGTTTGGCAGTCGATGAAGATCGCCAATCTGGCTGAAGCGCATGAGGTGAATGTCGCGCCGCACAATTTCTATGGTCACCTCTGCTCGATGATGAATGCGCACTTTGCAGCGTGCGTGCCGAACCTGCGCATCATGGAGATCGATATCGACCGGCTGACGTGGGATCACGAGCTCTTCACTCACGTGCCCGACATACGGGATGGGCACCTGCACCTGCCGGACCGGCCAGGCTGGGGCACGGAACCCAACGAGGCGGCGGTTCGCGCGCGTCCGCCCAAGAACGCCACGGGCGGGCTCGCGACCTACGGCCGCAAGACATGAAGGCCACGGCCGTGATTGCCGCGGCCAGGAATGTGATCGAGGCCGGCTGCCGTGCGGATCAGGCCGCGGACGACGAGCGGGACTTCACTGCGCGTTCGATCTGGTCGAGCAGCGTCAGCAGCTTGTCCCAGTCGACGGGTTTCGGCATGTAGTCGGACATGCCGACCTGGAGGCATCGATCCCGATCCTGCTTCATGGCGCCAGCCGTCAAACCGATAATGGGGATCTGCCCATTGCTCTGGTCGGCGCGGATGCGCTTGGTGGCAGCCAGTCCGTCGAGCCGCGGCATCTGGACATCCATGAGAATGACGTCGTACTTGCGGCTCAAGGCTTTCTCGACTGCCTCTAGCCCGTCCTCGGCGATCTCGAGCTCATGTCCCGCCGCGCGCAGCAGAGCAGATGCGACGAGCCGGTTCGGCGCGTTGTCCTCGGCCATCAGGATGCGCAGGCGCTCGTGTGTCACCTGCTGCTGTTGACGAGGCTCCTGCTGTTCGGGCCTGGCAGCGACTTTCCGGAAGATCCGGTGCATGGTCTCAACGTATTCGACGCCGAATGGCCGCATCAACGTCGATTCGACAGAGGCGCCGCCGGTGCTGACATTGTGCCCGCTGGCCGGGTACTGATCGATAAGCAGCAGAGCTGGCCCGCCAGCCGCCCGCTGGCGAATCGTGCGACCGAGATTTCGGATTTCGAGGATCGGGTTCACCTGGTCGATCAGAACCGCTCCGACGCTCTGCTGCTGCAGGGCATCGAGTGCTTCGCGCTCGTTTCGGACCCAAATCACGTGGTGGCCCATGGCCTTCGCGTAGGTCTCGACGACCCTGGCGATCGCACCTGCCTGGCTTGCAAGCATGATCTGATTGCCTTGCGTCGCGCGGGCCTTGGCGATGCGGGCTTGCTCAATGGCGTCATGCTCGACCGGCAGGCTCAAGCGCAAATGGAATGCGCTGCCTTCCCGGTCGGTCGGCTCGTACCAGATGGCGCCGTTCATGAGACGGCTCAGCTCGCGGCAAAGAGCGAGGCCCAAGCCGGTGCCGCTGTGATTGCGCGTTGTCGAGTCATCGACCTGCGAGAACTTCTTGAAAAGCTTGTCGATCTTCTCGGGAGCGATCCCGCTGCCGGTATCGATCACTGTGAAACGAACGGAGGGCGCGCCATCGAGGACTTCCCGGACAGCCCGCACAATCACCGAGCCCGTCGTGGTGAACTTGATGGCGTTGCCGATCAGGTTGATCAGAATCTGCTTCACGCGTAGTGGATCACCATTGAGCGTGCGCGGCAGTGTGGGATCGATGAAAACGGCGAGCTCCAAGCCCTTGCTGAAAGCGGTCGGCGCCAGCAGCTTGACGAGGTCGTCCATGAGCGTGACCAGCTCAAATTCGACTTCCTCCAACTCGACCTTGCCGGCCTCGATCTTCGACAGGTCGAGAATGTCGTTGATGATGCGAAGGAGCGATTCGCCCGACGTACGAATGACCGACACGTGATCGCGCTGCGCGGAATCGAGGGGTGTGGCCTCGAGCACGCGTGCCATTCCGAGGATGCCATTGAGCGGCGTCCTAAGCTCGTGGCTCATGGTAGCGAGAAAGATCGACTTGGACTGATTGGCATGCTCGGCATCGATCGCCGCTTGCCGGAGCAGCTGCTCGGTGCGCGCACGGCTCGAGATGTCATGAATCGCGAGCACGCTGCCGCCTTCGGGACCTTCGCTGATGACGATCTGGTGCGAACGGCTGTTCTCGTCGGTGAATTCGTCAGGAAGCGCTCCGTCCACCGTCAAACCATCGAGGGCCTCGCGGATGAGAGCTGCCGTCACCTTGCCCTTGCGGTCGAGGTCGAGCCCAAGTGCCTCGAGCGCGCGCTTGTTCCAAATCGTCGGGATGCCCTTGGCGTTGAGACTGATCACACCGGCGGCGGTATTCGCGAGAACTCGGTCCAGGAGTGACCAGCGCTGGCGGTTCTGGCGTGCATAGCGGATCGAGCGATCGAGCAGCTCGATGGTGAGACTGTCCTTTGCGAGGTAGTCGACGGCGCCGACTTCCTGCGCGGCGAAATCAAGGCCTGGATCTTGCAGGCCTGTGAGCAGGATCATCGGCACATGAGGAAACAGCGAGCCGACCTCGGCGATAAACTCGAGGCCGGTTCTGCCATCGATACGATAATCGACAAGCGCGACGTCGATTGCGCGCTCCTCCAGCTCGAGCTTGGCTGCTTCGTACGTCGCAGCCCAGATCACTCGATGAGGCTCGCGCTGGATACCCTTCAGGATATCCTCGGTCAGAAAAAAGTCGTCACGATCATCTTCGACGATCAGTACGACTGTTTCGCCAGTTCGGCCACCGTTGGACATAAAGCCTTCCAAATGTCACGGATGTCGGTGATCAGACGGAGTAAGCCGGCTGAAAATTCGGCAGCTGGACGATCTCGATCCAGTAGTGATTGAGCGTCTTGACGACGTCGACCAGCGCTTCGAACGAGACAGGCTTGGTGATGAACGAGTTGACACCTAGATCATAGGTTCGCAGCACGTCCTCCTCGGCCTTCGACGTCGTCAGCACGACCACCGGAATGCAGCGAAGCTGCGGATCCGCCTTGATATGCGCGAGTGCCGTCCGTCCGTCCATGCGGGGCATGTTGAGGTCGAGCAGAATCAGGCCCGGCTTCTTGTTGGCGCCCGCCTTGACGAACTTTCCTTCACCGCGAAGGTAGTTCAGAAGCTCCTCGCCGTTCTCGACGAACACGAGCGGATTCGCGAGGCGGCTCTCATGGAACGCATCCTCGATGAGCATGCGGTCGTCGCTGTCATCGTCGGCGATGACAATCGTAACAGATGCTGAATTAGACATGACCCCTGACCCCATTTATTTTCATTGTCTTGTCGACATTCCCCCGCCTGATTGCTCAGGCGATCTTTCGTTGTTCTTCCGCGCGATCCATCAGAGCGCCCTTGCTGATCAGCAGGGCGCGGATATCGCCGAGATTTCTCAGGCTGGTGATTTCCGGCATCGTGAAGCGCACGTGGAAGGCGCTCTCGACGGCGAAAATCACCTCGATATGGCGCAAAGAGTCCCAACGCGGGGTATTCTGCGCATTGGACGTATCCGAAAGCTGGCTCGGATCGATTTCGAGAATGTTGGCGATGATCTGCTTGAGCTTCATGGGTCTACTCCTGGGACAGTGCTGTATTTCAACCGAAGATTTCGCGGCGCACGGCATCGGGCCAGCGACGCTCGTCGAAACCGTGCTGCGTGAAGGCCGCCAGCACCCATCTTTCGATGCCCAGCCCGACGCATCCCGTCTGAGCCGGCTGGCCATCCGCAGCCTTGATGTCGAAACGCTGGCCGAAGAAGTTGCCGTGCAGGTTGATCGATCCGCAGGCGAGGAGCTTCTGGTTTCCCTGGCCGTCGAGCACAGGGATCTTGATCTCGTTCTTGACCTCCTGAGCCGCCTGCCAGAACTTCTTGGCCGCGGAGACGGTGGCAAAGAATGGATCGGTCGCGGTCTGGATGCGGCAGTCGAGGTCGATGAAGGCAGCGAGATCCTGCACGATCGACAGCGCTTTCTGGCGGCAGTCGCGCACGAAAGTCTCGTCGCCGACGAAAACCAGCTCGCGAACGTTGAACTCGTAGAGCCGATCGAGACCGTTGATGTTGCGTGACTCGTAACGGAATACGCGACCCATCCAGGTGTAGCACTCGCCCGTCGTCATCGTCTTTCCGCCAAGCGACGGATAGCAGGGAAAGCATGCTGCCGGATTGAGGCACATGCCGTCGATGTGGACGTGGTCGCGCTCCGGCAGAAGGGCACCTTCCGAGCAGGAATTGGCCAAGCGGAACTTCTCGATCGCGTCGAAGTCCTCGATGACATTGCCGACGAAGGTGACTGCGTTGGGATGAGAGTCGAAATAGCCGCACTTCTTCAGCGTGCCGGCGTCAATCAGCGCCGGAAAATGGCTGTCCTTGGCATCGAGCGTGCCGCGATAGAGCTCGCCGGCCCTGCCATTGATCAAGTTGGCGAGCCGCAGAACCGGACCGGCGTAGGCAACCTGGCCCTTGCCGTAATCGTGCATCCAGCCACGCGCAACGAGCTCGGCGTTGATGTTGCCGACGTACGCGCCCTGGTCACGGCGCTTGGTTTCGGCGAACACCTTGATGTCGAAGCCGCCGATCTGCCGGGCCATCACGGCCAGGTAACGCTTCGCCTTGTCTGCGACATCGTCGATCCGGGCGCCGCGCTTGAGTACGACGCGGGCGGTCTTGCGATCACTCTCAACGACAATGCGATCGATATGCGGAGAGACGAAAACAGATTCCTTCTCGATGTCGCCCGCGACCTCGCTGTCGACCTCCCGCGGGAGCTCGAGCATGAAGTGGAGGTCATCTGTGACGTGCTTGTTCATTCGTTTTTTTCTCCCCTTAGAACTGGTAGTAAAGGAACGCGGTGCCAGAGCCGATCGAGCCGAGTGCGATGCACAGCATCAGACCAATGGCGATCGCGCTTGCCGTGACGGGGTTCCAGGCCAGCAGGCCAGCCTCGCGCGCCGCGCCTGCGCCAGCGTTCTCTACGCTGACTTCGAAGCGGTGCAGGATCTCTTGAGTATTCGGCATCAGCATCACGATGGAGCCGAGCACGACGACGGCAGCGAGTGCCGTGCGGACATCGAAGGCGAGAACGTCGGGTCCAGGCAGGCCATGTGTCCAGAAACCGAACGACCACATGGTGCCGAGTATCTTTGCGGCCGACGTCAGATCAGGCGAGCGGAATACGACGAGCGCGCTCACCACGACTGACATCGTCAACAGCCAGCCAACTGCAGGCGGCAGAGGCACGGTCCGCCAGCGACTCCAGCCGAGATAGGCGGCGATGGCGATGCCGTGGATGAGACCGTAGACGACAAAGGTCCAGCCGGAGCCGTGCCAGATTCCGGCTATGAGGAATGTGGTCAACGCCGGGATCGCAGCCGTGCGGGCAAATCGAGACAGGCCCGACTGCTCCTTGCCCTGCATGCGGCGCATGCCGCGCACCGCCATGGGCGTATAGATGTACGCCGTGAAGAAGCGCGTCATCGTGATGTGCCAGCGGCGCCAGAATTCCGAGATGTCGGTCGCCCTGAAGGGCGAGCTGAAATTCAAGGGTAGACGGATGCCGAAAATGCAGCCGAGCCCAATGGCCATGTCGGAATAGCCAGAGAAGTCGAAATAGAGCTGCAGGGCGTAGCAGATGGCGCCGAGCCAGGCGACGACCGCGCCAAACCCCTGACCGCCGGTTGACGCGGAAAAGACAAGGTCAGCGTATGGAGCAAGCTGGTCAGCGAAAACCACCTTCTTGAAGAGCCCCATGGAAAACATGGTGAGGCCAGCGGCGAGCGTGGCGGGATTGAAGGCGTGGTCGCGGCGATCCTTCAGCTGAGCGAACATCTCCTGCTGCTGGACGAGCGGGCCGGCTGTCACGCACGGGAAGAACGTCGCGAACAGAACATAGCGAGCAAAGCCAGGCGACTCGACGCGACCGGCGTAGGCTTCAATCAGGTAGCCAATCTGAATGAAGGTGTAGAAGGAGGCGCCGATCGGCACGATCAGATCGATGTGCGTGAAGCCCGCGCCACCGATGTTGACAATGTCGATGAAAAAGTTGGCGTACTTCATGTAACCGAGCGCCAACAGATTGAGCGTGATCGCGGTGATCAGCACGCAGCTTGCCAGACGCGGCCGTGAGCGGCTGGTGAGCAGGAACTGACCCGCCGTGAAGTTGCAGCACACCGAGGTGAGCAAGATACCGAGGAGCAGCACGCTCCACTGCGCATAGAAGGCCAGGGAGGCGGCGGTGAGGAAACCGAACGCAGCTGTCCAACCGCCGAGGCGGTAGGCAAGCAGGAATCCGGCATAGCAAAGCGGCAAGGCGCCGAGGATGAATTGATAGGAGTGGAATGCCATGGTTGTTCCCCATCAATTCGTTTTGCCAGCTGGCACGTTCTGCACGACGACGAAGCGTCTTACGGGATCGCCGGGCCAGCCTCGCTCGATGACGACGGTTTTGATCACGCGGCGCGCTGATGCCCTGGCCGTGGTTCGGTGCGTATCCCGGGCTGTCGTCGGCTTCGGGGGCGACGGCGTTCGTTCCGTGACAGTGCTTGGACGTGTCTCCGTCTCATGGAGCGGCTTGCTGCGTTGCCGGTCATCAGAGGGCGCGCTCGCGATGACGGACGCCATCGGCTTGCTGCCTTCACCGCCAAGGTTATCCCTTGCGCTCGCTTTTCGTGCGTTGGCCAAAATGGCCGCCTGCTGCAATGCCAAGTCGTCTGCTTTGCCAGATAATGGCAGCGTGAGACCGGCAGCGCCCAGCTCGCGCGACGGCGAAGCAGCGACGTGCGGCTGCACCTGATCCTCTCGCGCCGCTGTCATGGCGTTGGCGTTCTTCAGGATTGCGAGCTGCTGCAGCGCGAGATCGTCGGTCTTCGCAGCTGCATTCGCTGTTGAAGGTGCACGCTCGATTTTGACCGAAGCAGCTTTCGGAGCATCCAGGGCGGCCGCCTGCGCGATCACCAGCTTGGGTGCGTCTCCAGCGGGGGCGGACGCGGCGACAATGGTCGCGCGCTGCGGAGGTGTGCCAAAGTCGAACTTGAAGCCGGTGCCTGCAACAACCTGGGGTGCTTCAGGCTTGGCATCCGGACGCATGATCTGATGCATGATCCGCCCGAGGCAATCGGAGTTGGCGTGCTCCGCGTCGATATACATCGAGGCATCGCAGCCAATATCGGCCGGGTCGAACGATCCGACGGTGCGCAGTCCGTGCTTCTCCGCGAGGCGCTTGGCCAGATTCTTGACGCGCTCCAGTCCGGCCATGTACGGCGCCTTGCGAACCCGTTCGAAATAATCGGGATTGAACGGCGGATGGGCAAAGATCACCTCGACACCGCGCGATTTCAGATCGATGAGCAGCGCCTCGATCGCCTCGACGCCCTTGGGATCGATCTGAGGCGGCGCACCGGCGTTGACATTGGCGAAAGCAACCGAGAGAGCATTCGTCCGCTTCTGGGTGAAAAGCGCACGATGCTCGCGTGACCAGATGATCGAGCCGTCCGGCAGCAAGGTATCAAGCGTCTTCAAGTAGCGCGATGACGTGGCGTGAGGATGCTCTTCCGCATTGAACCAGCGGGTCACGTTCTCGAACAGCATCGGCACCGAAACGATTTCCCGCCAACGCGCGACAGGGAGCGTCTCGATGATGCCCTGCTCCTTCAGACCCAGCCTCTTGGCCATCGCCCGGTAGTAGGGAACCCCGGGGAGCCACAGGTGATCTTTTCGTTTTTCGACAGGCGTGAAGAGATTGTCGCGTATCGAGATGACCATCCGCTTCGGCAGCTTGTCGTGACGGATGAACATCTCCGCCATGCCAAGCATGTCCTCCCAGTAATCACGGTGGACATGGGCGTTGTACGCATTGATCCCGGGCAGGAGATCCATATGGGCTTCCTGCCAGTGACTCGCCCCCAAGATCGCCAGCTCGGGAGCTACCGGCATGCGTGCAATGTGCGCATCACGAATTTCACGGATGTTCACGTTGAGATCGAAGACGGCATAGTTCTGTCCGGCAGCCAAAGCCTCGGCGATCTCGACCGGACCGGACTTGCTGTACATCTCAGGTGCAAATTGACGGTTCGCCACCGAAAGCCCGAGAGCGCCTGTCGCTGCCGTCAGCGCCATTAGCAGAATATACCGGAGACCGGACCGGGGCTGGGGCACTTCGGATGATGCTTCAAGCGACCACATTTTACTCGATGATCCTGCACGCGAACTGACGTTACTTTTTACCGAACCAGGCTTTCGCCACTCTTAACCGCAGCTATTCCGAAAGCATTTTTGTCCGGCGGCGGAGTTAAGCGATGATTCACTTATTGGAAAACCGCCGGACGCTCATGTGACCTCGATCGCGCGGGGCGGCTCGCGATCCTTGGCAAGCAGCCTGAACAAAATCGGCGCGGTAAAGACAGGCAGAAGACCGATGCCAACATAAACAGCCAGTTCCGGCCCGATCATTTCGCCAATCAGCGCATATCCGAGGCCGACGTTGCGGAAGCCGCTAAGGATCGCGGCGGTGAGTGCGTCATTCATGCCATAGCGGTGCATGACGACAGTGGTAATCGCCAGCATGGCGATGCACATCACAGTCGTCAGACCGAGAAAGAACGCGACCTGCGCCGGATTGTTGACGAGACGCTCGGAAACACGAGCCATCATTCCGATGCCAAAGACGGCAAGCGCGATCACGACCGCCCACTGTGCGCCGTTCTCGATGGCAAAACGACGCTCCTCGTGAAGCCGCAAGGCAAACCAGCGGTAAACGAAAAACGCGAGCCCCGGTATGCCTAAGAACACCCCGATGCGGGCAAGATAGATCGTAAGGTCCATTCGAACGTTGGAGCCATGGAAGAGCGTCAGGAAGCAGTACATCGAAATCGGCATCAACAGGGTCGTGATGACCATGCACTGCAACGACTGGCGACGATCCAGATCGAGTAGCGCAGCGAGCGCCGGCGAGGCGAAGAGGGCGCCCGAGCACGCCGTTACCACCAGGAGAGAAATCACATAGTCGGGAAACCGGCACAGCACGCCGAGAGCGATCATGATGCTCGGCAGAAGCAACTGCTGCCAGAATACGACGCGCCAGACATTCTTGTTCAATGCAACCAGCTCGTTTTTGTCGATGGGCGCAAATGGCACAAGCGAAAACAAGACGACAAAAAACAAAGCCGGCATTGCCACTGGATGGAATGCCTGAGCCAGCGGCGGAAAGGCCAGGCCGACGACGATGCTTGTCGCCATGATCATCAACGCAATAGTGCGCCGATCAAACCAAACTCCGGAAAAGTTCACAACTGTCCCCCGCAGGTACTCATATCATTTGCATGAGGATTAACGGGGACTGCTTAATATTCTCTGATGGCATTAGTTGATAATAAGTAATCATTGGTTCCGGCAGTCCGGCGTTCATCAAACATTTTGGTTTCCGGAGTATTTGTCCGCCTGTTTGGTTCGTGAGGTGCATAATGCATTCCAATGTCTCGTCGAGACTTCCCTCTCTCGGGATCGCGCCTGTGGACGCCGCGGGGCGGAACAATATCAATTCGTCAGAGTTCGCGGCGGTTCTTTCGGGTGCCGATGTCGGCCTGGCGCTCTTCGATTCGGAGCTCCGCCTGCTCGCCTGCAACGAGCTCTATCGGTCGCTTTGCGGCTACAAGGCAGAGGACACGCCACCCGGAACGAGCCTGACAGACCTCATCCGTCAATCGCTCAGCGCGAACTCGGAGGCGGCGAACGTCGAGCTTGCGGTTGAAAAGATCGTCGAGCGCCTGAGGATCGGCAGCTCGTACGCGTTCACCCACACAGCCCGCAACGGCCGGCGGATCGAAGTGAACCGCCGGCGCCTCGAGAGCGGCGCCGTGGTCGAAACGGTCCGTCAAGCGAATTCCGCCGAAGTCGGCAACGACCTAAACTCGCAGTTCGCTCAGATCGCGCAGGCCGCGCGCGAGCGCATGATGCATGCGCTCGACGTCATGGCTGACGGCTTTGCGCTGTTCGACGCCAATGATCGCCTGGTCGTCTACAACCGCAACTATGTCAAGACCAAGCCGCTGGTCGAAGACCTGATCGTTCCGGGGATTGGTTTCGAGACCATGCTGCGCTCTGCAATCGAGCGCGGGACCTATGTCACCAACGGCATGGATACCGAGGCCTACTTCCAGCAGCGGATGCACTTCCATCGCAACCCGGGCACGCCGTACGAGGTGCATCTGACGGACGGGCGCTGGATCCTGGTTTCCGAGAAGCGCACGGCCGACGGCGGCATCGTCGGCATTCGCTCGGACATCACAGAGATGAAGAGCCGCGAGTTCGACCTGCTCCGCATCTCGCGCAAGCTGCATGCCAAGAACGCGCACTTCGACCTGGCGCTCAACAACATGATCCAGGGATTGTGCATGTTCGACAGCGATCAGCGCCTCATCGTGTGCAACCGCCGCTATCTCGAGCTCTATGGGTTCTCGGCAGAGGTCGTGAAACCGGGCATCCAGCTCTACGATATCATGAAGTACAGCGTCAGCCTCGGAAACTACACGGCCGAGGAAGCCGAGCGTGCGCTGGCGGAACGCCCAGATCCATCGCGCCTCAAGCAGCGCACCACGATCAAGCAGCGCCTGAAGGATGGGCGCACGATCGCGGTGATGAACGAACCGATGCCGGATGGCGGATCAATTGCCACATATCACGACATCACCGAGATCGAGACGCACGCCCAGGCACTCCAGGCGCATGCTCACCGGCTGGAGGTCTCGAACCGCGAGCTGCAAGAGTTCGCCTATGTGGCCTCGCACGACCTGCAAGAGCCGTTGCGCAAAATCGAGGCATTCTCCGACCGGCTGATCCGCAAGTATCGCAACACGCTGCCCGAGGACGGGCGCATGTTCATCGATCGCATGCAGAACGCCGCCGGCCGCATGAGGCAGCTGATCACGGCACTGCTGGCTTACTCGCGAGTCAGCTCGAAAAACCACGAGTTCTCATCAGTTGATCTCGGTGCGGCATTGGCCGAGGTGATCTCGGATCTTCAGATCCCGATCGAGGAGGTCAAAGGCCAGGTCATCACCGAAAGGCTGCCAACGATCGAGGCCGATCCGACCCAGATTCGTCAGCTGCTGCAGAACATCCTCAGCAACGCACTCAAATTCCGAAAGGCGCATGTCGCACCGATCATCCGGATCACGGCAGAGATCGAGGCCAGCGCAACGCCGATCGAGCATCCCAACGGCCAGGTGGTGCTGACGGTGGAGGACAACGGGATCGGCTTCGATAACGCCTACAAGGAGCAGATCTTCAAGATCTTCCAGCGTCTCCACGGCAAGATGGAGTACGAGGGCACGGGCATCGGCCTAGCGACGTGCCGCAAGATCGTCGATCGGCATGACGGCACGATAGATGCCAACGGGCGACCCGGCGAGGGCACGACGTTCACGATCGTGCTGCCTGTCATGCGCCTCACCAAAGCCAACGACGAGCTGCGACCGGTGATCGGCGGCAACTGAGGCAGGGCCGCCGGTGCGGACCGCGGAATGAGCGCAAAAAATGGCGGCCTCCGTTCGGAAGCCGCCATCGTGTTCAACGACATCTTTGCCGGCGATCAGGCTTGGTTGCGCCGGCGTACCGCGGTCTTCTGCTTCAGGCTCGCCGGGCGCTCCTTGACGGCCGGTGCGATGGGAGCGGTCGCCGACGGGATCGGCTTGCTGCGCGTGTCCTTCATGAGCTTGTGGCCGGCCATCCAGTTTTGCACGCGCGCGGCGATCTGATCGGAGTTGGTGTCCATCATGATCATGTGCGTGTTGCCCTTGATGCCGGCAGCCGGCAAATCGAGCCATTCGGCATTGACGCCCGCCGCGACCAGCTGGCTGTGATAGGCCTTCAGCTCGTTGACGTGGTCGACCCAGATCGGGTTGGTGTCGATGAAGTCGCCCCAGACCAGGAGGTGCGGCACGTCCTTCAGCTGCGGAACGTTGGGATGGCCAGGCTTCGGCGCAAAGGCAGGCTCGATCGCGATCAGGGCCTTCACCTTGTCAGGCGACTGCAGAGCCGCGTGGAAGGCAAACGATCCGGCCTGGCCATGGGCCATGATCACACAGGGGCAGACGCGCTGCACGAGCGCGTGGTAGGCGGCCTGGGTCGCATCGCCATTGGTGGCCCACCGCGGCACGAACTGCATCTGCATGGTGTCGAAGGCGCCGAGCGGGAACTTCTGGCCTTCGTTGGCTTTGCGCATTGCGGGGTTGCTGGCGTAGGAGCCGGGAACGCCAATGCGGAAGATCTCCCAGGCTTCCTTCTTGTCGCGGAAGACAGGCTCGGACTTGTAGATCTCGGGCCAGCGGGAAAAGCTCGCCCGGCCACGCTCGACGGCGTCGGAAACGTAGACATCATGACCGCGCTTCAGGAAGAACTCCATCCAACCCGGCTTGCCGTCAGGCTTGGTCTCCCACGAGGCACCGGAGACGCCGCCGGTGTGCCAGAGGAGCAGCGGGTACTTCGCGGCTGGGTCCTTCAGCTTGACATACTGGACGTACATCTGCCCGGTATGGAAGTCGCCGTTGATGTCGACCTTGGACACCGTGTTGCCGGACTTCACCTCGCGGACCGGCTGGCCATCGATTTTGACCGGTGCGCCGCCGATATGAAACGAACCGATCGTCTCGACGTCGAATGCGGCGGCCGGGAGGACCGACGCTCCGAGCAAGGCCGAAGCCAGTAAAGGCCGCCATTCGCGGCGTGAAAATGTCATCAGACAAGGCTCCACGTATCGATTTTCTTAATGGCCGGAGGTTACCGGCGAACTCGTAACGAACCAGTTAATGTGACCAGAAACTTTCAGACCACCGGCAAGTTTCCCGGTGATTTCGGGCAGCCCGCATGAAAGCTTGCTGGTGATGCACGATCCTCCGCCCTATCGTGGAGGCGCCGAAGGAGCGACAGATGAGCGAAGCACTGAAGAGCCGGATTGCGCGGGAGTTCGGGACACCGGCGGTCGTGATCGACCTCGACAAGGTCGAGCGCAACATCGCGCGGGTGCAGCAGGTCTGTGACCGGGCGGGCGTCGCCAACCGGCCGCACATCAAGACGCACAAGAGCCCGGTGCTGGCCAAGCTGCAGGTCGGCGCCGGGGCGCGCGGCATCACCGCGCAGAAGCTCGGCGAGGCGGAGGTGATGGCCGACGGCGGCCTCGACGACATCCTGATCAGCTACAACATTCTCGGCGAGGAGAAGACGGGGCGGCTCGGCGCGCTGCTGAAGCGGGCGACCGTCACGGTTGCCGCCGACAACCCGACCACGATCGACGGGCTCGCGCATGCCGGGCGGATCGCGGGGCGGCCCTTGGGCGTGGTGATCGAGTGCGACACGGGACGGAAGCGCGCCGGCGTCGAGACGGCGGGCGAGGCGATCGCTTTGGCACGCATGGTGAAGGAGCGACCTGATCTCGCGTTCAAGGGCTTCATGTTCTATCCGACGGAGCAATCATGGCCCGAGACGCAGCGGTTTCATGACGAGGCGCTGGCGGGCGTGCGGCAGCTGGGGCTCGAGGCGGAGATGGTCTCGACGGGTGGGACGCCCAATCTCGAGAACGTGGGCAAGCTCTCGGGCGCGACAGAGCACCGGGCGGGCACCTACATTTTCAACGACCGGATGATGATGGCGTGTGGCGCCGCGACGCTCGAGGATTGCGCGCTGTCGGTCTATGCAACGGTGGTGAGCCGGGCGGCGCCGGAACGCGGCATTCTGGATTCGGGCTCGAAGACGCTGACGGCCGATCCCGGGGGCGGGTTGGACGGCTATGGGCTGATCCTGGAGTATCCGCAGGCACGGATTGCAGCCTTCGCCGAGGAGCACGGCTTTCTCGATCTGGCGCGGACCAACGAGCGGCCGAAGGTGGGCGAGGTGGTGCGGGTCATTCCCAACCATGTGTGCGTGGTGGTGAACATGGTCGATCGGATGATCGCGGTGCGCGGCGATGAGGTGGTGGACGTACTGCCGGTCGCGGCGCGGGGGCGGTTGGGGTGATGTCGCTGGTGCGATGCGGCCGGGGCGGCGTCCACGGGTTCCGCTCCGGCCGGCTGCGCCGGCCGCCGCTCCACCCGTAGCTACACCCCATGGCCCCTTCGGGGCCGGAGACAACCGCAGGCGGAAGGTTGTTGGCGGGAGCTCACTCGGCCTTGATGCCTTTGGCCTTGATGATGGTGCCGAGGCGCGTGCTGTCGTCGCTGCGAAGCTTGGCGACGGCTTCGGGGGTCGAGGCCAGGGTGGCGGCACCGAGCTCCTCGAGCTTGGCCTTCGCGGCTGGATCGGCGAGCGCCGCATGCACCGCCTTGTTGAGCTTCGCGATGACATCCGCCGGCGTCTTGGCGGGTGCGACCAGAGAATACCAGTTCTCCATCTCGACGCCGGCAATGCCCTGCTCGGACATCGACTTGATACCGGGAAGCTGCGGATGCGCGGACTTGGAGAGCACTGCGACCGCCTTCAGCTTGCCCCCACGCACGTGGCCGACGACGCCCGGCAGATCGCCGAAAAACCCGCCGATCTGATTGGCGAGGAGATCCTGGATCGCGGGCGCCGCGCCCTTGTAGGGCACATGCAGCGTCTTGGCGCCCGTTGCGTGGACGTAGAGCTCCTGCGCGATGTGCGTCGTGCCGCCGATGCCCGCCGATGCAATGGAAAAGGGCTGCGCCGCCGCTTTGGTCGCAGCCGCGAGCGCCGCGGCATCGTTCGCCGGATTCGAGGGGTGCACGACGAGCACGGTCGGCGCCGAGAAGACCAGAGAGATGGGCGTGAAATCGGCGACCGGATCGTACGGCAACTTGTCGTAGATATGCGGGTTGATCACCAGCGTGGACATGCCGGCGAAAAAGATCACGGAGCCGTCAGCCGGGCTGCGCGCCACCATTTCCGCGGCGATGAGCGTGTTGCCGCCCGGCTTGTTCTCGACGATCACCGAGTGGCCGAGGTCCTTACTCATGGGATCCGCAACGAGGCGCGCAACGATGTCGGCGGGACCGCCTGGCGGGAAGGCGACGACCATCTTGGTCACCTTCGATTGGGCGAGTGCCGCGCCTGGCAGCGTGAGCGCGAGAGCCGTCAGTGCAGCGAGCAGCGACTTCAGCATGGTGAGCATTCCCCGTGTTGTCCGTGATTTTTCATGGCACGGATCGGGCGACGGCGCCAAGCGGGTGCCGCGGGTGGTGACGGCTGGGTTGCGAATGGCGCGTGGTTGCGATCGGGGGAACCGGCCATTTCGGGGTGCCGGGCCGAAGGCGCTCTTGCAAATCTCGTTGGATGGTTCGCCGGACGCGTTGCTTCGGCGTCGCGATCCGGGGTCATGACCCGCTTCAAGAGTGCCTTGATGCTGCGACGGAAAAGATCCCGGATTTCCGTGCTCGCGCGGGTTCCGGGGAACCTCTGAGCTTGAATTCTGCGGGAGGACCTGAAGCCGGGTACTGAACAAACGTCCCTGTCCCGTTAGCTCAGGCGAGGGCCGGTGCGGTTGACTGAAAGTGTCTA
>CAZCQH010000029.1:0-71215 GCA_964500805.1 uncultured Hyphomicrobiaceae bacterium
TCGACGCGATGAACGACACGCGGCTCGTCGCGCGATCGACGAGCATCGAGAGATAGAGCTCCTTGGCGATCGCCGAGCCGTCCTCGATATAGAGGCGCTGCACGCGTCTGCCGGCGGGTCCAGTCTGCAGCGTGACGAGCGTATTGCCGAGCATCTGCTGGGCGTTGGCTTTCACCTCGTCGACGGATTTCGCGAGGCGAACGCCGCCTTTGTCGCCCGCTGCGGGTTCCTTGAACTTGCCCTTGCCGCGTCCGCCGGCATGGATCTGCGATTTCACCACCCACACTGGCCCGGGCAGCTTCTTCGCCGCCTCCACCGCCTCGTCCACCGAGAAGGCCGGAAAACCCTTGCCGGTCGGAATCCCGTACTCGCGGTAGAGATCCTTGGCCTGGTATTCGTGGATGTTCATGGCGCAGAACCTCGTTCAAGTGGTGCCGCAAACTGGCAGACGCCTCCGCGCCTCCTTATGCAACCGCAGCTGCCATGGCCAGTCGGTCTTTCGCAGTATTCGGTCTTTTTCAGGGTCGACTAACGTTCTGCGCCTATACTGCCGCCCTTGATATCTGTCGCGTATTAGCGAGAGAAAGATGCGAGCTTTCCTCATCTTTCTGGCGGTGGCCTTCCCCATTGTGCTTGCGAGCCCCATTTTCTGGCAGCTTGTGGCCATGGAAGTGGCTGTTGCTCGCGTTGGATATGGGCGCCCGGACGGCTCGATCCAACAGGCGCTGATCGGTCCCAAGGCACCATGGCCGGATTGGGTCCCGCACCCCGACGGGGCTTCGCTCGAGGTCAGGGCGTGGTTCGGTCCGACCTCGTCACTGGCGGAGACAGGCTACGGCTATCTCACCGTGTCGGAAAGGCCCTCAACGGTTGTCGCTGGTTACGTCGACAAGCTAACGGCTGCCGGCTGGCACGTCGAAGCGCAGAAGTTTCAGACAACGTCGGGGACCCTGCCGCCCCATGTGCTGGACAAATGCATCATCGTCGCCACCAGGCCGGATGGCGATCAACGCGTGATCCGCGCCAGCATCGAACTCTCAGCGCGGCGCGGCTACGATAGCCTGCATTGGGCGACCTTCCCGCAGCCGGCTTGGGCACGTCCTAATCAGGGGCCGTGCTTGGCGCCGCGTTGAGTGGGTTGCCGCTCACGCCCCCAGCTGCGGCGCGATCTTGTTGCAGGCGTCGATCAGGCCCTTCACGCTTTCGACCGACTTCATGAACATCTGCCGCTCGGCGCTGTTCAGGTCGATCTCGACGACGCGCTCGACGCCATTCTTGCCGATGATCGCGGGAACGCCGACGTACATGTCCTTGACGCCATATTCGCCAGTCAGATGGACGGCGCAGGGCAGCATGCGGCGCTTGTCCTTGAGATAGCTCTCGGCCATTTGAATCGCCGACGAGGCCGGCGCATAGAATGCCGAGCCGGTCTTCAGCAGGTTCACGATCTCGCCGCCGCCCTTCCGCGTGCGGTCAACGATCTGATCGAGTTTTTCTTGCGTCATCCAGCGCATCTTCACGAGATCTGGCAGCGGAATGCCGCCGACCGTCGAGTAGCGCACCAGCGGCACCATGTCGTCGCCATGTCCGCCGAGCACGAACGCCGTCACGTCCTCGACCGATACCTTCAGCTCCTCGGCGAGGAACAGGCGGAAGCGGCCCGTGTCGAGCACGCCCGCCATGCCGATCACTTTGTTCTTTGGCAGGCCGCAGGCCTTCTGCAGGGCCCACACCATGGCATCGAGCGGATTGGTGATGCAGATCACGAACGCGTTCGGCGCGTACTTCTTGATGCCAGCACCCACCTGCTCCATCACTTTGAGATTGATGCCGAGCAGATCATCGCGGCTCATGCCGGGCTTCCGCGGCACGCCGGCGGTGACGATGATCACATCTGCGCCCTCGATGTCGGCGTAGCTGTTGGTGCCCTTCATCGCCGAGTCGAAGCCTTCGACCGCGCCGCCCTGCACGATGTCGAGCGCCTTGCCGGCCGGCATGCCTTCGGCCACGTCGAACAGCACCACGTCGCCGAGCTCCTTCAGGCCGATCAGGTGGGCGAGCGTGCCGCCGATCATGCCGGCGCCGATGAGGGCGATCTTGGTGCGTGCCATGGAGTGTCTCCGTTGAGGCGTCTGAGCTGCGAAATCCTGAAATCTGAGGCTCGATTAGCCGGAAACCGGGTGTGCGGCAAGGCAGACCGGCTTGCGCTGGCCGCAAGGCAATGCCGCTTGCGGGGCGGCCGGCGATCGCCCCATGCCCGGCAGTGTCAGTTGTTGTTTTCGAACGCGCGGCGCGCCCAGTCGCGGTCGCGCGCACTGCCTTTCGAGGACGACGATCCGAAGGGACCGGAGAAGCCGTTGAAGCCCGAGAAGATCGTATTCGACTCCCTGAGGCTCGCCACCGGTTCGGGCGGTCCCTTCGCCTCCGGCACTGGCCTGATCAGGTGCATCTTGCCCTCGACGGCGAGCGCGATGCGTTCCTCGTGACCGTAGATGTCGTTGAAGGTCCTGAGCCGGCCGTCCTCCTCCACGCTCGCCGTGAAGTAGGTGATATGCACGGGGATCTTGCGCGTGAGATTGATCTGGTTGTTCTCAGGCGCATCCTTCAAGGTCAGCGCGCGCACGCTGCTGGACGACATGCTCTTGTCGTGCGCCAGGATCACCTCGGCGAGCTTCACCGGATCGCGCACGCGCATGCAGCCATGGCTGTACGTGCGTACCGACTGATTGAACAGGCCCTTCGTCGGCGTATCGTGCATGTAGACGTCGTGCCGGTTCGGAAAGCGGAACTTCACGACGCCGAGCACGTTGTCGCCGCCCGGCGGCTGGTAGACGTGGAACTTGCGAATGTCGGCCTGATCCCAATTCACCGAGCGCGGATCGATGTCGCGACCGCCGGACTGTATGCGCAAATTGTGTTTCGCGAGTACGGAGCCGTTACCACGCAGGCTCGGCAGCACCTCGTTCTGCTTGATCGAGTCCGGCACGCCCCAGAACGGGTGGAAGATCACCTGCTCCATCTCGTCTGAAAAGATCGGCGTCTGCGTGTCGATCTTGCCGATGATGATGCGTTCGCTATGAACCACCTTGCCGTTCGCGACCACGCGAACCGTGTACTCGGGCACGTTCACCCAAACGTGGAACGCTCCGAGGTCGTTCGGCATCCAACGCCACTGCTCCATGTTGGCGAGCAGTCGGCGAGCGGAGCCTTCCGGACTTTTCGCCGGCGCTGATGCTTTTGCCTTGCCGCCTTGCGGTGCCGTGGGTTCTGGCTCGGCAATGACCGTTTGAACAGGTCCGTTGGCGCGCGCTTCCAGGTACTTTTGTCTGAGCTTCTTGAACTGCGGATGCTGCGGGTGAAGGTCGCGCAGGTACTCCGCCGGATCAGCAGCCGTTGCGATCTGCCTCAGCAGGCTTCTGCTGTCGTAGCCCTGAGCGCGGCGGTCGAGAAATTTGGTGATCGCTGCCGGCTCGACGCGCCCACCCCGAGCGTGCCGCGCATACTTCAAGACCGCTGCGCTGATCTCCGCCTCGTCCACCGCCAAAGCGTCGGCTGAGCGGTCCTGCTTGCCGCTGCGGACGTTGGGCATATCGAACGCAGACGCGTCGAGGCCCCAGTCTCCGGCGCGGCGGATCTCTGCGATGAGGCTGTCCGCCTGCGCCGTCCGGCCTGCGGCGCTGACCCAGAGAGGAGCGCCCTGTCGCTCGGCATAAAATCCGTCCATGGCGGTCCGATCCCGCTGCTCGATCCGCGCGAGGCGTGAAACCGCCGCCGCCATGTCGAGCGCGAACGCGGGCTTGGTAGCACCCGCCGAAGCGGATGCAGCCGCCGCCGGACTGACCGACGGCACGGGCTCCGGCTGCGATGGTGTTGCGCCCTCACGTGCAGGAGTCTCGGCCGGTGTTGCCGAGGACGGCGAGGGTGGCTGCACATCTGCCGTGCGAGCCGCCTGAGTTTCCGGCTCGATCGATGGCTCGCCCGGTGCTGGAGGCTGTGCGGTCACAGCTGGTTGTTCACGAGGCTCCTTTTCGGCACTGACGGGAGTACGCTCTATGAATGGGCTCGGCGTCTGCGCATCCGCTGATGGAGCGCTCTCGGTTTGAGCCGATCCTTGAGCTCCAGTCGATGCGCCTGCCTGCACATCACCCGTCGCCGTCTGTGCGGCAGCCAAGGCCGCGCCCATGCTCAAGGCCGCAGCCAAGGCCAGCGGTCGAAGGACTATCGGCATAACGTTCTCCATCGCCACCAGTCGGCCCGAAGTCGCAGCATCAAGGAACGTGCGGCGCCAGCGCTAGGATGAGCCGGCTGCCGCGATTGTCGCTCCGCCACAAGGCGATTCTCAGGCCATTGCGTCAAGGCCATGGCAGTATTTTGCGTAAAGATCGATGTTTCGCTCGGTCCGGGGAGACCCGTTCAGCTCTTCAACGAGGCCCTGAGCACGATGGCATCCTCCGCAGCCGAACCGGGCCGAGCGTAATAGCCTTTTCGGCGCCCGGCCTCCGCAAACCCGCACTTCTCGTAGAGGCGGCGCGCCGCTGAGTTGGACTCGGCGACTTCCAGAAACAGGCTCTGCGCGCCCGCCCGCTGTGCCGCCCGCTTCACACCATCGACCAGCTTGGCTCCAACGCCGTTCCGCTGCCACGCTGGGTCGACGGCGATGGTCAATATTTCACCTTCATCGGCCGCCACCTGGGCGAGGATGAAACCGCCGATCCGACGAGGCTCGCCGCCCATCGCCATCATTGCGACCGATCCTGGATGTGCCAGCATGCCGGCGATTGCCTGTTCATCCCAAGGCTCGGGAAAAGCCTGAGCGTGGATTTGCGCGAACTCCGCCGCCTGTTCGGGCGGCGCCCAGAGTAGGCTCACGTATCGGGGATCGAACTTCTGCGGTGCTGAGCCCGGGGACATGGGCGCGGCTCCGGGGGTTGGATTGCGGGACATGGTTTTAGGCCCTTGGGAGAATCTTGCTCATCTGCGGTTTGGCATCGGGCGGGCGCAGATAAAGTGGCTTCACGGAGGTAAGCACAGATAATTCATCGACCATATGTGCCAGATCTGAGGCATGCGGCTCCAGCTCCGGCAGCATGGCGGTGATCTGAAGCCCGATTTCGTCTGCGGCCGCAGAGAGCAGCAAGCCCCCCGAACCGGCCACGATCCAAGGACCGCCGAACGACTCGAGCAACGCGACCGCGCCCGCAAGCGACAACAGCTGCGGCGGTGTCAATGCCTGCACCGCATCGCCTCCGAAGCACTGCAGATAGACCTCGTCCCGACGCGCATCGACGGCAATGGCAACACGCTGCTGCCGCTGACGGCCAAGCTCCACGTCGACGCGCCGCGCCATCACGGCCAGGCTCGATGTCCCGCACACCGGCTTGCCTGTCGCCAGCGCCAACGCGCGTGCCGCTGCAACGCCGGTGCGCACACCCGTGAACGTTCCAGGTCCAAGCGTCACCGCAATACGGTCCAGCCCTCCGAACCCGGGCCCGCCGTCGTCTCGCGCTTTCTCCATGATCTCCGCGATCATCGGCATCAGCCGCTCGGCATGACCGGTCGCACGCTTCTCGCACCTCTCGCGCACGAGTTGGTCCGGCGCACCGCGATCGACGGACCACGCGACCGCAGCCGACACCGCTCCGAAGCAGCTGTCGAGCGCGAGAACGTTCATCGCGCGCACCCCGGAAAATCGGTAGCGGCTCTCACAGGATCTGCGCCATTTCGTCGAAGGCGAAGCGCGGCGAGCGGTTGAACAGCCCCTTCGGATCACCGTAGCCGATGTTGCACAGGAAGTTCGATTTCACGCGCCCGTCTGGAAAAAACTCGCGATCGACGCCGGCATTGTCGAAGCCCGACATCGCTCCGACATCGAGCCCCAATGCGCGCACAGCCAGCATCAGATAGGCGCCCTGCAGCGATCCGTTGCGCATCGCCGTCGTATTGGCATGCGTCTCGTTTCCGTCGAACCATGAGCGCGCCGTCAGGTTGTGCGGGAAGAGCTTCGGCAGATGCTCATAGAACTTGAGATCGTTGGCGATGATCGCGCACACTGGCGCACTCATCGTCTTGGCGCGATTTCCCTCCGAGAGGAATGGCGAGAGCCGCTTCTTCGCAGCCTCTGACTTTACGAACACGATCCGCGCCGGAGAGCAATTGGCGCTCGTCGGCCCCATCTTCATGATGTCGACGATTTCCTTGAGCACGCTGTCGGGCACATCCTTCGCCTGCCAAGCATTATGGGTGCGTGCCTCGAGGAAAAGCTGGTCGAGGACGTTGGCGTCGAGACGGCCGGGCATGGTGCACTCCTGGTGTCGCTGGGGATGAGATTGCGTGTGTGTATCGGTCAGCATCAATGAAAAAGCCCTGCAGCCGGCAGGGCTTTCTGTAGTCTGTTCGCGGTGGTCAGACCGGCCGCACCTCCATGACCTCCGGGCAGAAGTGTTGCAGCAGCCGCTCGATGCCGCCGCGCAATGTCGCGGTCGAGCTCGGGCAACCGGCACACGCGCCCCGCATGTGCAGCATCACCACGCCGTCCCGGAAGCCGTGGAACACGATGTCGCCGCCATCGTTGGCGACGGCCGGCCGCACACGCGTTTCCAGCAGCTCTTTGATCGTCTTGACCGTCTCCTCGTCCTTGGGGTCGTAATCCTCACCCGTGGGACTGTCGCCCTCCGCGCCGTCGACCACCGGAGCGCCCGACATGTAATGCTCCATGATGGCGCCCAGGATCGCGGGCTTCAGATGCTGCCACTCGGCCTCGCCTTTGGTCACCGAAATGAAATCGGAGCCGAGGAAGACGCCGCGGACACCGTCGATCTCGAAGATACGGCTGGCGAGCGGCGACAGCACCGCTTCCTCCCCGCTCCGGTAATCGGCCGTGCCATCTCCCAGAACCGTCTTGCCCGGCAAGAACTTCAAGGTAGCTGGATTGGGTGTCGGCTCGGTCTGAATGAACATCGGTGACCTCGGTGATCTTGATCTGCCCCGGGCGTTGCAGCGGCGGCTGACCCGGCTAGTTTGGAGCGCTTCTAATATATGGTCGCCCGCTGGTCAAAAACCAGACTGAGCTCCATCGGCACGTTCCATGAATAATCGGAGCTCGATTGATTGCTCCCTGTTGGTACCCTCGGGTAACTAACGCGGGTCAGACGCGATCCAGAGTCAGGGGGATATACGATGATTCCGCTCCTTCTAGGCCTCGTTGTGTTCATCGGGATCCACTTGCTGCCGACCCAACCGGATGTCCGCCACGGCTTGGCACGCCGGTTTGGCGAAAATGCCTACAAAGGCTTCTTTTCACTCGTAGCCCTGGCGGGGTTGGTGCTGATCATCTACGGTTACCACCGTGTTCAGCTGATGCCTGGCAAGAATCCGATACTCTGGTCTCCCCCAAGCTGGGGCCGCCACGTCACACTCCTGCTGATGCTTCCAGTTTTCCCTTTGTTACTTGCAACTTATCTCCCCGGCCGCATCTCCGCAGCAGTGCGGCACCCGATGATCACCGCAGTCAAGCTCTGGGCATTGGGCCATCTGTTCGTCCGCGGTGATGCGGCTTCGCTGGCCCTGTTCGGTGGCCTGCTCGCCTGGGCCGTGTATGACCGGATCTCGCTCAAGCGGCGCGAGGCGAAAGGCCTTGTGGCGATCAAGTCGGGCCCCATAACGAACGACATCATTGCCGTCGTCGTCGGCCTTGCCCTCTATTGGGCCATGTTGAAATGGGGCCATCTCCTGCTGATCGGCGTGCCATTGATGCCGCAATAGCCCTGGCATTCGCCGTCAGTGACAAGCTCGAGGACACGAATTTGCCGGAAAAGCACGCGATCCAACCGAGCTGTGGGAAGTCCGTGGATAGGCGACATGCGGCTGAATGGGCGGCTGTCATTGCCCGCTCGCACGGTCTATATGGTCTGAAGATATCAAAGGCGGGCGCAGCGTGCCCATTTTGGGAGTTCAGTAGGGCGCATGGCCGACCGACAGACAGATCGGAGCGACACCTTTCTGCGCGAGGTGGATGAGGAGCTGCGCCGCGAGCAGATTCAGCAGCTCTGGAACAAGTACGGGATTTTCGCGCTGGCCGTGGCTGCTCTCATCGTGCTGGGTGTTGGCAGCTCTCAATGGTGGAAATCTCGCCAGATCGCGGCACGCGAGGCGGCAGGCGCCCGGTTCGAGCTGGCCCAGACGCTCACGGCCGATGGCAAAGTCGACGACGCGCGCGCAGTTTATTCGGTTCTCGCGAAGGGCTCTGCCGCCGGCTATCAGACCCTGGCACTCTTCCAGCTTGCGGCCGCCGATGCTCGAGCCGGCAAGATCGAAGCTGCTGTGGCTAGCTATGAGGCAATCGCCAAAGACGCTGCCACCGACCCCGTCCTGCGGGATCTTGCCACTTTGCACGCCGCCAAGTTGAGATTGGACACCGCCGACTGGACGGAGATGCAGAATCGGCTCAGTCCTTTGCTTGCTGAGACGTCGCCCTGGCGTGGCATGGCTCGTGAGACGCTGGGTCTCGCCGCCTACAAGGCCGGCAAGACAGAAGAAGCCAAAAAGGCTTTCGAGGCGCTGCTCGGCGATAAGTCCGCGCCGCCATCGGCCGGCGAACGCGCGATGCTGATGCTGTCACTGCTGACCGACGCGGAAGCATCGAAAGGCGAAACCACAAGCGGCGCAGCGACGCCAGCGCAAGAGCCCGCCAAGGGTCAAGCCGCGCCTGCTACAAAGGCGCCTGCGGAGAAGAAGAAGTAGGGGCGAACGGCATGGGACGGGGATACGCGCAATCGAGGACGATCGCCGTGACGGCGGCGGCATTGACGGCATTGCTGCTCGCCGGCTGCTCCGATGGACCATCGCTGCCGCGCTTGTCCGACCTCAATCCCTTCGCGGAAAAGGAGACGCCGCTTCCCGGCAAGCGGATTCCGGTCTCGCTCTCCGAGACGCGCGCGGGGCTTGATGTCGCCCAGGCCGACAAGCCGATCGCACTTCCCGCGCCGCGCCAGAACGAAGCTTGGCCGCAGCCGGGCGGGCCTGCCAATAACTCACCCGGCCACGTGGTGTTTGGCGCCTCGCCACGCCAGACGTGGAGTGCGAGCGCGGGCACGGGCTCGAGCAAGCAAGGCCGTCTCACCGCCAATCCGATTGTCGCCGATGGCAAGGTCTACACCCTCGACGCGCACGGCCGAGTGTCGGCTTTTTCCGCCTCAGGTGCCGCGGCGTGGAAGGTTTCTCTCACACCCGACAAGGAAAAGGACTTCAAGGGCTTCGGCGGTGGTCTGGCGGCCGAGGGCGGACGCATCTATGCCGCGACAGGCTTCGGAATCGTTTACGCTCTCGATGCCCAGAATGGAAAGAAGCTGTGGGAGAAGAATCTCAGCTCGCCGGTGCGCTCATCGCCGACGGCGGTGAACGATCGAGTGTTCGTCGTCACGTCCGACGGCTCGACTTATGCGCTTGGCGGCAGCGACGGCCGTGAGCTCTGGAAGTTCCAAGGTCTCCCCGAGAAGGCCGCGATTTTGACCAGTGCCAGCCCAGCTGTCGACGGCGACACCGTCGTCGTGCCGTACCCTTCAGGCGATCTTGTCGCTCTCCGCGCCAGCGACGGTCAGCAGGTGTGGTCGGAGTCGCTCGCGCGCACGCGCCTCGCCTCCTCGCTCAACTCGATGACTGACGCTGCGCGTCCTGTGATCGACGGCGGTACTGTCTATGCGGTTGGCCACTCGGGCCGCATGGTCGCGACCAACATCAAAACCGGTGAGCGCCTGTGGTCGATCAACGTGCCGGGCCTTCACGCCCCAGCCGTCGCCGGCGACATGCTCTACGTCGTCGACACTGCTGGCCAGCTGATGGCGATCACGCGCCGCGACGGCAAGGTGCTGTGGACGACGAAGCTTTCCGGTGCCACCACCTGGGCCGGCCCCGTGCTCGCCGGTGGCAAGCTGTGGCTGGCCTCGGACAAGGGCCAGCTCGTCGGCGTCGATGCGGCGACCGGCAGGGCGGACGGCGGCGGCCAGAACCTCGGCGCGCCGGTGTTCACCTCGCCCATCGTTGCGGGTGGCCGCATGTTTGTCCTCACCGACCAGGCCAAGCTCGTCGCGTTTAATTGAGAACTTAGAGAACGCGATTGCCAGTGCAGCGCATCGCAAGCTGCTTTGCCTCACGTTTCCGCGCCGCCGTTGACCTGAATCATCTGCCCGTTGATGAACGCGCCCTGCTCGGACGCCAGCAGCCCCACGGCAGCCGCCACCTCATCGGGCGTACCCAGGCGGCCCACAGGCACCCGCGCCTTCATCGTCGAAATGTGCGCCGCCTGCCGCTGCTCCTGCGCCTCGCCCATGATCGGCCCCGGCGACACGATGTTGGTCGTGATCCCTTTCGGCCCGAACTCTTTTGCGAGCGCCTTGGTCAGCCCCCACGCCGCGTGCTTTGACGCCGAGACGTGCGCGCGCCCGTTGTAGCCGTGGATCGCATTCATGCCGGCGAAGTTGATGATGCGGCCCCAACCTTGTCTGATCATGCCCGGCAGGCAGGCACGCGCGAGCACGTAGGCCGCATCGAAGTTCACCGCCATCACGTACTTCCAGGCATCCTCGCTCATCTCGAGGAACGCGCCGTCCTCGCGCACCGCCGCGTTGTTCACCAGAACGTCGACGACGCCGAACTTATCCAGTGCGGCCTTGGCGATGGCATCCAGCTCCGCGCGTTTTCCCACATCGCCCATCGCCACCAGCGCCTCGACGCCGAGCGCGCGCACCTCCTTGGCGACGGACTCCGCCGCGGCTTTGTCCCGCGCCCCGTTGATCACGACGTTGCATCCCGCCTTCGCAAGATGCAGTGCGCAGGCGCGGCCGATGTTCTTGTTCGAGCCGGTGATGAGCGCGGTGTGCTTCGCCTTGGCCATGTGTCGCGTCCTTCAGGTGAGCCAGTATGAGCCGAAGACACGATCAGCTTCGATCGAGGGCGTCAAGGTGACCCCTGCCGATCGTCAGCGCACAAACTCTCGCCGGACCGCGTCGGTGTGGGCACCAAGCTTCGGCACCGTGCCCGGCGCATTCGCATCGAGCGCGCCGAGCCACTGCGCCGGCGATTGCGGCATCTGGACGGGTCCTCGCGGCGTCCCGACCGTCATCAGTCTCAAGTGCGGATGCGCCTTGAGTCCGGCCCAGTCGTTGACGCGCCCAAACGCGATATCTGCCGCATCGAGCTTCGCGACGGCAGCGTCGGCGTTGACGGACCCGAACCACGCCTGCACCAGTCCGTCCGTCTCGGGCCGGTTCTCCAGCCGTGCCGGGCTCGTCGCAAATTTCGGATCGCTTGTGAGTTGCGGCTTGTCGAGCACCTTGGCCGCCAGCGCCTTCCATTCGCGATCGTTCTGGATCGAGATCAGAATCGGCACCTGGTCGCGCGTCGTGAACACCCCGTAGGGCGCGAGCGACGTGTGCGACAGCCCGATGCGCTTCGGCGGCGCACCCCACATCCCCTGCAGCAGCGGCACCGACATGAACTCGGCCATGCAGTCGAACATTGAGAGGCGGATGTCCGCACCTTTGCCAGTGCGTCCCCGTTGAATGAGCGCCTCGAGAATGGCTTCGTAGGCGTGCAGCCCCGTCGCCACATCGACGATCGAGATGCCAACGCGCGACGGACCGGCCGCATCGCCTGTCACCGAAGCCAAACCAGACTCCGCCTGGATCAGCAGATCATACGCCTTGCGCTCCGCAAACGGCCCGGTGTCGCCGTAGCCCGAGATCGAGCACGCAATCAGACGCGGATACTTGGTGCACAACTGCTCGATCCCGAGCCCGAGCTTCGCCAGCGCGCCGGGCTTCAGGTTCTGCACCAGCACGTCGGCCTTCGCGATGATCGCTTCGATGAAGCGCCGGTCTTCGGGCTTCGTCAGATCCGCAATCACCGACTCCTTGCCGCGGTTGAGCCAGACGAAATAGACGCTCTCGCCATTCGCCAGCCGGTCATACCCCCGCGCGAAGTCCCCCTCCGGCCGCTCGATCTTCAAGACCCGCGCACCCGCGTCCGCAAGCCGCCGGCCGCACATGGGCGCCGCCACCGCCTGCTCGATCGATACGACCAGTATGCCGTCCAGCGGTTTCGTCATGTGGTTACAGGTCCGTCTCTGACGTCGTGCGTGCCGTCCTCAGCATGCTCATTGCGGCTTCGTTCGGCCGCGGTCAAGAAGCGGACGAGCTGGCAGTGGGTCGGACCCATGGGTCTCACCCCGCTCTCTGTGCTATGGTCAGCCAAATCGAGCGCTCCGCGGAGCCGAGCAAAACAGCGAGGGACACCCATGCCCCGAATGGACGAGAGCCGCCCCTTCATTCCGGTTCGCATCGCGATCCTCACCATGTCCGACACACGGTCGTTGGCCGAGGACAAGTCCGGCAACACGCTCGCCGAAATGATCAAGGAGGCGGGCCACGAGGTCGCCGATCGCGCGCTGGTGAAGGACGACGTGGCGCAGATCCGCGCCAGGGTGCAGGGCTGGATCGCCGATCCCAAGATCGACGTCGTGATCACCACGGGTGGCACTGGCTTCACTGGCCGCGACGTGACACCTGAAGCGGTGAAGCCGCTCTTCGAGAAGGAGATCGACGGCTTCTCGACGGTCTTCCATTTGATTTCTTATCAGAAGATCGAGACCTCGACCATTCAATCGCGCGCTTGTGGTGGCGTCGCGCAAGGCACGTACATCTTCTGCCTGCCCGGCTCGCCCGGCGCTTGCAAGGACGCCTGGAACGGCATTCTCAAGTGGCAGCTCGATAACCGCCACCGCCCCTGCAACTTCGTCGAGATCATGCCGCGCTTGGAGGAGCACAAGAAGTAGCTAAGCCAACGCGCGGCTGCGCGTTGGCTCAGGGAAAGCGCTGGCGACGTGTGTCAAACGTCGCCGGGATATTCCGTTATCGCGACTTCAGTTGACCAGACCCGCCCTGTTGCAGCACCGGGCCCGTATTGGCTTTCAGCTTGGTGCTCGCCGAGGCATCGAGCTGGCAGACCGGATTGCCCTGGATCCACACCCGCTTGTAGCCGTTGGGGCAAGCGAAGGCGGCGCCGGAAAATGCGATCAGGCTCGCAACAGTGGCTGTGACACGAAGAATATTGGACATGACTGAACCTCTCTTGTGTTTTGGGGTGTGGAATGACCCCGGCACAGCGTTGGTCGCGGCAGCAGCGAGAAAGGTTCAAGCAAACGCAAGCATCAGCGCAACGGCATCACGCCAGCCTCAGCAACGGCACCGCCGTGGCGGCAAGCACGACAGCCAGCAGGCGCCAGATCGTGAAGCGCTCCCTCAGCCACACGGCTGCAATCAGCACCGCGAAAATCGCACTTGTGTCCCGCAACGCCGCTGATGGCGCGATCGGCGCTCGGGCGAGCACCCAGAGGATCAGCAAGAACGAAGCCGTCGAGGCACCCGCGATGGGCAAGGCAGTCCTGAAATGGCCTGAAAGTTTCGACCAAGGCTCGGCCACCAGGTTCTGCCACCATGCCAGCGCAATGGCGTTGGTGATCGAGACGGCGAATCCATAGGACAGCGCCGAGCCGGCGCTGCGGACACCCTGCGCGTCGCACATGACGTAAGCCGCCGTTGCGAGGCCCGAGAGCGCGATCCAGCCGGCAGCCTGTCGTGGAGCAGCATCCTCGCCCCGATTGGCGAGAGCGAGAAGCAGCAATGCCGCAGCAATGCATCCAATGCCCAGGAATCCGTAGATGCTCAAGACTTCACCCGCCAGCAATGCAGCGAGTGGCGCGACGAGCAAGGTCGAAATGGCGCGAGAAACCGGATAGGCGATGCCGAAGCCTGCAAGCTCGTAGGAGCGGAGCAGGCTCGTCACGGTTACGACATAGAGCGCTGTCGAGCCCGCGATCCATAGCCAAGAGTCGCTCGCGGGAAGGCCCGTAGCGGCAAGGCCAACGACAGCAATCGCCGCTGACAGCACGGACTGCGCCGTCATCGTCGCCTTGGGATCAGGCGCTGCCTTCACGGCGGCGTTCCAGCCGGCGTGCAGGACGGCGCTGAGCAGCGCAGCGGCAACGAAGATTAGGTCCATGCGCCGGTGTCACGCACGTCGCGCGCCTTTGTGACAGACAGTTCCGTCAAGTCTCGCCGCACATCTCCGATAACGAGACCTAATTCTCGATCGCCGCCAGCACCATGTTCTTCACCGTATTCCGGAAGCGAGCCCGGCCTTCACCGGGAGCGGTCGACATCCAGACGACGACGAGTTCCTCCTTCGGATCGATCCAGAAGAACGTGCCGAACGCGCCACCCCAGTTGTAGTCGCCCGCTGTGCCGGCGAGTGTCGAGAGTCCGTTGCTGGTGCGCACCGCAAAGCCGAGGCCAAAGCTGTAGCCCAGTGGTAGAACAGCTGTGCTGCTGCGCGCGCGGATCTCCGGACCGATGTGATCCGCGGTCATGTACTCGACCGTCTTCGGCGCCAGGATGCGCACGCCGTCGAGCTGGCCGCGGCTCGCGAGCATCATGGCGAAGCGCAGGTAGTCCATGGTCGAGCCGATCGCACAGCCGCCGCCGCAGTCGTACTTCAGCGGGTTGGTCTTGGCATGGACGATCGACTGCGGCTTGCCCGTCTCGGGATCGTTTGCAAACGCCAGCGCGTAGCGGTTCATCTTGTCGGCGGGTATGGCGAAGCTCGTGTCGACCATGCCGAGCGGCTTCCAGATCCGCTCCTCGAGAAACGCCCCGAGGCGCTGGCCCGACACCGCCTCCACGATGAAGCCGACGAGATCGGTCGAGAGGCTGTAGTCCCACACCGTGCCCGGCTCGTAGAGCAGCGGCGCTTTGGCCACGCGCTCGAGGAACTCCTCTTTCGTCATGCTCGCCGCCGAAGACGACGACGAGATCGGCCACATCTTGTGAACGGGTGTCTCACCGCGCCCGCCATAGGTCACGCCCGAGGTGTGCGAAAGCAGATCCTGTACCGTCGGCTGCCGCTTTGGCGCGACCGTCTCGACCACGTCATTGCCGTCGGCGCCCTTTTTGATCACGCCGAGCTGCTTGTTGGCCATCGCCGGGATGTATTTGCCGACTGGATCGGAGAGGAACACCTTGCCCTCGTCGTGCAGCATCATCAGCGCGACCGAGGCCATGGGCTTGGTCATCGAGGCGAGAGAGAAGATGGCGTCCTTCGGCATTGGCGCCTTGGCGACGGGATCGCGCTGCCCCAGCGCCTCGAAGTAGGCGATCTTGCCGCGCCGCGCGACGGCGAGCACCGCGCCGGGAAGCTTGCCTTGCTCGATCTCTTTCGCGAGCACACTGCCGAGGCGGTCGAGCCGCTCCTTGGACATGCCAACTTTGTCGGGAGCGACCTGCTCCAGGCCGTTGGCGTGAGCGTGGGTGGCGAGGGCGACAGTTGCCGCGAAGACGGCGAAGGTTCGTTTCAGCATGGCGTTGCACTCCGTTTGAGCGGGATCGGTTTGTCTGGCCGGGGAGCCCCATGCACTTGGGTCTCCTCCTGAAAGGCTTTCGCCGCCTGATCCGTCATCCCAGCGTTCCCGTCAGCACAATCTTACCCGCCTGATCGGGACCATCGTGCTGAATCTTGCCAATGGCTCCTGCCTCGACATGCGCCGCGCGAAGTGCGGCCATGCAGGCGTCAGCGTGCTCGTCGGGAACGCTGGCGAGAAGGCCGCCCGACGTCTGTGGATCGAACAGCAGCGCGAGCGCCGCCGGGCTCGGCGTCGGCCCGGCGAGGCGGCCGCGCATGGCGAGGTTCTCCGGCAGCAGCGTGGAGGCAACGCCGTCGCGCGCCAGATCAAGGGCGCCTGGCAGCAGCGGCAGACGCGTTGAATCGACGTGCGCGGACGCGGCGCTTCCCTCCAGCATCTCGAGCAGATGGCCGGCGAGGCCGAAGCCGGTGATGTCAGTCGCCGCTGCTGCGTGATGTGCGAGCAAAATGCCTGCCGCTGCACTGTTGGCCTGTCGCATGGAAGCGAGAGCCGCCGCGATGTGCCGGGCACGAGAATAGCCGCGCATCCAGCCCGCGAACAGGATGCCAGTCCCAATGGGCTTGGTGAGGATGAGTGTCTGGCCTGCTGCGATGCTTCGTTTCGCGAGCACCTTGTCGCGCGCCACGGCACCGGAAACGAAGAACCCTGCCGTCAGCCCGTCGCCCTGGCCCGAGTGGCCGCCGACCACAGCGACGTTTTCGGGATCGAGCACCGCGCGCGCGCCGGCCATCAATTGCAGCAGATCGTCCTCCTGCAGATGCGGCGCCGCGCGAGCCACCTGCACCAGCGCCAGGGCATGATCGGGCTTGCCGCCCTTGGCGAGGATGTCGCTCAGCGCGTGCGCAGCCGCGATCTCGCCCAAGACGTAGGGCTCGGGCCAGATGGCGGGAAACTGGTCGGCAGTTTCGAGGCGGAGCTTGTCGCCGCCGAGGTCGACGAGCGCCGCATCATCGCGCGGCATCAGATCGCGAACCTCAGCGGCGGCGGGCGGCTCGGGTAGGCGGTCGAGCGCCGACTGCAGCGTGGCGGGACCGAGCTTCGCCGCGCAGCCGGCGCAAAACATGTCGTTTGCGGAGCGCGGTTCGCCGCCGGTGCCGCTTGCTGCGCCTGCACCGCCTGGCATCATCGGCAGCTTGTTGAACCGGTCCATGAACGTCCGGTCGATGCGGTCCTTCCAGGTCCACGCCCAGGCGCCTTGGGCGGCCAACGATCCGCGGCTGGCAATGGCGCGTTTGTCCCCGAGCGACAACAGCGTCAGGAACCGCGACTGTGGTTGGAAGGGCCGCGGCTGCTTGCCTTGCGTTGCGAGACGGAGGTTCTCGTTGAGCGGCGGCCCCTGGCGGACCGCGAACACGCCCGCCTTTTCGCGTGGAAAGCCGATCACGCTTGCGCAATCACCGACGGCAAAGACTGTCGGATCACCGGCCGACTGCAACGCTGGCGTGACGCTCAGAAACCCCTGCGCATCGACAGGCAATCCCGTGTCGCGGAACCAGGTGGGCGGCTGAGCTTTGGTCGTCACCAGCACAGCGTCGGCTGCTATCACACGGCCGCCAGCGAGCGTCACGCCTTTAGCCGTGACTTGCACCGCTGCATCACTCTCGATCACCTCTATGGCTGCATCGCGCAGCGCGGCCCGCGCGAAACCCCGCGCCCGCGCATTGTGCGTCGGCAGCACCTCTCCGGCGCCGATCAGAGTGAATGTGAAGGCGCGGCGATCGATGCCCTGGGCCGGCGCCTCACGCAACAGGCGATGCCGGATGGCGAGGATCAGCTCGAATCCCGCCGCGCCGGTTCCCACCACGACGATGCGGCGCGGACCGTCAGCCGTCAGCGCGCGCGCCAACAGCTCCTGCCAGCGCGGCGCGAAGCTCGACACCGGCTTCACCGCGACCGCGTGCTCGGCCGCGCCTGCAATGCCGTCGAGAAGCGGAGTAATGCCGGTATCGATCGAGAGCCAATCGTAGGCGAGCGGCGGCCGCCCCTTGAGCAGCACGCGTTTGGCCGCGCGATCGATCCCCGCCGCCTCGCCATGAATGAGCCGCGCCCCCGCGAACTGCGCGAGCCGTACCAGATCGATATGGCATTGTTCGAACGTGTAGTGGCCGGCAACGTAACCGGGCAGCATGCCCGAGTAGGGCGCGTCCAACTCCTTCGCGATGACGGTCAAGCCGACGCCCGGCTCAGAGTTCATGCCGAACGATCGCAGCACCGCCACATGCGTGTGCCCGCCGCCGATCAGCACAATGCGCTGGCGCTCCACGGCGCCGTGCGGTCCCCGCATCAGGACGTCCCTGTTCGGTTGACGGCGGCAGTCGGTTCAGGCGCGATCGGCATCAAGTGGACTCTGGGCGGCAGGCGCGTGCGGGGCGTGCGGCCAGCACATAACCTCAACGCGCCGAGGTGGGCAACGGCCGTTGAACCACGCCTCTCCGGGATCTTACCTTCGTCCTGACACCCGTCGCCCGGAGTATTGACAACGCCGGGCTCGAGGCCGGCACGAATCTGATGCCCTGCCGTCTTTAACCCTCGCCTGCTATAATTGGCAGCTGCGGCGGCAAATCGGCCAAAACATCACGTGTAATTGCGACGAGAGACGAGACCCTCACCCCGTGCGCTCAGCCTTCGAGATCGGCGGCATCAGGATAGAGCCCGGCACCCGCCGACTCGTCGACCTGCCCGTGTCGAAGCTCTCCAACCACACGCCTGTGACGCTCCCCGTCCACGTGCTGCATGGCCTGCGTCCTGGCCCGGCGATGTTCATTTCTGCGGCGATTCATGGGGACGAGCTGAACGGGGTCGAGATCATCCGCCGCGTCCTGCGCACGCTGCAGCCCAACGCCATCTCCGGCACCTTGCTGGCAATACCGGTGGTGAACGCCTACGGATTCATCGGCCGCTCGCGCTATTTGCCCGACCGGCGGGATTTGAACCGCGCATTTCCGGGCTCGAGCTCAGGGTCGTTGGCGGCGCGCCTCGCGCACCTTTTCCTCAACGAGGTGGTGCGCCGCTGTCAGTTTGGCATCGACCTCCACACCGCGGCGGTTCATCGCGTGAACCTGCCGCAGATCCGCGCCGAGACGGCGAAGCGGGTGCGCATGCGCGAGCTGGCCGAAGCCTTTGGCGCACCGGTCGTGCTGGAGAGCCACGAGCGCGCCGGCTCACTGCGCAAAAGCGCGCGCGAAGCCGGCGTCGACGTGCTCGTCTACGAGGGCGGCGAGGGGCTGCGCTTCGACGAGTTTGCCATCAAGGCCGGCGTCGACGGCATTGCTGGCGTCATGCTCAAGTCCGGCATGCTCGCACTGCCCGACAGCGTCGATCCCGTGCCGAAGGACATGCAGCGCCTCCCCGTCTTCGCCAACGCCTCGCGCTGGGTGCGCGCGCCCGATGGCGGCGTCTTCCGCACCTTGAAGAAGATCGGCCACGCGGTGACCGAGGGCGAGATCATCGGTTATGTCGCCAATCCCTACGAGGACGCGCAAGTCGAGATCAGAAGCCCGCGCCGCGGCATCATCGTCGGTTCGACCACGCTGCCGATCGTCAATATGGGCGATGCGCTGTTCCACATCGCCTGGTCCGACGAGCACGAGCGCACCCGCCCGCGTCGCCGCCCCGCCCCCGCCGACGAACGCCCTATCGAAGCCGAGCCGCCGCCGAGCGAAGACGCCGATGTGCTCATGGATGAGGACGAGATTATTTGAAGCAGGCGGAAGCCGTTGGCCGATCCCAACTCACCTCCCCATTATTTGCTTTGAACGCTGCCACTCTTCCCCACCCGCACCAACCCGGCTAAGGTCCGAACAACGCCAGCGCTTGAAGTGCTGGACCACAACCCCCAAAGAACCAACTCTTGATGTGCGCAGAAAGGCAAAGGAGTCCCAGATGATCAAAGTCGGCGACAAGCTTCCCGAGGCAACGTTCATGACCATGGGCGCGGACGGTGCGCCCAAGCCCCAATCCACGGCCGAGGTGTTCGGCGGCAAGAAGGTCGCCCTCTTCGCGGTGCCGGGCGCCTACACGCCGACCTGCCACAAGACGCACATGCCTGGCTTCGTCGGCCGCGCCGAGGAGTTGCAAAAGAAGGGCTACACGGTCGCTTGCACGTCGGTGAACGATGTCTTCGTCATGACACAGTGGGCTAAGGACACGGGCGCCGCCGGCAAGATCACCATGCTCGCCGACGGTGCGGCGGACTTTGCCAAGAAGATCGGCCTTGATCTGGATCTTTCCGCCCGCGGCCTCGGTGTACGCTCGAAGCGCTATGCGATGGCCGTGGACAATGGTGTGGTGAAGGTGCTGAACGTCGAGGACGCGCCGGGCGCGGTCGAGAAGTCGAGCGCGGAGACGATGTGCTCCATGATCGACAAGAGCCTTTGAGACGCTTTTGCCCTCGGCGGTTCACGAGCAAAGACCCGGCCCGCCGCGGCCGGGTTCTTTTTTCAGGCACTCGACCAGATATCTGGATGGAGCTCAGCTCGCGAACCGATGCTGCCATCAATGGATCATGGCCACGGTTGGAGGAGCGCTTCCGCAAGTTCCGCGGCAAGCCGATCGGCAACCTGTATCGTAATCGCGCCGTCGATGATGCCTAATCGAACACACGGCCTCATTGTGGCCAGAGTGTCGATTCAGGTAAACACTTGAATAGAAAACGAGGATCGGCGCCGGAGCGGGGTCGCGATTCATGCGTTGGCAATTGGTAGCAACCACCATTGCGGCGACGCTCTGCGCTGCAGGCATTGCGCCGCTGCTCGGCCAGGTCGGGCAGCAGCCGCCGCGATCGGTTCCGGCACCAGAAGCATCCGGAAAGCAGGCGAGACCCGCATCCGCAAAGGGCGACAAGACGCTCGTCCGTAAAGCCGCCAAGCCGGTTCGAGAGCCCAATGCAATCGCCGCGAAATCGATCTTCGGTGCAATCGGCACGCCTGCGCCCATGGCTGCACGGGCCATTGGTTTTTATGCCAAAGGTTGCCTTGCCGGTGCCAAACCGCTGGCGATCGACGGGCCGAATTGGCAGGCTATGCGCCTCTCGCGGAATCGCAACTGGGGGCACCCAGACCTGATTGCGCTGATTGAGCGTCTCGCCAGGGACGCCAAGGCGAATGACGGCTGGCCCGGACTGTTGGTCGGCGATATCTCGCAACCGCGCGGCGGGCCGATGTTGACCGGGCACAACAGCCATCAAATTGGCCTCGATGCTGATATTTGGCTAACGCCCATGCCCGACCGGCGCCTCTCCGCGAAGGAGCGCGAGGACCTGCCCGCGACGTCCATGCTGGCGCCCGATGGCATCTACGTAGATCCCAAGGTTTGGACCGTGAGCCACGCGCGGCTCGTATTGCGCGCCGCAAGCTATCCCGAGGTGGAGCGCGTCCTGGTTCACCCCGGGATCAAGATGGCTCTCTGTCAGCAGCCTGGAGCGAGCACTGCCGCGCTCGCCAAGATTCGCCCGTACTTCGGTCACCATTATCACATGCACGTTCGCATTGCGTGCCCGCGCGGCAGCGAGGGCTGCGAGGGCCAACAGCCCATTCCGAACCCCAATGATGATGGCTGTGGCAAAGAGATCGACGACTGGATCAAGCTGCTTAAGCGGCCGCCGGCCCCACCCGTACCTGGTGCCAAACCGCCCCCACCGAAACCACCGCTGACGCTTGATCAGTTACCTGCCGCTTGCCGGCTGGTGGTGAACGCGGGGCAGCCATCGTCCGCTCTGCCGCCGGTAGCAGTTCCCGTGCCCACGCCCGCCGCGCCGCCCCCCGCTCTGCGCGGAGTGCCACTGAAGCCGATCTGCGCGCGCCTGGCCGCTGACTACTGGCAGGATTTGCGTCGCCCTCGCGGAGGCCTCCAAAATGCCGCAACTGCGGGAACATGTCGATGAACCAAAAGTGAGGCTCGGCGCTTTCGATTCATGGCGTCCGACTGGCCGGCGTGTTAAAGGTCCAAGATGACCCAGACGCACCACTCTCCCGCTTCGTCTCCGGCGCAACCGCGCGAGGGCTCGCAGCCGCAAGGCACGCCGAACCCTGTGTTCGAACGCAAGGTTCGCCTGAGCCGCCTGGCGCAATTTTTCGAGCGACTTTGGCCACGTGCCTGGGCGATGATTGCTCTGGCTTCGCTGTTTTTGCTGGTCTCGCTGCTGGGCGTCTGGTCGCGCATCTCCGAGCTCCCCCACGCGGCACTGCTTGGTGCCTTCGGACTTGCGGCGCTCGCAATCGGCATCTGGATGGCGCGCACGCCTTGGCCTTCGCGAGACGATGCTATTCGGCGCATAGAGCGCCGCTCCGGCGTGCCACACCGCCCGGCCTCGAGCTACGAGGACACTGTCACGGCCGCGGCCGATAATCCCGCAACGCATGCTCTCTGGCAGGCTCATAAAGCGCGCTTGTCGGCCCTGCTTGCACGACTGAAGGTTGGCAATCCGTCGCCGCGAGCCGATCGCTACGACCCTTTGGCATTCCGTGCGTTGTTGCTGCTGGGCCTCGCGCTACTGGGACTGGCCGTCGGTGATAGCGCGTCGGATCGCCTGCGTGCTGCGTTCCGCTTCGGCCAGCCGATGCTGACGGCTGATTCTCGCGTCGACGCCTGGGTGACGCCCCCAGGCTACACCGGCCGCCCACCGATCATTCTCGCCGATGGCTCGCGGCCCGTAGGAGCGATGCCGCAGCCGATTGCCGCCGCTGACCAGAACGGGGCAATCGAGGTGCCGGAAGCGAGTCAGCTCGTCATCCGCGCAACCGGTGCCAAAGGCTTTGTTATCGAGGTAACCCCTGAGGGCAAACCTACTGAGCGTCACGAGGCCAAGGCCCCAGCAACAGCTGCCAATTCGCAGACCAAAGCTTCGAGCTCTGCTGTCGCCGCGCCACCGCCGAGTGATGTCGCCGAGATCAAGCTCGACCTGAAAGCGTCCTCCAAAATCCGCATTTCGGGCGTTACCGGCCTTGGACCCTGGCAGTTCAAGGTGATCCCCGACACCCCACCCAAGATCGCGTTGACCAAAGACCCCGAACGCACGCCTCGTGGATCTCTGAAGCTGACCTTTAAGGTCGAGGACGACTATGGCGTAGTTTCCGCCGATGGTCGCATCAAGCGCGTGCCCGAGAATGCCGACGATCCCGCCACTCAGTGGGCCCGTCCCGAACCGAACAAGGGCCCCCGTCCGCCGCTTGAGCGCCCTCCGCAACTCTCGCTGCGCCTGCCGCGCGCCAATGCCAAAACGGCCGAGGGCAATAGCTATCACGAGCTCGGCAGCCATCCCTGGGCAGGCATGCGTGTCGAGCTGCACTTGCAGGCCAAGGATCAGGCTGGCCAGGCTGGTAAGAGCGAGCCGCACCAGTTCATCCTGCCGCAGCGCCGCTTTAACAATCCGATCGCACGCGCTGTCGTCGAGCAGCGCCGATACCTGGTCGAGGATCCTCGCAATCGACCGCGCGTCCTGCAGGCCATCGAAGCAATCACTCTTGAGCCCGAGGATTTCTTTCACGACAGCCGAGCCTACCTCGGCTTGCGCTCCGCTTATTGGCGCCTTCAGCGCGACCGCTCGCGGCTTGGCATCAGGAGCGTCGTCGATCAGCTCTGGCACGTCGCGCTAAGGCTTGAGGACGGTAACCTTTCAGACGCCGAGCGGCGCCTCCGCGAGGCCCAGGAAAACCTTGCCAAGGCGCTCCAGGAGGGCGCTTCGGAGGAAGAGATCCGCCAGCTCATGAACGAGCTGCGGCAGGCGTTGAACGAGTTCATGAACCAGATGGCCCAACAGGGTCAGCAGCAGATGCCGGAAGGCCTCTCGCAGAATCAGCAATTCATTCGGCCGCAGGATCTCGATCGCATGATGCGCGATATCGAGAACATGGCGCGCCAGGGCTCGCGCGACATGGCGCAGCAGATGCTGAGCCAGCTGCGCGATCTCCTCGAACAGCTGCAGAACGGCCGCATGGCCCAGAATCAAGGCCAGGGCCAGCAGGGCCAAGGCCAGCAGATGATGCAGATGATGGACCAGTTCGGGAAGATCATCGGCGATCAGCAGCAGCTTCTGGACGACACATTCAGTGAGCAGCAGGGTGACCAGGGCGACCAACAGGGCCAGCAAGGTCAACAGGGACAGCAAGGCCAGCAAGGCCAGCAAGGGCAACAGGGACAGAGAGGTCAGCAAGGCCAACAAGGGCAGGGGCAGCAAGGCCAGCGTGGCCAACGCGGACAGCGTGGCCAGCAAGGCCAGGGACAGCAAGCGCAGCCGGGACAAGGCCAGCAGCCCGGCCAGGGCGGTCAAGGTCTTGGCCAGCGCCAGTCCGAGCTGCGCGATCGTCTCGGCCAGCTGCAGCGCGGGATGGGCCAATTCGGCATGCGCGTGCCTGACCAGTTGGACCAAGCTGAGCAGGCCATGCGCGATGCTGAGCGAGCGCTGCAGAACGGCGATCTCGAAGGTGCTGCCCGCGCTGAGCAGCGTGCCCTGGAAAACCTCCGCCAGGGTGCCCAGTCGATGGCCGAGCAGATGCTACGCCAAATGCCATCCCAGTACGGCCGCGCTGGCGACGTGCCGCGCGATCCCCTGGGTCGTCCTCAGCGCTCCGAAGGGCCGGATTTCGGCAACTCCGTCAAGGTCCCCGACGAGATCGACGTGCAGCGCGCGCGTGAGATCTTGGAAGAGCTGCGCCGTCGCCTCGGAGAGCCGACGCGCCCGTTGCTCGAGCTCGACTATATCGAACGGCTACTTCGCCGCTTCTGACAGTGTCGATCGGCTCGAGATCGCGGACATGAGCTGGTCAGTCCTGAGGCGCGAGTCCCAGCGTTCGACCCGGCAGTGACGGCTGCTTCGCATCCGCAGTGCATCGAGAGCCGTCTTCACCCGAACCGCAGCGGAATTGGGCGCTCCCGATTGCGGAGGCACTTCGCGTTGATCGCACCAGCCGGTGCATGTCCATGAATTCCATCATTCTCTTGGCCTCAGCCCTGAGCCGGGAATAGAGTGGGCCGATCACGAACAACAATCAACGACTGGAGGAAGCTCTATGGATCTGCAGCTCAGGGGCAAGAAAGTGCTCGTCACGGGCGGATCGAAAGGAATAGGCGCATCGCTCGGGCATGCATTCGCGGCAGAGGGCGCCAACATTATCCTCGTCTCGCGCTCGGCGGACGCCCTGAAGACGACGGCCGATGCGATCCGCTCTCGGCATCAGGTCACTGTCGAGACGCATGCAGCCGATCTGTCGCACGGCCCCGAGCGCGAAGCGACGATGAAGAAGTTTCCCAGCATCGACATTCTCTGCAACAACGCCGGGGCGATTCCTGGCGGCAGCATATTTGACATTTCCATGGAGAAATGGATCGAGGCGTGGCAGCTGAAAGTGTTCGGCTACATCCACATGACCAAGTTGGCGCTCGAGCAGATGAAGGCTCGGAAGTCGGGCATCATCGTGAACATCATCGGCATGGCCGGACCGAACGTGCGCTACGACTATGTGTGCGGCTCGACGGGCAACGCGGGTCTCAACGCGTTCACGAAGGCTGTCGGCTCGCGGACGCCGGACTACGGTGTGCGCGTGTTCGGCATCAATCCGGCCGCGACCCGCACGGATCGCATCATGACGCTCTCGAAGGCGCGCGCGAAATCGACATTCGGGGATGAGAGCCGCTGGGAGGAGACGCTCGGCGATCTGCCGTTCGGGCGGCTGAAGGAGCCGGATGAGGTGGCTGCCCTCGCCGTGATGCTCTGCGGGCCGCAGGTCGAGTATCTCTCGGGCGCCATGATCGACATGGACGGCGGGCACATGTTCCGCAAGTGAGATTCGCCCGGTGCCTGGCTTCTGCCTGGCACCGGCTCTTCCCAAGATCGCCAAGCTGAAGCCAGGCACTCGAGAAGTTTCGATCAAGCCGTAGGAGATGCGCATGAAACTCGGTTGCACCGTGCCCCTCGTCGATACAGGCGGCGATCCAGGCTTTGTTCGCGACTACGCACAGACAGCGGAAGGGCTTGGTTTTGAAGGGCTCGCTGCGCCGGATCATGTGCTCGGGGTCAATGTGGAGAGCCGGCCCGGGTGGACGCGCAATACGTCAAAGGATTTCTTCCACGATCCCTTCGTGATGTTCGGCTTCCTCGCTGCGTGCACGAAAACCATCGAGTTCTCGACGCAGGTGATGATCCTGGCGCAGCGGCAGACGGCGCTCGTGGCCAAGCAGGCGGCGTCGCTCGACGTGCTCTCGCGCGGGCGATTCCGCTTCGGCATCGGCATCGGCTGGAACGAGGTCGAGTTCGTCGGCCTCAACGAAAGCTTCAAGAACCGCGGTAAGCGGAGCGAGGAGCAGGTCGAGGTGATGCGCAAGCTGTGGGCAGAGCCGCACGTGACCTTCAAGGGTCAGTGGCACACGCTCGACGATTGCGGGATCAATCCACTCCCGACGCGTAACCGCATTCCGCTGTGGTTCGGCGGGCACGAGGACGTGACGCTCCGGCGCATCGCCAAATGGGGCGACGGATGGATCATGCTGGCGCACGGCGCCACCGAAGCGGGCGCACACTTCGAGAAGCTCCGGCAGTACACGAAGGAAGCCGGCCGAGACCCGAAGTCTGTCGGCCTCGAAGTCTGGGTGTCGACTGGCGCCGGCGGGCCGGACGACTGGCGCCGCGAATTCCAGGCCTGGAAAGCGCTCGGCGTGACACACGTGACAGTGAACTCGACTTACGCGCGCGGGCCGCATACCCGCATTGCGGGACGGACCATGGCCGCGCACCTCGAGGCCATCAAACAATACCGGGCCGCCGTTGCAGATCTGCTGTGAACCGCCCCAATTAACGTGCGTTCGAACCTGAAACAGTTTCGAGGAGACAAGCATGTCCAAGATTTGTGCCATTACGGGCGGAGCATCGGGGATCGGACGCGGCACGGCCAAGCGGCTGCTCGATGATGGCTGGTCGGTCATCGCACAGGATGTGTCGGAGAAGAGCCTCGCGGCGATGAAGAGGGATTTCGCGAGCTACGGTGCGCGGCTTGAGACGCAGCTCTGCGATGTCGCATCGGAGGAAAGCGTCGTTGCTGCGTACCGCGAGATCGGGAAGAAGCACGGCAAGCTCAATGGGCTCGTGTGCTCGGCTGGATTGCTGCGTATCGGCTCGCTCGATTCGATGCCGACCAAGGATTGGGACGACCTGTTCAATGTTAACGTGCGCGGCCTTTGGCTGGCGGCGCGCGAGGCCATGCCGCATCTCAAGGCCGCCGGTGCCAAGGGCGAGCTGGCGCGCGTGGTGTTCCTCGCCTCGATCTCGGGCATCCGGCACAAGATCGACAGTGGCGCCTATGCGGCGACCAAGGCGGCGGTGATAGCGCTGACCAAGGTGATGGCGGTTGAGAGTGCCGCACACAAGGTGCAGGTCAATGCCATTGCGCCGGCGACGGTGGAAACGCCGATGACAGAGCCGTACCTGAACCCAGCGCCTGGCTCCAACACGCGTTATCGCACGTCGGGAACATCACCACTCGGCCGCATCGCCCAGCCGGCCGACATGGCGGCCGTGATCAGATTCCTGATGAGCGAGGATGCCGGCTATGTGAACGGCGCCATCATTCCGGTCGATGGTGGGACGGTCGCGGCGTTCGTGCCGAAGGCGTGAGCGAATAGGGGTCAGACCCATGGGTCTGACCCCGACCGATGTGGCCAGACAGCGGGGAGCAGCGCTACGTCAAGCTGCGCAGCACTTGAACCGTCGCGTCGGGCTCGGGCCGCACGGTGTAATCCGGATCGGCGTCTACGGCGCGGACGGTGCCGCCCTTGTCGATCACGAAGCGCGCGGGAATCGGCAGCTCCCACGCATCGCGCCCGGTGTTCTTCGGCAGATCGATGCCGAAGCCCTGGTAGACGCTCTTCACATCATCAGGAAGTGTGAACGCGAGCCCGAAGGCGCGGGCGATCTTGAGACCGTCGTCGAAGACAATCGGGAACGTCAGCTTCTGCTTGTCGGCCATGCCCTTCGAGACGTCGTTGGTCTCGGAGGAGAAGACCACCAGATCGGCGCCGGCCGCCTTGATGTCACCGTAGACAGCTTGCAGAGCATCCAGCTCCACTCGGCAGTACGGTCACCAATGGCCACGGAAGAATGAGGCTACAATAGCGCCGCGGGCCAGGAGATCACCGGAGGAAATGGCACGGCCGTCGTGCGCAGTGCCCTGGAAAGCGGGCATCTTCTGGCCCACCTTCAGGACGCGATCCATGGCACCGGACGTCCGCAAGGCGTCGGTGCCTTGCTTCATGATCGCCTGCTTGTCGGGCGGGATCCGTTTTGATGACGCCTCCCGGATAGCGTCCAGTTTGGCCTTGAGTGTCATTGATCTCTCCAGGCTGCGACGGGCAAATTGATAGTTGACCAACTCGGCTCAGTAAAGCGCATCACCCGCAGGGACCTCCAATCGGTTTTCCACCACATTCACGCGGGAAGGGAACGGCCGCGGGTATCCCCGCATCGCTGTCAGCAAAAAGGGGACATCTCAACTTGGGGCTTTCACAGCACTGAACGGGGTTGACAGGGCCTGGGTCACGGGCGGACGCTGCGGTGCGCAACACCGACGGAGGTTCCGTATGAAGACGCTCGCTCCTTCCTTGGCGCCGATCCGCGAAGACGCGATCGACGAGATCCCGGTGCTGGATCTCGGCCCATTTCGGGCCGGCGTTCCGGGCGCCAAGGAGCGGCTCGCAACGGAGCTGGCGCACGTCTTCGAGCACGTGGGCTTCTACTTCGTCATCAATCACGGGGTGCCGCAGTCGCTGATCGACGATACGTTTGCAGCCGCGAAGCGTTTTCACGATCAGCCACTCGAGAAGAAGCTTGAGATCAAACTCAACGAGTTCAACATCGGCTATCTGCCGATGCGGGGCGGAACGACACGGCATTCCCAGCTCAACGGCACCGCGAACAAGCCGAACTTCAACGAGGCCTTCTTCCTGGCGCGCGAGCTGCCGCCGGATGATCCCGGTGTGATCGCGGGCAAGCCCTATCAGTGCCTGAACAAGTGGCCGCATGATCTCCCTGGTTTCCGCGAGCAGTGCCTCGCCTATTCCAGCGCGCTGGAAGAACTGGCGAGGAGCCTCGTACCGCTCTATGCGCTGGCGCTCGATCTGCCGGAAACACACTTCGACCAGGCGTTCGCCAAACCGATGTTCAAACTGCGCATGTCACACTATCCGCCGGCGAACCCGGACACGGAAAACGAGTTCGGGCTCGCGCCGCATACCGATACCAGCTTCATGACGCTGCTGGCACCGAACAAAGTGGCTGGGCTCTCGGTGCGGCTGCCGAGCGGGCGGTGGATCGACGCGCAGCAGATTGACGGGGCGTTCCTGGTCAACGGCGGCGATATGCTTCGGCGCTGGACCAACGATCGTTTCCTGGCGACACCGCACCGGGTAATCAACAAATCGGGCGGCGAACGCTACGCCCTGCCGTTTTTCTTCGACTGCTGGGCTGAGCACTTGATGGAGTGCCTGCCGACCTGCACGGGGCCCGGCAATCCGCCGAAGTACGAGCCGATCACCTACGTCGAATACATGACGTGGTTTCGGCAGATGAATTACGCCGCCTTCGGACCTGGGCCGAAGGACAAGAGCGGCGTGCACCTCTCGGCGAGCTGAGTCGAGGAAGACAGTAGCGTCGCGGATGTCATCTCAGAAATCGCAAGGGGCCTAGCGCTCGATGGCGCCCTGACTCACACCATTTGCGATGCCTGCGAGAACCTGACGATGCCGTGACGCGGCTGAGCCACGCACTGCCTGCAAGGCAGGCATCGATGCCCTCCGCCCCCAAGCTTTGATCTGCATCAAGCGGCGTTCGTCCCGTCGTCGGAGGCTGCGTTCCAAGAGTCGTGCTCGAGAGACGAAGACCGCGTCTGGGACAGTGCCAAGCATTGCATCGCCAATTTGCCAGATCGAACGAGTGAAACGAGCAATCTGTGCCCGGGGGAGCTGGCATGACCTCCCACAACTTGTGTTGACGGTCCCGGCCACAAGTGGCCCGAGCAAGCATTACGAGGAACCAATGAACTCGAACAACGGAACTGCAAGCACGCAACACTTCGATGCCATCATCATCGGTGCGGGCATCTCCGGCATGTACCAGCTGCTGCGCCTTCGAGAGCTTGGGATGAGCGTTCGTGTTTTCGAGGCAGGTACCGGGGTTGGTGGAACCTGGTATTGGAATCGCTATCCAGGCGCTCGGTTCGACTCCGAAAGTTATTCCTACCAGTATTCCTTCTCCAAGGAGCTGCTCAACGAATGGAATTGGTCGGAGCACTTCGCGGGACAGCCTGAGACGTTGCGATATCTGAACTATGTCGCCGACAAATTCGATCTGAGAAAGAACATCCAATTCAAGAGCCGGGTAAAGTCGGCGCACTTCGATGCCCACCACAGAACATGGACCGTGACGCTGGAGAACGGCAATCAATCCATTGCGCGGTTCTTGATCTCCGCCGTCGGCCCGCTCTCCGCTCCTACGATGCCACGCATTCCAGGCGTGTCGGACTTCAAGAGTGAATCCTATCACACCGGTACCTGGCCTCACCATGAAGTGACGTTTGCGGGCAAGAGAGTCGCTGTCATCGGCACCGGCGCGACAGGCGTCCAAACGATACAAGAGGTCGCAAAGACGGTTGGGCACTTGACCGTGTTTCAGCGCACTCCCAACTGGTGCAAGCCACTCAAGAACGCCAAAATCGGTCCTGAGGAGCAAGTGCGCATCAAGGCGAGTTATCCGGACATTTTCAAGCGATGCGACGAGACATACTCTTGTTTTCTGCACACTCCCGACCCGCGAAAGACGCTTGAGATAACCGAGGAGGAGCGTGAGGCGTTCCTGGAGAAACTCTACGAGACTCCCGGCTTTGGCATGTGGCAGGGCAACTTCTCGGACATGCTCACCAATCGCGAAGCCAACCGGCTGATTTCGGACTTTGTTGCGCGCAAGATTCGCCAGCGCGTCAAAGATCCCAAGGTAGCGGAAAAATTGATACCGAAGAATCACGGCTTCGGGACGAGACGGGTTCCGATGGAGACCAACTATTACGAGGTCTACAATCAACCCAACGTGAAGCTTGTCGACATCAATGAGACCCCGGTCGAGCGGATCACGTCTCGCGGCATCAAGACGAGCGAGCGCGAGCACGAATTGGACATGATCATCTACGCCACCGGCTTCGATGCCGTCACGGGCAGCTTCGATCGTATCGATATTCGCGGCAATAACGGCCAATCCCTGAAAGACAAGTGGCATGAAGGCATTGAGACGCTCGTCGGCGTCCAAGTAGATGGTTTTCCCAACATGCTGATGCTCGTTGGTCCTCACACGGCGCTCGGCAACATCCCTCGTAGCATCGAGTTCAACGTCGACTGGATCACGCGGCTGATCAAGCACATGCGCGATCGCAACTTGACCTACGCAGATGCTCGTCCTGAAGCCGTCCAGTCCTGGACAGACTATGTCAAGAAGAACGCGGAGGGCCTGCTGTCGAACGAAATCGACTCGTGGATGACAGGCGTCAACCGGAACGTCGATGGGAAACAGAAGCGAAGCCTGGCACGGTATAGCGGAAGTGCACCAGCCTATCGCGCCTGGTGCGATCGAATTGCAGACGGCGGCTTCAAAGAAGTGGCACTGGCCTGAAGACGGTGGATGTGGGTCCATGCCGCAGCTGCCGGAAGGCTCTGCACCTGAGTGGAATGGGGCAGTCTGATGGGTGATCACTTTTTGCCTTCGATCTTCCCGGCGATAGCAGTCGGCGCCCTTTACGGCGCGTCGCTTGGGGGCATGCTACGTATCTTGCTTGGCGCGGCCGGCGCGATGGTCACGTCTACCCTCGCATTTGTCCTGTTTGAGCCGGTTTTCAGTGCCGACGGCCTGCCTGTCACTCTCGCACTCATTGGCGTCGCATTGGTTGGAGCGTTTCTTTTCACCCGTGCGGGCTGGGTTCTGCGACGCTCGCCGCACAGCCGTCGCTAGGTCGATCGATTTTGCTGCTGGTATGCGCTGCGGTGGCCGGCCACCCTCGCGTTCTGAGGCACGAAATTTGATCTGGATCAATCTCGACCGGCTGAAATGAAAGACCGTATGGCCCTGCGCTCGATCCACGCGCAAGTGCGGAATCCCTGCTTTCGACGTTACGGAGGACCTGATGGCGCAAACTCGCGGCAAAGCAACTATCGATCGGCTCCATGACGAAATCCGCGGCGTCAAATATCGAGACGCAACCGACACCTTTTGCCGCTTGGTGACCGAGGCGAAAAATCCCCTGAAGTACATGATTAAGGAAGCGATCGCCGCGGCTGCGCCCTACGTACAGGTCCCCTCCCATCTCATGCGGCTGCCGACAGGAGAAATGCGCGGTGTGAATTATGACCACACCATCCTTGGTTGGCGTGGCGCGATCTCGCTGATGGATGAGCTAAAGGCCGAACGTGCCGTTTTGCCCGCCGTGCAGGCGATGTGGTACGTGCCACAAGGATTGAATGTATGGGAGCAGATCATCTGCGAGTTTCCAGGTCACTACGCCCGCGACGGCGAACAATGCAATCGCAAGTTTCCGGGCGAGGACACACACGTCGACCGCTTCGATGGCCCTGCGTGGACGGCCCCGAAAATCTACTTCAAAGATCACGAGCCGATCCTTGGCGGTCGAGCCGAAGAACGACTTGAAAGAATGAGTTGGGCAATCTCCGAAGGCAACCGGGAAGAAGCGTATGGGCTTTTTCTCGGTCTTGCCGAAGAGCCCGAACATCGCGAGCAACTCAAGAACGCGATTCTGTTTTCAGGCATCATCGACTTGCAGGACACCATCATCAACAGAGGCGGTTATCAGAATATCGGTCATAAGGCGCTTCGGGCCCGCGCCCTGGTGGATATTGCGGACTACCTCGGATGGGACAATTCGCATGAGGTCTTCTATACAGTCGTGCCCGATCTTGGTTGCTCGCCGCATCTCCACGGACTGTGGACAGAGATCAGCAACATCTGCCGGATGGAGCTCGGCACGCGGGAGGTGCCAAAGCGCACCGACAAACCGTTGACCGAGGACGAGCTGGACAGCTTGACCGAGGCCATCGTTTGGGGCGGGCCGTTCGACGTCAACGGTACGATCCTTGGGTTCTTCAAGCGCGGCGCCGGTATTCTCGATGTCGGAGACGCTGTGATGGTTTGCTTCCAGCGCTACATCATCGACGTGCTCGAGCATCCGAATGCCTTTCTCCATCCGACACATGCGTTGGATTACATGAATGTCGTGCAGTCGTGGACCCGCCAGCATGACAATCCGCATCAGGTCAAAGGCGTATTCCTGGGCGCGCGATTTATGAACGACACGATACGGTCGAACGCCATGATCCCGCGCGATGCGAAGTTCATCCTGGAACCGCGGAGCCACTACCGGGCTTGGGCCGACGGATTCGCCCTGGACCGGATACTGCCCGAGCTGATGAAAACGGTCCTGGCTCAGGATACGCCGCGCTCATGTGCGCTTGTCGATTCCTATCTTGCGCGCACGACCGAGCGACAGGCGCTGCTGGATACGATCACCTATGCGGCTTGCCATTGGCAGAATGATCCACACGTGATGCGCAATTGCTCGTCTTCGTTGGAAGAATACCGTCACAATCGCACGTCACGCCGCGACGACATCATTCGCGGCTACGTCAAGCATCAATCCCGCTATGTGAAGCGCGCACCCACCCACGACTGCTACAGGCTGTTCGCAAGCCACTTCTATTCCGCTGCGGCTTGATCGCCTTGTCCGGGAACCACGGGAATGACTGGCCGTGGAGCCAAACCGCAGCCTTCACACTCAAGGCTGATCCTGCTCGGCAAGCTGCCGCAGCTTGCCGAAGTCGATAATCGACAATCCGCGACCTTTGTGGATGTCGATCGCACCGCTACGCTCGATACGCTTGATCATCCGCGCAACCGTTTCGATCGTAAGCCCGAGGAAACTTGCGATGTCGGTCCTTGACAGCGGCAGCTCTAACCGCATTTCGCTGAGATTATCTCTTGTCACGCACGACACGGCTTTTCCCTTCTCCACGCACAGCAGAATGAAACTCGCGACGCGCTCTTCAGCGGTTTTACGTCCAAGCAACAGCATCCAATCGCGCGCAGCGTCGAGCTGTTCGATCGTGCGCTGCAAGAACAATGCTTTCAAATCGGCATACTTGAGCAGCAGTGCTTCGAATTGCTTCTGGGTGAAGTAGCAGAGTTCGACGTCAGTCGCCGCCTCAATGAGGAGATCACAGCTGGTAGCAAATGGCCGCCCGATGAACTCTCCGGGAAACTGCAATCCGACTATCTGAGTTCGGCCATCGGCCAGCGAGCGCGACAGCCGCACGACGCCGGCCACGACGTTCGCCACAAGCGCCTGCTCAGCTGTTTGGTCGAAAATCTGCGCGCCTGCGTGCACCTTTCGTCGGCGGGCTATCTGATTGAGCTCGGTCAACGCTCCATCAGGCAACACCTGACACAGCGCCTTGTCCCGGATCGCACATGTTCGGCAACTATTGCGTAGCATTCCGAGCCATGCCCTTGAGACTCGATTTACTTTAGCGCATACGAATTCACCGCAATCCAATTTGATTCAAATCAAGCGCAGTAGGCACCTGCATCGCAGTCTCGCCGCCAAATCGACGCACTTGGGGGAGAGCCACGATGCCATTTGCATCGACTGCACATGTAAGTGACCACCCGCACGGCTGGCGTCGTTAGCTGCTCTCGACGAACCACAAGGACATTGGGACGATGTACTTGACCTTCGCCAAGATGGGCGGAATCATTGGGGGGTTGTTGCCGATTGGTTTCCGGCTCGAGCTCCAAGAGCTAGGCCCTGCTTACTGGCCGGAACTTTGGTACGACATTCTTCAGCACGGCCGGGCGGCGCCCCGCTCTTGTTCCAGCATCTCTTCTGGTTTGTTGCCCACCCCGAAGTCTACATTATCATCCTGCCAGGATTTGGGGCGTTCCGGAGCAAGGAACAGGCAGCAGACAATCCATGGCATCAAGGCCGCAACGACTCTCGAATGGACCTTGTCCTCACCACCGCCATTCCACTGCTTCCAGACATTGCCGAGAATTGTGTATGATGCACACTGATCCATCTACCGCAGGGTCCCGTATTCGTTGTCGTGGCGGCCGTTCTCGCGCTCGGTGAGTTATGCAACGGTAGTCATGCGACGAACCTTGGTCGCCGGCCCAGAACCATCCCCGCCGGCCCGCTCAAGGTGGCGGCTATGTCGGGAGCTTGCGGAGCTGGAGCAAAAGCCCTAAATCGTTGGACATCGCGGGCGTAGTTCAGTGGTAGAACGTCAGCTTCCCAAGCTGAATGTCGTCGGTTCAATCCCGATCGCCCGCTCCAAATTTCTATGACGTCCACAGCTCTTTGCATGCATGGCAACGTGTTGATCCATTGACGCCGTTGTGCCGTGGTGGCCGAAGGGTTGCCAGAAAGCTGGCCTTGCCACCATCGCCCCAGGAGCAAGTCCACGCCACGACAACAGGCCGCGTTCCGAAGCTGTCTGGTGAGGGACTTCATGGGAGCAGATATGTCCCACGTGTAAAGCGCCATCGGGTTCGACGTCCGCGATGGACGAGTGGAGGAATATCAGATTGATTGCACAGCTGGCCACGCTGAACGCGATTGAAGCGACTTCGAGGGGACCGGATGATGCAGCTTACGGCGGAAGAGAAGGCGATGCTGGCCGGCGAGATGGGCGAAGCAAAGCGCTGGGCTATCGATCATCAGATCAAGGTCGGGCGCGTCTTCGACGCAGTCGATCTGGTGCCCGTCAGCCAAGCGCACATGATGATCGATCCAGAGTCCGTCGGCGACGCTGGCGTGTCGTTCCTCGAGCGGCTTGCCAACCAAGGTGCGCGGGTTGCCATTCCGATGATTACCGATCCGCGCGGCGTCGATCTCAACTACTATCGGCCACTCGGCCAGACCGAGGAGATGGCTCAGATCGAGCGGCGCACAGTCGATGCCCTGACACGCATGGGTATCCTCATGACGAATACTTGCGTCAATTACCAGACCATCATGCCCCCGATTCGCGGGGAGCACGTCGCCTATGGCGACACGGGCGTCGTGATCTACTCGAACAGCGCTTGTGGAGCGCGCTCGAACTTCGAGGGTGGTCCATCGGCGCTCGCGGCCGGCCTGACGGGACGCACGCCGCGATATGGGTTGCATCTCGACGCGAATCGGCAGGCGACGCGGCGCTTCGTTCTCAGCCATCAGCCGCGCGATCTGGTGGATTGGGGCGTGCTCGGTGCCGTCGTCGGAAAGATGGCCGGCTCGTACTGGGAAGTCCCGGTCATTGAGGGACTGGAGACGGTGCCGTCCTCGGACCAGATGAAGCACATGGGCGCCGCGATGGCGAGCTGGGGCTCTACTCCGCTTTTCCACATCGCCGGCATCACGCCGGAGGCGGCTCGCCTCTCCGATGTCCACGGCGACAAGCTCAGGCCTGAGCCGATCGGCAAGGCGGATCTCGACGCGCTGCGCTCGCACTTTGGCAAGAAGGGCGACAAGCTTGATGTGGTGGTATTCGCCGCCCCGCAGCTCTCGCTGGTGGAAATGCAGACCTTGGCGGCGCTCTGTGACGGCAAGACCATCAAGGTGCCGATCATAGTATGCACCTCGCCGCAAGTTTACGCCGACGCAACACGCATGGGGCTCGTTGCGATGATCGAGGGCTGCGGCGCCAAAGTGCTGGAGGGTACGTGCTTTTATAACCAGTACGCCCGCGAGATCCGGGAGGCCAACGGCTGGACGCGACTGCTCAGCAACTCCGCGAAGATCGTCAACATTCTCGGTGGTTATGGCTATCAACCGGCGCTGGCCAGCATGGAGGAGTGCCTGGCGGCTGCCGTGGTCGGGGAGATCGTGTGATGCGGGTGCTCAGGTGCCATGTCGGAGTAGGTCCGACCGTCGAGGGGGAAGCGCTCGTTGCCGACGACAATTTCTCGGCGCGCTATGATCTTGATCGCATCGCCGGAACGTTCTCGCGTCCGCAGCACAAGCTTTTCGGCCAGTCCTACAATGAGAAGATCCTCGTATTGAACACCGCGAAAGGCGGCGTCGCCTCGGCATGGATGCTCTATGAGATGAAGGCTCGCGGCATTGTGCCGAAGGCGATTCTGTTCAACGCGGCCAATACCATCCTGATCCAGGGCGCGGCGCTCGCCGACCTCGCCATGTGCGATCGGTTCGTGGACGGCGACGTCACGCAATTGATCAAGACGGGCGCCCGCCTGAAGGTCGATCCAGCCGCCGGATTGGTCACCCTGCTCGGAGTTCCGGGAGCATAGTTTTCAATGGTGGCAGTTCCATCGTCAGTAAACGTCGGGCGCATACGACGCAGGATTGTTGAATGTCTGGATCCAGCTGATCGTGTCTTCGCGACGATGTCATCTGGCTCGGACAGTCACGCGACTGCGCCCTTTGCTCTGAGGTCGTCGATGTCGGTGTCCGAGAAGCCGAAGCGGCGGAGCACGAAGTCGCTGTCCGCCCCGAGAGCGGGGGCGGGCTGCGGTGTGAGGGGTGCGATGCCATCCAATTGAAACGGCGCCGCGACAGTGCGCGGCATCTCAGGGATTGCTGTTGGCACTATCGCTCGCGCCGCCGCTGCCTGAGCGTCGTCTGCGATTTCGATGGCGCGGGCAATCGGCGCATGTGGAACCCGCGCCTCGACGAGGCGATCGAGAACGTCCCTGAGGCTCAAACGGGCGAAGGCCAGAGCAAGCACAGCAGCCAGCGGCGTGGCGTTCGATCGGCGCAACTCGCGCGTTGCAAACTGAGGTTGTTCCATGAGCTCGGGCTGCTCGATCGCCCCGCAGAGAGCGGGCCAGTGCTTGGCCTCGTTGACAGCGGAAAGTTGGAACCAGCGGTCATCTTTGGTGCGGTAGATATTGGCGAGCGCACTCCGCGGCCGATCTGGCGGTGGGCGCGGTCCGATTGCGCCACCGACGAGGCCGGCCTGCGTGAGCGTCGCATTCGACCAGATACCGTTGGCGAGCAGCGATGAGGCGACCATGCGACCCTTGCCGGTGCGCTCGCGATCGTAGAGCGCCATCAGGATACCGGCGAGCAGACCCATGGCCGAGGCGCGGTCGCCCTGCGCGGGCAAGCTGAAAGCCGGCGGACTACCTTCGTAGCGAATGGCGTCGAGAAGGCCTGTGCGCGAAAAGTAAGCGGTGGCATCGAACCCCGGCTGATCCTTGTCCGGTCCCTCCTCGCCGTAGCCTGTGAACGAGCCATAGATGAGACGGGGATTGATCGTTTTGACATCATCGTAGGCGAGCTTGAGGCGCGCGCGGACCGGCAGCGGGAAATTCGTGATCAAAATGTCGGCTTGGGCGATGAGACGATCAAGCGCCGCGCGTCCGGCTGCGTTCTTGAGGTCAAGGGCGAGCGAGCGCTTGTTTCGGCTGTCGAGGTGCCAGCGATAGTTTACGGACATCTGCGGCGTGTGAGCGGAGTTCTGGCTATAGCGATTGGCATCGCCTTCGCCCGGCTGCTCGATCTTGATCACATCGGCCCCATAGTCGCCGAGCACGGTGGCAGCCGCTGGCGCGGCAATCCAGGTGGCAATATCGAGAACGAGGAGGCCCGAGAGAGGCAGCGGATGTGACATGGCATTGCGTCCCGTGTCGTCAAATCGATGAGGGATACTATGTCTGCGCCGCCCTGACTGCCAAAGCAAACTCGATTGCCGCTGAACCCGGGACTATAACGTCCTACTCAAGCCTAATTCTCGCGAGGATCGGCAATCCTTATTGCGGCGCAGTTCGATCAGAGCGCGATTGAAGACAATGAGAGAAGCATATACTCAGTCAGCCGTTGCCAAGCCGCCGGATGACGGCCTCGCGTCGCTCGAGATCGAGGATGGCGTAGGAGCCACGTCGGTCCTGATCGCGCGGCTGCGACGGCGAGCCCGGGTTGATGACGGTGACAGCTCCCGCCTTCTCGACCATGGCGATGTGGGTATGACCGAGGATGACGAAATCGTAGGGCATTTCGGCGATGCGGCTCAGGTGCGAGCTGCGGGGGTGGACATATCCTGAGAACGGCTGCCAGGGCGTGGCATGCACCATGAGGATGCGGGCTCCGGCCGCCTCCAATTCGAAAGTGGCCGGAGCTTCGGCGAGCATGTCGAGAAGGTCTCCCGGATACTGGGCCCGGCACCTTGCGAGATAGCCAGGATTGCGCTCGAACAGCACGTGCTCGTGATTGCCCTGTATGCACCGGGCATCGGCCTTGCGCAGCAGCGCTACCGTTTCGGGGCAGAACTGGAATTCGCTCACCGCATCGCCCGCGCACAGCACTTGGTCCACGGGCGGCATATCGTCGAGAACGCGGGCAAGCGCTTTGGCGTCCGCGTGGATGTCCGAGACGATCGCGATCTTCATGTCTGGCTGCGAGTCCCTCTATCGTCACTGCGATCGATTGTCGGATCGGCGCATTTCCAAGCGTTGCAGCCAACTGTTTGAACCGATCCGATCGAGCTTGGCATGCGCGAGCGACACTGTCCCACAATTTCTCGCAATCGGCCGTTCGAGTGACGTGAGTGTCTGCAGGAGGCAATCTGCGGCCATTAAATGCAATCCCTGCCGACGTGGCTCATGTTGACCCCTGCGGCTTTCACCTGCTCTGCTGCTCTCCCGCGGAGCGGCGTTTGGCCTCGCTCGCGCCGGAATTTCATAACGGGTGCTCGCGTGGTGCTTTCCTGGCGCCTTCCATGACATCGGCGCGCGTGCCGACGTGGGCGGTGTGGCTTCCGGCTGTGATGTCGAGCAGCTCGGCGATATCGCGCGCCGCTTGCGCGATTTCGCTCGTCTTGACGCCGGTCGAAATACCCATCTCGTTCAACATGTGGACGATGTCTTCGGTGGCGAGATTGCCGACGGAGGAGATCGTGCGGGGCATGGCAATGCCCCCGCCGATGCCGCAAATGGCGCCTTCGATGAAGCTCGCGCCGGCATCCAGCGCCGCAAGAATGTTGGCAAGACCAGTGCCGGCGAGATTGTGCACGTGGAAGCCTATTTCGATATCCTTGTGGCGACCGAGCGCGTGCCGGAAGAGGTTCGATACGTGGCGCGGGTCCTCCATGCCAAGGGAACCCGCGAAATAAAATCGGCGCATGCCCGCGTTGCGGAATTGATCGAGCAGGGCGAGAACCTTCTCCTCGGGAATGCGGCCTTCGTAGGGGCACCACATCGCCATGCCCATGGCCATCACGAACGGCACGCCGGCGGCGTCAACAACACGGAACGTCTTGATCGCCTCGGCGACGCCCTGCTCGAGCGTCATGTTCTGGTTCTTCTTGTTGTAGGCCTCGCTCACCGTGATGAGGCCAAGCAGCTCGTCGAGCTGTGCCGCCTTCGGCATCGCGAGCGCTCGCTCTGCGCCCCGCGCATTGGGGACGAGACCGCGATAAACGGCGCCTTTGCGGCGTTTGATTCTTCCGCAAACTTCCTCGGCGTCCTTGAGGTTTGGAATAACGCGTGGATGAGCGAAGTTGGTCACCTCAATGACCGGCAGGCCCGTATCAGAGAGCCTGTCGATCATCTTGATCTTGGTCTCGGTGTCGATCCAGCGTGGGAACGATTGCAGCCCGTCGCGTGGCGCGACATCGACCAGAGTTATCTCCGAAGGAAATGAAAGTGACATGGACAGCCTCGCAAATGGGGGCAAGTTCGTTTCGCCGAAGGCAGGGTCGCACGGCAGCGCGCATTCGACCTTCCCATATGCAAGTAGGATAGCGCACGCTTCAGAGCTTGCCAGTGCCCAGCTTATGGGCTCCCCGCCGATTATTCTGCTGGCGCATGGCCTGTCCAATCCGCTCCGCGAGCTTGAGTTCAGAATCCAGCGTGCGCCGGTGAATGAGACGCCTCTCCACGAGCGTCCCGACTAGATCCGTCGAGACCTTTCTCAATCAGTGCATCGAGCAAGAGCGTTGCTGTCGGATCTGCACGCGGGGGATCGCGGAACAGGCGGAACGTCGATGCGAGAAAGCGGCCGCTGCCGTAGCCGCGCTCGACGATCAGCGCGACTGGCTTGTGTACCCACCCGACAATCATCCCTGCGTGCACACGCCCTTGGAAATCGTGGCGATTGCATCCGGATATGACGTGCATCGGAATGACGCGATCGAACGCAAGGTCGAGCAGTGGTCCACCGGGAAGGCGCGCATATGGCCCGAGCCGATGGAGCCAGCTGAACGAGGATGCCCAGTCGCCTTGCCAGGGCGTGCCGCTACGAGCCTCGATCTGGACGTTCTGCCAGTGGGGGAAAAACGGATAGAGCGACATGGTACTCTCAGCCAGCAAGAGGAGGTTCTTGCCTTCGCGCACGGCATCGGCCATTGCAAAATCCAGCGTGCGGGCAACGACAAGATCGGCGAAGTCCACTGCGCTCGCTGTCGCGTAACCGAGCGCTTGCAAGTACTCTTGAATTACGGGATCTGACGACCACACGCGCCTTGCTCGATCGGGCTCTCGGCGTGCCGGATGAACGGCGATCTCGACCCAATTTCGCGCAATTTCGTGAGTTTCAGCTTCTATCGCGAGCCCAATTCTGCAGATTTCGGGCTTGTCGAGGGTGGCCAGGCGCAAGTCAGCTTCGACGCGGAATTCCGCCCCGGACTGAACCATTGGAACCGCTGCGCGAAAGGGTTCAACAGCGTCGCTCACACGAACTTCCAGCTGGGCGTCATCGAGAGGCGCCGGCCCTGCGTGAGCCACCGTTATGGGAACCGTCAGCTGCTCTCCAGCCCAGTACGACCAACGTTCCATTTTGGCTACGGGCAGCGTGTCGGCATTGACATGGGCGAGTTCCGCCGCGAAGACGCGCGGATGGCGCCGCATGTCGAGCAGACCGTTTGCCTCCCAGTGCACGTCAGTCAGCTCGGTGATCACGTAGCCGGCAATCTGGTGTTTCAGGCGCATCCGCTCGATCTGATACTTGAGCGCCGCGAATTGGTGCCATTGCGTCGCGGTAATTAGGTTATCGAGACTGCCGAACACGCGGTCGAGATGCCAGTCCGCGAAGCGGTGCTCGATGCCATGGGGATACATGACGCCGCCGCCCCAGTCGTGGCCCGTCTCGAACCACCACGGCTCGCGGCCATCCGCTCCCGCCAGTAGACCCGGATCAGGTAGACCCCAGTTACCGAACTCAGAGCACACAAGCGGTTCATTTCCGGTCGGTTCGGCATCGCCGTCGGGGCTGAACAGGAAGCTGCCACGGGCGGCCAGTTCATCGACAAAGGTGTCCCAGGCCTTGCGACTGTCGGGAATGGCAGCATAGAAATGATAATCGGCGATGTCGGATTTGAGATGGAAGCTCGGATGCAGAGGAGAGTTGTCCACCACCAGGCGTGATGTGTCGTAGCTCTTCAGCCAATCGAAAGTGCGCTTCAGCCAGGCGCGATGGCGCCGGTCATGCACGAGATCGACACCCCAATTTTCATTGATTATCGTCCATATGACGATTGAGGGGTGATGGTGGTCTCGGTCGACCATACCCTTGAGCAGCGCCTCCTTGCGGGCCCGGGAGCGTTCAGTCGACACACCACCGTTGGGCAATTCCGACCACACCAAAATCCCGACGCGGTCGGCAGCATCGAGATAGCGTGGATCTGGCGCCTTGATGTGCAAGCGCACGCAATTCAGTCCAAGGGCCTTTGCCTTTCGCAGCTGCTCCTCGGCATACTCCAGCGATGGCAACGTGCAGATCGTGTCCGGATAGTAGTCCTGGTCGAGCGCAGCCCGCAGGTGGAACGGTTTTCCGTTGAGCCAGAAACGACCATCGCGTGCCTCGAACGTGCGAAAGCCGAACGTGCGGGTCACAACATCAACAACATCGCTTTTGCCGTACAATGCAACGCGCAAGCGGTAGAGGTTGGGGTCTTCGAGCGACCACTCCCGCACTCCCGGAACGCTGATCGAGCCAACATCCAACTCGTCCGCGCCCGGTGCGATCTCGGTCTGATGTACGGCTGCAACTCTGCCCGAAGGATCAAGAACGCTGATCTCTGCTGCCAATGCCATAGTCGCGGGCGTCGCGAGGAGAACACGAACCCCGAGCGTTCCATCCTCGAGCCGAGGCCACAACCGCAGCCTGGCGATATGATCGGCACTTCTGCATTCAAGTCGAACCGATTGCCAGATGCCCGATAGCGGGCCGTACCAGCTCTGCTTGCCGAACGGGATCTCTCCGAGCGGAAAATCGGGAAATTGCGTCGGGTCGTCAGTCGGGCTTTCGACTCTGACTTTGATCTCGTTGCGACCTTCTCGCACGCTTTCCGAGACGTCAAACGAGAATGGCAGAAAGCCGCCCTCGTTGGCGCCCACAAACTGCTCATTCACCCAAACTCGGGAATTATGGAATACCGCGCCAAAATGGAGATACACGCGTCCCCTGCGCCAGCCCCGTGGAATATCGAATTGTCGCGCGTAAACACCAATTCCCGACTTCATGCGCAGGTCGGCAAATTGCATTTGCCAAGGCGCAGGAACAATCGCTCGGCGGAGCTGCACGGCGGCCGTCTGGGCACTCGCGTACATGAAGTCCCATGTACCGTCCAGGCTGATCGGACCTGAAATCTCGCGTCTCATTCCACTCACTTCAACATCACGAACCCGCGCCCGACTGGCGCACGACGAGGTGTCATAGCGGTTCAGATTGCGGCACGCATCTGGCAGCAACGCGTCCGCGATGTCGCAGGCAGTGATTTCAGTGCATCACTCCGATTGTTTCGCTTGTTCGGTAACTGCTTGAAGCTGCGTTATGCAGTAGCTCGCTCGAAGCTGCCGTTGCGTGGCGGAAGGTTCTGCCGCTGCGTCGGGATACGCTCCTGAATCCTGTCAAACGTGGCGAGAGCCTGGCCGACCACCTGATCCATATTGTAGTAGCGATAAGTCGCGAGCCGGCCGACAAACCAGACGTCCGGCGTGCTGTCCGCAAGCCTTTCATAGCGCTTGTACAGCGCGGCGTTCTCTGCGCGGGGCACCGGATAATACGGGTCGCCGTCGTCGCACGGGTATTCGTAGGTAAGACTCGTGCGCGGCGACACTTGCCCGGTGAGATGCTTGTACTCGGTTACCCGCGTGTAACGTTCGGTCTGCGGGTAGTTCACCACAGCAACCGGTTGATGATGCTCCTTGTTCAAGGTGACATGCTCGAAGCGAAGCGAACGGTACGGTAATCGTCCATACCTATAGTCAAAATATTCGTCGATCGGGCCGGTGAAAATCACGCGGCGATGGGGCACGAAGCGGACAATATCTTGATAATCGGTTTGCAGCAGGACTGAGATGCGCGGACTGTTCAGCATCCGCTCGAACATTGCCGTATAGCCGCGCTTTGGCATGAACTGAAAACGGTCCGTAAAATATCTGTCGTCACGATTGGTGCGAACAGGAACCCGCGAGGTTACTGATTTGTCCAGCTCTGAAGGATCCATGCCCCATTGCTTGCGCGTGTAGTCGCGGAAAAACTTGATGTAGAGTTCACGCCCGACGCGGCTAACGATCACGTCCTCTGATGTGCGTACCGTCTCCACTTTCTCGGCGCGGCTCTGAAAAAACCTCTCCACACCCTCTGGATCGAGCGAGAGGCCATAGAGCCGGTTAACGGTGTCGAGGTTGATCGGAATCGGCACGAGCTGACCATCGACAAACGCCAAGACCCGGTGCTCATACGGTCGCCATTCGGTGAACCGGGAAAGGTGGGCGAAGATGCGTTCGCTATTCGTGTGAAAGATGTGCGGCCCGTATTGATGGATGAGCAGGCCGGCATCGTCGTAGCGATCGTATGCATTGCCGCCAATATGCCGTCGCCGGTCGATGATCAGCACGCGCTCTTCGCGCTTGTTGGCGATGCGCTCGGCTAGCACGCTGCCTGCAAAGCCGGCGCCGACGATCAGCCAGTCAAACATGGCTCACCTGCCGCCCATCGAGCTTCCGATCATACTGCGATCGGCGGGCAACAGCCTCTATCTCATCAAGCATGCGGGCCCAGGTACTATCCCACGAGTTTGAAGCGAGGCTGCGATCGACAGCGGCCAGCCAACCCGTCCTGTTTTTTTCGCGCGTGGCGAGCAGCACCTCGATCCTATTGGCCATCTGTTGTGCATCGGCGGCGATCTCGACAAGACCTGAGGCGCCCCACGTTCGGACCACATCAACGATCGGCGTGGAGACGACCGGGAGACCGGCGGCCAGAAACTCGGGCGTCTTGGTCGGGCTGATGAAGCGCGTGGCGGCATTGAGGGCGAACGGCATGAAGCCGACGTCGAGGGCAGACAGATATGCCGGCAGCTCGACATATTCTTTACCGCCGAGCCAATGGATATTGTGGCGTCTCGGGAGACTGTCGGGATCTATTTTCACGACCGGCCCGATCATCAGGAACTGCCAGTCAGGCCGAATATCTGCGATCCGGCCGACCAGATCGATGTCGAGCCGCTCGTCGATCACTCCAAAAAAACCGATACGAGGCTTGGCCAAATTGGCCAGATCGGCTGGCTCGGACGCTTTCGCCAAACGTGCGGGTAGGAAATGCGCGACATCCACGCTGCTCGGAAACGCGTGTACGTTCGAATGGTCGCGGCGCTTTGCTTCGAACAGGCTGAGGCCACCAGTGAAAACGACATCTGCCCGCCGCATCAGCAGGCGTTCGAAAACCTTCATGTCGCGCGGCGCGCCCTTGAACTGCGACAACTCGTCCATGCAGTCGTAAACACAAGCTTCGAATCGCAGATGTCCCGAGTAGCGCAATGCTGTGGGCGTGTAGTACCAGCCAATGGCGACCGCCCCGCACGAACTTTCAAGATATGAGTCAAGCAGCCTGCGCTGCACGGCATCGCGGGTTGCCGGGTCGGAATCCTCCGCCAACACTGGAACGACGACGAATATGTTGCGGGCTACGCTCGAGACCTCCAGGCGTGGCTCACTCACCTTTTCGACCCGAGGCTCCTCAAAGTAATGAACCCGGTATTTCTGGGCCGCGCGCGAAAGCAAATGCTGAGGTCGCTGGTATACAAAATTCCAGCGCAGGTGAGAGAAGCAGATCAGGTCCTGATCTGCCATCAGATGCTTGTTTGTCATGTTTGCTCTTGGCTGTGGAGTAAGCGTACTTGAAAACGCTATTAGCTCGCGAAAGTTCCCGGATTGCCGAGCCGGACCGACTGGGCATCTGCAGCCATGGACACATCAAGACTTCATGAGGCGGAATGCGCGAGTGGGCCGTCATCGGCGAGCCCATCGCGGGCGCCGGCTACAAGTAGGCTGCAATCAATATGAGTGCCGGAAATGTGAAATCCCAATCGAAAGTAAAAGAACTCGCGCACGTTCCACTCGACACGGCTGGCGACTGCATCCGGCATTCTGGGATCGGGTTTCGGTGCTGAGGCGGCACGTGTCATGGCCGGTTCGCGTTCATTTTGCCTCGCAACCGCAAAGCGCGTCGCCTCTCCTATCCTGATAATCCCTTCGGCGTGCGTTATCTGATGGGCCACTTGCGACAGCCCTCACTGGCAGTTCCTAGCCCCTTGAACCTTGCATTGATGCTGATGCACAATTGCAGGTAAGCTTGGCAGAAATTCGCTCCCTGGTCGGAGTCGGATCATGGTAGGCTTGTTTGTTCGCCGTAATTGAATCGGGGCCGCGCGCAGCTTTCTACGCCCTCGCCATGGAGGCCTAATGCCACTCGATATCGCACCCGCCTCGAATCGCCTTGCCGTCATTGACAGTGACATCCACCCGGCGGTGAAGTCGCTCAACGACCTGAGGCCCTACCTCTCCAACCAGTGGTGGGAGTACGCGAACACGTATGGCTTCCGCCGCAAGCATGGCAGCCCGGGCCAGGAGCCATATCCGAAGTCGGCGCCATTGGCCTCCCGCCGAGATGCGTGGCCGCAAGACGGTGGGCGGCCTGGCTCCAGCCTCGAGCTGATGCAGTCTCAATATCTTGATCCCGCTGGCGTCGAGCATGGAATACTCGGACCTCTGGGACCGACGGGCCAGGGCGACTTCAATCTCGACTTTTCGGCCGCCATGTGCAGTGCCACCAACGATTGGCAGCTCGACGCGTGGACAAGACGCGACAAACGCCTGCGCTCGGCCATCGTTGTGCCCTACGAGGATGGGCTCGCGTCGGCTGCCGAGATCGAGCGGCTCGGCGCCTTACCCGAGTACGCGCAGGTATTTTGCCTGACGCGCTCGTCGGAGCCCCTCGGCAACCGCCGCTATTGGCCGATCTACGCCGCCGCCGAGCGTTACAATTTGCCTGTTGCCTTTCACGTGTTCGGCACGAGCGGCCATCCTGTCAACGGCGCCGGCTGGCCGTCGTACTACATTGAGGAAGGCGCGGCGCACTCGACCTCCTGCCAAACCGTGGTGTCGAGCCTCATCGCAGAGGGCGTGTTCGAGAAGTTTCCGAAGCTGAAGGTGGTGATGGTGGAAGGTGGCTTCGCCTGGCTGCCGATGCTCGCCTGGCGCCTCGACAAAATCTTCGAGAAGAACCGCAAGGAAGTGCCGCATCTGAAAATGCGGCCATCCGAGTACATCAAGAGGCATGTCTGGGTGTCGTCGCAGCCAATGGAGGAACCGGACAACCGCCACCATTTCCTCGATATGATGGAGTGGCTGGGCTGGGACCGGCTGCTGTTCGCGAGCGACTATCCGCACTGGGACTTCGATGATCCCTTCCGAGCCTTCCCGGCCGGCGTCACGCCCGAGCAGCACCGCATGGTGTGTGCGGAGAACGGGCTGGAAGTCTATCGGATCTGAGCGCGGTCCGTGACGCTTGCACGTTGCTGAGCACACGGGGCAAGCTCCGCGCGCCGACAGGACGGGTTGGCCTGTTCTCGTGCATGCGCGTCTCTGGCACGGCTTCGGAACCTCTGTCGTCAATCGGGTAATTAAAACGTAATGACCGCAGCTAAGACCCGTCACGTCGTCGCCCGCGTCGATGAGATTCCGGCTGGTGAACGAAAACTCGTTTCCGTCGGCGGGCGGGGTGTGCTCGTGTTTAATCTCGGCGGCGAGTTCTTCGCGCTTTCTGATACGTGTCCGCACAAGGGAGGAAGTCTTGCCGGCGGCATCTGTACGGGGCTCGTGGAGTCCAGCATGCCCGGGGAATTCCGCTATTCGCGGCCCGGCGAGATGATTCGCTGCCCATGGCATCAATGGGAATTCGACATTCGCACAGGGCGCTCGTACTGCGATCCGCGACGCTTGCGCCTGATGCAGTACGATGTCGCCGTGGAGCCAGGTGCAAAGCTGGTCGAGGGCCCCTATGTGGCGGAAACGTTCAAGGTTGCCATCGAGGACGAGTACGTCGTTATCGAGGCGTGAGTACCGCCTCGTTTGTTTCAGGATAGCTTGGAGTGCCTGGAGAGCCTGATGCCGCCAGCTTTTCGCCCCCTCGACGGTATCAGGGTTGTAGACGTTTCGCACGTCATCGCTGGACCATTCGCGACCTTGCATCTGGCGCAGCTTGGCGCCGACGTCCTGAAAGTCGAGAACGTCAACGGCGGCGACGTGATGCGGCGCGGCGCGCGAGGAGCAAAGGCTTTCACCGCGCTCAATGCGGGCAAGCGCAAGACCCGCATCGACATCGGCACGCCAGCTGGCCAGGAGGAAATCCTGGCGCTCGCCAAAACCGCCGACATCTTCGTTGACAACCTGCGCCCCGGCGTCATGGACGGGAAGGGGCTCGGCTACGAGGCTGTGAAAGCCGTCAATCCGCGCATCATCTATTGTTCAATCTCAGGCTTCGGTCGAGCGGCTAAAGGCCGGCCCGCCTACGACCACGTCGTGCAGGCTGCGACTGGCATGACTCTCACCTGCGGCAACGAAGGCGACCCGCCCGTGAAGGTGAGCTTCCCGCTAATTGATGCGGCGTCCGGCATGATCGCGACAATCTCCATACTGGCCGCGCTCCGAGAGCGGGATCGCACGGGTCGCGGTTGCCTGCTCGATGTCTCCATGGCTGCCGCCGCGCTTCAGCTCATGTACCCGTTGACCTGCGATGCGCTGACCGACGGCATCGTGCCGAAGCGCTTCGGCAATCAGGCCCCGTCGGGCAGCCCCGCCGCCGATGTGTTCCAAACCCGTGACGGTGGTCACATTGCCATCGCCGCCAACACGCCGCGCCAACTCGTGAGTTTGTTGGAGGAATTGGATCTCATCGCCCTGGCGCGCGATACGTCCATCTTCGCTACACCGCCGGATCCGAAAGCTCCGGCAGGGTTCCTCGCCGCCAAAGATCCGCATCGCCTGAAGGCGGCGCTCCGCGAGGCGATTGCAAAACGCGACGCTGCCGATCTTGAAGCCAAGTTGATCACGGCCAAGGTCGCCGCTGCCCGCGTGCGCACCCTGCCCGAGTTCGCGGTCGAGGCGGATCGCACAGGCGCCATCGCTGCTGTCGATCTGGAGGACGACGGCGTGCGCGTGCGCTCACCCGGTCTGGGCTTCCGCGTCAGCTGACTCCGGCGCAGCGATCACGTCGCCTCCTCCGCTGGAATCATCGCAATGCGAAAAGCTTGCTCGGACTTGGCAGCCGCGGGCGATCCGCTATGGTGCAGCCATTGCTCCAAAATTGGGGCATCGAGCTGAAAAACGCAGGATCTCCGCGCATGAAAATCAAGCTCCACCACGTCAACTTTTGCACGAACAACGTTGAGGCTATGAACGCGTTCTACCGGGAGGTTCTCGACATGGACGGCGTGCCGGGCATGAACCAGAACCGCACGCAGTCGAAAGATGGCTACAACGGCGAAGTCGCCTTCGTCTCCGATGGCGCGACTCAGTTCCACCTTGCCGAGAAGGACCTCACCGCAGCCCATCGCACCAAGACGTTCCTCAACCCGCTGGAGCGCGGGCATATCGCCTTCCGCACCGATGACATCGCGGCATTCAAGAAGCGGCTGGAGGAGCGCGGCATCCCTTATGCCGACTGGGGCGCGTGGGCCATGCAGGGCTGGCAGCAGATCTTCTTCTACGACCCCGACGGCAACATCATCGAGGTCCATCAGGCGAGCCAGATGTAATCCGCCGGTAACCCTTTTTGCGCCGGGCTGTGGGACACTTCGTCAAACTGATTCGCGAAGCGCCCCGCGCCCAATGACCGAGAACGACACATCGCCAGCCGCCCACCGCCTGATCGAGACCTTCCTCGAAATGCTCGGTGCTGAACGTGGCGCGGCCCAAAACACGCTCGATGCCTACCGCCGCGACCTCGACGACTTTTCAGCCTTTCTACAAGGCCGAGGCGTGGTGATCCCCGACGTCCGGCCTGAAACCGTCAGTGCCTATCTGAAGGCTCTGTCCGAGCAGGGCCTCGCCTCCTCATCGCGTGCCCGCCGGCTTTCCGCGATTCGTCAGCTCTACCGATTCCTGACGGCCGAGGAGATTGTCGAACGCGATCCGGCGCTGGGCTTTGCGGGCCCGAAGAAAGTACGGGCTCTGCCGAAGACACTCTCGGTCGCGGAGGTTGACCGGCTGCTTGAGACGGCTGAGCGGCGCACCGGCGCGGATGGCATTGCGGGTCGCGATCGCTTGCGCGCGCTGCGGCTCCACGCCTTGCTGGAGCTTCTCTATGCCACCGGCATGCGCGTCACCGAGCTTGTGACGCTCCCCCGCTCGGTGCTGCAAGGCGATGATCGCGTGCTCACCATCAAGGGTAAGGGCGGGCGTGAGCGGATTGTGCCCTTGAACGCCAAGGCGCGGACAGCGCTGCTGAGCTACATGAACGCCGGACGCAACAGCGACGGCGCCATCGTACCGATGCTGTCGACGCGCTGGCTTTTTCCCTCGAACAGCGCCGAGGGCCACTTCACCCGGCAGCGGCTGGCTCAGGAGCTGAAAGAGGTGGCGCTCGAAGCGGGTCTCGATCCCGAGCGCGTCTCGCCGCACGTGCTGCGCCACGCGTTCGCCAGCCACCTGCTGGACCGCGGCGCGGACCTCAGAGCTGTCCAGCAGCTGCTGGGTCACGCCGATATTTCCACAACCCAGATCTACACCCATGTCCTGGAAGAACGATTGAAAAAGCTCGTCCACGAGCATCATCCTCTCGCCAAAGCGCGGCTCGGATGAGCCGGCCGCGCCTTGCGGAGGCGTCATCACGATGGGCGTAAGGCGAGAGTTTCTGACGGTAACAATGATGCCTCCGGACATCGCAGCCGATGTTCAGCAACGCATGTGAGGCGGTGAGGCCGCCGATCGTTCCGCGCTCGGTAACTTTTCGATCACGCGGAAGAGAGCGATCATTCGCGTGCGATCGGCGCCAAGCATTACAGCTCCTGGGAGCATATCCAGTTTCGAGCGGCTGGTGACCATCGACATGCCGCGACCGAATTTTGACATCTTGGCCGTTTTGATCGACGGCATGAGACCCGTGCAGCAAGCCGTAACGTCTCGTGCGCGGAACCGGAACAAATCAGCAGCACGCGCATTATGCCCCACGGTGTCGAGCAAGCACCACGGGGTTCACGACACGATTGGCCGAAATCAACCGGACTGTCAGAGGGGCATCCATGCCGCGATCACACGGCTGCAAGGTCTTGATGATCTATCCGCGCTTCAGTGCGGAATCGTTTTGGAACTACTCATCCACCGCCGGAGTCCTTGGCGCGCGCTACCCGACCGCACCGCTCGGACTGATAACACTTGCCGCGATGCTTCCGCAGACATGGGACATTCGCCTCGTCAATCGCAATACCGAGGACCTCGACGAGCAAGAGATCGCGGATGCCAATCTCGTCATGACCGGCGGGATGCTCTTCCAACAGGCGGATACGCTCCGCCTCATCGACCTCGCGAAAAAATACGGAACCCCGATTGCCGTCGGTGGGCCGGACGCGACATCGAGCCCCCACATCTACGCGCAGGCCGACTTCCGCGTGCTCGGCGAAGCCGAAGGAATCATCGATGAATTCGTCAATGCCTGGAACGCAGGCGAGACGATCGAGACGGTGCGTCGGATCGTTAGTTACCACCCGGAATTCCGGTCGGTCCTTTGGTCGACCTTCCTGAAGTGCTACGCGATCAATCCATCGGCGATCCGACGCACCGTGACGCTGCTCGCGTTTTACCTTCACCTCGGACCCTATGCGCGCCACGTTGCTGACGAAGCGCGAAAGGCGGCAATCGTAAATTCAGAACGTCAATCACGTCCGTCCGAGGCGGTTCCGGCCGTGCACATGCGGATGAAGAGGGTGGTCCGGGTTGGTCGCTGAAAACTGTGTTGTTTGAGCGAGAGGTTGCGCGTCCGGGTCTCCGCCACCTCGGCCGCCACCGACTGCGGCGCGCACGTGACCACAGGATCGCCACGTCGGCCGGCTTGCGAACCGGCACGTTGCCCGTCAGTTTGCGCCTGATCCGAATCAATTTAACCGACAGTTCATAAAATCTGAGCTTGTTCACATGGAGCAGTGCTTGACGGTTTGGGCTGCTGCTAGGATGGTGCGGCCGACTCTGAACAGGTCTGGGAGCCAGTAAAAGGCGGCCATGCGCACCTACATCGAATTCGAGAAGCCTATCGCCGAGCTGGAGAGCAAGGTGGCAGAACTGCGCCAGCTCTCGAGCCAGGACAACGCCAACGTTTCAATCGGCGAGGAGATCGCCAAGCTCGAGCAGAAGGCGAAGCAGCTGCTGGTGGAGACATACGCCAAATTGACTCCGTGGCAGAAGACACAAGTCGCACGTCATCCCGAGCGACCCCATTGTCTCGACTACGTCAATGCGCTCATGGAGAGCTTCCAGCCACTCGCCGGCGACCGCTACTTTGCGGAGGATGCCGCCGTGATGGGCGGCGTCGGCACGTTCCGCGGCACCAGCGTCGTCGTCATCGGCCATGAGAAGGGTCACGATACGGAGAGCCGTATCAAGCACAATTTTGGCATGGCGCGGCCAGAGGGCTATCGCAAGGCCGTGCGCCTGATGGAGATGGCCGACAAGTTCGGCATGCCAGTGATCACGCTGGTCGATACGGCGGGTGCCTATCCCGGCGTCGGCGCCGAGGAGCGCGGCCAAGCGGAGGCAATCGCGCGTTCCACCGACTGCTGCCTGGCTGTGGGTGTGCCGATCGTGTCGGTGGTGATCGGCGAGGGCGGCTCAGGCGGCGCAGTGGCCATTGCCACGGCAAACCGCATCCTGATGCTGGAGCACTCGATTTACACCGTCGCATCGCCCGAGGCGGCCGCCTCGATCCTTTGGCGCGATGCCGCCAAAGCCATCGATGCGGCGACCAGCATGAAGATCACCGCGCAGGATCTGCTCGAGCTCGGCGTCATCGACGACATCATTCCGGAGCCGGTTGGCGGCGCCCATCGCGACAAGGAAACTGCGATCGAGCGCACCGGCGGCGCCATCGCCAAGGCGCTGGCCGAGTTCGAGCAGAAATCGCCTGAGGACGTCCGCCGCCAACGCCATGAACGCTTTCTGGAGATCGGCCGCGCGCTGTAGTCGCTCGTGTTGCCAGTTGATCGGTGCCCGGCTTCAGCCCGGCACCGTTGCGCGGCCGCACGACGGTCCGGGGAAAGTCAGGCACCGCACGGACCCGGCCCACATCACCGGTTCAGCGATTCGAGCATCGCCTCGAGCAGGGTCTCGGGCTCGTGCGCGCCCGACACCGCAACCTTGCGGTTGAAGATGAAGAACGGCACACCGCTGATCCCCATCTGCCGCGCTTGCAAGTCTGTCTGGGCGACCAGCTCGCGGTCCTCGTCCGACGCGAGATAGGCCGCAAGCGTTGCCCGATCGAGGCCGGCCCGCGCGCCGATATCCGCCAGCACATCGAGGTCTGTGATCACAGCGCCCTCGAGGAAGTACGCCTTGAACAGCTCCTCCGCGGTCTCGTCCTCGCGGCCGTTGCGCGCGCCATAGGCGAGCAGCCGGTGCGCATTGATCGTGTTCGGCTGCACCTTGATCGCGTCGAAATCGAAATCGATGCCGACCGATTTGCCGACGCCCGCCACACGATCATACGTGCGCTTGGCGCCGGGACCGAACTTCATCTCGATGTAAGCCTGCCGTGAGACTCCTTCCACGGGAAGGTCCGGATTGAGCTGGAACGGCAGCCAGCGCACGGCTGGCTTGGCCTCGTTCGGAAAGCGCGCCTGATAGGCTTCGAGGGCGGTCTCGAGGCGGCGCTTGCCGATGAAGCACCAGGGTCAAACCACGTCCGAGACGATCTCGATCGTAAGCTTGGGTGCATCGGCGTTCGTGTTGGTCATCTCGTCTCCTGGAAGCGACAGGGGCGCGGCGGCCGATCCGGCGTGTTGGGCCGATCTTACGCGAGTACGATCAGGGACGCGAGCACCAAGCGCGCCGGCGCAGCCAACGCCTTCAGCGGTCAATCGAAGTGCGGTCCCGGCACCGCTCACAGCGGCGAGCCGAGCACCAGCGTCCAGAACGTCTTGAACTCCGTCTTCGACTCCTGCACCAGGGCGATGCCCATGTGCTCGGCATCCGCGAGCAGCAGGTTCTTGTTGTGGCCGGGGCTTTCCTTCCAGCCCTTCATAACCTCTTCGATCGTGGCCTGGCCTGTGCCTACGTTTTCTGCGGCGACCTTGGGATTGTACCCGGTGCGCTTGACGCGGTCCCATGGGTTCGAGCCGTCGGAGCCGAAGTGCGAGATGCGGTCCCACTTGGCGAGATCACGCGAGTGGTTCTTGGCCGCGTTGGAGAGCTCAGCGTTGAGCTTCAGAGGCTTCAGTCCATGCTGCTTGCGATAGGCATTGATCAGATCGCGGGCAGCCTCGGGATCGAGCTTTGTCGCGCCATAGTCGCGGTCCGCCAAGGCCCCGACGGGCGCCTTCTCGAAGCTGCCCTTCGGCGCGCGATCGTCGAGCTTCGCGACTTTCTGGTTGGCCGAAGTGGTGCTGGCAGCCCCTTGGCTGGCCGCTGTTGCAGTGCTGGCCCGAACGGCCGGCTCGCCACCGAGCGCACCCTGGCGCGAAGCGCGCGACGTTGACCCTGTCGTCGTTGCGTCAGAATTGAGATTGGCCGTCAGCGGCGCTGAATTGAGGCTGCAGCCGGCGACCACGAGCGTGATCGCGAGGGGCAATAGAACGCGGTACATGCACCGAACTCCCGCCATATGGCGTAACGCTTTCTTTGCCATCAGCATGCCCGGGGCAGGTTACGGAGTGGTTAACAGGCCCTTAAAGCAGCTAAAAAAAACACCGGCACTTGAGGGGGCGACGAGCAATCGACCAGCCGCTGCCTCCGCTGACGGCGGCCAAATTGGTTCGATTCCCAGTCGTTCCCTCGAGCAGAACCCCGTCCAGCTCGCCGGTATTAGGCCGAAGCATCATGACGCGGCTGAGGCCCGAATGTGGCGTTGCGGCGGCGTGATCGCGAAACCTGCCGACGCTGGTTGCAACTGCACCTTCGCGCTGTCACGTGTGGCCGCCGGGATTCGGTCGCCGCGCGGAATTCTTGAGGCGCCAGATGGCACTTGGCCGGGGTGGCGGGAATCCGCAGAATGGCGCCACCTCCAGTGATTCGCGCGTCGCCGAGGCCACCACAGCCTGACATGAGCTAACGTGCTCGTGGGGCGGGTTTTTTCGTGCCCAGACGAAAGGACGCCGAAGCCCATGAACAGTCCCGTCTCACCGGCCCGCCCGGTGGAGGACATCGCCAATGCCGCCTCCCGGATCGCCGGCGTGGTGCTGGTTCGCGTCCTAGGTGGAGCGGCGACCGAGGCGGTCATCGCCCGCGATGTAAGGGCGCTGCTGGAATCGCCGCCCCCGGACGACATCTGGCGCTCCCAGGTCAGCCGCCTGCTGGTGGCGCTCGGTTCGGCCGGCCAGGTGACTCGGGACGAGTTCGGCCTGAAGCTGACGGCCGAGGGCCACGCCGCCGTGACGGCGTTCCTTGGCGAGCGGGGCGAGCAGCCGCAGGGCTGGCCGGCGCTACGTGACGGGCCTCTGCTCGCAAAGGCCTTGGGAATTAGACTCAGCAAGTCGCGCTACAAAGCACTTGCCAAGGTCGATGGGCTCCGAATGCTCATCGTCGAGCAGCATTGGAAGCTCAAACTCAAAGGCAAGCCGTCGGCGTCCCGCCTCCGTCAGGCGCTGGCACTTACCGCCCTCGAGCGCGCATTCGGCAACCAGGTGAAGAACGAGGTTGGCGCCAAGTCCGGCCTTTCGCCGAAAGCAAGCCGGCTGCTGGCTGGTCAGCTCGCCAAGAAACCGCGCGACTTCAAGACCGATGCGCGTCTCATCGCGGCGCTGGCCGCCGAGGCGGTCGGCGCCACCAAATCCGATCTCAGCGCATTGCGCACCGGCGCACTGAAGCGGTTTCTCGGGGCATTACCTGGAGCGAGACCACCGCAGCCTGCATCGACATCGCCGCCGGCAGTACGCGTGCCGACCGGCGTCGCACAACCGGCGCCGGCTCGTGCGTCGGCATCGGTGATGCAGCCCCACTTAGCACCCCAACAGAGCGCACCGCCATCGCTGCCGGTCGCAGACCTCAATCAAAGGCCGAACCCGCAGACATTTGCGCGCGCGGTGAAGAGTGCTGCCGCCAGCCGCGCCGAAGGCTGGCCTGGCAATCGCCGCGCCTACATTGCGCAGGCTTTCGACGCGGTCGTCGAGCGACACTCGGGTTGGAAGCTCACCGAGATCGAGTTCAAGGCGATGCTGATTGAACTGCACAGGATGGGCCTCGTCTCGCTGATGACCGCCGACCTCAAGGACAAGAGCCGGCTCGCGGATATCGATCGCTCGGCCGTCACCTACAAGAACACGATCTGGCACTACGTGCGCGTCGATGACTAGCGCATCGCAAAGCTCTGCGGCCGGTTTTATTTCGAATGTGCGTTCGAAGCGTAGCGTCGGCTAAGTGCGTGGCAACAAGAGAAGGTTTCGCGCGACGTTCGCGTCGAGGACAGTATGCCCAGAGACACCAGCACCACCATCCAGGCCAGCGATCGCCTCACCCAAGCGTTCGAGCACTCCATCACGTGGGAGGACGACATCTGGCGTGCGGACCCGGTGGATGTTGAGGAAGTTCATCGCACGGCGCGCAAGAAGTACTTCGACCTTCTCGATGCGGTGACCTCGGGGCGCGGCCCGGCGACGCAAGCACGTATTCTGCTGTTCCACGGCCAGTCCGGAGCCGGCAAGACGCACCTCGTTCGTGCGCTGCGGACCGCCTCGCACCGCAAGGGCCGGGCCTATTTCGGCTACGCGCAGATGACCCCCGACATCCAGAGCTACGCCGACTACTACTTGCGGCGCCTGATCAACTCGCTCGAGAAGCCCTACGATCCGGACGGTGATGCAGCGACTGGACTGCAGCGGATCACCAATCGGCTGGTCGAAAACTCCGCCGTTCTTTCCGCCAAGGATCTCGCCCAGCTTCGAGATGCCCAGCTCGACGAGGCTGCGCTCGCCCGCTTCATCCTGGCGCTCGCCGACGACATCGTCGCAAGCCCGAAGTTCGTCGACCAGGAGCTCGACATCAACATCGTGCGCGCGCTGCTCTATCTGCAGCGCTCCGATCCACGCATTGACCAGCGCGTTCGCCAGTATCTCTATGGCCGGCCTCTGAACGAGCTCGCCGCGCAAGGCGTCGCGGCCCTCGATGCCAACAGCGGCGACGGCCGCGCATTTGAGATCATCGAGAGCATAGGCAAACTGTGCTGGTCGGTCGACCGGGCCGCACTGGTCTTCACCATCGACCAGGTCGAGGACCTTCGCTTCTTTCCGGACGCGGAGGAGCGCTTCCAGAAAGCCGTGCGCGATCTGATTCAGATCGCCAACCGCGTGCCGACGGCGATCATCATCATCTCCTGCCTCAGTGATTTCTACGAACAGGTGCGCGGCGTTCTTGCCCAGTCCTATATCGACCGCATCGAGAAGGCCGGTCCCGTCGCGCTCCGCGAGTCTCGCAGTGCCGAGGAGGCTCGCCTCATCATCGGGAAGCGCCTGGAGCACGAGGCTGCCCGCACAAATAGCGCAAGTTTCCCCGACCCTTCGAAGTTCTTCGGTCCGGAGTTCTTCGAGGAGTTCGGTGGGCTTTCGACAAGACGGCTCCTCGAGCACGCCCAGACGCGCGTGAAGGCGCACGTGACCGACGAGGCCGAGACTTCCATGCCGGCTTCACGCAGCATGCTTCCGCCGCCGCTGCCTCCGGCGAACGAGAAGTCGTTCATCTCGACTCTCGCCGCGGCGTTGGGCTTCAGTCTTGGCGGCGACGAGCCGGCATCGTCTGTGGCCGACCCCGGCGACACCGAGAGCGCCAACTTTCGCGACATGTGGGAGCGATTCCATTCGGCCTCTGAAGCCGAGATGCCGCAAGACGATCACGAGCTTCTCGGTGTTCTCGCGAATGCGCTGACACTCGCGCGCGACGAATGGGGCGGCAGCGCGAAGCTCGCAGTCAGCAAGCTTTCGCTCGGCGATGACCTGCCGGCTATCGATTTATCGGTGACACACGGTTCGGGCTTCGTCCAAGAGGCGCGTGTCTTCCTCTGCAATCGTCCGACCCAAGGTGGCGGTATGAAGCGTCAGCTCGACCGCGTGCTGACATCCATGGGCGGCAAGACCTGCTTCATGCTGCGCGCGTCTGACTTTCCACCAAATCGAAAGAACCAGACGGCGCAAGCGTTTCGCAAATTCCGCGACGACGGCGGCCGTTCGATCCTGGTACCGATCCCTGACTGGGAGCGCATGCTCACCGTGCGCGAGTTCCACACCCAGCACAGGAACGACCCCGGTTTTGCGGTCTGGTTCGAGCAGGCGAAGTTGCTGTCGGGCCTCGCACCCATTGTGCAGCTGCTGCGCCTTGATCTGCTCAACCGGCCAATGCTGCGCATCGACAACGCGCGCGATGTAGGCCCCGCGGTCGCCGCCGACCCGTTGCCCGTGCCGTTCATGGGCCAGATCAACAACACCCACTCCAATGCTGACTGGACGGGCTGGGGCAATCAAATCGCTGTGCCACTGGAACCTGCATCGGTGCAGTCAGCCGGAACTGAGGCTGCAGAGGAGGAGGAAGTCCCGCTCTCCGTCATTCTGGACGAGAATGGTAGCAATGCTTCGAGCATCCTCGCGGGCCGCGAGATCGGCGGCCGCGGTAAGACGATCACGCTCAACAAGGATCTGCTGAAACGGCACGCGGCAGTGCTCGGCGGCTCCGGTTCGGGCAAGACGACGCTGGCACTGTCGCTGATCGAGCAACTCCTCCTGCGTGGCATTCCGGTGGTGCTGCTTGATCGCAAGGGCGACCTGTGCTCCTACGCCAACCCGGACGTCTGGCGCGCCAATGACAATGAGTACAACGAGCGCCGTGGCGAGCGCGAGAAGCTTGCCGACTCGATCGACGTTGCCGTCTACACTCCCGGCCGCGCCTCGGGCCGCCCCATTTCCATCACGCTCCTGCCGAGCGGCATCAACGAGCTACCTGACCACGAGCAGCAGCTGCTCGCAAACCTGTCCGCGGCTGCTCTCGGCGACATGCTGCATCTCAAGAATTCGGCGACACACCAGAAGCAGTCGGGCACGCTCTCTGTTGCGCTGCGCATTCTCGGCGCGCGCTACAGCCGCGAGGTGATGCTTGCTGATTTGATCCACCTGCTCGAGGACGAGGATCCCGAACTCACAGATCTCACGCAGCGCATGGACCCGTCGGGGAAGATCCGGCGCGATCTCATCGGGCAGCTCGACTCGCTCCGGCATCGTAATCAGGCACTGTTCGAAGGTGGCGGCGAGACGCTCCGCATGGAGTCGCTGCTCGGCAAAGGACCGTTCGCGCGGCCCGACGGACGCACCCGCCTATCGATCATCTACACCGGTTTTCTCGGCGACAACGAGAACATACTGTTCTGGGTTTCCCAGTTCCTCTCGGAGACGCTGCGCTTCTGCCAGCGCAATCCTAACGATCAACTGCAGGCTGTCGTCATGTTCGACGAGGCTGATCTCTACATTCCGGCCAACTCGAAGCCGGCCACGGCTGAGCCGCTGCAGAGCCTCCTGAAGCGCGCACGGTCGGCCGGACTCGGCATCATGCTCGCAACGCAGTCGCCGGGCGACCTCGACTACAAGAGCCGCGACCAGATCACGAGCTGGTTCATCGGCCGCGTTCGCGAGGACACAGCGCTCAGGAAGCTCAAGGCGGCATTCCAGGCCGAATCGGGTCTCGAGCCAGCGGCGGTGCTTCCCGGACAGACGGTCGGCGAGTTCCACCTCGTCCAGGAGGGTTTGGTGCGCGCGATGAAGGCGCAGCGCTCGCTTATTCAGGCCGAGCAGGTTCCGTTCGATCGCATCGAGCAATTGGCTTTCGAGACGAAGGGCCAGGACGAAAAGCAGCTCAGGCTCTTCGGCTGACGGTCCCAAGCTTGCGCTGGGATGAGCCGGCGACCGCGCCGGGTGTCAGTACGAGAGCACCTTCACGTCTTCTTCCATGATCTGCTCGATCATATGGCCCCCGCCGACGATGCCATCGCATTCCGGGATGAGATCGTCCTTTGTCATGTCGAAGAGGTCGAGATTGGGCGAGCAGCAGTAGAACTTCACGCCGGCAGCGTGCGCATCCTTGATGAAGTCATAAACCGACTTCGGGCTGCCGGGCTTCACCACCAGCTTTTCCGCGACGCCTTTTTTCATCAGCCGGCCGGCAGTAGCAGTGCAGATCACCTCGACATCGTATTCCATCGCAGCAGCAACCGAGGCTTGGAAAATCGGCGCCCCGAGCTCTTCGCCGTTACGCGGATCGGTGTTCGCCATCACGATGAGGAGCTTCTTCGGCATGCTCGATCTCCCTTGCAGCGTGCCGGCACCGGCGGGCGAAGCGCGGCACGCCGCGAACCATATAGCCGAGCGATGCGCGCGCAAAGCCGCATCCCGATCGAGCCGACAGGCATACTCGCGGAGCGCGGTGATGTGAGCCGCCAGCCGTTAGTTGAGATAGCCGCGGTGCGTAATTGCCGGCCAGCCGAACCAATTGCTGGCAACGACCGGCTTTTGCTGGAAGGGTGCCATCATCACGGCGGCAGCGGCGTGCCCGCTTGCAGTGCGATAGCTCGTCGCCATCAGGTCGGCGAATGAGGGCGCACGCGGGTTGCTGGCAGGGTTGAAGAACCCGAGCCCGTTCCAGGGCAGGCCGGCGCCGGCCCAGGAAAACATCGTCATCGGCGCGGTGAACGCCCAGGGTTGTGGTGCCCAGTGCCGTTGCCAGTCGAAGGCCATCGCGAATGGTGTGAACGAGGCGAAAGCGGGGAGACCCGCAAACGGCAAGGCGGGGTAAGCCGCGAACGGGAACGCCAGCTGGAGGGCAGCGGGCTGGCTCGGCGCAATGGCTCTCGACCAGGCCTCGGTCATGCTCCGCGCATTCTCGAGGCACGCATTGGTTGCAGCCTCAGCCGCTGCCTGCCACGAACGCATCATGCTGGCCTGGAGCTCGAAAAACCACATGGCAACGCCTCCGCTCGATCCTGAGTGGAGACTAGCCGTTTTGCTGCAATGCAGCAAGGTTCTTTTTTGCAGCGCCGAGACAAGCACCCAGCAGGCCGTAACTAGGCGCTGCGTGGAGAGGCCGAATCCGAAGGGTTCAGCGTGCTGCTGGTGCGTGCCGGCGCGCCGCGTCCTGAATGACGGCCCGAGAGCACCCAGTAGACCAAGCCACCGACGAAACCCGCGGTGAGGAAAGCGCTCAGGGCATAGTTGTTGACGATCGTGGGCTGACCCTGAACCTCGCTCGAGTAATGCGACAGGAACCCGATCAGCGCGATAGCCATGCCGGACAGAGCGTAATACGTCCAGTTCTTACGCTGCCCCCACTCACCGATCGCGGCCGCCACCAAAGCAAACGGTGCCGCAAAGATCATGCTCTGAATCCCCGCATACACTGCGGACTGCAGCACGTGCTGCATGCGATCCGCGGCGACATCGGGCGGCAGGGCCGAAAGCTCTGACGGCGTCGTGGCAAAGAACGCCTTGGCGAGTCCGGCGGCCAGACAGGCGACAACAAACCCAAAGAGTATCCTGAAAAAGCGTCCGAGCATGCGACCCTCCCCTGGTTGCCGTTGGTATCAGCCTACACGCCGGACGAAATGCGATTCAAGGGGTGTCCCCTACCGTCCATGATCTCAGGCTCGGCGTCCAGCCACCAGCCAATAGACAAGGCCACCCGCGAATCCCGCCGTGGCAAAGACTTGCCAGAGCGCGCCAGCCTCGAGCAGGCCTGGCCCCGCGCTGCTTCCCCCGGCCGGCAAGCCCAGCAGCGGGATGATCGCAAGCACGGCACCGCCGCCGACCACATAATAGGTCAGCGACCGGATCCGCACCACCTCGCCAACGATGACCAGCAGCGCGGCGGGGATGATGCTGACGGCCGCGCCGAGACGCGGCATCGCCTCGAGGATCGAAAGTAGCTCCTCGATCTGCGACATCCCGGATCCGCGGTGCATGACGTGCGTCGCCCGTTCGAGCCCGAGCGTCAGGAGCACGGCTGCTGCCACAGCGATCGCGAGCAGGCACGCGAGCGGCACCAGGATAAGCCGGCCGATCGCTCTTCCCATCGTCATCTCCAGGGCACCCATGGCCCGATGCCACGCGATCCCGCCGCGTTGGAGCTAATCTGAGTCTGGGGCAGGCGCCGCCGCCGCGCGCTCGCTCGCCCTGAGCCTCACGCTCTCGGAGCGAAGTTGCCCGCATGCCGCCAGAATGTCTCGTCCCCTCGGCGTGCGCACTGGGCTGGCGTAGCCCGCCCGGTTCACGAGGTCCGCGAACTTCTCGATCTGCTCCCAGTCCGAGCACTCGTACTTCGAGCCCGGCCATGGATTGAACGGGATGAGGTTGATCTTCGCCGGGATGCCCTCGAGCAGGCGCACCAGCGCGCGCGCATCCGCCAGACTGTCGTTGACGCCTTTCAGCATCACGTACTCGAACGTGATCCGCCGCGCGTTGGAGAGCCCGGGGTAATTGCGGCACGCATTCAGCAGCTCCGCGATCGGATACTTCTTGTTGATCGGCACCAGCTCGTTCCTGAGCTCATCGCGCGTCGCGTGCAGCGAGATGGCGAGCATCGTGCCCGCCTCCTCGCCCCAGCGGCCGATCTCCGGCACCACGCCCGAGGTCGAGAGCGTGATCCGCCGCCTCGAGAACGCAAGCCCATCGCCATCCGCCGCGATCTCCATGGCCGTGCGCACGTTGTCGAAATTGTAGAGCGGCTCGCCCATGCCCATCAGCACGATGTTGGTGATCTTCCGCTCGCTCGACGGCAGCAGCCCGACATCGACGGCCGGCTCGGCGCCAGGCCACTCGCCGATCCGGTCGCGTGCGATCAAAATCTGGCCGACGATCTCCTCCGGCTCCAGGTTGCGCACCAGCCGCTGCGTTCCGGTGTGGCAGAACGAGCAGGTGAGCGTGCAGCCGACCTGGCTCGAGATGCAGAGCGTGCCGCGCTCGGCCTCCGGAATGTAGACTGTCTCGATCTCCGGCGCCTTCGCCTCGTGGCCGCGCTTCGGCAGCCTGAGCAGCCACTTCCGGGTGCCGTCGCCCGACACCTGCTCCGTGACAATCTCCGGCCTCTTGAGCGTGAAGGCGCCTGCCAGCTTCCCGCGCAGATCCTTCGATACGTCGGACATCTGCGCGAACTCGGTCGCCCCGCGCACATAGATCCAGCTCCAGAGCTGCTCCGAGCGCATCCTGAGCTGCTTTTCCGGCACGCCGATCGAGGCCAGCGCCGCGCGCAAGCCATCCCGGTTCCGGCCCGCGAGGGTCGGTTTCGCCAATTCGGTGCCGGCCGGGGCTGCACCCGGCTCGGGCGTCTTGTCGAGTACGAGGACCATTGTGCTGTTGTGCTGAGCGCGCGCGATCTGCGCCCTATCTAGCGCCAGACCTCAAAAAGGCAATCGGCAACGCGTGCTTCGTTGCCACGGCGACCACTGGGCGCGTGCCCCTGAAAGGTCCGCCCACCCGCCAATGTTTCACGTGAAGCAATGATAAAATTGTATCTAATTTTTCCGCATATTTTGGCCCTGAACAGCCGCCGACACCCGCCGATTTCCAGCCAAAGCCACATCCCCGACCGTCCCCCCGCCCAGGGAATAGCGAACTTCTCGGGTGAATTTCGACGCTGGTGCGTTTTCGGCCCGAGTGGCTAGGGGGGTAGCCTCCAAAAAACACCCCTCTCCAGCCTCAACTGCGTGCAGCGCAGACCCCAAATTCGGGCGTTTTTTCGCTAGGCTGAAATTCCCAAAAATCGGACACCCATCCTGCACATGCAACTGCACCGGCGGCTAGCCGGTCGCGAAATCGTCCGAGCTGCAATTTGGGGACTGCCCTTGCAACCTTCAGACCCTGCCGGCGACGGGGATGAGGCGGTGTTGAGTGTGCACGCAGATGCATGGCTTTGCACGGACCCGGGCATTTGCGATGATCCGGCAGCTGCCTCTGACCCCGGAGATCTCCATGGCGCTCTCGCTCACCGAATACGCAAGCCAAGATGCGCTGGGCCTCGCTGATCTCGTCGCCAAGCGTCAGGTGACGCCGAAGGAGCTCGCCGAAACCGCCGCTAAGGCGATCGCGGCGATCAATCCGGAGATCAACGCCGTCGTCGAAACCTACGCCGACCGCATCGATGGCCTCGACGAGAAGTCGCTCGGCACTGGCCCCTTCCGCGGCGTGCCGTTCCTGATGAAGGACGTGTTCGGTCACGAAGGCGGCCGCAAGATCGAGTTCGGCAGCCGTCTCTGCCGCGGCATGGTCGCCGATCGCGACAGCTACTACTGCACCCTCGCCAAAGCCGCTGGCGTGAACATCATCGGCCGCTCGGCGGCACCCGAATACTCCATGTCCGGCACCACCGAAGGCTCCCTCTACGGCAGCACCTCGAATCCGTGGAAGAAGGGGTACTCCGCCGGTGGGTCAACCGGCGGCGGACAGGCGGCCGTCTCTGCCGGCATCGTGCCGATGGCACACGGCTCCGACATCGGCGGCTCCATCCGCATCCCGGCAGCCTGGTGCGGCGGGCTTGGGCTCAAGCCCTCGCGCGGGCGCATCTCGTTCGGCCCCTCGCTCGACGAAAATGGCTTCGGTCTCGCGATGAATTTCGTGCAGGCGAAAACGGTGCGTGATGCCGCCGCGATGCTCGACTGCCTCGCCATCCCGCAGCCCGGCGACCCCTTCCACATCCCGAAGCCCAATGAGCCCTACGCCGTTGTCTCCCGCGCGAAGCCGCGTCGCCTCAAAGTCGGCTTCACCTTGAAGGAGCTGATCGGCGTCAAGGTCGACCCCGAGGTGGCCGCCGCCGTGAAGAGCACCGCCAGCCTGCTCAGCCAGATGGGCCACGACGTCTTCGAGCACGATCCCGAGTTCGGCGGCATTCCTCAGGTGAAGAAGTTCACCGACATGTGGTTCTTCGGATTCGATGCGCGCATCGCGCTCTATGCCTCGAAGACGGGCCTCAAGCCCGGACCCGAAACGCTCGATCCCGTCATCCTGCAGGTCTGGGAGCACGCGAAACGGCTCACCGCCACCGACTTCTTCGCCGCCGTTGCCGAGGTGAACACCGCCCGCCGCCAGCTCGGCAAGTTTTTCTCCACCTGCGACGTGTGGCTCTCGCCGACCGTCCCGCGCGTCGCCGAGCCCTGGGGCAATTACAATCTGACGCGCACCGACGTGACAATGGAGAACATCGTCGAGAAGGTCTTTGCCGTGCCCTGCCAGTACACGGTCCCGCACAACCTGATGGGCACGCCGGCGATCTCGATACCGCTTGCGCAGCATTCGAGCGGGCTTCCCATCGGCATCCAGCTCGCAGGTCCGCCGGCGACTGAGCACACCCTGCTCCAGCTCACCGCTGCACTCGAGCAGGCGATGCCCTGGATCGGCCGCGTGCCGCCGCTGCATGTCTCGCGCGCGTGACGTCGCGCCCGCGCCGCGAATGGGTGGTGCCACGGTGCCACGGGGTCAGACCCATGGGTCTGACCCCTCTGGGTCTCGTTTTTGTCCCGAAATGCAAGCGCAACTCGCCGCCGACGAGCCAAAAACCGGCATCCGCCCCTCAGCCCGCCCGAGGTCGCCCTCAGACACCCCCATCTTCACGGGTGAATTTCGACGCTGGTGCGTTTTCCAAGCGAGAAGCTAGGGGGATAGCTTCCAACGCAATCGTCGCTCTACGGTGCCTCTACGGCCCGCGGTGAGCGTGCTGCGAGTTAACCAACTTCGTCGCGGTTTCAAGAGGATCACCGCTTAACGAAGGCGCAGTGGCAGACCATCGCGCAGCCAGTCGCTGCCGCTTCACTCCGCGGCCATCGCCGAGTTGTGGCCCAAGAGACCGGCCTTGATCAGCGCCGCCTTGATGCGGCCGATCTCAGCATCGGAGAGTTTCATCAGCGGCGGGCGGACGGCGGAACACGTGAGCTTGCCCATCAGCACCAGCGCTTCTTTCATGCGGTTGTGCATGTCGACCGCGGGCGCGGCGTAGAACACCTCGGCCGTCGCGTGGATGCGATCATTGATGCGTCGCGCCTCGGCGAGATCGTTCTTCTGCACCGCCTCGAAGAGGGTCGCTTGCAGCCCCGCGATCACGCTGCCGGAGCCCGAAAGGAGGCCACCGCAGCCGAGCACCAGCGACGAGTAGAGCCACGCCGAATGCGTCGAGAGCACCGTCACCGGGCGCGGCAGCGATTGCAGCACGCGAATGTTCTGCTCATGCTGCACCGGGTTGTTGCACCAGTCCTTGATCGCCCGCACGGTCGGCACCGCCTCGGCGAGCTTCACGATCATCTCGGTCGTGTAGCCCTGGTTGATCGCCAGCGGATAATTGAAGGCGATGATGGGAATGTCGCCCGCCGCATCCGCGATCCGCTTGAAGTGGCCGATCACCATCTCGGGCCGATGCCCCATCGTGAACGGCCCCGGCGGAAAGACGAGCAGCGCCGAGGCACCGCCCGCCGCCGCCTGCTTGGCGATGCGCGCACCCTCGAGGCTGCCCTCGGCGTAGACGCCATGCACCAGCGGATATTTTGCGCCGATCTCGTCCTGCGCGATCTCCATCACCCGCTTCTGCTCATCGAGCGTGCACGAGGCGGCCTCGGTCGAATGCGCATTGACCGTGATGGCCGAAAGCCCTCGGTTCGACGTCACGTCCCTGAGATGCGAGCGGAACGCCGCTTCGTCGATGTCGAGATCCGGCGTGAACGGCAGCAGCACGGCCGGGATGACGCCCTTCGGCTGGAAGCTCGGGTGGCGCGGCATGGGAAACTCCCTCGAGTCGATCGGCGCAAATCGGGAGGCGCATCGTAGGCGATCGGCGGGGGTTGGCAACACCGTTCCCGCATGACGATGGGTCTATCCGGTCGGCCAGCGCCGATAGTAGGCTTGACCCGACGGGATCAGCGACAGGAGGAGCCCTATGAGCCGCATCTATGGCGAGATCCGCCAGCTCGGCTATGTCGTGCGCGATATCGAGGCGGCCATGCAGCACTGGGTGAAGGTGCTGGGCGTGGGCCCGTGGTTCTATGTCGACCGGCTGCCGGTCACGAGCTTCTTTTACCAGGGCCGACCGTCCAATCCGCACGTCTCGATCGCCCTCGCCAACTCCGGCGCGGCGCAGATCGAGCTGATCCAGCAGCGCGACGATGCCCCGTCCATGTACCGCGATTTCATCGCCGCGGGCCGCGAAGGTCTGCAGCACGTGAGCACGTGGCCGACGCCAGCCGAGTACGACGCCATTCTGCAGCACGCGGCCAGGACCAGCGTTCGCATCGGCCAGTCAGGCACGACCAATCGCGGGCCGTTCGCGTATCTCGAGACCGAGACCTATCCCGGCACGTGCATGGAGATTGCGGCGATGACCGAGACGCGGCGGCGCCAGTTCGCCGCCATCGAGGCGGCCGCGCGCGGCTGGGACGGCAACGACCCGATCCGGACCAAGTGGCCGGATTGACGCGGCGCGCCTATCCTCCAACGGCTTTGATTACACTTCGCAAGCACTCCACTCACTCACTGAGGCCCGTCCATGCCCAAAGACCTGCCAGCCCTGAGCCTCGTCGCCGTTCCAGGACGGCGCAAAGCCACCCTCGACATGGCCGCCGAGATCGACCGGCGCGGCTTCGCGGGACTCTGGTGCCCGAGCATTTTCGGCAACATGTCGCTCTGCGAGGCGCTGGCGCACGTCACCAAGCAGATCACCTTCGCCACATCGATCGCGCCCATCTACTCACGCACCGTCGGCGACTTCGCGCAGAGCGCGGCCTTCATCCACGAGATCTCGGGCGGTCGCTTCCGTCTCGGCATCGGCGTCAGCCACGCGCCGTCTCACTTGCGGATGGGCGTGACGGTCGGCAAGCCGCTGGCCGACACCCGCGCCTTCGTCGCCAAGTACCGTGCTCAGGAGGGTCTCGGCACTTTGCCGCCGGTCGTCCTCGCCACGCTGCGAAAGCAGATGATCGGCCTCGCGGGCGAGATCGGCGATGGCATGGTGTTCGCCAATGGCTCGCGCTCGCACATGGCTGCCTCGCTGGCCGCTCTGCCGGCGGCAAAGCGCAGCGACCCCGCGTTTTTCATCGGCAACATGGTGCCGACCTGCGTCTCGGACGACCGTGCCGCTGCCATGGCCGTCAACCGCAAGACTCTGATCTCGTACACGATGCTGCCGAACTACCGGAACTACTGGAAGGAAGCCGGTTACGTCGAGGAAATGGAGGCGATCGAGAAAGCCATCGCCGAAAAGCGCACCAACGACATTCCGACGCTCATGTCCGACAAGTGGCTCGCCGACTGCACGCTCTTCGGCACCGCCACGCAGGTGCGCGACGGCGTCGAAGCCTGGAAGGCGGCCGGCATCTGGACCCCGATCGTGGTCCCCTCCTCGGCCGCCGGCAACCAGATGAAAGCCTTCGAGGAAGTGCTCGCGGCGTTCGCGTGATCCGGGCGGGTTCAAGCGGCCAAGTGGGGTCAGAACCCCTGGCTTAGTGCTGAGGGGTCAGACCCCTGGCTTAGATGCGAATAGCTTTTGCTGAAGCGGTGCTGAGGGGTCAGACCCCTGGCTTAGAGCGGACAGCTTTTGCTGAAGCGGTTGAGGCCAGGGGTCTGACCCCGTCCCACCGTCCTCCCCCGTCCTCCATCCTCCCGCTCTTGCAATACAGATGTTGCCTCGGGTGGAGCGCTTGTCGCATGTTCGGCGACGGCGTATGACGCGGCGAAAGAGCCGGCGCCGCTGATTGAAATATCGAAGCACGGCGCGATTCACATCAGGGGTCGATCACGATGGCAAACAAGGTCTACGCAAGCGCCAAGGCGGCACTCGACGGCGTCATCAAGGACGGCCAGACACTCGCCGTCGGCGGCTTCGGCCTCTGCGGCATTCCGGAGGCGCTGATCGCCGCCGTGAAGGACTCCGGCGCCAAGGACCTCACCGCCATCTCGAACAACGCCGGCGTCGACGACTTCGGCCTCGGCATCCTGCTCAAGACCCGCCAGATCAAGAAAATGATCTCGTCCTACGTCGGCGAGAACAAGGAGTTCGAGCGGCAGTATCTCGCGGGCGAGCTTGAGATCGAGTTCAATCCGCAGGGCACACTGGCCGAGCGGCTGCGCGCGGGCGGTGCCGGAATCCCTGCATTCTTCACCGCGACCGGCTACGGCACCGATATCGCCAAAGGCAAGCCGACGGCCGAGTTCGACGGCAAGAAGTACGTGCAGGAGCGGTGGCTCAAGGCCGACATAGCGCTGGTCAAGGCGTGGAAGGGCGACAAGGCCGGCAATCTGATCTACCGGATGACGTCGCGGAACTTCAATCCGGTTGTGGCGACCGCCGGCAAGATCACCATCGCCGAGGTCGAGCAGTTGGTCGAGCCCGGCGACCTCGATCCCGATCACATCCACACGCCCGGCATCTTCGTCCAGCGCATCGTCTTGAATGCCACACCCGAGAAGCGCATCGAGCAGCGGACGGTGCGGAAGGCATAGGCCTATAGGGACTAATCATGACTGACCAAGTTCAAGATTTCATCCATGCCTGGATGCGTCGTATCGACGTCAAGCTTGACCAGATTCTCGACGACAACAATGAGTTCAGAACTCGTCTCGGACGTCTCGAGAAGAGTGTCGCCGACGTGCACGTTCAACTCGCCGAGCACTCAGAACGCTTGGATCGCATGCATGGGCGCCTAGAACGGATCGAGCGGCGTCTCGACTTGAACGAAGCTGATGCAGTGACCTGAGGCGGACAGTTAGGAAGTAGCACGGCAGGGCAAGACAAAGCTGGCGAGCGTCCATGAAGCTATCGAATAGAGTGAGTGGTGAATATTGATTGGTGATTAGACAGCCTCAGTCTCGTACTGGCGGCGCCAACCGCGGATCACCACTCATCACTGCACTAATCACCAATCACCAATCACTAATCACCAATCACCCAAGAAACGATGACCGACAAACCCACATTCGACATGGCCCGCCACGCGCAACTGTTGCGCGAGGCAGTCGCCATCCAGCCGCTCGCCTTCGACCGCCAGGACTTCCAGCTCGACCAGAAGACCAAGACGAAACGCAAGGAAGGCAAGGCCAGGATCCGCTGCCCGATCTGCACCTGGGCGCCGACCAAGTCGGCCCGCTGGTATTGCTTTCCCATGGGCGCGCCGGAGCATTTCACCGGCGGCTGCGGCAAGCGCTGGCACACCTTCGACACGCGCGGTCAATGCCCGGGCTGTTCCTATCAGTGGCGCCACACCACCTGCCTCAAGTGCAACGGCACGAGCCTGCACGAGGAGTGGTATGAGAAGGCAGAGAAGTGATTGGTGAATAGTGATTGGTGATTGGTGGAGTTTTGGCGGTGGCCTCGATCAACTCGCACGAAGATCTGCACGTGTGGCAGCTCGGAATGTCACTTGCTGAAAAAACGTATCAACTAACCGGCTCATTTCCGTCAGACGAACGGTATGGCCTGACGGCACAAATGAGACGGGCGGCAATCTCAATTCCATCGAACATTGCCGAAGGATCAAGGCTCACTGAGAGAACTCGACACGCAACTAGCGTTATCGGTTAGACTGAAAATGGCTCAGGCAGAAGCTGCCACGCCTTGCCAAGATGTTGCTAGCCAGACGGGAAAGGCATTGCGATCACTAATCCGAAGTCTCGAGCAAAAGATTTGACGTCGGCTAATTAATCACTAATCACCATTCACTAATCACTCGCTTCGACCCCGGAGACCCACCCATGCCCTGGACCCGTGATCAAATGGCCGCCCGCGCCGCCAAGGAGCTCGAGGACGGCTTCTATGTGAACCTCGGCATCGGCCTGCCGACGCTGGTCGCCAACTACATCCCAAAGGGCATGGACGTGATGCTGCAGTCGGAGAACGGTCTCCTCGGCATCGGGCCATTCCCCAGCGAGAACGAGGTCGACGCCGACCTCATCAACGCCGGCAAGCAGACCGTGACGACGCTGCCGGGCTCCAGCTTCTTCTCCTCGGCTGACTCGTTCGGCATGATCCGCGGCGGTCACATCAACTTGGCCATCCTCGGCGCCATGCAGGTGTCCGAGTCAGGCGACCTCGCCAACTGGATGATCCCCGGCAAAATGGTGAAGGGCATGGGCGGCGCCATGGACCTCGTCGCCGGCGTCGAGCGCGTCGTGGTCGTGATGGAGCATACGGCCAAGAAGAAGGACGGCTCGGTCGACATGAAGATCCTGCCCAAGTGCACGCTGCCGCTGACCGGCGTCGGCGTGGTCAACCGCATCATCACCGACCTGGCGGTGATG
>CAZCQH010000030.1:0-70898 GCA_964500805.1 uncultured Hyphomicrobiaceae bacterium
GCTGCAGCCCTGCGTCTCAACACTCTCCCGCGGGAGCGGGTTCGTTCCATGGCCCGTCGCGGAGTTTCGGATTGGGGGTGCTGATGCGCGAATGGCTTGACGGGGGATGAACCAGGCGCGAGCTTCTGGTGGCCGGGTGTCAGTCATACGCGCCGGCTTTTCATTGCCGCATCCCGAATGAGGAGGCTCTCATGGCCGACGGCACGACCCCCAATACCGCTTCTCTCGTCAAACCAGGTCAAAAAATGGCGCATGCCACGGCGGAGAATTCGCCGCTCGTGCCGGGCCGACGCGAGTTCTTCAAGTATCGCGACCTGGGTGTGAACAACGCCAGCGGCGGCCAGATGAAGGCGCAGGTGATGACGGCTATCAAGGGCATGACCGAGCCCACGGGTTGGCACTATCACAAGTGCGATTCACAGTTCGTCTACGTGATGAAGGGCTGGGTCGATCTCGAGTTCGAGGATGGCAATCGCATGCGCGTCAAAGCTGGCGAGTCGCTCTACATCCCCGGCGGCATGCGCCACAACGAGTTCGGAACCTCGGACGATCTCGAAATCCTCGAGGTGGTCCTTCCGGGCGAGATGGGCACGGTGCCTTGCGATCCACCGTCCGGCATGAAGGGCTGAGGTGGGCTCAAGCAACGGCGGTGGAGAGCTCAGTCTCCACCGCCTCGGCGATAGCGAAGAGCTGGGGATCGTGCATCGCCGGCGCAGACAGCATCAGGCTCGTCGGCGGGGTGCCAGGCTCATGCATGGGCAGCGCGATTGAGCAGCCGTCGACGACGTTGATCATCAGCGTATTGCGCAAGGTCAGCATGTTGATGCGGTTGTAGGCCTCGTCCGTCGCCGAGGAGTCTTCGATGCGCGGCGCGACGATCGGAACGGTCGGCGAGAGCACGGCGTCGAACGCTTCCGCTTCGCGGTTGAACTGAGCAATCGCCGCCCGGCGGGCCTTGAGCAGATCGAGATAATCGGCCGCGGACTGCTCGGCGCCCTTCATGATGCGCGCGAGTACGCGCGGGTCATACTGGTTCTGCTTCCGGGCGATCAGGTCCTTGTGCCAATGGTAGCTTTCCGAGGCCGAGAGGCCACCCTTGCGCACGGTGGCGCCGATCATGTCGTAGCTGGCCATCTTGCGTCGTGTGATACGCGCGCCGGCCTTTGCCAGGCGCGCGAGCACAGCCTCGAAGTCGGCCGCGACATGGCTGTCGAGCTGATCGAGCACGATGGTCTCCGGCACGAGGAAGCGGGCGCCGGAAATTTCCCGCTCGATCCGGTCGAGGCCGGTGGTCGGCGTCTCGCCAGCCATCACCGCGTCCATGATCTGGGCGCAGGAAACCGAGTTGGTGAGCGGACCAATCGAATCGAGGCTCGACGAGAGCGGGACAACGCCGCTGGTCGGCACGCGGCGCGCGGTCGGCTTCCAGCCGACGACGCCATTGAAGGCCGCTGGGATGCGGCACGAGCCGCCGGTGTCGGTCCCGAGCGCGCCGTAGACCATCCTGTCGGCAACCGCGACGCCAGAGCCGGACGAGGAACCGCCCGGGACGCGCTTGTTGGCGCGGTCCCAGGGCGACAGCGGGGTGCCGTAATGCGGATTAATGCCGAGGCCCGAGTACGCGAACTCGGTCATGTTGAGACGGCCCATGAGGACGAAGCCGGCAGCACGCAGGCGCGCCACGACCGGAGCGTCGAAGTAGGCGGGCTGTGCATCCGCGAGCGCCGTGGAGCCGGCGCGCGTCACCTGTGACTGAATGTCGGCGAGATCCTTGATCGCGATCGGGATGCCGGCGAACCGGTTCGACGAGAGTGCGCGGTCCATGCGGTCGATGGCATCGGCGGCCGCTCGCGCGCCCTTGGCGTCGACCTCGATGAAGGTGCGGGCACCTTCGCCGCTGGGGTCCCCGATGCGGGCGAGGCAATCCTCGACGAGCTGGCGGCTGGTCGTGGCGCCTGACGCCAGATCATGGGCAAGGGCGAGCAGCGTACGTTTGGGCATGGGCCGGTCTCCGCGGGCAAGGGAGGCAGTCTAGCGGGTAGCAGCATGACGATAAACCTCGTCGTTGCCGCCATCGTGGTTGGTGCCGTCGGCTTGGGGCCATGGCGATCCGCCAGGACCGGCACAGGCAGCGTGTCCTGCCGCAGGCTCGGCGCCTCAGCTCAATCGCCGGTCGGCGAGATGCGGAACTCGACCACCTCGGGGTGCTTCAGGAGGTCCGTCGCCAGCGCCTGCGCATTCTGGCGGTCGCGGCTCTTGATCACCATCCGGTACTCGAAGAATTGCCCGTCGTCGATCAGGCGCGAGTGCATGTTGGCGATGGAGAAGCCATGTGTGCTGACGAGGCGCCGCAGATCTGTTTCGTCCTTCACCTCGCCGCGTCTGAAGCTCACATGGAAGTGCGCGTAGAACTCGGTCGGCATGCGGCTCTCGATGAAGCGGAAGCCCGACAGCACCATGAGCGCTGCAACCGCGCCCAGAACGGCCGGAAACCAGAAGCCGATGCCGACGAGAATGCCGATCGAGGCCGTGATCCAGATCGACGCGGCCGTCGTCAAACCGCGCACCGTCAAGCCTTCCTTGAAAATCACGCCGGCACCCAGAAAGCCGATGCCGGTCATGATGCCTTGCGCCATGCGCGTCGGATCGGTGCGGATCTGGTCGTTGGTGAGCTCCGTCATCCACGAGCTTTGATAGACCGTGACCAGCATCAGCAAGGCGGATGACATGCACACGAGCGCGTGGGTGCGAAATCCCGCCGGGCGCCCGTGGTAGCTGCGCTCGAGGCCGATGATCGCTCCAATTATCAGGGCACCGAAAAGACGCAACGCCATCAAGCCCGCTTCGTGTCCCATGCCGAAAAGCTCCTGCTATCGAAAGGCTGTTTTCGGTTCTTGCTGTTGCGATCATTGATAGTCCAACGGAACCAGAAGAAAAGCCGGAACGTGCAAAGCAGACGGAGTGATAGACCGGCTTGCTGGAACCAGGGGTGTGTGCGAGCATTTCGTCTGGCTGATATTCCGCGGCCTGGGTTGAACCTGTGGAGTCGTTCATGGCTGGCATTGCTGAGATCGCCGAGAAGTTCTTCGTCGCTTGCGAAACGGGTCAAGGCTGGGAGGGTTGCAAAGCATACTGCGCAGCCGGAGCGACGTTTTCGGCGCAAGCCGAGCCTCTCGCCGAAGTCAAATCCCTGGAAGGCTATTGCAACTGGATGAAAGGCATTCTCGGACCCCTTCCCGATGGGCGCTATGACTTGAAGTCCTTCGCTGTCGACGAGAAGCGCAACAACGTGACGGCCTATGCGGTGTTCCACGGCACGCACACCGGCCCGGGCGGTCCGGTTCCTCCGACCAACAAGAAAACCGCAACCGACTACGTCTACATGATGCAGTTCACGGGCGACAAAATCAGCCATATGACCAAGATCTGGCACTCCGGCCTCTGTGTGAAGGAGCTCGGCTGGGCTTGAGCACGCCGCTGTAGCCGTTCTGGCGGAAGATCAATGCTGGGCGGCTGGCGAAGACATCACGAGGCGACAGATCCTGATCGCGGCACGTGTGCCACGACGCCGGCCGGTCACTGCTCCGGCGCGTCTTCGAGAACGGGAGCGGGGTGTGTGCGCGCCGCCGGCGCATGACCGGAGGAGTTGGCCCAGCCGTATGCGAACATGGTCATCAACGCGGAGACGGCAAAACAGTAGACGCCCGGCAACACGCGGGCCTCAGTATAGCCCGACGAGTTCATGTAGAAGATAATCAGGGCCAGAACCATGACATCGGTCATGGAATAGCGGCCGAGCCATTCCATGACCGAGATCGACTTGGTGCGGAAATCCGAAGGCACATTGGGCGACAGACAGAGCGTCAGCAGATAGAGAAGCTTAAGGAACGGGAAGATCACCGAGAACATGGTGATGACGCCGCAGAGGAAGAACTCCTGATTCTTGTAGAGCGCCCAGACGATGGTCGCGATCGAATGCTCGTTGGTCCACACGTAGACCGTGGTGAAACGAATTGACGGCAGGATGATGCCAAGTGCGAAGCAAATCGATGCCGTCAGGATGAAGAGAGCCAGCAGGAAGTTTCTGAGCGTCGAGGGTTTCGCCCGGGCTGCCGCCTCGGCCTCGTGCCTGAGCGTCTTCGCCTTGACGGCATTGAGCGAAAAGATGTTGAGCCATGCATAGGCGAGAATCATGAAGACCACGGCGAGCGTGAAGAAATAGACGCCGGAAAGACTCGTTGCGTCGTAAATGCCCTGACTTTTGATGAAGAAAATCATCAGCGCCAGCACCAGCACGTCGTGCATCGACCACTTGCCGATCCATTCCAGAGCACGCAGCCGCCCGTACTGACGCATCAATGCCTCGGTCGTCATGGTGGTGAGAATGACGAGGTAAAGGATCTTGAAGACCGGAAGCAGGATCGAGAACACGAAGACGAGTGAGCCGAGGAAGATCTGGTTGCGCTGCACCAGCGTCTGCACGGTGGTGATGAGCGAGTATTCGGTCGAGAAGAAATAGAACTTGGTGAGCTTGATCGAAGGCAGCGACACGCCGAGCGCCAGCGAGATCGAGGCGCCAATGATCGCGAGAGAGAGAAGAAAGCGGCGGGCGCCCACGCCGCGCCGTTGCTCGGGGCCCGCGATTATCTTCGGTGCGGGCGCGCGCTCCGGCGGCGATATGGAGCCGCGGGCCGCCGTCCGGTCCACCTTGTCCAGCATTGCGTGCCGCCTTCCCCTCGACGCTTATGCTCCGCGTAAGACGTCAGACATCATAGGAGCGGCAGCAAAATGGCAAGTCAGCGTGGTGTCATGCGCGAAAGCCCGTGGCTGCATTTCGCCGGTGGGGCGCGATAGTGCGCCGCTGCCGCCTGACCAGCGCGCTGCAACCGACCCGTGCACAAGCGTTTTGCTTGCGCACCCTTGTTTCTTCGCCTGCGGCGCCGGCCCGCGCCTTAACGGATGATTTAGAGGCTCCGCTTAAGCTCAATGAATTGCTTTCGGTCTCGAGTTGCGTCCGTCGCCGTTTAGTCGCGGAGTCGCCCGTGAGTTCCGGTATCGATGTTCCTGCCCAGGTCGCGGTTGCGATTCTCGTCGCGGCTGGCGTAATGCCCGAGGCCGCCGATGCGCCGCAGTCCCGGCATCCTGTCGCCCAGGTTCGCCCGCACTCGACCAGGGCGTTGTCGGATGAGCGCTGGCTCCATCACCTCTACCATCACGGCGACGCTGCCGCCGTCCCGCTGGCGCGCCGTATTTTCAAGACCGGCTCGGGCCGCCTCTACGTGCCGGCCGCCCAGGATCGTCACGAGATCGCGGTGCTGAAGCAGAACCCCGCGGTCGTGGCGCGTGTCCTTGCACTCGTCGCCAAGGCAAATGCACAAGATCTCGAGCAGCAGCTTGGCCGGCCGGCGACCATGAGCGAGATGTTCGCCGCGCACCAGCTCGGTGTGACCGCCGCGGCCGAGTTGATCGCCGCAGCGGCGCAAGATCCTCGGCGGCCCTCGATCGAGGTGCTGCCCGCGCAGGCGCTCGCTTATCCCGAACTCTTTTTTGAGCGCACGCGGCCGCGCTCATCGGCTGGCGTGCTCGAAATCCTGAGTGCTGCCTTCGAGAAGGTGGTCCAGTCCGAGATCGGTCACCGACGTGCGGTCGCCGAACGCGGCGAGCGGCCGAGAACCGCAAGGTCCGCCGTGCAGGTCAGCAGCACGGTGATCCGGCGATGGTAGCCTGTTCAATGGTGGTCAGTCGTTGATCAATCCTTGCCCGGGATCGAACTTCGACCAACGACCAACCAATAACGACCAACGATCTACGACCAACTCACTTCACCGCGTCTTCGGCATCACGAAACCCGAACCCGCCTCGATAAGCTTCACGACCTCGGTAATGTCCTTGTCGCCCATGCCGCGGAACATCGCGTGCTTGTAGACGTTGGCGGCCGCCTGGCAGACCCACATGGGAATGCCGAGCCGGTCGGCCTGCTCCATGGCGAGCGCCACGTCCTTTGCCAGGATGTGCATCGGCGCGCCGTAATCGAAGGCGCGGTTGAGCACCGAGCGCGGGATCTTGTCCTGCGTCGCACTGTTGCGCCCGCTGCCGCGGTTGATCGCTTCCGTCATCACTTCCGGATCCAGTCCGCCTTTGGCCCCCATCACATAGGCTTCGAGGCTCGCCGCCAGCGAAACTGCGGAGAGGATGTTGTTGGTGAGCTTGAGCACCTGCGCGAGCCCGGGCTTGTTCCCCGCGACCGTCACCGGTCCCCACTTGGAAATGAGTGGGCGAACCTTCTCGATCAGCGCCGGTTTGCCGGATACCATCACCGACAGCGTGCCGGCGCGCGCGCCCGGCGGGCCGCCGCTGATCGGGCAGTCGACAAGCTCGATGCCCTTGGCGGCGAGTGCCTTCTCCATTTCCTCGACCAGCGGGACGCCGACCGTGCACGTGTTGACGACGATCTTCACGGCCTTGCCGGTGACAATGCCGTTGTTGCCGAGCGAAACCTCCTTCAAGGCTGGCAGTGTCGGCAGCGAGACGAACACGGTCTCGCAGCGATCGGCGACCTCGCGCGGGGACGACGCCGGTCGTGCCTGCAATTCGGTAAGCGGCTTCAGGGCCGCGTCGCGGCGATCGTGCACGACAAGCTCGTTTCCCGCCTTGACGAGATGCTCGGCCATGGGAAGCCCCATGTTGCCGACGCCAATGAATCCGATGGGCATGTGTGGGTCTCCATATGGGTGCGGTTAGCGAGAGAAGCGAATAGCCAATAGCCAATGGCCAATAGGGGATTAGGAATGGCGGGATTGCCACGACTCCAGCGAGCGGATGAGAGATCTTAGCATTCGGCCAATCGCCTCGCATTTTCCGACGAGGGGGCGAGCAGTTTCGGCCGACACACGCTTCACCCGTTCAGCAATGACCAGGTGAGTCTCGAGTTCTTTCAGGGAGCCTTGCGAGACGCGTAGGAATTGAATGAAAGCGCCGGTCTGTTCCCGTCCATGTCCTTCGGCGATATTGGCGGCAACCGATACAGCGGCACGTTGCATTTGGGCGGACAATCCATACGTCTCAGATTTCGGGAGGTGCTCTGTCAATGCGTAGATCATCGTCGCGAGAGTGACTGCTTCTTGCCAGACAATCAGATCCTTGAACGACTTGATCTCCTGTTGACCCTCCACGACGAACTCCCTACTCACTATTGGCTATTGCCTATTGGCTATTGGCTATTGGCTATTGGCTCACTTTTTATCCTTCCAGCAGCACGCAATACTTTGCCGGGAAGGTCAGCGTCACTTTGGCTCCTTCCTCGATCGAACGGGTCGGCGGCAGGCGCACGATCACCTGGCCGGCGGCGCAGTCAACGACGTATTGCGTGAAGTCGCCGTGGAACATGCGGCGGCGGACGACGCCGGGCATCTGGTTGTCGCCCGGGTTGCTCTCGTCCATGCCGATGTAAGCAGTGCGCACCGCGACTTCGGTTTCCTTGCCGTTCAGCGCATGATTGATGATTGCGCGCAGCATCTGCCCGCCGGCCGCCTCGAAGGTGACGAAGCCCTGAGCATCCGGCGCGCCCTTCACAGTGCCTTTGATCAAGTTCGCCGAGCCGACGAAATCGGCGACGAAACGGTTGCGCGGGCGGTCGTAGATGTCCTGGGGGGTGCCGATCTGCTCGATCACGCCGACGTTCATGACGATGACGCGGTCGGAGATGGCGAGCGCCTCCTCCTGGTCGTGTGTCACGTAGACCGATGTGATGCCGAGCCGGCTTTGCAGCTCGCGCAGCTCGACGCGCATCTCCGCGCGCAGCTTCGCATCGAGGTTCGAGAGAGGTTCGTCGAACAGCACCACTGTCGGTGAGAACGCGATGGCGCGTGCCAGCGCGACGCGCTGCTGCTGGCCGCCGGAGAGCTTCGAGGCCGCGCGGTCCGCCAGATGGCGCATCTGGACCAGCCCCAGGGCGCGGTCGACATTCTCCTTCATCTCGGCTGTGCTCTGCTTCCGGACGCGCAGGCCGTAGGCGACGTTGTCGAACACCGTCATATGCGGCCACACTGCATAGGATTGGAACACCATAGAGACACCGCGGCTTTCGGCCGGGATGTTGATGCGCTCGGCCGCCGAGTACATCGTCCGCCCGTCGACCGTGATCGAGCCGGCTGACGGCGGCTCCAGGCCGGCGATGGCACGCAACGTCGTCGTCTTGCCGCAGCCCGAGGGTCCGAGCAGTGTCACATGCTCGCCGCGCCCGACTGTGAAGCTCACGCCGTTGACGGCGAGGACGCCGCCTGCGTAGCGCACTTCCAGATTCTTCACCTCGATACGTGCGGCGCCGATGTCAGAACGATGTGCGTGGTTGGGGTCAGACCCATGGGTCTGACGCCGGATGGAAGTGCTGCTCACGACATCTCCCTCTGCGTATCGCGCGTGATGCGGAAGAGGATGATGAGCGCGAGCATCACCACGAATGTCTGGATCAAAGCCATGGCGGCGGTGAGCTGCGTGCCGGAATTCGCCCAGGTGGAGACGATCGAAGGCCCAATCACCTTCGAGTGCGGGCCCATCAGCAGCAGCGAGGCGCCGACTTCGCGCACGGAGGCCGCAAAGAGCAGCATCCACGCCGCGATGATGCCGGGCTTCAGGAGTGGCAGCGTCACGGTGCGCATCTGGTAGCCCCAGCCGGCGCCGCACACTCGTGCGCACTCCTCGAGGCTCTTGTCGATCTGCAGCACGACGCCGGCAATGGTTCTGACGCCGAGCGGCAGCAGCACGGTGAAATAGGCGATGCCAAGCAGCCAGAGCGAGCCATAAAGTCCGCCGGGCATGTTCACCCAGGCCCAAAGCAGGCCCAGCCCGAACACCAGGCGCGGCACCGAGGAGGGGAACATGGCGAGATATTCGATGGTGCCGCGGCCCCTGATTTGCGAGCGGTAGATGATCCAGACCAGAACCGCCATCACCAGCGCGCCGACCGTGGCCACCCCGATTCCGAGCGTGATGCTGTTGACGAGCGCTTGGCGCACCGGGCCAAGGGCGAAGGCCTCCTGGTAGTTGGCCAGCGTGAACTTCGCTTGACTCAGCACCACGGTGGCGAAGGTCTGGAACGAGGTCAGTAGGAGCGCCGACACCGGCAGAATGACAGCCAGGAAGATGTAGAGCAGGCAGACCGAGAACAGCACCCAGGCGAAGCGCCCCATGTCCATTGGGCGAGGGCGGAATGCCTTGCCGGTGATGGTCGCATAGCTGCCGCGGGTCACGATCCAGCGGTAGAAGGTGAGCATGGCGACCATCACCAGGAACAGCGACAGGCCCATGGCGGCTGCCTTGCCGTAGTTCGGTGGAAAGGCCTCGACCGTGCTCCAAATCGATGTCGTGACGACATAGATGCGGCCGGGAATGCCAAGTACGAGTGCAGCCGCGAACGAGCCGAGCATCTCCGCGAAGACGAACAGCGTTGCTCCCAAGACGCCGGGCAGCACCAGCGGTAGCGTCACCGTCAGCGTCGTTCTGAGCTTCGAAGCGCCCATGACGCGCGCGGATTCCTCGAGCGCGGGGTCCATGGACTTCATCGATGCCGATATCATCACGTAGGCGACCGTGCCTTCGAACAGTGCCATGACCCAGGCAATGCCGAACAGCGTGTAGATGTCGAAGAGGTCGTTGCTGCCGCCGAAAAGCTTCCAGCCTTGGTTGAGAAAACCGTTCTTGGGGCCGGCGAGAACGGCCCATGCCAGCGCGCCGACCAGCGGCGTCATGTAGTAGGGCACCTCCATCAGCCGCTCGAGCTTTTCCCGTGCGGCGACATTGGTCCGAGTCAGAATCCAAGCGAGGGTGAAGCCAAAGAAGATCGCCATCACGGTCGCCATCAGCGCAACGTAGACCGTGTTGAGAATGATGTCGTAATCCTCAGTGAAGAGGGACAGCAAATTACCGGTGCCGTGCTTGTCGGCAGGGAACGCCAGGGGATCACCGACGTTGAATGCCTTCTCGACGAGAAACACGATCGGCAGCAGTACCAGGAACCCCACACCCAGAATGATGAGCACGGCAATCGGCGTCTGCCATCCGAATTTGGTTTTCAGCTCTTCGCTGGTGTGCTCGACGACGGCTCTTTGCATGTCGCGTGTTCCCCCCTCACCCCGTTTCGCAACGCATTGCGCGGCGAGGGAGGTTTCGTTGAGCGAACGCGGGAGGGTCGGAGTTTGCGGCGCCCGCACGCATCGAGCAGCGGCCGCCATCATCCTAACCCTCTTCGCAGCTTCTTGGCCCGCCTATGGCAAGGCGCACGTGCGGGCCGTCGGGAGGAGCGAGGTTACTTCCTCGCGCCGACGATCTTGTCCCACTCCTTGACGAACTCGGGCCGCTTCTTCTCGAAGTCGTCGTAGTCGGCCGGGAACAGCAGCTTCATGTCCTTGATCGCAAGGGCGCCGGGTGGCGGCGGGACGTCTTCCCGCGGCGAGTGGTTGAGCGAGTGCTGGCTATAAGCCTTCTGTCCCGGAACGCCGAGCAGCCAATCCATGTAGAGCTCGGCCGCATTCGGGCTCGGGCCGTTGGAGACGATGCCGACGCTCTGCTGAGCGGACGGCAGACCGGTCGCCGGAGCGATGAACTCGAGCGGTGCGCCCTTCGCCTTGAACTCGACGAAGCCCGAGTACTGCGCGGCCATGATCACCTTGTCCTGGCCGTCGACGAGGCGGCCGTACTGCTGCACGTAGCTGTCGAAGGCGCGCGGCTTGTTCTCACCGAGCTTGTCGAAGTAGTCCTTGGCGAGCAGCGGCTTCAGCACGTACCAGGCCGACATCTGGAGGCCGGAGTTGGACACCTTGACGTTCATCGCGTCTTTCCAGCGCGGGTGAAGCAGGTCATCCCATGTCTTCGGCACCTCGTCGGGCTTCACCACGTTCGGGTTATAGGCGATGCCGCTGATGATGATGTTGCCCCAGGTGAAGTGTCCTTCGGGCTTGGAACGATACTCGGGCTTGTAGGCGGCCATCTCCGGCGAGATATACTGCCGCCAGCCGCCATTCCTCTGGAAGTCCTGCGCCATGCCCATGTCCGAGATCTGCATGACGTCAGCGAGGTAGGTCTTGGCGTTCCGCTCAGCGCGGATCTTGGCGTAGAGGGCACCCGCCTGCAGGCGGACATAGGTCGGTTTGATCTTCGGGAACTGGTCGGTGAACGCCTTCAGCAGAGCGACCTGGATCTTTTCCGGTTCGGTCGAGTACTGAACGAACGTGCCCTCTGCTTCTGCCTTTGCAACATCGGCGCAGGTCTTGAAGCCCTCCATCTGCTTCGGATTTTCGCAGAGCTTGGCCTGGGCCGCGGCACCTGCCGTGCCGATGGCGGCCAACAGCGCTGCGCCTGCAAGCGTGGCAATTGTTCTCATTCGTGTTCCTCCCTGGTGTTCGTGACCGGCATCGACTGCTGGTCGAGACTTTTGCTCGCGGCTTGGGCTGGCGACTGCGCGACAGATGCTGGCCAGCCATCAGCCCCCGGTCAGCTTCCAGGCCGATCATGGCCCAGCCCCCGGCCGAGAACAAGCCAAGGCTGCGCACGACCGCGGGGGCGGGTGCCTGTGGCCACCAAAACTCCAGCCGTCGAATTCCGTCAGAGTGCGCCAATCCATATAATGGAACTCACCGGGACACTGTCGAAGTCTGATGAGGAGTGCGTGATGTGCCCAGATTTACGGTCCAGCGAGGCAAGAAATATCGTGCGATGATTTCACTTGGGTTCGCCGAGCAGATAGCGACCAACAGTGTAATCGCATCGAAGCTGGCTGCGGCCGGCTTCACGGATGTCCACGTTTCCGGAAATGGTCGCACCCGCGTGGCGGAGGCGGTATGGCCAAACGCTGATGTCACCGCGGAGTTGCCCTCTCAAGTGGCTTCGGTGACCGAAATTGCCTGAGGTTCTGCGGCCGGTGGCCTTGCGCCCAGGGCTGCCTCTGCCTGACGATGCGAACGACGATCGACGGGCTCCGCCGCACTGCGGCTCGAGCCCTTCACACCGCCGGGCGCGAAAGGAACCGCCGCGCTCAATGCAGCTGCGATACGCCGAGCGCTTGGCCGAACCGGCGGCTGCACTCGAGGAAATCGCCATATTTTCTGTGCACGGCGGTGTGCTGGATGCCAGCGAGCAGCAGGCGATCGCGATCAAAACCGCGGTTCTTGAAGTAATCCTCGACCAGCAGCTGCCCGAGCTCTTGATTGTGCGGATCGTTGCCGATGCGTGACGCGCAGATCCCGATCTGCTGCGCCAGCACGGTCGGATCGCCGCCTGCCACGAGATAGGCGCGCGCCCATGCAATGGCCTGCGGTCCATCGAGCGCGATCATCGCCGCCACGATGTGATCGAGCATTTGCGATGCGCTCTTGGCGCCGGCGGCCGCGGGCAGCTCGGCGCGTGCTTCTCGGTTGTCGTGCGTCTGCTTCGAATGCCAGGCGTTCCGGTTGAGGTAGCTCGTCGCGACGTAAAGCAGCTTCAGGCGCTGCGGATGCTCGAACGTGTCGTAGAACCAGCCGAGCGTGTTCAGGTACTCGTAGCAATGCTGCGGGATCGAGAAGTTCAGCGTGTCCTGCGTCTCGAGCAACACCTGCGCGCCGCCGATCTGCAGCACGTCGAGGATCTGGCGCGGACCCTTGCCGGCGAGGAGGAGGCGCGACAGCGTTTCCTGCAGCGCAGGCTCCTGGCCGTTGAGGACGACGTCGAGAAACATCTCGGCTTCAACCTTCGAGAGCGGCTCGGTCTGGCTCAGGATATGCGCTTCCTTCGCAGTCGAGCCTCCGTAAGGGATGGCGGAGATCTTCTGTTTCTCGATGTAATGGGTGATGCAGTTGCAGGCCATCTCGTAGGTCGAGTACCAGCGCGGGCCGACGGCGATGTCGAGCGCACCTGCGTAAAGGACGTGGTGCGCATTCTCCCAGCCAACGAAATTGCCAAGCTCAACCGTCGCGCGTGCGCGGAAAGCTTTGTGTCCGGTCGTATAGGAACGATTGAGATAGACCCGATCCTGGAGATCGATCAGTCCGGCAAAGCACATCTGCGCGAGCGCCTTCTTGCGATCGGCCGGCGTTTCCATGATGCCGAGGAACACGCGATAGGCCTCGAGCACGTGGCCGCGGTGCACGAGATCCATCCAGCGGTCGAGCTTCTCGTCGATCGAGCCCTCGATGCGCTCGGCCTTTTGATCGGGCCAGTGCACGACCGGCGTCACAGGCGGTCCTTCCAGCGGCTTGCCGCTCCGCGCATAGTGGCCCGGCGCCTTGTTGATCTTCTGGTTCCAGATGTCGAGGCCGGTCGGGATATACCAGATCGTCTGCGCCATCGGCAGGCCGGCCATTTCCCTCGGCATCAACTTCACCAGATGCGTGGTCGCGCGCGCTGACAGCAAGCAGTGGTCGTTGTTGACGAAGTTGATGAAACCCTGGTCGATGCGCTCGTGATAAGGGACATGCGTCAGCGGAGCGTGGATTTTGACGCCGGCGTTGATGATCTCTGGCAGCGGGCGACCAGCTTTGACGAGGCCGTAGTAAACATCGCTTGCGCCCCGCTGGTCGCGGGCGAGGATTCGTTCCTCGAGCTTGTCGTAGAGACGGCGGCTTTCCAGATCGACGGAGGCTGGCAGTGTGTCTTGCGGCATGGGGCCCTCGGTTGGTCTCGAGACAGGCGAATGCTTTGGGCGCGTGCACGGGCGCTCTGCGCGCGAAGTCTGACACAGCCCTTTTCGATGCAGTAGCCCCTCCGCGCCCTCCTGCTATGATTTATCCATCGGGAAGGTATGCAGGGCACCCCGAGGCGGCGGTGGCTCAATCGAGTGCAATCGGGCTGCTCAGGTCGCGCAGTTGCGCCCGCTCCAGCCGTCAATCAGATCGCGATAGCACAAATCGATCGGTGGGGTGTGTGCTGGAGCCGCGGTGCGGGCGCAGGAGGGCGCCGCATCGACGTTGCCGCTCCGGTTCGTGATGTGCATGCCGCAAGCGTCAAACCGGGTGCCCGCCACCGTGCAGCTTCGCCGATCGCCGGGACGATCGCGTAACCGTGACGTCATGACCTCAGCGAGCGGGTGGGTTGGGATCGGGCGTCGGCGAGGGCGGCGGATCGATGACTGGCGGTGCGGGAGGGGGGATTTCCGGAGGCGGCGGGGGCGGGATGGGTGAAGGTGGATCGCCGGGCTTCGGGAGGGGCGGATCGATCCCCGGCGGCGGGCCCGGTGGTTGCGGGTTCGGCTGATCGGGCTGAAGAACTGACATTGCGGCGTGCAACTCATTTCGCGGCTAGGACGTGGTCGACGGCGCCTCGCGCCTGCATGATTGGCGCAGTGCGAGCAGAGGTACATTTCCTCACAGGCTTCGATGCCGTGTCCAATGGTCCGACAGTCGCAATGAGCGCAGCTCGAAAGCCTTTTGGATCAACGGCATTGCCCAAGTAGAGTTCCCATTTGCGCGCGGCGAAGACAGGCCGGCGCCTCTGGCCGGGCTGAGCACAAAAGAAAGGGCGCCGGATGGGCGCCCTTTCGCTGCAACGTAGTGCGGTCGTGGCTGGGAGCTCACTGAGCCCAGAACTCCACGAAGGCGTAGCCCTTGCCGGTGGCCTGCGCATCCAGCAAGCGCGACCGGTAGCTCACCTTGATCTCCCGCACCGGCTTGCTCTTCAGGTTGATCGGGCCGTAGGACGAGCCTGCATCCACCTTCGAGCCGACCGGAACCTGGTCACTCGTGCCGTCGCCGTAGATGATTTCGAGCTTGTTCAGCGTGATGGCGCGATCCTTCACGTCGAGCCGGAGCCGGTTGAAGCCCCAGTTCCGGTGAACCGAGATGGTGTCCGTCTCGTAGCCGAGGCCCTTCTTGACGCTGAAGAAAAGGGGCTGCTGGCCGCCAAGATAGAGCCATCCGCGGTTGGGCCCGTGCTTGAAGGCCTCGCCCGTGGGCTGGATCGGGCCAGATGTCGCCGAGGCGGCTGAGGCGGGCCCCGGGCCGTACCAACCCTCGGCATACTCGCCATAGGCCTCGACGCGAGCCTGGCCGCGGAAGCCCGGGCGGCTCTTGTAGACGAGCTGGATCTCCTTGATGAAGCGATCGCCCTTCAGGGTGAACCACTTGGTACGGCTGTTGGCGGGCACGTTGGCCGCGACTGCCAACACATCAGGCTCGCCGTTGGAGTAGATCACGCGCAGCTCGTTGATGAAGATATCGTTGTCGAGCACGCGCATGCGGATCTTGTCGAATTTGCCGAACTCGGTGCCAACGCGGATCGTATCGCGATCGACGCCGAAACCGACGTACTGGACGCCGAACAGGACGTCCCCGCCTGCCGTCAAGGAGCCCGGACGCGCCTCATTTGGCCGCGAGGATGTAGGTGTCGCAGCTACGGAGCCTGACGCCGGTGCAGCACCGCTCGATGGCGGTGGTGGCGCGCTGCCAGGAAGAATGCTCGGGCGGGCCGCGGATGCCGTGCGAACGGCGCGCGCGCCCGACTGGCTGGTGACGCCGGTGACGCGGATCCGGGCGCGCTGCTGCTGGCCCGGCGCAGTCTTGTAGTGCATCACGATTTGGTCGATGAACTTCTCAGGGCCACTGCCGCCGTTGGGTCCGATGAAGCGCGTTCGCACGTCCTTCTGGTCGAGGCGGATCAGACGGCCACGATCTTCGGTGAACTTGCTGCCATCCTCGTAGATGATGTCGATCTTACTGATATCGACCGCGGTCCCATCCAGAGCATAAACGCGTATTGCCCTGAAGCGGCCGGGAATTTTCGTGGTATCGATCCGATCGACATCAGGGATGATTTTGAGCACGGCCTCCTCGCCGAGCGTCACCTCGACTTGCGCGTGTGCGGCGGATGCGCCGAACGCAACAAGAGCGAGGGCTCCAACTAACAGCCTCCGCAACATGAACAACTCCCTTCGAGTCTCGTTAAATAGCCCCGGCATTGCGGGCGCGGACTTAGCCTACCCACGTGCCAGAAAAAAGGCTATTTGAGCCGAGCGCTGCGCGATGCAACGCTGCGAAGGTGTGTTGAGTTTGCAACATCAAACGTGCGTACAGCTGATCAGCTCGCGCGCACGAATGGTCGAGCAAGCTGTTTCAAAGACAGGGAAAACGCGATGGTGGCAAGTCACGGTGAGCGCGCCGATGTGGCAACGGTGATTGGCATCTTGCGCCAGCGCCTCGGAGACCGCGTGCAAACCGGCGAGACGCTGCGCCGCCAGCATGCGCACACGCTGACGTGGATCGCGAACCAGCCGCCGGATGCCGTCGTGTGGCCGCTCAATACAGAAGAGGTGCGCGACATCGTGCAGATCGCGGCGTCACATCGTGTGCCGCTCATTCCGTTCGGCGCGGGCACCTCGCTCGAAGGTCATCTCAACGCGCCTGAGGGCGGCCTCTCTCTCGATTTCGGGCGGATGAACCGCATCATCAGCGTCAACGATCGAGATCTCGATGCGGTTGTCGAGGCGGGCGTCTCGCGCAAGCAGCTCAACGACCACCTGCGCGACATGGGCCTCTTCTTCCCGGTCGATCCCGGCGCCGAGGAGGCGACCATCGGCGGGATGGCGGCGACGCGCGCCTCCGGCACCACTGCTGTCCGCTACGGCACCATGCGCGAGAACGTCTTGAACGTCACCGCCGTGATGGCCGACGGCTCGGTCGTGCGCACGGCGCGACGCGCGCGAAAGTCATCGGCCGGCTATGATCTCACCAAGCTGCTGGTCGGCTCCGAGGGCACACTCGGCATCATGACCGAGCTCACCGTGCGCCTCTACGGCATTCCGGAATCCGTCATGTCTGCGGTCTGCCCCTTCGAGACGCTGGAGGGTGCGGTCAACTCGGTCATCATGGCGATCCAGCTCGGTCTTGGCCTCGCGCGCTCCGAGCTTTGCGACGAGATTCTCATCGCGGCGATCAACAAGCACGCCAAGCTCAAGCTCGAGGAGCGCCCGACGCTCTTTCTCGAATTCCACGGCACCGAGATCGCCGTGCGCGACCAGATCGCCCGCTTCAAGGAGATCGCGGAAACTGAAGGCGCCATCCGCTTCGACTGGGCCGAGAAGGAGGAAGATCGGCGCAAGCTTTGGAAGGCACGCCACGACGGCTACTGGGCGCTTCGCAGCCTCTACCCAGGCCGCGACGTGCTCGCCACCGACGTCTGCGTGCCGATCTCGCGGCTCACCGAATGCATTCGCGAGACGCAGGACGACATCAAGCGCTCAGGCCTCGTTGCGGCGGTGATCGGGCATGTCGGTGACGGCAACTTCCACACGCAGCCCATGTTCGACATCAACAATCCGAAGGAGGTGGCCGCGATCGAAGGCTTCCTCAAGCGCCTCGCCGAGCGTGCCGTTGCCATGGACGGCACCTGTACTGGTGAGCACGGCGTCGGCCAGGGCAAGATCAAGTACCTCGCGGCCGAGCACGGGGCTGGTGTCGCCGCCATGCGGGCCATCAAGCAGGCATTCGATCCGGCTGGCATCTTGAACCCCGGCAAGATCCTGCCCGCGGTGTGAGTGCAACGGGGGGTGGCACCTGTCTAGAAACGTCCGCGAGCTTGAGAACGCCTGTTGGAGCCGAGATACTGAATGCGGCTGGCTCGAAACGTGACCACGTTATCCCTGACGCGATGCAAGGAGCGCGCTTGAACTTCCTCGAGCGCCTCCATCATCGGGAGGCACGCGATTCGCCCCTTTTGCGGATCGTCACGGCATGCCGGTTCCCACAAACCCATCGCTGGCCACTTTGTCGGATCATGCCACTCTGGCATGCTGTGAATTGGATAGAGGCAGATACCTCTGAGCGGAATTCCATCCTTGAGCACTGACGAAGCCGTGCGTCCTAGCTCGTGCACCCAAGGGCCTCTGTTGTCGCCGATGTGGGCAGTCTCCGAGATCAAGATCTCGGCGTGGTATCGGCGCCAGACCAAGCGCACGAGATCGTCTAATGGCACCCGCCGTGGGTCGTCCTCAGCCAGTGGCGGGATCACACCGTCCGCACCTGCGGGAACACCCCACTCCCACTGGTTCGTCCAGTAGTAATTCACGCCGACCACATCGAGGTGGCGCGGCGAGCCGCCAAGCTCGGGCAGCAATCTCCCGCTCAACATATCCCATGCCTGAAACACCCGGTTCTGGTTGAAGTCTTCCACCTCGTGGTGCAGATCCGCGCGCCCGACCGGAGCCGCCACCCGGCACAGCGGGTCGACATTGACGATGCGTGCGCCTGGGCAGGCCGAGCGGATGGCATCGATCCCCGCAATCGCGGCGCGCACGAGAGCGATCTTGAGATCCCATCCCTTGTTCGTGAGCCAAGGCGCGAACAACCCTTTGTCGCCGGCGGCGTACGACATGAACGACGGCTCGTTGACCGGGGTGAACCAGCAGACGCCGTCCGAGCGCCGTGCGATGTAGTGCGCCGCTTCATGTGCATAATTTGCAAAGCGCCTTGGAAAATCTTCGCTGAGGAGATCAAGTCCGACGGGAAAGCCGTAATGGAACAGGTCCCAGACGAGGCCGACGCGGTGGCGTGCTGCGGCCCGCAGGAACGGCTCGACCGACGAGAAATCGTAGCGACCCCAGCCGCGATCGACGAGGGGCCAGCGCACCGTCTCTCGAGCGCCATGAATGCCGATCGAGGCAAGCGCGCGGTAGTCCGACTCGACGAAGTGCTCATGCCCGGTCGCAACCACGTGGTCGAACCAGCGCCCCGATTTATCGTATCCGGTCGACCCGTCAAAGCCGCCGAGAAAGAAGCTGTCGAACATGCGCGCCTCCAGTTGCGAGTGTACTGCCTGAGGGGATTATCGTGTCGCCAAAACGCCGGCGGGCTTTGCACCAGCCGCGGCAAAGGCCTTGAAACGGTCGGCAACTGGGGTGCGCCGCCGCTCCAGCAAAGCCTTCGGATCGGTGTCGAGGTCCCACAGACCCATGTGCAGCAGATGCCGCTCGACAGGCGTATGAGTCTGCCGGTAGGCCCACGCAACGAGCGAGAAAAGCGGCCACCACGTATATCCGCAAAGGGGAACACCTCGGGATCGAAGCCGGCCACACGCCGCCACCGAAGAATCGAGCCAGGCAAGTCTCCGAGCGACCGATCCTTTCGTTGCAGTTTCGGAGACGGCAAGAGGAACCGAGTACCGCTCGTAGTACATGTGGCCCAATCGCTCGAGCAGCGTCGCGTCGGCATAAGGCATGCGAACGCGCAACCGTCCGTTCGGGTCTCGAAGCAGCAGCTTGTTCGTGAACATAGGATAGAGGTTGAGCCCGATGATCGGCGGGCGAATGGGATCGCGGCGGAACCCGTCGATCTCGCCGTGATGGGCGCCTTGCGCGATCAGCCAACCGTGCAGCGAATGGCGCTCGTCGACCGCCCCCGTCAACAGATCAAGGGCGAGAAATACGAAATCCTGTCGCAAGCCGGCTTCCGCAGCCAGCGCAGGTGAAGCGGCGGCGAACACATCGGTGGCATCGACGTGATAGTCGACGATCTCGCTGTCGACACTGCGCAAAGCCGAGACAGTTGCCTTGATGCCGAGACAGAGCGCGATCATGACGCGGACGAAGCCGCCGAGGCTGCGCTGAAACGGCGGCCACCAACCGATGCGACCACAATACCAGGCGGTGATGCGCGGCTCGTTCAGTGGCGTATACCAGTAGACCCTTCCGCGGTAACGCTCCGCGACACGAGCCGCATACTCCGCAACGAATTTCGGATAGTCGGGATCAAGAAAGCCACCGTCAATCCAATGCGGCAGCCCGTAGTGGACCAGGTCGATTTGCGGGGCAATGCCGTGGGACAGCATGCGGTCGATCGGTCCGTCTGCGTACTCCCACGCCCATGTATCCCGCGCTGGCTGCAGCCGGTGCCAGGGAATCCCATACCGAGCGGCGCTGACACCGATCTCAGCCATGAGGTCGATGTCCTCGCGCCACCGACGATAGTGCTCCGTCAGCTCGTACTCGTCGAGTGTTCGCCCCGTCACCGCATGCGGGGACGTGATAAAGGTATCCTCCACGCCGGCAGCCCACCAGAAGCTGCCTTTCGACACAGCATCGGCCAGTTCCGATCGCTTTGGCAAACCCGGCAACATCATCGACTGCTAATTCAGTTGCACCCGCCCTGGTTCCGTTTTGTGAACGCTTGGCAGGTAAGCAGTAACCGTCGAGTATCGACGAACCTCAACAACCCTACGAGTAAACGGTCAGGAAGCAGTGAGGCGGCCGGCGGACATTTCTGTCTGCCGGCCGCCTACGCATGCGACTGCTTATCGCTTCGCGATCAGAGCTTCGGTTTCTGTGTCCGAGACGCCGTATCGCGTTTCGAACCGATAGATGGCTCGGACTCGTCCACGGCGATCTCCGTTTCGCGTACGGTATCACGCACGTTTTCGACCCGTTCGTTCTGATCTTTGTGAACGACGACCTCTTCCACCGTCCTCGCCTGTTTGTTGACGACGGGCCGCTCGTGCCGCTCGATCACTTCGAACTCACGCTCCTGCAGCGCGCCTGGATCCACTCGACCGCCATCCGTCACCGGGCGGCGTTCAATGACCACGTTTTCATCCCGCAAGTTGATCTGCTCTTCAACCGGCCGATCGACCACGTAGCTGCGCACCCGTCGCCGCGTCTCTTCAACCTGCTTGCCGACGTTCAGCTCCTCCTTGACGATCGGGATCACCTCATCTTGGCCCGCCGTTGCACCGCGGGCGCTCTGTGTGTCAGACGTCATTCCGGATCCCGAACGGGACGAGCCGCTCGTCATCCCGGACGTTGCGCTGGCATCGATATCTATCGGGTTGTGGCTTTCCAGGATACGCTCGCCAATCTCGGCCTGGCTTGCGTCGCGCGCATAAACACTGACAGCTGTTCGGCCATCCGACAGGTTGGACTGGTACCAGTCGCGGTCGCTTTCACCCGACCCGAACAGCCAGTCGAGAAAACCGCCATCGGACTGGGACGACCTGGGGTATTGACCCGAGGCTGAAGTCCGGTCCGACGCCAATTCGCCCTCACTGCTGCTCAGCCGGACGTCGTCTTGACCGAAGCCCGAACGGAGCAGTTCGCCTCTCACCGCTTCAGCTTGGCTTTGAGTGTTGTAGACCGCTACGAGATTGTCGCCATGCATGATCGTCTCCTGCGTGTTGGCTGATCGGATGGCTAACGGGCTTGCTATCGAAGGGTTCCGAGCAAGCGAGTATCGATCTCGAGTTTTTGCGAGCAGCGCTGAAGCGCGGTGCTGTTCAAGACTGAGCGGTATTGCGCCTGGAACATGGCCAACGCAGCTCATGCGTCGAAGACGCGCTGAACCACATTACACTGTGGCTGCTGTACGCTTTGGCTGCTGTCCGGCGCGCTTCGCCGCCTCACGCTGTGCTGCCACCGCCCTTCACCTTGGCGGCGGCTTGTGCGGCGGCTAGTCGCGCTACCGGCACGCGGAATGGCGAGCATGACACGTAGTCGAGGCCTGTGTCGTGGCAAAAGACCACGGATGCCGGATCGCCGCCATGCTCGCCGCAGATGCCAATCTTCAGACCTGGGCGGGCTTGCCGTCCGCGCTCGGTGCCGATCTTCACCAGCTCGCCCACGCCATCGGCATCGATGGAGACAAACGGATCCACCTCGAAGACGCCCTTGTCGACGTAGTTGGTGAGAATAGGTGCAGCATCGTCTCGCGAAAGTCCGAGGCACGTCTGCGTCAGGTCGTTGGTGCCGAAGGAAAAAAATTCGGCGCCTGTATCGCCGCGCGCGATTTCGTTGGCGCGCAGCGCTGCGCGCGGCAGCTCGATCATGGTGCCGATCTGGTAGGTGAGCGGCTTGCCCTTCTCCTGCTCTACTGCGGCGGCCGTGGCGCGGATGACATCGGCCAGAAGGTCATACTCCTTGCGCCAGGCGACGAGGGGGATCATCACCTCGGGCACAACCGATTTGCCAGTCTTCGCTCCGGCGTTGATAGCCGCCTCGAAGATAGCGCGCGCCTGCATCTCGGTGATTTCCGGATAGCGTACCGCCAAGCGGCAGCCGCGGAAGCCCAGCATCGGATTGAACTCGTGCAGCTCGTTGACGCGTGCGCGCAGCTTCTCGGCCGGCATGCCAAGTTCCTTGGCCACCGCCGCGAGCTTGTCGTCCTCGTGGGGCAGGAACTCGTGCAGCGGCGGATCGAGCAGGCGGATCGTCACCGGCAGACCGGCCATGATCTCGAACATGGCTTCGAAATCGGCGCGCTGCATCGGCAGGATCTTCGCCAGTGCGCGGCGACGGCCATCCTCGGTGTCGGCGCAGATCATCTCGCGCATGGCGAGGATGCGCGTGTCATCGAAGAACATGTGCTCGGTGCGGCAAAGGCCGATGCCTTCGGCACCGAAGGCGCGCGCCTGCTTGGCGTCGGCCGGGGTGTCGGCATTGGCGCGCACGCGGAGCCGCCGGATCTGGTCCGCCCAACCCATGATCGTGCCAAAGTCGCCGGAAAGCTCCGGCTGGCGCATCGTCACGCGACCTTTCAGCACCTCTCCCGTCGCGCCGTCGATGGTGATGACGTCACCCTTCTTGAAGGACTCGCGGCCGGCGACCATGGTGCCGGCTCGGTAATCGATCTTGAGACTCGAGGCGCCGCACACGCACGGACGGCCCATGCCGCGCGCGACCACGGCCGCGTGGCTCGTCATGCCGCCGCGCGTGGTGAGAATGCCCGCAGCCGCATGCATGCCGTGAATGTCCTCGGGGCTCGTTTCGATGCGCACGAGGATCACCTCGCGGCCGGCAGCCTTCAGCTGCTCGGCCTCGTCGGACGAGAACACGATCTCGCCGGCTGCCGCTCCTGGAGAAGCTGGCAGGCCCTGCGCGACGAGGATCTTTTGGGCTTTGGGATCGATCGTGGGATGCAGCAGCTGATCGAGCGCGGCCGCGTCGATGCGCGATACTGCCTCTTCCTTGCTGATCGTGCCCGTGCCGGCAAGATCGACGGCGATCTTCAGGGCTGCCGGCGTGGTGCGCTTGCCGGAGCGCGTCTGCAGCATCCAGAGGCGGCCTTCCTGGATGGTGAACTCGATGTCCTGCATGTCGCGGTAGTGCGCCTCGAGCTTAGCGAAGACGCCGGCGAGCTCGCCGTAAGTCTCGGGCATCAATTCTTCGAGCGAAGGCTCGGGATGACCCGCCGCGAGCCGCGCAGCCTTGGTCAGGGGCTGTGGCGTGCGAATGCCGGCGACGACGTCCTCACCCTGGGCGTTGACGAGGAACTCGCCGTAGATCTCGTTGGCGCCGGTCGAGGGATTGCGCGTGAAGGCGACGCCCGTCGCCGACGTCTCGCCGCGGTTGCCGAACACCATCGCCTGCACGTTGACGGCGGTGCCCCAGCTATCCGGGATCTGATGGAGCCGGCGATAGGTGATGGCGCGCTGGTTCTGCCAGGAGCTGAATACGGCACCGATCGCGCCCCAAAGCTGCTGCTTGGTGTCCTGGGGAAAGGGGTTGCCCGTATGCTCGACGATCGCGGCTTTGTAGGCCTCGATCACCTCCTGCCAGTCGTCCGGTCCGAGGTCGGTGTCGAGCGCGTGGCCGCTGACGGCTTTCCGATCGTCGAGAATCGATTCGAAGATGTCGTGCTCCATGTCGAGCACGACGCCGGAGTACATTTGGATGAAACGACGATAGCTGTCGTAGGCGAAACGCGGATCGCCCGAGCGCTTGGCGAGCCCGGCGACCGTCTCATCATTGAGGCCGAGGTTCAGGATCGTGTCCATCATGCCGGGCATCGAGGCGCGGGCGCCGGAGCGCACCGAGACGAGCAGCGGATTGGCTGGATCGCCGAAGTTGGCGCCGACCGCGTGCCCCACGGTCGCCAGCGCCGATTCGACGTCGAACTCGAGCCCTGCCGGCATTTTTCGGCCGTTGGCGTAGTAGGTCATGCAAACTTCGGTGGTGATCGTGAAGCCCGGGGGCACGGGCAGGCCTAGGCTCGCCATCTCGGCAAGATTGGCGCCCTTGCCGCCGAGCAGCTCGCGCATTCCGGCGCGTCCTTCTGCCGAGCCCGTGCCGAAGAGATAAACCCGTTTGTCCGAGGATCGCGGCATGGTGGTCATGATTTCGGCTCCATCAGCTCACATCGCTGCCGGTCTGCGTCACTCCATAGCGAGGAGTCCTTCGCACTGCAAAAGTATTTCCTCGATATCTACCGCATCGCAGGATGGTCACAATCCGCCGGCTTGACCTCGATCGATCGGTCTGCTCAACGGTCGCGCCGCCGGTCGTCGTCACCAGCGAGGCAGCGACTGATGGGCCGGATCGCCTTCGGTTGGGGCCGATCTGACGCTCGGTTATCCTGCAGAGCTGACTGGCGGCAGGTTGCTGCCTTCACCCAAGTGTCATAGACACGGACAGGCGAAATCCGGGGGAGGACACACGTGCGCAGGGTCTATGCAGCGATCGGACTACTTGTCGCGTCGGCGACAGCAGCATTGGCCGCCGGGGCAGGGGGAGCGGCTGAACCGATCATGATCGCCGGCATTCCCGTAGACTTTATATTGTTCGCTCTGACCCTGCTCGGCGTCGCTCTTTTTCATCACCATACGTTCAACGTTGCGATGGCTGGGCTTGCCGCGATCACTCTCTACAAGCTGAGCTTCACCGGCTTCAAATATGGCACGGGTCTCGCCGGCCTTGCCGCCCACATGGGCCACGAGTGGGTGATCCTCGTCAATCTGTTCCTTTTGTTGATGGGCTTCGCTCTGCTCGCCAATCATTTCGAGAAGAGCGGCATTTCCGATGTCATGCCAGCTTATCTTCCCGACGATTGGAAAGGCGCGTTTTTGCTGCTCGCTATCGTCTGGTTCATCTCGAGCTTTCTCGACAACATCGCTGCCGCTCTGATCGGCGGCACCATGGCACTGAAGCTTTTCAAGCATAAGCTGCACATCGGCTATATCGCCGGCATCGTCGCTGCTTCGAACGCGGGCGGTGCCTTCAGCGTCGTCGGCGACACGACGACGACGATGATGTGGATCGACGGCGTGAGCCCATTGAGCGTCTTCGATTGCATCGTCGCTTCGGTCGTGGCCTTGCTGGTCAGCGGCTACGTCGCGGCGCGGCAGCAGCACGCCTATCAACCGATCCAGAAGGACGTAGATCCAGATGCGCGCCTCGATTGGGGGCGGGTCGCCGTGGTGGCCGCAATCCTGCTCGCGGCGGTCGCAGCCAACGTGTGGGCGAACAAGTGGGCACCGAACGTTTTCAACATGCCGATGCCTGACGCCTTGCCGATGATCGGCATCGGTGTTTGGGCCGCCATCGTGCTGCTGGCTCCGGTTCGCAAGCCCGAGTGGCATCTATTGTCGGAGAACTTCAAGGGGACGCTGTTCCTGCTCGCTCTCGTCACTTGCGCTTCGATGATGCCGGTAGACAAGCTCCCGCCGGCATCTTGGCCAACGGCCTTCTCGCTCGGCTTTGTGTCAGCAGTGTTCGACAACATTCCGCTCACCGCACTGGCCTTGAAGCAGGGCGGCTACGACTGGGGAATGCTCGCTTTCGCGGTCGGCTTCGGCGGCTCGATGTTGTGGTTCGGCTCCTCGGCGGGGGTTGCAATTACCAATCTCTTTCCGGAAGCAAAGAACGCTGTTGCCTGGCTGAAGGGCGGCTGGCACGTGGCGCTCGCCTATGTCGTCGGCTTCATGGTCATGCTCACGCTCCTAGGCTGGCGCCCGGATCCGCCCCACAAGAAGGCCGAACTCGATCTCGAGCGGCCGGCGCTCGCTCAAGCTGCCTGCACGTCGTCCGCTGCTCGCAAGGCATAGTCCACGCGCACGAGGTAGAGCCCTTGCGACGGCGCGAGCGCCCCGCACATGGTGCGGTCGCGTGCTTCGAGCGCGCGCTTGATGTCGACCGGCTTCCACCGGCCCTCGCCGACGTGCTTCAGGCTGCCGACGATAGAGCGCACTTGATGGTGCAGAAACGAGCGAGCCGAAGCTTCGACGCGAATCTCCTCGCCAGTACGAATCACGGCCAGGCGGTCGAGCGTCTTGACCGGCGAGCGCGCCTGGCAGCCAGCTGCACGGAATGTCGTGAAGTCGTGGTTGCCGACGAGATGCGCAGCCCCCGCCGCCATGGCGTCAGGATCGAGCAGGCGCGGCACCCACCACACCCGATTGCGCTCGAGAGCCGGCGGAGCTTTGCGCGCCAGGATCCGGTAGAGATAGTGCCGCCTCACGGCTGAAAATCGCGCGTCGAAGGCGCAATCCACTTCGGCCGCATCCACCACAACGATCGGATCGGGTTTCAGGTGGAAGTTCATCGCTTCGCGAATCTTGAAGGGCTCCCAGTCGCGCTCGAGGTCGAAATGCGCCACCTGACCGAGCGCATGCACGCCCGAGTCCGTGCGACCCGCGCCCCGGACAACGACGCGCTCGCCCGTGAACTTGAATATCGCCTCGGTCAGCCTGCCTTGTACCGAGGCTCCGCACGGTTGGATTTGCCAGCCAACGTACGGCGAGCCGTCATACTCGATCGTGATCCGATAGCGGGGCATTTCGTTCAGGCCCGAGACGACAATGGGCGGACGATTTAGCCCGCCGCATGCGTCACCTAGCCGTTCGTTGCGCCTCGAACAAGGTGCTGCGCGCGATGCCTCGCCGGCCGACACTCAGTGCTTGCGAACAGCATCCACGGGAAGCACGCGACCGTGCAGCTTATGCCTGTTCTTATGCGCGTCGTGGTGATGGTGCTTGCCGTGATGAAATCCGCCGTAAATCGCAGCATAGCCGGCGTCGGCTCCGCTGCCATGGTCGTGCGCTGCTACGCCACCGTGATGGTACGTGTGTGACTCGGAACGATACTCCTCGAAATTCAAGCTCAGCGGCGTTTTGCCGCCGGGATTGATGATCATCTTCGACGTGGGGGGAATAGGTCGGAACACGCGCACGCCGGCTTCGCGCGTGATCACCGCACCGTAGTAGGGACGCGTCTCGATGCGAATGGTCTCGCCGGCTGAAGCCGGAGCTGTCGTCGCAATGACCGCAGTGATGAGAGCGGCGGCTCGTAGATAACGCATGATGAACTCCACCAGACTGGATGACCAATTCTAGCTTGCTGATGGAGCGCAGATGCAACGACTTGGGCGTAGGCTTAACGGCGGCGATCACTTGGGGGCGCGTTTTGCCAGGATGCGCTGGAGCGTACGGCGGTGCATGTTGAGGCGCCGCGCCGTCTCCGACACGTTGCGATTGCACAGCTCATAAACACGTTGAATATGTTCCCAACGTACGCGATCGGCCGACATGGGATTCTCGGGCGGCGCGGCCTTCTCGTTCGCTGGCGCCAGAAGTGCGTCCGTCACTTCGTCTGCATCGGCGGGCTTGGCGAGATAATCGACCGCGCCGAGTTTGACGGCCGAAACGGCGGTCGCGAAATTGCCGTAGCCCGTCAGCACTATGGCGCGTGAGTTCGGCCGGACCTTCTGAAGCTCGGCGATCACGTCGAGGCCATTGCCGTCCTCAAGTCGCATGTCGACGACCGCGAAGGCCGGCGCCTTCTGCCGGATGAGATCGAGACCTTCGCTGATCGAGCTGCCCATGCGAACCTCAAACCCGCGCAGCTCCATGGCGCGGCCGAGCCGCTGCAGGAAGGCCTTGTCGTCGTCCACAATGATCAGCGAACGGTCTTCCGGAAGCTCGTCCTGGCGGAACGAAAGGTCTTCGGTCTCTTTCTTATCCATGTCGCAACCACATCCGATGAAGCCCGAGAGCCGGACTTTGCAGCCGATCCAGGCGTCTATACACCGAAGTGCAAGTCTTGGGGAGCTGCTTCACATATATTGCGGATGGTTTCGAATCGCGCAATTTTGATAAGGTATTACTAAAGTTGAGAGTCGGATTGATCTTGCCTCACAGCGTGCCCCGTGGCAAAATTTTTAGACCTTCAACTCGAAAACGGAGGGCCTGATGTCGCTTGCAGCACATCTCGCAGAGCTTTCAGAGAAGCACAGGCTTCTCGAGCGCCGGATCGAGCAGGAGATCTCCCGACCAGGGTCGACCGACCAGGAGATCACCAAGCTGAAGCTCGAGAAGCTCAAAGTGAAAGAAGAAATCGCGAAACTGCAAGGCAAAGCCACGCGGCACTGAAGTCGCAAGGCTGGTTTTCTCTCAATTGATCGGCGAACCGTCAGGGACGGTCCGCGGGGGGTAGTGTGCGACCCCTTCGGGTAGCTCTGCTACGAGCGTGCAATCAGAGCTCAGCGGAGCCCAGGATTCCTCAGTGTCTCAGTCACAATCCGCACGGTCGCTGCCGGAACTCGCTGAGCGCGATGCGCCGGCAGAGATAGCGACCATCTATGCAGACATCCGCCGTTTGAGTGGCGTGCCGATGGTGGCTTTGATCTGGCGGCATCTCGCGACGCGGCCGGGCGTGCTGCCGCAGATCTGGGGATCGCTCGCGCCGCTGATGGCGACGGGCAATGTGCAGGAGGCGGCTTGGCACGGCTCCGAAGTCGCCGTCCAGGGCAAGGCGGAGGGCTTCACCAGTGCTCGGCTTCGTGCCGCGGGCGTCGACGCAGCTGGAGAAACCGATCTCGTCAACGTGCTTGATGCCTATAATCGCGCGAATCCCATCAACTTCGTCATGGTAGCGGTCCTGCGCGAGCTTCTGCGCGACACCGGCAGGTACGATCTCGCGGCTGACGTGCAGCCTGATCAGCCGGCGGGGGTGCGGGCGATGCGAGGCTCCCTGGCGCCAAGCTGGACGCCACCAGCACCGCTGCCGCAACTCCCGCCCATGTGCCTCATCTCTGAGCTCGAGGGCGCCATGCGGCGATCGATCAACGATCTGTCGGCGGATCCGGCGGTCGATCGGTCCCGGATCGTGCCAACGCTCTATCGTCACCTCAACGGGTGGCCCCCGTTGATCCCGCTCATTCACGACGTCCTGCTCCAGCGGTTCCGCTCGGGGGAGATCAGTGCGCAAATCATCCGCGTGAGCGACTCTCTGGGCGAGGCAGGCCGGCAGCTGGCGCCGCGCGCCGGCCCGCTTGGGTCCTTTGCTGACGTGGCGGAGGTCTGCGATACGCTCGACCGCTTCGCCAGGCTGATCCCGGAAATGATCGTTGTGGGCAAGCTCCTGCGCCGCGCCCTGTCAGCGTGAGATAACCGGACGCCAAAAAGCTCACGCGCAGCTGTCAGCCGTGGCGCGCTTGGCTGCGCATCAAGACCGGCGCCGGTACCGGTGCGGCGGTCTGCTGATAGGTGGTCACGGGTCGGGCGGCGGGCGCTGCGGGCGCCGGCACAGCAGGCGCGGGCCGGACCACGGCTGCGGGCTGCGCATCACGTCCGGCATTGGCGACGGAGAGCCGCGCCATCATCTCCTCGACGAGCCGCCGGATGGCGGTGCCGATCTCGCCCGGATACTTGGCTGCGAACGAGCGGTCCTCGGTCGAATAGCGGGCCGCGTGCTGGATGGCGTTGAGCCGCGGCAGCACCTGCTCGAAGCAGCGGTTCTCGGCGTTGTCGCTGAGCCAGCGGTGGTACTCGTCGTCGACCGGCGAGTGCTTGTCCTTCATGTTGACGACGACGCCGAGATTGGTGGCAAATCCCATCTCCGGATTCAGAGACTGGAACCGGCGGAAGACGTCGAGCCCACACACGGAGATATAATCGGGCTTCGTCGGCGAGATGTGGAAATCCGCCTCGCGCAGCCACGATTCGGTCAGGACCGAGAGGCCCGGCGGGCAGTCGATCAGCACGACATCGAAGACGATGCGCGCGCGGCTCAGGAGGCCGCTGATAGTTGCACGCAGGCGCCCATGCATAGCCTCGCGCGAGACCTCGCGCTCGAACAGCGTGAGCTGCATGTCGCTCGGCATCAGATAGACGGTCTTGGCGTCATCGACATCCGACACGCCGCCGACGACGTACTCCGTCCATTCAGGCGAGGTGCCCTTCAGCACCGAGGCGACCAGGAAGTCGACCACTGTGCGCCCCTCGGACTGCAGCTTCCGAAGGCTCGAATTCGACATCAGCATGGAGCTGACGCTCGCCTGCGAATCCGAATCGATGACCAGTACATTCTTGCCGTGCAGCAGCGACAGCGTTTCGGCCAGCGCGAGAACGATCGTCGACTTGCCGACGCCGCCCTTCGTGTTCATGATCGCTATCGTATTCCGCATCGCGTTCCAGCCGCTCCAGCCGCCGTGGCCGCGTCAGTCGAGCCCCAGGCGTGCCCGATCGCTAATTGCGCTCAGACTGTGGCAAAGTCACGGAGAAGTCGATCCTTCGCACGGGCGGATGTCCGGTCAAGAAGAGCAGGTCCGGGTGTCCAGACTGGATGTCAACGGCCTTTGAACTGGGGCTTGCGCTTCTCCATGAACGCCCGCCTGCCCTCGATATAGTCCTCGCTGTCGAAGCAGGCCTGAACCATGCGGTCGAGCTTGGCGTGGTCGCGCTCGGGCGAGGGGCGGCCGATCTCGCGGGCAACCGCCTTGATGGTGGCGATGGTGAGCGGCGCGTTCTCACTGATTTGGCCAGTCATCGTGTCGACGGTCTGGTCCAGCTCGGCCTGCGGCACTGCGTAGTTGATCAGTCCCATATCGAGGGCCTCCTCGGCAGTGTATTGGCGAGCGGTATAAAACATCTCCATGGCCCGGGAGATACCGATCACCTCGGAGAGCTTCTTGACGCCGGGATAGCCGTAGCCGAGGCCGAGCCGGCCGGCCGGGATGCCAAACTTCGAGTTATCGGTTGCCACTCGGATATCGCAGCACATGGCGAGGTTCATGCCGCCGCCGATGCAATAGCCTTGGATCTTGGCGATGGACGGCTTCGGGAAATTGTAGAGCGTCTCGTAAGCCTTGGCCGACGTATTGCCGTACTTGGCTACACCTTCCGGAGTCGAGCGAGTCTGCTCGAATTTGGAGATGTCGGCGCCGGAGACGAACGCCTTGCCGCCGGCGCCCGAGACCACCAGCACGCGCAACGACGGATCCCGTGCGTACTCCTCGAGAAGGCCGATCATGCGCTCCCACATGTCGAGGGAGACAGCGTTCATCTTCTTCGGGTTGTTGAATATGATCTGGGCGATGGCGCCGTCCCGGCGGGCGAGCAGCTTTTCCTCGGTCGTGAGCTCGCGCTCAGGTGAGGTGGCGGTCATGAGAGGGGTCCCCGTAATCGGTTGGTATCCGTGAACGTCTAGGCTGCTTTCGAGGGCCGCGCAATTCGCTCGCTAGCCTTCGAGAGCTGCCGTCACCTCAGCGGGTCCACCTCCAGCGAGCCTCCGTCCTTGCGCTGCTGCTCGATGATCGACTTGTATTCGGCCGGGATCTCGACTGCGCGGTTGGCGGCGGCGAGGCGCTCCGGCAGCCAGGTCGCAATGGCAGGGAACGTGACCAGCAGTCCGACCGCTATGACCTGCAGCAGCATGAATTGGAACATGCCGCGGTAGATCTCGCCCAAGCTCCACTTCTCGACCACCTGCTTCAGATAATAGGCCGACATCGCAATGGGCGGCGACAGGAACGCGGTCTGCAGGACGACGGCAACCAGGGCACCGAACCAGACCATGTCGATCTTCATGGCCGACACCACCGGATAGAAGATCGGCAAGAACACCAGGATGACTGCCGGCCACTCGAAGGGCCATCCGAGGAGGAAGATCAGCCCGAGAACAAGAATCAGCATACCCCGGTCGGAGAGCTGCAGCGCGAGCAGCGTCTCGGTGATCCAGTTTGCCGTCCCGAGGCGAGCGAATACCGCGCCAAAGACGTTCGATGTTACCGCCAGCAGCAGCACCATGCTCGACGTGACCATGGTTGCGACGACGGCTTTGCGAAACATCTCCCAACTCAGTTTGCGATAGCACGCCGCGAGGAGCACGGAGCCGGCCGCGCCGACACCGGAAGCTTCGGTAGGCGTTGCGAGGCCGGCAAGAATGGAGCCGAGCGTAACGGTGATGAGCGTCAGCAGCGGCACTACGCCAAAAGCGACCTCCTTGAGCATGGTCGATGTCGAGTGCACACGCTCCTCGATCGGCATGGGCGGGCCCAGTCGGGGATCAAGCATGCTGCGAATGACGAGGTAGGAGAGATAGATGCCGGCCAGCATGAAGCCCGGCACGATTGCCGCGGCATAGAGATCGGCGACCGAAACACCGAGCACCGGCCCCATGACGATCAGCATGACCGAGGGCGGGATGAGAATGCCAAGCGTGCCACCGGCGGCAATGGCGCCCGATGCGAGCTTGGCGTCGTATCCGGCGCGGATCATGATCGGAGAGGCCATGATGCCAAGCACGGTGACGGCCGCGCCGACGATGCCTGTGGCCATGGCAAAGACGGCTGCCGTCAGGACGACGACCACATAGAGCGAGCCGCGCATCGGTGCCATCAGGTGCCGGAACGCGACGAAGAGGCGCTCCATGAGGCCGGCTTCCTGGGTGATGAAGCCCATCAGAATGAAAAGCGGAACGGCGGCCAGTACCTCCTCCTTCATCATTCCGATCGTCTGGAAGTAGGCGAGATTGAAAACGGTGTCGCCGAGACCCAGCCAGCCGAACGTCAGCGCGAGGAAGAGGAGCGTGAAGGAAATCGGGACACCGATGAAAATCGCGCCGAGGAGGATGATCAGCATCACCAAGCCGATGGCAGCTTCCGTCGTCATACCTCGACCTTTTCTTTGTGCTCGATTTCCTCGCCGGTGCGTGCGGCGTGCAGGCTCTTCAAGAGCTCGGACACGCCCTGGATCATGAGAAAGGCGCAAGCGATCGGGATGACGGCCTTGAACGGCCACAGGAGCGGCCGCCAGGCGGTCAGATCAGCCAGCTCGTCGAGCCGCCAGGATCTGACCGCCTCGTTGTAGCCGACCCAGCCCAGCAGGAAGAAAGACGGGAAGAAAAACACGATATACGAGATGGAATCGATGATGCCCTTGGTGCGGACCGAGAACGAATCCCAGAAGAAGTCGGTGCGGATATGTGCACCCTTGAGCAGGGCATAAGCGGCGCCCAGCATGAAGAAGGTGCCATAGAGCATGTAGCTGGTGTCGTAAGCCCAGATCGTCGGTGCATTGAAAAGGTAGCGGGATGCGACCTCGTAGCAGACCGCCAAAACCAGGGGCACGGCAAGGAAGGCTATCACATTCCCGGCGAGATCGGTGAACCGGTCGATGTACCGGGTCACCGCGAGCGTTCGGGACGCGGAGCGAGTTGCAGCCATTTCTGGTACGTCAGGTTACTGTTTCTGATCGCCAGCTGCGCCGCCGCCGGCTCCGCTCGATGCCGCGCGCGCGCCGAACTCGTCAGGCCAATAAAGGCTGGCGGCAAACGAATAGGGCGGGAAGTAGAACCGCTTGGCGGGCACAACCACGCTGGCGTAGGCGCGCTGCGAGTCCCAGACCTTCTTGAAGAACGGGTTTTGCGAGGCCTCGCGCGCAGCGATCTCGTCCCACTTCTGCACGAAGGCGCGCAGGATGTCGGCCGGCGTGCGCAGCATCTGCACGCCCTGCTTCTGCATCTCGTAAAGCGCCTCGGCATTCTCCTTCTGCCACTTGGCCCACCAGATCAGGAAAGCCTCGTTGGCCGCCGATTTCATGATCTCCTGGTGCTGAGGCGACAGGCTGCGCCACACTTCTCCGTTGACAACCACCTCGCCGACCGTGACCGGCTCGTGCATGCCCGGCGAGTAATGGAACTTCCAGACGCTCGGGAAGCCAAGGCGGCTATCTTCGATGCCGCCGACCCACTCGGCACAATCGATGACACCGCGCTGGGCCGCCGGGATGATCTCGCCACCCGGCATGTTGACAACCGTCATGCCGAGCTCTTTCCACACTTCAGCCGCCAACCCCGTCTGCCGGCACTTGAGCCCCTTGAGGTCTTCGAGGTTGCGGATCGGCCGGTTGAACCAGCCGAATGCCTGCGGGCCTGACGGCAGCACAGGTATTGGAACGACGTCGAGATTGAGGACCTTGCTGTAGAACTCGCGGTAGAGATCAAGACCGCCGCCATGGTGCAGCCAGCCCATGACGTCGATGAAATCCATGCCGAACGTGCCGCCTGGCCCGCCAGTGAAGAGGATGGCGGTGCGGTCCTTGCCGGTCCAATAGCCGGCCCAGGAATGTGAACCGTCGACCACCTTTCTCGCCACGGCGTCGAGCACCTCGAATGCCGGTACGACCTGCCCGGCAGGCATCGTCTCGATGGTCAGAGTGCCACCGGAAAGCTTGCTCACCCGATCGGCGAAGTACGTGAAGTTCTCATAGAGTGTCTGGCTCGCCGGCCAGGTCGCCTGCATCCGCAGGACTTTTGCTTGCTGTGCTTTGGAGGGTGTTGATTTGGCTGTAACAAGCGCACCAGTAGCGGCTGCGCCGCCGAGAACCGCGCCGATCGCGCGACGGTTGATCAGTTGCCGCATAGGGCACCTCCCTTTTGTCAGGTTATGCTGATCAACGTGGGAATGTTCCCTCTGTTCCAAAATGAAGAGATTTTAATGGCCGATCGCGGGAGCTGAAGCGCGGCTACTTCCGCTTGCTCGGATGATGCGGGTCGTAGATCGAGAGCACATCTTTCAGGTAGTCCCGGCTCTTCCACTCGGGCGGCGGCGGCTCGTAGCCGGGGCGCGGCACGTACTGGTTCGGCGGCGGCTCGGCTGCACGCGCGCCTATCAAATCCGGCACATAGCGCGGGCAGTTGGGGAAGATCTCGCACCTGACGCGCACGACGACTTTGGCTCCATGATGCCGCGCCATTGTCTCGGCGTCATCGTGGATCGTCGCCGTGCCGCGGATGCGCGTGCGGAATGTCTTGCCGTCGAAGCGCACGAACAGCAGCCCGACATTCGGATTGCGATGAATGTTGCCGAGCGTGCGATACATGTTGTTGCCGTCGTACTCGGGATATTCGAGCGTGTCGGGGCCGGTGATCTTGACGAATCCCGGATCGCCCGAGCGCATCGAGCAGTCGACGTTGTCGCCGTAGCTCGTCGCGATGAAGAAGAACGGCGCGGCTTCGATGAGCTTGCGGTCCTGCTCCCACCACTCGAAGTGCAGCCGGTGCTTCTCGAGTCCGTCGGCGACGCGCCGCCCGTCGAAGCGATCCTGCAGCTCACGCATGCCGTCGTGGTAGAAGGGTTGGCGGTCAGTGGGAAGCGCCATGGGGCCGGACCTCGTCAAAGCACGGTTTCAGGTTTTCTTTGATAGCAGTCCTTGCGCGTTCTTGAACAGGAACCGCTCAGGCACTGCGCCGCACGGCGATGACGCCCTCCGAGCGGGCGCGGACAGCAGGAGCCGCCAGGCAGGTCGTCAGGGCCTCATAGCCGGCAGCGCCAGCGTGTGGGACGACAAACATGGGCGGGCTATGATTGGCTGGACAGAGTATGATTGCTTCATCAGCGCCAACCAGATCCAAATCCAGAATAGAACTGGATCGGGTGAGAAAGATCAGCGGCCGTGCCTCGGGTGCGCGTCGCCGCAGGAAGCAGATCAGCGCTTCTTGAGTTGGCGCATCCAGGCCATCCTCCAGCATGTCGATGACCTGGATCTTTGGGCCTTCAGTCTCCAACGCGGTCAACAAAGCAATGAGCGCGTCAGAGTCCTGGCCGCCGGCTTTGGCGATTGTCTGCAACGAACTCTGGACTCTCGTAGCCAGCATTGGGTTTGCAGCCAGCATCGCTTTGGCAGCGGCCGCGCCGTCGATCAGCCGATCAGCGCCCACGAATGCTGCTCCGGGTATTGCCTCTGAGAGCCGCATAGCGAGACGTGTTTTGCCGCTGCCGAGCGGCCCAACGATGTGGGTCAAGGGTCGCAGTTCCCGCAATTCGAAACGCTCTCCACCCCACGGCCACGGGAGGTCGATGGCAACATCGATCAAATGACCGGCCTGCCGCACAGTCGCGACAACAGAGACAACTGTTGCAGTGCCGCGCTCAAGCTCACTGCGAAGTTTTCGCACCTTCTGAACACGCTCGCGCAATTGACGGGCGCGAGCCGCGAGGCTTGCCTCATGCGCCGCCAGCGCTCTACCGAGCATCAATGCGTCACCTTCCAGGACTCGCGCAAATTCCGCGAGGCTAAGACCGAGAGCGCGAAGCTCGACGACCTCGGTGGCGCACGCTACTTGTTCGGGGCCATAAGCTCGCCAGCCGGCTGCAGAACGAGAAGGCTTGAGCAATCCGCGCTCCTCGTAGAGGCGCAGGGCTTTCGTTGAAATGCCGAGCCGTTTGGCAAGCTCGGATGGGCTCAAAAGACGGACGGCAGAGTTCACGAATCACCTCGGTGTTGTCTGACCGCCAGTCTTATGGAGGTTGCCGCAAGGGCAAGGTCAAGACCGGCGATCGAGATCCCCACCACCAGAGAAGTTCAGGTAGCTCATGACGCCGCTGCGAACGGGGAAGGTCGATTGGGGACTGGCCAAGCGCAGCTCGCCTCACCCGCGCTCTTGCGAGCCGGCGCGGAGCCGGGGATTATCGAAACACGCAATCTGGAGAGGCGAAAGGTACACGCGATGACCGTCGGTTTCGTGGGGCTCGGCACGATGGGCGCCAGCATGGCGTCGAACCTGCAGAAGAAGGTCGACAAGCTCGTCGTACATGATCTCACGCGGCAGGCGGCCTCGCAGCACCTCGCCGCCGGCGCGGAGTGGGCGGCCTCACCGAGGGAACTCGCCGTGAAATGCGATGTCGTCCTGCTCTCACTTCCGGGCCCCGCCGAGGTCGACGCCGTGGTGCTCGGGGCCGACGGATTGGCGCATGGCCTGAAGAAGGGCGCGGTCGTGTTCGATCTCTCGACCAATTCGCCGACGGTCGTGCGCGCAATCCACGCGAAGCTCGCCGAGCACGGCGTGCACATGCTGGATGCGCCCGTCTCCGGCGGGCCGGGCGGTGCCAAGTCCGGCCGCCTCTCGATCTGGGTCGGGGGCGACAAGTCCCTCTTCGATAAGCACCGCCATCTCCTCGACACGGTCGGCGATGCGGTCGAGTACATCGGACCGATCGGTGCCGGCTCGGTGGCGAAGCTCGTGCACAACTGCGCGCACTTTGCCGCGCAGATGGTCTTCGCCGAGGTCATGGCGCTCGGCGTCAAGGCCGGCGTCGCACCATTGCCGCTGTGGAAGGCGATCCGGCGCGGCTCGATCGGCCGCGCGCGCACCTTCGACAAGCTCGCCGACCAGTTCCTCGCCAACAGCTATGACCCGCCGTCATTCGCGCTTTCCCTCGGCCACAAGGACATGGCGCTTGCCACCGCGCTTGGACGTGAGCTCGGCGTGCCGATGCGCATGGCGGACTTGGCATTTGCCGAGATGAGTGAAGCCATGAACCGCGGCTGGTCCCATCGCGATTGCCGGTCGCCGATGCTGATCGAGCTCGAGCGCGCGGGCGTGAAGATCGAGGTCGAGCGCGCCCTGATCGAGCAGGTGCTGAAAGACGACCCGCCGTTCAGGGGATGAGCGCGATCGCCGAATTGCAGAAGCTGGCGCATAACGCATGCCCGCCGACCGTGCATGACAACTGAAGCGAGATAGCTGGAATTCGAACCGTTCTGTTCTCTCGTCCACGAATAGCTTGCGCCGATATCTGGCCGGGAGAACAATGCGTCCTCGGTGTCAGATGAGGACGCGGCCCGAACGGAGGACAACGTCATGGATCTTGGACTGCAGGGCAAGACTGCGATCGTGACCGGCGGCAGCCGAGGGATTGGCAAAGCCATCGCCCGTGAGCTGGCACGTGAAGGCGTCGACGTTGCTATCGTCGCGCGCAATGCCGGCGACTTGGAGGCGACGGCGCGTGAGCTCGCCAGCGAGACGAACCGGCGCATCATCCCGTTGGCCGCCGACGTCACCAACAGGGCCGCGGTCGAGGGCATGGTCGCCGAGACCGCACGTCAGCTCGGCAGCGTGCACATCCTGGTCAACAGCGGATCGGCTCCGGGTGGCTCGGCGACGGCGACGGGTCCGATCGAGACGCTGGTCGACGAGGATCTGCTGCAGGACTTCAACATCAAGTATCTGGGCGCGCTCAGATGCTCCCGCGCGGTGCTGCCGTTCATGAAGCAGCAGGGCTGGGGGCGCATCGTCAATATCAGCGGAGCCAACGCCCGCAATGCCGGCAATCTGAGCGGCGGCGCGCGCAATACGGCGATGGTGCATATGACAAAGACGCTCGCCGTGCAGATGGGACGCTATGGGATCACGGTCAATTGCATCCACCCCGGCACAACACGAACCGAGCGCACGCCGCGCCTGCTCGCTGCGCGCGCGGCCGAGCTCGGCGTCTCGCCGGAAGAGGCGGAGCGGCGCGATTTCGCTCCGGACTCACCGCGCGGCAACGCGATCTGCCGCATGGTCGATGCGTCGGAGATTGCCTTTCTCACGGTGTTTCTGGCGTCAGAGAAAGCGTGGTCGGTGTCCGGCGAGCTGATCGCAGCGACAGGCGGCGCGGGCCGATCGGTCTACTACTGACGCCGAGTGGCGCTGCGATGCTGCTGCGGGGCTTTCGTCCTCACACCGAGCCCTCATCGCGCAGCTTCTTGATGTCGGCTGCGCCGTAGCCGGCCTCTGCCAGCACCTCGTCGGTGTGCTGGCCGAGCTTCGGCGGCGGGCGGCGCACGCTGGCTTCCGAGCGCGACATCAGGATCGGCTGGCCGAGCACCTCGGTTTGTCCGCGCTCTTGCGAGTTCATCGGCTGCGCGAGCCCCAAGTGGCGTACCTGCTCCAGCGCGAAGACCTGATCGATCGAGTTGATTTCGCCCGCCGGACAGCCGTTGGCGTTGAGCATCTCGATCCAGTAGGCCGCGGTGTTTTTCGAGGTGTGCTTCTCGATCAGCGCATTGAGTGCTTTTCTGTTCTTCGAGCGGCCCTTGCCGTCGGCGAAGTCTGGGCTCTTGAAGCCCGCATCATCGAAGAGCGAGATGAAGCGCTCCCACATCTTCTGTCCGGCGACAGCGATGTTGATGTAGCCGTCCGAGGTCTTGAACACGCCCGTTGGAATTGAGGTCGGATGATCGTTGCCGGCCTGCGGCGGCACCTCCTTGTCCATCAGCCAGCGTGTGGCCTGGAAGTCGAGCATGAACACTTGCGCTTGCAGGAGCGAGGTCTGCACCCACTGGCCCTTGCCGGACTTCTCGCGTTCCATTAGCGCCAGCAGGATGCCTTGGGAGCAGAAGATGCCGGCGGTCAGATCTGCAACCGGAATGCCGACACGCATCGGGCCTTTGCCCGGCTCACCGGTGATCGACATCAGGCCGCCCATGCCCTGCGCGATCTGGTCGAAGCCGGGGCGCTCGGCAAGCGGGCCGTCCTGGCCGAAGCCGGAGATCGACGCGTAAATGATGCGCGGATTGATCTTCGAGACAGCCGCGTAGTCGATGCCGAGGCGACCTTTCACATCGGGGCGGTAGTTCTCGACGATGACGTCGGCCTTCTTGGCAAGCGCCATGAAGGCCTCCTTGCCGCCTTTGGTCTTCAGGTTGAGCGTGATCGAGCGTTTGTTACGATGGAGGTTCTGGAAATCGGAACCTGAGCGCGGCCCGCCGAGGCCGACCTTGTCGCTCTCGGGGTCCTCAATCTTGATGACGTTGGCGCCCCAGTCGGCGAGCTGGCGGATGCAGGTCGGTCCCGAGCGCACCCGTGTCAGATCGAGCACGGTGTAGGCCGAGAGAATGTCGCTGGCAGGTTCGAAGGGCATGGGCGCGCGCTCGCATTGTTGAGATCGAGCGGTTTTGTCGCCCCGGGTCGCCGCGCTGTCAACTTGGCTCGAAAGCCATCCAAACATGCGACACACGCGCGCCGGGGCGCGCGTGTGGCATTTGTCGTCTGCAATCACCGGCCGCGGTTGTAGCCGAAGTCTGCCTTGTAGCGCCGGCTTCCCGTGAGCCCGCCGTGAGTACGATACCCTCGCCAACGGTCGGAACGATAGTTGTACCTGTACCGGTTGGGAGAGGCATAACCGGAGCCAATACGGATCCCGAAGCTCGGTCCATAGCCGTAGTAGCGAGGGCCGTAGCCATAATACGAGCGCCCATAATACGGGGAATAGTAGGAGGAGGAGCGGTAAGGGGCGTAGTACGAAGTGTAGCGGTAGGTTCTTGGGTAGTAGGAGCTGGAATATCCATAATACCCAGAGTAGCGGGCGCCTCGATAACAATCGTCATCGGCTTTTGCCGGCGCAGTTGCGACAAGGGGTGTTAGAAGTACGGCAAGCGCCGCCAAGGTCTTTTTCATGATCGTCTCCTGACCAGTTTCAGTGCCCGCCTCGCTCGTCGACCTGAAGCGATAGTGTGTGGGCGGCCTCGTGGTTGAACTCACTCCATGGAAAATCGTTCCGGCCAGTCGCGGGCAGAAAATCTGCGCATCCTGCCGCGGGACCGGCGCTTCGGACGCAGCGCCTTTTGCGTGGGCCCGCGCGCCCTGCAAGCGCGAAGTGACCCATCGGAGGCAATGCCCGTGAGAACGCGCCTCAAAACCGGCTTTTGATGGCGTTCGAACGAAGCCGGCAGCCGTTCGCGGCGCAATAACGCGACGCAATACGCGTGTGGCAGTTCTCGCTTGAACCAGGGCAGGCATCGACTAAGTTCAATTGCCGTCCTTTCAGGAGGAGATCCCCCATGCTTGTCGCCTGGTTTGCGCGTCACGCTGCCGCCGTCGCGCTTGTCGTCGCGTCGCTGTCGCTCGCCGGCTGCGGGATCAACAACATTCCGACTTATGAGCAGAGCGCCAAGGCACGGTGGTCGGAAGTGCTCAATCAGTACAAACGCCGCTCGGATCTCATTCCAAATCTCGTCGAGAGCGTGAAAGGCTTCGCCGAGCAGGAAAGGTCCGTTCTGACCCAGGTTACAGAGGCGCGCGCCAGGGCGACGAGCATGCAGATCCCGCCTGACATTCTGACCAATCCTGATGCCATGAAGAGGTTCCAGGATGCGCAGAACACGCTCGGCGGTGCACTGCGTCAGCTGCTCGTCGTCGCCGAGCGGTATCCGGACATCAAGTCGGGCCAGAATTTCCTCGCGCTCCAGCAGCAGCTCGAGGGCACTGAAAACCGGATCGCGATTGCGCGCCGCGACTACATCGAGAGCGTGCGGGTGTACAATACTGAAATCAACACCATCCCCGGCCGCTGGTGGAAGGCGTTCCTCTATCCGGCCGCCAAGGACATGGCGACGTTCGACATCCCGGCTGAGGAAGTGAAGACGCCCAAGGTCGACTTCGGCACCAAGAAGTAGCCAGCCCCGATGCGCCGGCACGCGACGGGGAGCATGGCAACACCCGGCCACTGGCAGTTGACGGACGCCCGAGCAGTGCTTCCTGCCGCGTGCGTGCTCGCGCTTGCGCTCGTGATACTTGTCAGCGCTGCCAGCGCAGCGTTGGCCCAACCAAAGTTTCCGCAGCTGACGGGCCGCGTTGTCGACGAGGCAGGTTTGCTCACTCCCTCCGACCGTGCCGAGGTCGAGGCGATGCTGCGCCAACTCGAGGAGAAGTCGACGGACCAGATTGCGGTCTACACCACGCGCTCGCTGCAAGGCTATCCAATCGAGGACTTCGGCTACCAACTCGGCCGCGCCTGGCAGATCGGCCAGAAGGGCAAGAACAACGGCATCGTGCTGATCGTTGCGCCAAACGAGCGCGCGGTCAGGATCGAGGTTGGCCGTGGGCTCGAACCACAGATGACCGACCTTATGTCGGGGCTGATCGTCAACAATGTGATCCTGCCCGCGTTCCGGCGCGGCGAGTTCTCGGCTGGCATCAAGGCGGGTGTGCGCGACATCCGCGACGTGCTTCTGGGTGATGCTGCCGAGGTGGAGATCCGTGCGCGCGGTGCACAGAAACGGACGCCCGACGGCAACATCAACGCCGATACGATCATCATTCTGATCGTCATCGCGTTCTTCCTCTACGTCGTGTTCATGCAAATGCGCGAGGCGCAGCGCCATCCGAACCGCGCGCGGTACCGGCGCCGCGACGGCAACGTCATCTCCAGTCCCGGCGGTTGGGGCGGGTCCGGCAGTTGGCCGCCCAGCGGTGGTGGCTGGGGCGGGAGTGGTGGCGGTGATAGCGGGGGCGGCGGCTGGTCTGGAGGCGGTGGCGACTTCGGCGGCGGCGGCGCGTCGGGCAAATGGTAGGTTCGGTGATCGATCGGAGGACGCGCAGCATGTCGCTCGTCAGCAAACCGGAGCAGGACCGCATCGAGCGCGCGATCGCGGCTGCTGAGCGGCGCACGTCCGGCGAGATCATCGCCATGATCACGGCCGAGAGCTCGAGCTACCAATATGCTGCCTACATGTGGGCTGCGTTCATCGCGCTGGCGCTGCCGTGGCCATTCATCTACCTCACCTGGTGGCCGATCCAGCACATCTACCTCATGCAAGTGATCGCCTTCATTCTGCTGTGCTTGCTGTTCTTGTGGCGCCCGCTTCGATATTTGCTGGTGCCGAGGTCGATCAAGCACACGCGGGCGCACCGTCGCGCGGTGGAGCAATTCCTGGCGCAGAACCTGCACACCACGTCCGGTCGAACGGGCGTGCTGATCTTCGTTTCGGTTGCCGAGCGCTACGCGGAGATCCTGGCCGATGCGGCGATCCACCAGGTGGTGCCGGCATCCGAATGGCAGGCGATCGTTGACCGATTGACGTCGGCCATCGGAGAAGGGCGGCCCGGCGACGGCTTCGTCTCCGCCATCGAAATGGCTGGCGAACGCCTCGCCGAGCATTTTCCTCCAGGCCGCGCCGATCCCGATCAGCTGCCGAACCACCTGATCGTGCTACCGAGCGAGTGAGGTTGCGCCAAGCCGCGGGCTAAACGCTGGCGGGAGCATTACAACCTTCGCACGCCATGCGATGATGAGCCCGCCTCGCTTGTTGTTCTCCTTGACCTCGTTCTCCTTAATCTCGAGCGTCAAGCCGGCCCGCTCCGGGAAGCACGTCATCCTGTCGACCGCCGGAGCCTGTATCGGTGCACCGAGCAGCGAGTGCCTTACGTTGGACACGGGCGGGCTCAGGAGAAGGCGGCTGGGATGGTAGTGAGGCAGCCGATCACAGGCGACGCGGTTCAGCTGCGCTCAGCGACATAGAACATTTGGCTGAACTTCTTGCTCTGCTGGAACAGGTCGGCGTGCGTCACGGACCAGCCGGTTCGCTTGAGCAGCGTCTTGAGTTCGGCCTCGCTGAGGTCGTTGATCCAACCCGCCTTGCGCCGCTGCGCGATGCTCGTGGCACTGACTGGATGGCAGTAGGTTGTTATCAGCCGCTTGCAGGTGTCGGCGGCGCGCTCCATCGCGAAGGCCGGGTCCTGCAGATACTCGAGCACGCCGAGAAACGTCACGAGATCGTAGCGGCCGGGCGGAAACTCGCGCCGATCGAGGTCGATCTGGTGGACCTCGTCGGTCCACTTCGTCATGTCGGCGGGCGTATAGGCGCACCCAGCGGGCAGCAGGGCGCGCAGCTGCATGCGCCCGCAGCCGATGTCGAGGACCGAGCTGCCCGGCGCGATGAACTTGGCCGCAAGCTCGGCACGCTCGGCCCACGACTCCGGGTAGCTATCCGGCCGCGACCAATGCTCTTTCGTGATCTGGGCCGGCTTTCGGAAGAGCCAATTGAGGAGCATCGAGCATGTTCTCCGGCAGATCGTCGGGCAACGAGGGCGGGGCGCTTCAGGCGCTGACCGAAATACGTTCGAGCCGGGTCTTCACGGCCGCGGCCTGCTTGGCCTTGATGTGCTCGACGTCGAGTGGCTGCGGCGACCAGTTCACGCGATCAGTGAGTATCCCGGCGACGCCGTAGCCCGCTCTCTTGCTGTGCAGAGTACGATTGTAGATCTGCCCGCCGATATCGGCGACGATACGCGTACGGTAATCGCTGGGGTGGCCGAAGAAGACGACCGGGATGCCCATGGCGATACATGGCAGCGCACAGTGCAGCCGCGACGTGATGACGAGGCTTGCGGTATCGCGATAGCACTCGAGTATTTCCTTGGCATATTGCAGCTTGGTCTGGTTGGAAACGAAGGCCACCGCGTGCGTAATGCGCGCCGAGCCCTTCACCAGGCTTTTCGGTATGACGACATCCTGCGCATCGACGATGAAGACGCGACCGTTCTTCGGCGCGCGCTCGCGCCGCGGCAGACTGAGCGTCAGACAATAGGTTATCTCAGCCTTCACACCGATCGATTGCAGGAACTCGGCCGTGCCTTGGTCGCGCGTGCCGATGGGCTCGAAGCGTTTAAGATAGTCAGCGTGCCGGGCAACGAGCGGTTGCGCCTTGGGCGCGACGTGGAAGCCGACGAACACCGGATTGAGGCTTGGCGACGGCGGCCAGCACTGCGTAATCATGAACCAAGCGTTCATGATTGTGCACACGGGCTGATCCGATTTGAGGAGATGCAGCTCCTCCTGATCCACGTAGGTGTCGACGCGCGGCAAATGCCGGGCTGCGGCAACAGATTGGATCTCGTTGCCGATGTTGCGTCCAATCGCGCAAACCATTTGGCCGTAAAGCATTGTGCCGTCTCCAATCGGGCCGAGGATCGAGGTTTGGCGATCGTTCCGCCTGATTGTGTCCCCGTCAGGCCCTGTCCCGCTTCAGGCCGACAGCGATAAGGCGTCACTCGAGCCCAGGCAATCGGGATCTTGCCGAGCCCACAGTATGCCGCTCAATTCAACTTCACATTCTTCAGCGGCAGCGTGCGCACGCGCTTGCCGGTTGCCGCAAAAATCGCATTGAGAACGGCCGGCGCGACGACCGGGATGGCCGCCTCGCCGATGCCGCCCCAAAAGCCGCCCGACGGCACGAGCACGCTCTCGACGACCGGCATTTCGGCAAGGCGCAGCACGCCATAGGTGTCGAAGTTGGCTTCCACTGTGCGCCCGTCCTTGATGGTGATCTCCTGGTAGAAGAGGGCACTCAGGCCAAAGGCGACCTGGCCTTCGATCTGGGCCGTCGCCAGGTTGGGATTGACGACGTTGCCGGAATCAAGCGCCAAGACGATACGTCGAACCGACACAACGCCTTGCTGCACCTCGATTTCTGCGACGGCCGCCGCGTAGCTGCCGAAGGCCATCGCCTGTGCGATGCCGCGAAAGACGCCGTTGGGCGCCGGACGGCCCCAGCCGGCTTTCTCGCCGGCGGCGGTCAGCGTTGCCAGGTGCTTCGCATGCGAGCGCATCATGCCCCGCCGGAAATCATAAGGGTCCTTGCCTGCGGCGGCAGCGAGCTCGTCGATGAAGCACTCGATGAAAACCGCGTTCTGGTTGGAGTGCACCCCGCGCCACGAACCGACGGGGACGTGGCTCGAGCGCAATGCGTGGTCGATGTAGAGGTTCGGGATCGAGTAGCCGAGCTGCGCTTCACCCGCTTCGGCATATAAGCCCTGGAACATGCGCGGGTCCTTGCCGCGCTGCTGCGATTGCGCAGCGAGGATCGATTGCCCCGAGATGCGCAGGATCAAGCCGGCGACGTCGCCCTTGTCGTCGATCCCGCCGACGAGCTTGGCCTGTGTTGCCGGCCGATAGAAGCCATGCCGCGTGTCTTCTTCGCGCGACCAGATCAGCTTCACGGGCACATTCGGGATTTGCCGCGCAATGAGCACGGCCTGGCGGATCGCATCGTGACGGCCACGCCGGCCGAACGAACCGCCGGCGAGCGTCCGGGTGAACTCGACTTGGGAGAGCTTCATGCCACCGGCTTCGGCAGCGGCGGCATGCGCGCCTTCGGCGTTCTGTGTCGGTGCCCAGACCTCGAGCTTGGCCGGCGACCAGCGCGCCGTGGCATTCATCGGCTCGAGCGCTGCGTGATGCAGGTAGGGCATGGCATAGACCGCCTCCACCTTCTTCTGTGCGCCGCCGATCGCCTTCAGTGCATCGCCGTGCGTCGTGCCGATGAAACCGTCGCGAACCTCGAGCCCTTCCTTCAGGTGCTCGGCGATCGTTTGGCTCGAGACCTTGCCCTCCGGCGTTTCTTCCCAATCCACCGGCAACACATCGATCGCCTTCTTCGCCTGCCACCAGGAGTCGGCAACGACGGCAACGGCGGTCTCGCCGACCTTCACCACGTGGCGTACGCCGGGCATCGACGCAACGGCGTCGGCATCGAAATTCTTGAGCTTGGCTCCGAACACGGGCGTGTCCTTGATCGCGGCGCAGAGCAGCCCGGGCAGGCTCATGTCGATTCCGTAAATGGCGCGGCCATCGAGCACCTCGGCGTTGCCAAGCCGGCTCACCGATTTGCCGGCAACATCCCAGTCCCTGGGCTCCGTCAGCCGTGTCGTGCGCTGGTCGGGCTCCCGGCGTGCAGCGGCCAGCGCCGCGAGCTTGCCGTAAGTCGTGCGCTTGTTGGTGGCACGATGGCTGACAATGCCGCTGGCGATGGTCAGCTCTGCGACGGGAACATTCCAGAGAGTCGCTGCCGCATCCAGCAGCATGGCACGGGCGGTCGCGCCAGCCTGGCGCATGTATTCCTGCGAGCCGCGCACGCCCCGACTCTGCGATGTCACGAAGTCCCGATAGACGCGCTGACGGGCCGCACTGTCGTTCGGAGAGGGATGCTCGACCTTGACCTTCGACCAGTCGCAGTCGAGCTCTTCTGCGACGAGCTGCGCAAGAGCGGTTGCCGTTCCCTGGCCGACCTCGGCGCGTGCGACCCGCACGACGACGGTATCGTCGGGCCGGACGACGATCCAGGCCGTGAGCTCGGATCCCGTCGTCGGCGGCGCGGATTTTGCCGGCCTCGGCTGCGCGTGGCTCGGTTCGCCGCGCCAGACGGACACCATGAGCCCGCCACCAGCTACAGCTCCGGTCTGCAACACAAAGCGTCGGGTACGACCGCGGTCAGTCATGGAGAAACGCAGCAACCTTTCCTGGTGCGCCGCCACTCGAGCCCATTGCGCCGCCACGTGTCAGCGCCACCGCCCGTGACGCGGCCAATCTGCCGCTAGTTTATGGCGGCAGCAAGCTGGCGAACGTACAGATTTGCCTATGGCGTTGGCACCCCAACAACTCGGGTCTCGATCAGGGCTGCAATGTCGCCCGTGCTACAGCCGATCTCCTGGAGGAGTGCAACGGTGTCTGCTCCGAGCGCTGGCGCTACCGCGTCCGGCTCGCGGGGCACATCGCTCGGCACGATTGCCTGGCGCGGTGAACGAACGATGGGGCTCGGCTCCCGAAAGTTCGGCTTGAAAAAGCCGATCGCGGTCAGGTGGGGGTCCGTCAGCAGGCTGTCGAGCGTGTGGACCGGCCCACAGGGAATGTCGAGCTCTTCGAACAGTTCGAGCCAGTCCCGCGACGTGCGGGCGGTCAAGGCGCTGCCCAGCAACGCATAGAGCTCATCAGAGCGTTTGGAGCGCTCGGCATTCAGATTGAACCAGGGGGCGGCGACGATGTCCTCGCGGCCGAGCGCCGTCATGGCGCGCCGCCATTGCTCGGTCGTATAGGGCAGCAGCGCGATGTAGCCGTCACGCGTCTTGAACGGCTTCCGGTTCGGCGACAGCGTCCGGTGATACCCGGTGGTCCCGTTCTGATCGAACGTGGCGGCCATCAAGTGCTCGTTGAGGGTGAAGGCGGCCATCGCCTCCAGCATCGGAATTTCGATCTTCTGTCCTGGGCCGCCAGTGCGCTCGCGATGGAGGAGACCGGCCAGCACGGCATAAACGACATGGAGTGCGGCAACCTTGTCCGCCGTCACAGTCGGATGATAGGCAGGCGTCCCGTCGCGCCGCTCGGCGAGACCCGCAATGCCGGAGCCAGCCTGGATGATATCATCGTAGGCGGGCTTGCCCGCATAGGGGCCGTCGCTGCCGTAGCCGAGTGCTGCGCAGTAGACGAGCTTGGGATTGAGCGCGTGCACCGCCTCCCAGCTGAAGCCGAGCCGGTCGAGCGCGTCCTGGCGCATGTTGTGGACCAGCGCATCGGCGGTCGTGATCAGCCGCCGCAGGATCGTCTTGCCTTCGTCCTGCTTGAGATCAATGGCGATCGAGCGCTTGTTGCGGTTGTTGTTGACGAACGCGGCACCGAGGCCGGCTGCGCCGTGGGGTGGAACCGACCGGTTCATGTCCCCTTCGAGCGTCTCAATTTTGATGATCTCAGCGCCGAGATCGCCGAGCACCTGCGTGGCGTACGGCCCGAGAATGATCGTCGTGATGTCGATGATCCGAAGGCCCTTCAGCAGCGGGTACATGCGCAGGCGGCTCCTCGCTTGAGACGGAAACGGTTGTCGCGGCCGACGACCTCAAAACATCGCCGGATGCACGCGGTCGGGAGGGGCGTGGCCGTCGAGGAAGGTCTTGATGTTGATGATCACCTTCTCGCCCATGTCGATACGCCCCTCAATCGTCGCCGAGCCCATGTGCGGCAAGGCAACAACGCGGTTCGAGGCGAGCAGCTTGGGGTTCACCGCCGGCTCGTGCTCGAACACGTCGAGGCCCGCGCCTGCGATCGCGCCCGCCTCGATCATGCGGGCGAGCTCGTTCTCGTCGATCACCTCGCCGCGGGCGGTATTGACGACATAGGCGGTGGGCTTCAGCAGCTTCAGGCGCCGTGCGGAGAGCAGGTGATAGGTCGCGGGGGTGTGCGGGCAGTTCACCGAGACAATATCCATCCGCGCCAGCATCTGGTCGAGGCTGTCCCAGTAGGTCGCCTCGAGCCCCTGTTCGACCTCCTCGGGCAGCCGGCGCCGGTTGTGGTAGTGCACCTGCAGCCCGAAGGCGCGTGCGCGGCGCGCGACCGCTTGCCCGATGCGCCCCATGCCGATGATGCCGAGGCGTTTGCCGAAGATGCGGTGGCCGAGCATCCAGGTTGGTGACCAGCCGACCCAATGATGCCGCGGGTCTTTGAGAAAAGCGGTTCCCTCGGCAAGACGGCGCGGCACGGCCAGGATCAGCGCCATGGTCATGTCTGCGGTGTCCTCGGTCAGCACGCCCGGCGTGTTGGTGACGATGATGCCCTTGGCGCGGGCCTGGTCGAGATCGATGTTGTCGACGCCCGTGCCGAAGTTCGCAATGAGCTGCAGCTGCGGCCCGGCCTCGGCGAGCACGGTACGGTCGATGCGATCGGTGACGGTCGGGACCAGCACATCGGCCGACTTGACGGCGGCGATCAGCTCCGCATGCGCCATCGGCTTGTCGTCGACGTTCAGGCGGGCATCGAAGAGCTCGCGCATGCGCGTCTCGACGAGATCCGGCAGACGCCGTGTTACGATGACCAGGGGGCGCTTGGCGCTGTTGGGCATGTTGGACCGTCGCTGGTGTGGCGGTTCGATTTTCGCTCTCGCATCGACCGCAAAGAGGAAGGCCGACCCTTGGCGATCGTTGCAAGCTGCTCGCGTGCTCTCTATCAGAAGGACCTTACCAACTCAAAGTCAGCCCGGAAGCAAAGCTGACAGATGGGACGCGGGGACTACGGGGATTATGGGCAGCCTCTTGCCGCGACTCACCGGCCAGATCAAAGTCCGTCCACGATCCCATGACTTGGCTGGGCCTAATGCAGCGGCACTTTTCGCGTCGAGTCGGAGCCTACGAGGCGTATCGGCACCGGCTGACGCTGGCCTGCGCCGCGATTGTCATCCTCGTCAGTCGCCCGGATGCAGCGATCTCCCAAGGCTCTCAGGCCTCGCCGGTTGCCGCGACGCTTGCCGCGCAGCGAAGCGGTTTGCCGATTCCCCGCTTTGTCAGCCTCAAGTCGGACCGGGTCCACCTCAGGCAAGGACCGGGCTTCGATCACAAGGTGCTGTGGGTGTTCCGTCGCGCGGGGCTGCCGGTTGAGGTCATTCAGGAGTTCGAGAGTTGGCGGCAGGTGCGCGATGCAGAGGGCACCACGGGATGGCTGCTACAGTCGCTCGTCTCGGGACGGCGGACGGCGCTCATTCTGCCCTGGGAGGCAAAAGCCGCAACACCGCCGCGAATAGAGCTCCGCGATGATGATCATGAGTCGGCTCAAGCCATCGCACTGCTCGAGGCGGGCGTGATCGCCCAGGTGCGCTCGTGCGATGGTCAGTGGTGCTATGTCACCGTGGGGCAGTATTCTGGCTACATCGAGCAGAAGAGGCTGTGGGGCGTCTATGACGGTGAGCGAATCAAATAGCCGCTGCACTGTGATTTAATCGCTCTTTAACGTTCCCTTAAAACTCTGTGACTAATTTGGCCTCGCGTCTCTGAGGGGTTTGTCATGCGTTGGCTTAAATTCGGAGCGGCGTTTGCCGCGGCGCTTGCAGTTTTATCGCCTGCCGATGCCGGCGAAATCTTCCTCTGCAATGACGGTCGGACGATTGAGCTCACGACAGCCAATCGCGCCAAATACAAGGATGACCCCTGTGTGGCCGAATGGTTCAAGGCCAACAAGGACGCCGTCGCCGCCGAGCAAAGCAAGACCAAGGAACCGCCGCAGAAAATGAAGGGCATCCCCGCCAGCTGCAAGAAGCCGTGGGACTGCCTGCATCTCAGCTACGATTGAGACACCGTTACGTTGTCCCGATGCTTTGCTGGCAGTTCAACGATCCGGCGATCCGGGCGCAAGGAACTTGCGTGACTTCGGCAATCGAGCACAGTCAAGAGGGAGTGTCGTGGGTCGCTCGGGACTAGTGATAGGTGTTGCGTTGACGCTGTTCGTCGTGCCGGTGCAGGCCGGCGAGTTCTTCCTGTGCAAGGACGGCCGGATGCTGGAGGTCAACGCCAGCAACCGCCAAAAGATGAAGAACGATCCGTGTATTGCGGAATGGTTCGAGCAGAACGCCAAGCGAGGTGGCGGGACAGCGGGCGCGTCGACACCTCAATCCATGACCAAGGCAACGGGCCACCGCCCGTATGGGAACGGCTTGGAAGGCTTCGATGCGTTCTGGGCGCCCTACTACTACGGACTGTAACCGCTGCTCGAGTGACGCCGCGCGAGCCGTTTTTCGTGGACCATGAGCTGTCGGACAGGCCAGAATGGTGCTCCGGACTTGATCGAGGCGCTGGACTGACACCCGGCGCCATCGCGCCGAGGAGCATGCCATGCAAGAACGCGCCGATACTCGCGGCAGCGATAAACCTGCAGAAACAGCCGATATGACCGCCGGCGGCGCGCTGCTCGCGCGTTTGAAAAAGCTCGGCGTCGACTATGTCTTCGCCAACTCCGGCACGGATTTTCCGCCGCTGATCGAGGCCATCGCCGAAGCGCAGGCGTCGGGTCGCGCGCAGAGTTTGCCGGAAGCTCTCGTCATCCCGCACGAGCACGCGGCCATGGGCATGGCCTACGGCTACTATCTGGCGACCGGAAAGGCGCAGGCCGTGATTGCGCACACCAACGTCGGGCTCGCGAACTGCGTCATTGGCAGCATCAACGCGGCAGCGGAACGGGTGCCCGTGCTGCTCTTTTCCGGCCGCACGCCGATCACCGAGCGTGGTCGCTTCGGCTCGCGCCTGATGCCGATCGGCTGGGGTCAGGAGATGCGCGATCAGGCCGGCATGGTGCGCGAGGTTTGCAAGTGGGACTACGAGCTCAAGTTCCCGGAGCAGGTCGTCGAACTGACCGACCGCATGCATGCCATCGCGCATTCGACGCCGCCGGGGCCCGTCTACATGAGCCTGCCGCGCGAGGTGCTGGCAGAGCCTAGTCCAGGATCGGAGCTCCGGCGCAACATCACCATGCGGCCGGCACTTGCCGGCCCGGTGCGGGCGCAGATTGCGGAGCTCGCCCGCCTGATCGAAGCGGCCGAGCGGCCGGTGATCTTCGCTCAGCACGGGCCACGGACGGACGACGGCTTCAAGCAGCTCACCGCGCTGGTCGAGCGGCTCGCGATCCCGGTCGTGCAGTACTGGGCGAACCAGCTCGCCATCCCGACCACGCATCCGATGTGGGCGGGTATCGATCCGGAGCCGTGGCTCAGCGAAGCTGATCTGGTCATCGTGCTCGACAGCCTGGTGCCGTGGGTGCCCGATCAGCATCAGCCTGCCGCTGGCGCCAAGGTCGTGCAGATCGGCACCGATCCGCTGATGGCGCGCTTCCCGGTACGGAATTTCCAGGCCGATATGGCGATCGTCGGCGAGGTGGATGATGTCGTTGCCGAGGTTGTCGCCGCATTGCCGTCCGGAAAGAAAGCGGCACCCAAGCGAAAGAAACTGGTGGCGGAACGCACCGCCGCGATCCGCGCGCGCATCAAGGCCGCCGCTGAGGCAGGCTGCCGCTCGCCAATGACCAAGGATTGGGTCGCTCTGTGCATCTCGAACGCCGTCAAATCGCGCGAGAATGCCACGGTTCTGACGGAGCTCGGCGCGCCGCTCGGGCCCATGGAGTTCACGCGCCGTGAAGCTTGGTACGAGGCGCCCCATTCCGGCGGGCTCGGCTGGGGCTTCCCGACCGGCCTCGGGATTCAGCTTGCCGACAGGAAGCGCCTCGTCGTCGCGACCATGGGCGACGGCTCCTACCTGTTCGCCAATCCAACGGCCTGCCACATGATCGCCGAGGCGATGAAGCTGCCGGTCTTGACGCTGATCCTCAACAACACCGAGTGGGGTGCCGTTCGCCGCGCCGTCAATTCCATGTATCCGGATGGCGCGGCCGTTCGGTCAAATCTGATGCCACTGACTGCGCTCACGCCGAGTCCGGATTTCACCAAGGTCGCGGCTGCCAACCGATGCTGGGCGGAGCGAGTCGAGAACGGCAGCGATCTGCCGGCGGCGTTGGAGCGCGCGCTCGCCCACATCGAGACGACGGGAACGCAGGCGCTGCTCGATGTGGCGGTTGCGAAGTAGCGCAAACCTCCGCGCGCTTCTTCACGACCCGCAGAAGGGTGCGCGTCCCGGCGTGCACGGCAACTCACTCGAGCTTGAACGTGGTCTCGCTCTGGCCGCCGGTGGAGACGAGCGTCAGTCGGATCGTGCGGCCCTTGAGGTCGGCCAGATCAGCGCCGTCCGTTAAATCGACGGTGAAGCGCCCAACGCCGCCCGTCACTGCACCCTCTGCCTTCGCGAGCGGAATCCAAATGCCATCGGGCGCCTCGAGGAAGACATCGGCGCCACTGGCGTCGCCCGGAAACTGGGCCTCGATTGCAATGCTCGGCTTGGCGCTGGCGAGATCGATCTTCAAGCTTTTCAGCTTCGGATCTGTCGGCTTCACTTGCGCGTCTGATCGCGGCACGCGCTCCAATGCCTTCGCAAGACTGGCACCGGCAGGCTTTGCTGCCGAGCCCGCCGGCAGCGTCAGCGATAGCGCCGGCTGAACGGGAATGCAGACGTCCTTGCAGACGCCATATTCGGCCGCGAGCTTCAGGGTGACCGGTTTCGTTGCATCGATGGGCTTGATCTCGATCGGGAACACCACATTGGTCTTGTAGCCGATCGTGTCGCCGTCGCGATCCTTGAGGCGGACCGGGGCTGGGAAGAGCGCCGTCGCCGAAGCTACATTGTCGGAGCCCGTGAAATCGAAACGCGGCGGCACGCCCGAAGAACCGGGATTTCGCCAATATGTCTTCCAGCCGTCGTCCAACTGAATCTCTAGTCCGGCGACGAGCATCGATGATTTGTCTTGCGTTGGAGCAACGCCGCCACCCACGAGACGCGCGCGTGTTGCGTGCTCGCTGATCCAGGCGGAAACATGCGCGGGCTCCTGCGCGTCGGCCGGTGAACCGCTATCGAAGGCAGCGATCGACAGGCCAGCCACGAGCGCCGTCATACCAGCAATTGTGCTGTGTCGCGCAGACGATTTGATGGTCCTGAGCATCTTCATGTTCGCAATATGGCGCCTGCCCAGCATTTAGGCGATACGCTATCTGCAGCCAAGGCGAATGCACGCCGTCCCACGAGACTGTGAACGGAGCGCTTGGCTGAAAGTCCAGTGCGCGGGGCATTGCTGCCGCAGGGGCTTCCCAAGTCTCACGCCGTGGGGTTAACATTTTCTCTATGCGGACCCCGACAAAAAAATCGAAGAGCGCAGGTGCCAGCTATCTCGGCGGGCAGCTTCTCATTGCAATGCCGACGATGACCGACAAACGGTTCCATCGCTCGGTGATTTACATGTGCACGCACTCCTCCGAGGGTGCGATGGGGATCATCATAAATCAGCGCGCGCCGAGCATCTCCTTCGCCGAGCTGCTCGGCCAGCTCAAGATCAAGAAGGAGATCGGCTTCCTGCCGGAGTTCGCGCAGGCCCCGGTGCATGTCGGTGGGCCGGTTTCGACGGAACGAGGCTTTGTCCTCCACAGCAACGACTTCGTCGTCAACGACGCGACGATGACGATCGCCAACGGCATTTGCTTGACGGCGACGATTGAAATCTTGAAAGCGATGGCGACGGGGAAGGGGCCCAGGCAGTCGATCCTGGCGCTCGGCTATTCCGGATGGGCGCCGGGCCAGCTCGAAACGGAGATCCAGGCCAACGGCTGGCTGCATTGCCAAGCCGACCGCGAGCTCGTGTTCGGCTCCGATCTCGACCTCAAGTACGACCGCGCGCTTTCCAAGCTCGGCATCGACCTCTCGCACCTCGTCAGCGAAGCCGGGCACGCGTGAGGAAAATAGGGACAGTCACCAATTGCGTTCGCTGTAAGCGTAAGCGCGAGCAGAAGACGCAATTGGTGACTGTCCCTATTTCCTTCCCTATTTCATGTCCTATTTGACTGTCCCTATTTCCTTATTGTCCCTATTTCATGTCCTATTTCCTTCGTCGGACTTCGCCGGACGATGCGCTTCGGATCGATCGAGAGGTGCGGGCCGGGCTCACTCCGACCTACGGCTTCGTCTCCGCCTACTTCTTGCCGACCACGGTCACAGCGCCGCCGGTCGCAGTGCGGCCGCCATCGACGACATATTGCGCGCCGGTAATGCCCGACGCGTACTCCGAGCACAGGAACATCACCGTGTTGGCAATCTCGTCCGGCGTCGAGAAGCGCCCCAACGGGATAGCCGTTTGATAACGCTTGGCAACGGCTGCGGGGTCGGAAGGGTCGATCTGCTGCGCAACCGACTCGATCATGCGCGTTGCGACCGGACCCGGGCACACCGCATTGATGCGGATGCCATGCGGGGCCACTTCGCCGGCAACGGTCTTCGTGATGCCCATTACGGCGTGCTTCGAGGCGACGTAAGCGGCCATGTTCGGCGAGCCGACGAGGCCGGCGATCGAGGCCGTGTTCACAATGGCGCCGGACTGCTGCTTGATCATGTGCGGGATGACGTGCTTGAGACCCAGGAACACGCCGCGCACGTTGACATTGATCAGCCCGTCCCACTCGGCCTCGTCCCACTCGTGGATCGGCTGATCTTGCCTTCGATGCCGGCGTTGTTGAAGAAGCAGTCGATCCGCCCGTAGGTGTCGATAGCGGCCTTCACATAAGCTGCCACGTCCGCCCCTCTGGTAACGTCGGCCGTCACGGCAATCGACTTGCCGCCCTTCTGCTCGATGGCGCCCGCGACGCCCTTGGCGCCAGCCCCGTCGCGATCCACCACAACCACTTTGGCGCCATGCGCCGCAAAGCCCTGTGCCGTCGCGCGGCCGATCCCATTCGCTGCTCCCGTGATGACGGCGACCTTGTCCTTGAAGTCCATATCCTGCTCCGCGTGGCTGGTTGGTTCGATCGGCAGCATCGCGGGCCGTCGCTGTCATCACAAGAGCGAAGGTTCCGCTGCTCTGCCGGTCTGCCATGCAACTGATAGAAGAAGCGGTTTTGGGAAGATCAAAGGGCGGGCGCGCGACGCGGATTGGACGGCTCGGCCGTTAAGCATAGAGCTATGCGAGGCATGACAGACCGCAACGGTTGTTGTAGTGTTTTGGGGTAAGTCGATTATCAGGTCTATTTCCGGCGCGCGGCCCAAGCCTCGCGCTTTTTTGTTTTTAAAATCAGTATCTTAGAAATTCTAAAGCGCGACGCATAGCTCGCAGCCGAGCTATGCGCACGCCTTCCGGCGCCCATCTGGCGTCTCACCCCAGCTCGATCAGCACGATCTCCGGCGGCATTCCGAACCGCACCGGCAGGATCGAGCAGCCCAAGCCTCCGGAGACTATCAAGTGGCGTCCATCCTCGATCACATGCCCATACGCAAATCTGTTCCCGAAATTCGACGGCACCACCGGCGAATAGCCGAACAAGCGCACCTGTCCGCCGTGCGTGTGACCGGAGATGGTCAGCGACACGCGCTCCGGCACCTGGGTGAAGATATCGGGCTCATGCGCCAGCAGAATGACCGGCGCGCCGTCGGTCACCTGCTGCAACGTAGCCGGCAGGTTGTCGACGCCGAGAAACCGCCGGCGGCCGGCCTTCAGCGCCAGCTGGTCGCCAAGGCCGGCGAGCCAGAATTGCAGGGCGCCGTGGCGCAGCTTAACCGCGGTGTTCTCGTAGACGGGAATGCCCTCCGCCTCGAGCGCCCGATGCGCGATGATCGGGCCCTTCTTCCGGCGTTGCGCCTCGAGATCGTCCCACCAGTCGTGGTTGCCGAGCACCGCGCGCACGCCGAGCGGCGCCTTGAGTCCTGTGAGCGCGCGCGCCCACTCCGCGCTCGGGACCTCGCCGGTGGTGAAGCGGTGGCCGGCCGTGAAGTCCCCGAGCAGCACGGTCAGATCCGGCTGCAACGCATTGGTTCGCGTCACGATCTCCTTGATGCGGGAGAGCGGCATATAAGGCTCGCACGCGTGGAGATCGGCAACGACGGCGATCGTCAGGCGCTGGCCCGCCGGCCATCCGGGCGGCGAGAGGCGATAGCGCGTGATGTTCAGCCGGTAACGCGGCTCGATGCCGAACGCGTAGCCGGCAAGCCCGAACGCGGTTGCCGCGCCTGCTCCAAGTCCCGCGATGAACCGCCGGCGCGTGAAAAGCACGACAATCACCTCGTCCCGTGCGGCGACGGCTTAGGCGCACTTTCCGGCGGCGATGTGGAGCAAGCGGGGCGGCTCACGGACGAGGTTCACTCCCGCGAGCGGCGAATGGGCTGGTCGCCGTCCTCGTCGAGCGTCTCGAAGAGGTCGGGCGATGAGAGCCGCGCCGGGCCGGTCAGCCCCAGATGCTTGTAGGCTCTGAGCGTTGCAACGCGCCCACGCGGCGTTCGCCCGATGAAGCCTTGCTGCAGCAGATAGGGCTCGACGATCTCCTCCAGCGCATCGCGTGGCTCGGAGAGTGCCGCTGAGATCGTCTCGATGCCGACCGGGCCGCCTTCGTAGTTCTTGATGATGCAGTTGAGATAGCGATGATCGAGGCCATCGAGCCCTTCAGTGTCCACCTCGAGCATCCGCAGCGCCTTGTCGGCAACGGCCGCATCGATCGTTGCGGCGCCGTCGACGGCGGCGAAGTCGCGCACGCGTCGGAGCAGGCGTCCGGCGATGCGCGGCGTTCCCCGCGAGCGGCGCGCGATCTCCCGCGCGCCGTCCTTCGACATCGGCGCGCCGAGCACACGGGCGCCACGAGACACGATCAGCTCCAGCTCGTCATGGGTGTAGAAGTTGAGCCGGATCGGAATGCCGAAGCGGTCGCGCAGCGGATTGGTGAGGAGGCCCGCACGCGTCGTGGCGCCAACCAGCGTGAACTTGGCGAGATCGATCTTCACGGACCGCGCCGCCGGCCCTTCGCCGATGATCAGGTCGAGCTGGTAGTCCTCCATCGCGGGGTAAAGGATTTCCTCCACCGCGGGATTGAGCCGGTGTATCTCGTCGATGAAGAGGACGTCGCGTTCCTCGAGGTTGGTCAGCAGCGCCGCGAGGTCACCCGCCTTGGCGATCACAGGGCCGGACGTCGAGCGAAACCCGACGCCCATCTCCTTGGCCATGATCTGGGCAAGGGTCGTCTTGCCGAGGCCCGGCGGACCGGCGAACAGCACGTGGTCCAGCGCATCGCCGCGCGCCCTGGCGGCCTGGATGAACACCTTCAGGTTGGCGCGAGCCTGCTCCTGGCCGGTGAAGTCGTCGAGCGACTGCGGCCGGATCGTCGCCTCGAAGGCGTCCGCCTCTTTCTTTGCGCCGGTCAGCAGTCGGTCGTCGGACATGGGGGCCTGTCAGCGATGCGCCCATGGCAGGGCGTAGCTGATTCTGAGTGCCGCAGCCGGTCTGATTTGGCAACCCCGGCGTTCTTATTTTGTATCGAGCGTGGTAGACGGGCCTTCGCGACCGGTGGTCTGGCCACAATTATCAACCGGAAATGGGAGCGCGTCGAGCGATGGAATTCCGCCACCGCTCAACACTGGAGCACACTCAGCCGATGTTTCTGCCTGGACAGGACTGCCGATGACGCTGCTGCGAGCATGGTTTCTCGGGACGGGCGCGCTGATCGGCGGCGGACTGATCTGGGCCTACGTGCCCATCCTGGTGCCGATGATCGCGATCACCGTCGGCCTCGGCGGTCTGGTCGTCATCATCGTTGCCGCCGCCCGCCATCTCGAGCGCAGCCGCGGCCGCCGGTGATCCTCACGTCGGCAGTTCATCCGCACCATCCACTCGATTCTTGACCGAAGCAATGATGAGCCAAATATCCCCCATCCCCATCATTCCGAGCGTCGCGCCTCTTGCCGCTGGCACTGAGGCCTGGATCTCCGACATCTGGGGCGTGCTGCACAACGGCGCCAAGGCGTTTCCGTCCGCGGGCGAGGCCTGCGTGCGCTACCGGGCCCAAGGCGGCACGATCGCTCTCGTCACCAACGCGCCTTACCCCGAAGCGCGCGTTGCGACGATGCTCGCTGACCTCGGCGTCCCGCGCGAGGCCTACGATGCGATCGTCACGTCGGGCGACGTGACGCGGCGCGCCATTCGAGAGCACGAAGGCGGCGCTGTGCTTCACTTGGGGCCGGACCGCTATCTCGGCATCTTCGAGGGCGTCAACGTGCGCCGCTCCGACAACCTCGATGAAGCCCGCGCCGTGGTGGCAACCGGCCTCTTCCACGATGAGCGCGAAACGCCGGCCGACTACGCCGATTGCCTCGCGGCCTTCCGCGCGAAGAACCTCGACATTATCTGCGCCAACCCCGACATCATGGTCGAGCGCGGCGAGAAGATCGTCTATTGCGCCGGCGCACTGGCCGAGGCCTACGAGAAACTCGGCGGCCGCGTCATCTACGCCGGCAAGCCGCACCCGCCGATCTACGAGGAAGCTTTCCACCAGCTCACGCGCATCAAGGGCCGGGTGATCCCCAAGGAGCGCATTCTTGCCATCGGTGACGGAGTGAGGACCGATATCGCCGGCGCCGGCGCCATGGGGCTCAAGTCCCTCTTCATCGCCAGTGCGCTCCACGTGGCGCACGGGCGCACCTTCGATGAGACCGTGCTCGCCGAGCTTTTCGACGGCCATCCGCACCCGCCCGTCGCCGCACAACCGGCGCTGCGGTGGTAAACTCGATGGTGGAGATCAGAAACGCTCGTTTCTCAGCCCGCGGTCCAGCGCGCCAGCTCGGCGCGGCCCAATTCGGTCAGGCCGTACCGGCCGCGTTCGATGCGCTCGAACCAGCCATAGACGTTGCGTTGCAGAATCTTGGGCGCGTCCGGCAGCGTCGATTTGAGATCGCGGGGGCGCCCCGGTGCTGCCTCCAACGCTCTGGCGCAGTCCAGTGCCTGCTGGCGATAGGCCGTCATGATGGGGCGCCGCGTGCTGCCGCCGAGTGCCGGATCGCCCCTGCGTTTGCGATGCTCCTCGACGATGCGCGACCGCCGTTTCGGATCCCGTCGTGGCCGCCAGGGAGCCGGTTCCACGATGACCTCGACGTGGCCCTTTGTCGAAACAGTCAGGAGTCCAAAGCCCAGCAACCGGCAGAGCTTCCTCACGCGCCCGTCGCCCTCGCGCCCGCGCCCTCGGCGTGAGGCGCGTACCGCCAGCCAAACGTCATCACATGCCGGCAATCTATCGACAGCCTGCAACACCAGCTCGAGCGTGAACGCAAGTTTCAATTCCGCGATGACGACAGCTGCCGGACTGCCGTTGTCGAGTGCCACGACATCACATCCGCAAACTTCGCCCTTCACCTCGAACCCCAGTTTTTCGAGGAACCGCTTGATCGGCGGGTAGAGGGTCGTTTCCATTGGTGCCCCGAGCTTATCGGAGCGGTTATGACCGATTCGCCGGAGTTCCGTGATCAAAAGCGCGGCCAGCGGCACGCTCCTCCGGAAACGCCGCGGCAACGAGCGACGGAAACCGCGTCAGCAACGTCACCGCCCGGGTGACATAGAACACCATGTACGCCGCCCAGAGGCCGTGATTGCCGTAGAGCGGCCCGAGCACCGCATAGGCCGCGAAGAAGCCCACCAGGCTCAGCCACATCATGTTCCGCATGTCGCGCGTGCGGGTCGCGCCGATGAAAATGCCGTCGAGCTGAAAGCACCACACGCCGAGAAAGGGCGACATCGCCGCCCAGAGCAGAAACGCAACCGCCGCTGTCTGCACCGCCTCGCTCCTGGCGCTGATGGCGATCACGGCTGGCCCCGCGAACCACACCAGCAGCGCAACCAGGACGGCGAACACGCCCGCCCAGATCGTGGAGAGTTCCACCGCCCGCCAGAACGCCGCCTTATCGCGCGCCCCGATCGCGCGTCCGACCAGCGCCTCGGCGGCGAACGCAAACCCATCGAGGAGATAAATGACGACGTTCTTGATGTTGATCAGCAGCGCATTGGCCGCCAGCGTCACGTCCCCTGCTACCGCGCCCTGGTTGGTGAAGAACACCAGCACGGCGAAATTCCCCAGGGTGCGCACGGTGAGGTCCGTGTTCATCACAAAAGCCCGCGCGAGCTTTTTCCGATCGACCGCGTCGGCCATAGGCGCCTGGGCACTCATCGTCGCCAGGATCGCGCGCGCCTTGAGCAATCCCGCGGCCGCCGCGATCACCTCCGAAATCAGCGCTGCATAGCCGACGCCCTCGACGCCGAAACCCATCCACAGCGTGAACACGATGGCGAGCACCATGTTGAGCACGTTCAGCACCAGCTGCAGCACGAACGCGACGTTGGCGCGCCCGATGCCGATCAGCCAGCCGAGAATGGCGAAGTTCACCAGTCCCGCCGGTGCCGCCCAGATGCGAATGTCGAAGTACGTGTGCCCCGCTGCGATCACCTCCGCCGAGCCGCCCGTCAGCCAGAAGGACAGCGCGCGCAGCGGCCGCTGCAACACGATCAGTGCCACGCCCGCCACCACCGCAACCAGCAGCGCCCGCAGCAGGTGGCCTGCAATCTCGCGATTGTCGCCGGCGCCGAACGCCTGCGCTGTCAGTCCGGTCGTCCCCGCCCGCAAAAAGGAGAACGTCCAGTAGAGCATGTTGAAGATCACGGCGCTCACCGCGACAGCGCCCATCAGATGCGGCTGACCGAGCTGTCCGATCACGGCCGTGTCGACGAAGCCGATCATCGGCACGGTGGCGTTGGAAAGCACGATCGGGAGCGCGATTTTCAGCACATCCCAATGGCCGAGGGGCTCCGCCTCCGCGCGTACTGCCGTCGTGCCACTCGTCATTCTGCTGGTTCCATGGCCCGATCGATCCACGGTCCCTCAGGAGCGGCGATTGTCGTCGCGCTGGCGGAAGCCGGAGAGGAGCCGCGCGATCAGCCAGATCGGAATCACCACGACCGCGCCGGCAAGGAAATAGGCGAGCACCGTCTCGACGGCGCCGAAGCCCATGTTGGCAATGCGCCGGATCAGCAGCTGAATGTAGTCTATGAGATCACGCGGCTGCAACTCGAGCGCCGAGAGAACGATGCCGACAACGATCGAGAGCAGGACGAGCCGGATCACGACGCCCCACGGGTTGCCGCCGAATAGTCGATTGCTGTCCATGGCGTCCTTAAGCTCCGTCGCAGCTTGCAATCGCATAGCACAGGGAACAGCCCTGCGCGACGGGCCCAAGTGCGCACCGGCTGATCGACGATATGGACCGGAGAGACCGCGTTACGAGATAGTGACGCTTTGCTCGACGTCAATCGAGCGCCCCAAAGTGCATATGTCCGCCCGCCATCGCACCGGTTCGGTCCATTCATTCCATGTCGTCCATAATTGCGAGCCGCCATGCCCTGATCTTGCCGCAAGGCCGCTCCAGAAGCCCGCTTGACTAATTTGCCGGCTGCCCGAACAAAGCCGTCCACCTAGACGTTGTCATCCATCACCCCGCCACTTCGATGTCCTGGAGACCCGCATGTACGCCGTGGAAGTTCGCGACCGCATCATGATCGCCCACTCGCTTCCCGACCCGTTCTTCGGGCCGGCGCAGGGCATGCACGGTGCGACGTTCGTGGTCGATGTCGCATTCTTCCGCGAGAAGCTGACCGAGCAAAACGTGGTGGTCGACATCGGTGCAGCGCTCGATGTGCTGAACAAGACCTTGAAGCCGCTCAGCTACAAGAATCTTGACACGCTCCCGGAGTTCAAGGGCAAGCTCACGACCACCGAGTTCCTGACCAAGCACATCTTCGATGCCATCGTGGCGGCGGCGAAGTCGGGCGCGCTTGGGGCCGATGGAAAAACCCTCTCAAAGGTGCGCGTGACGCTGCACGAGACCGATCTTGCGCGTGCCTGCTTCGAGGGGCCGGTCGCCTGATAGCTCCGGTGCGACGGGTGACAACGATGGCTGCCTGCGGCTTCGTCATTCCGGGTGACATCAACCTGCCGACCGGCGGCTACGGCTATGACCGGCGTGTGCTGGCGTTGTTGCCGGTGTCGGGAGTGGATGTGTGGCACGTCGCGCTGCCGGGCGGCTATCCGTCTCCCACGACCGCAGATCTCGCGGCGTCGCTTGCAACGCTCGCTGCTCTACCGGCGGACATGACGCTGCTGATCGACGGTCTGGCACTCGGTGCCATGCCGCCCGAGATTGTCGCGCAAATCCGCCAGCCGATCGTGGCACTCTGTCATCATCCGCTGGCTCTGGAGGCCGGCCTCGCACGCGACCGCGCCGACGTGCTGAGGGCAACGGAGATTGCCGCACTCGCCGCCTCGCGCGCTGTCGTCGCAACGAGCGGCATGACCAAGCAACTGCTGGTCGCGGAGTTCTCCGTTCCTGCCGCAAAGGTCACAGTGGCAGAGCCCGGCACCGACCCCGCCGCGCGCGCGACAGGAACGGCGGGCGCTGTCGGGCAGGGGCCGATCAACATGCTTGCCGTCGGCTCCATCGTTCCGCGCAAGGGCTACGACGTGCTGATTCATGCGCTTGCCGCACTCAGCAACAACAACTGGCAACTGACGATCGCGGGCTCCGATGACCGCTCGCCCGAGACCACGGCGCTCGTCCGCCGTCTCATCGGCGAGCACGGGCTCGCCCATCAGTGCCACATGATCGGCCCTGTCGATGCGGCCCGCCTCGATCGGCTCTACGCAGCCGCCGATCTCTTCGTCATGCCTTCGCTGTTCGAGGGCTACGGCATGGTCATCGCGGAGGCCATGGCGCGTGGGCTTCCGATCGTGTGCACGACCGGCGGTGCCGCTGCCGAAACAGCGCCCGACGATGCCGCAATCAAAGTGCCGCCCGGTGATGTCGCCGCGTTCGGCGAGGCTGTCCGCCGCGCGCTCGACGATCACGGATTGCGCCGGCGCATGGCCGATGCCTCCTGGGCAGCAGGACAGCTGTTGCCGCGCTGGCACGACACGGCGCGCATCATCGCCGGTGTCATCAGAAAGGGTCACGTATGAGCGGGTTCTCCCCGGAGTGGCTGGCGTTGCGCGAGCCTGTCGATCACCGCTCACGGGCGAGCATGCTTGCCTCGCTCGTCAAACGGCACTTCGGCCCCAAGGGCCGCGTGTCGGTTGTCGACATCGGCTGCGGCACCGGCTCCAACTTGCGCGCGACCTCCGCGCTGCTGCCGAACGAGCAGGACTGGACGCTCATCGACTACGATCCGGTCTTGCTGGCTACTGCGCGCGAGCGGCTCCGCGCCTGGGCCGAGCATGCGGAGGTCAATGGCGACACGCTGCATCTCACCGTCGGATCGCGGCGTTTGACGGTGCGGTTCCGCGAGGCAGATCTCAACAAGGACCTTAATCGTGCGCTGGGTGACGCGCCCGATCTCGTCACCGCCTCGGCATTCTTCGACCTCTGCTCGGCGCAGTTCATCTGCGGCTTTGCGGAGGCTGTGGCGAAGCGCAAGGCGGCGTTCTACACCGTGCTCACCTACAATGGCGAGCAGGGCTGGGGACCGATGCACGCCGCAGACTCCGCACTACTCGAGGCCTTCAAGATGCACCAGCTCGGCGACAAGGGCTTCGGCGCAGCCGCCGGTTGGCAGGCGCCAAAAGTGCTGCGCGAAGCCTTCGAGGCGCAAAGCTACATTGTCGAGGAGGGGGACAGTCCCTGGCGGCTCGGCAAAGATGAGCGGCAGTTGATCGCGGATCTTGCAACTGGCTTCGCGGGAGCCGCAGCCGAGATCGGCATCATTGACCACGCCACGCTCGAGGAATGGCGCAAGGTGGTGCGCACTGCCGCCCTCGTCGGCCACACCGACACGCTCGCGCTTCCCATCGGAGCCTGACCATGACGCCCGATCGACGCGCATTGCTGCTCGAGCTTTATGATGCCGCCGTGGCGGCAGCACACCCGGATACCTGCCTCCAAGGCCACCTGCCGGATGTGCCGAAGGATGGTCGGTTGATCGTCGTCGGCGCGGGCAAAGCCGCTGCCTCCATGGCGGTGGCGGCCGAGCGGCACTATCGGGCGCTCGGTGTGCTCGACCGGGTCAGCGGTGCGCTCACCGCTCCCTACGGCTATGCAAGCGCGCTGAAGGAGCCGCCGCGCCACTTGCAGATCATCGAGGGTCGCCACCCAACGCCAGACGAAGGCAGTCTCGCCGCGGCCGAAGCTGCGCTTGGGCTCGTGGGCTCCGCCACACCACTCGATCTGGTGCTGGTCCTCTTCTCCGGTGGTGCTTCGGCGCTCTGGGCGGCGCCGGCCGCCGGCCTCGATCTTGCCGCCAAGACGGAGCTGACACGCGGCCTGCTCAAATCCGGTGCCGACATCCACGAGATGAACACCGTGCGGCGGCATCTCTCGCGCATCAAGGGCGGGCGCCTCGCCAAAGCGGCCGGCGGCGCTCGGCTCCTGACGCTCGCCATCTCTGACGTGCCCGGCGACGATCCCGCCACCATCGGCTCCGGCCCGACTGTGCCCGATCCGACCACGCTTGCCGATGCCCGCGCGGTCATCGCCAAGCGGCACCAACGCATGACAGCGCTGGGTTTGCCGGTCCCGCCTTCCATCGAACAGGCGCTCGCCGATCCCGCCAACGAAACCGCAAAACCCGGCGACCCCGCGTTCGCCCGCTCCGAATACCGTATCGTCGCAACGCCCGCCCGATCCCTGGAAGCCGCCTGCCAGCTCGCCCGCGTGCAGGGCTACGAGGTGGCGAACCTCGGCGACACGGTCACCGGCGAGGCGCGCGACGTCGCCCGGGAACACGCCAGACTGGCACGGGAGGCCAAAACCGCTGGCCGCAAAGTCGCCATAATCAGCGGCGGCGAGTTGGAAGTGACTGTCCGTGAGCGGGGCGGACGCGGCGGCCGAAGTCAGGAGTATGCGCTCGCGTTCGCACTCGCAATTGACGGGGCCCACGGAATTTCCGCCATTGCCGCTGACACGGACGGCATCGATGGCGGCGATGGCCTCATTGGCGATCCGGCCGGCGCAAGTGTTTCGACCAAAACCGTGGAAGCTGCGCGCTCGCGCCATCTCGATGCCCAGATGGCTTTGGATCATAACGATGCGACCACGTTTTTCGAATCGCTCGAGGCGGGCGGCGTACCAGCATTGATCCGATGCGGGCCGACGCATACCAACGTCAACGATTTTCGGGCGATTTTGGTCGATCGCTAGCAGGGGCATATGGGTTCGGGGAGCGGTCAGGCGGGGATTTCGAAGGTGCGCCAGTGCGCGCTGTCGCTGGCGCTCGTCATCTGCATCTGCGGGTCGCCTGATGCCGCGGTCGCCGATCTCAAGCTCTGCAATGCCACGTCGAGTCGCATCGGCGTCGCTGTCGGTTACCAGGACGGCAAAGGTTGGGCGACTGAAGGCTGGTGGAACATCGCCTCGCAAACCTGTGAGACGCTGCTCAAGGGAACACTGCTGAGCCGGTTCTACTACGTCCACGCCGTCGACTACGACCGTGGCGGTGAGTGGGCTGGCGGCAACGTCATGTGTACGGCGGACAAGACCTTCACCATCCGCGGCACCCAGGACTGCCAGCGGCGCGGCTATCGCAAGACCGGGTTCTTCGAGGTCGACACCAACGAGTCGAAGGACTGGACCATTCGCCTCACCGACCCCGTCGAAGCCTCGGCGCCAAAAAAATAGTCGGTGGAACTTGAAAGTCAGCGCTTAAGCCGTTTCAACGCTGCAGCAGTCGTGCACGCTACGAGTGCAGGGCAGGGGGACTGAAGTCGAGGTCGCCTCAAATCCCCTGCCCATCCGCCTCGCGCTTCAGCTCCTCGTACATCGCCTTCACGCCTGCCGCGAAGGGATGCACGTCCATTAGCTGCTTCAAGACCCCGAAGGCGGCCTTCTTGTTGCCGACCTCGCGCCAGATCTGCACAAGACCTTCGAGCGCCTTAAAGTGGTTCGGATCGAGCGCCAGCACACGGCGGAGATCGCCGACGGCGGCTTCATAATTGTTCTGCATGAAATGGTAGTAGGCGCGCTGATTGAACGCCTCGGGGTAATCGGGTGCAAGCGCCACAACGTGATCGAGTAGTTTCTTGGCGAGCTCCAGGTCCTTCTTCTTCTGCGCCTGCTGGGCCCGTTCGATCAACAGGTTCACGGTGTCGGAACCGGATTGCGCCCAGAGGCGCTCGATGGAGGAGGCATACCTTTTGGCGGTTTCCTCGTCCTCCGCCGTCGCGAGCTGCGCGTAGAGGTCTGCTAGCCGCCGTGCCTTCTCAGCTGCGGTCTGCGGTGGACGGCTGAGTTTCGCTTGCTTGTCCTTTTCCTTCGCATCGCCGCCAGCCTTATCCGCTTCGGCTGATGTCCCCTCCTTCCCGTCGGGAGCGGGCTTGGCCTGCTTGCCATCGGCTTTCGGGTCGGCGGGGCGCTGCTCACGACCCTCTTTGCCGGGGTCGCGACGCGGTGCGGATTTGTCCTGGTCCTTCTGGCGCGCATCAGGCGAGTGGCTTTGCTGGGCCGCGGATGGGATCGCGCCGCCAGTAAGCGTTAACGAAAGGCCGAGCGTGGCGACAACCACAGCGCTGGCGAGGGACTTCAGGCTTATCGAGGGCTTGCTCATGCCCTAAAATACTGCGCCCTAAACATGGCGTCAAAAAGGGATTTGGCGCCATCATCCGGTCCTTGCGAATCCGCTATCGAACGCTCAGATCAAGCTGGCCGGCTCCGGCGATCTACAACAGGGAAACTGAAAGAAAGCCTCGATGACAAGTTCCGGGAACTGCGACATTGCAAACCGGCGGCCGGTGCAGTTCGGATGGGCTCTCCTCGCGCTCGTTCTCGCGATGGCGCTCGGGGTTGCCGCCGCCCGTGACGCTTTCGCGCAGTCGCGCACCCGCATCGTCGTCTACTCGACGCTCGAGCCCGAAAACGTCGCCGACTTCAAGCAGGCCTTCGAGGCCGACAATCGCGATCTAGAGATCGTCTGGATACGCGATGCGACCGGCGTCATCACGGCGCGAATTCTAGCGGCAGGCGACAATCAGCAGGGCGATGCCATCTGGGGCTTGGCCGTCACCTCGATGCTGCAGCTGAAGGCGAAGGGACTGCTCGTCCCGCATGCGCCGCCGAACCTTACCGAGCTGAAGCCGCAGTTTCGCGACAAAGCCGACCCGCCTTCGTGGATCGGCATGGAGGCTTGGGTCGGCGCGCTCTGCTTCAACACGATCGAGGCTGAGAAACACAAATTGCCCGTGCCCAGCTCGTGGTTCGATCTGACGAACCCTGCCTACAAGGGCCATCTCGTGATGCCGCATCCGGCATCGTCAGGCACCGGCTACTATCACGTGTCCTCCTGGATCCAGCTCTTCGGTGAAGAGAAGGCGTGGGAGTTCATGGACAAGCTCCATCCCAATATCGCGGTCTATGAGCACGGCGGCTCGAAGCCATGCCGCATGGCGGCGGCCGGCGAGTTCGCCATCGGCATCTCGACCGAGATCACCGGTGCTCAAATGAAGACGCGCGGCGCCAAGCTCGAGACACTGCTACCGAAGGAAGGCATCGGCTGGGACATGGACACCGCGGCCGTCCTCAAAGGCGCCAAGAACCCAGCCGCTGCGCCTCGCATCGTCGATTTCGCGGCGAGCCGCAAGGCAAATGAGCTCTACGCGCGTCATGTCAGCCAGGTTGCCATCGCTGGCATCACGAAGGACATCCCGAATTATCCAAAGGGCGTCGCCGAGGCGATGATCAACAACGATCTCGAGTGGGCATCGGAAAATCGCGATCGCATCCTTACCGAGTGGACGAGGCGCTATGGCAAGGGCCGCTGAGTCGCCGGCGGCAAGATCCTGCTATCGCTGAGGAGCATCACCGAGCCTTCATGACCTATCGCCAGACCTCACGCGCTCTCTGGGTCATCTTCGCCATCGCGATCGGCGCTCTGGCGTACCAATTTCAGGATCAGCTCGAGCTGGTATTCGCGAGGCGTGGCACTCTGACCGTCACTGAGGAGGCCGACAATGTCGTGAAGCTTCACTGGCGCGGCAAGGTCGCGGCGCCTCTCGCGTCCAGGCTCGATGAGGTTTTTCGTACGTACGCCAATCGGCGTCAAACGCGGTTCATCCTATCGCTCGCATCCCCCGGAGGCGAGCTGTCGCACGGTGCCGAGGTGGTGCGCTTGATCAAGACCGTCCAGCGCACAAACGTCGTCGACACGGTTGTCGAGGGTCGCAGCGCTTGTGCGTCCATGTGCGTTGCGATCTACCTCGCCGGCAACAACCGATTGGCTGATCCGCGCGCCCGGTTCATGTTCCATGAGGTAAGTTTCCGCGATGCCGTGAGCGAAAAGATCAACGACGTGCCTGAGCGGGCCATTGCCCGGGCCACGGATCAATTGCTCGAACGTTACTTCAAGCCCGAAGGTGTCGACGCAGCTTGGCTCACCGATATCCGCCGCCGCATGAAAGGCCGCGACGTGTGGCTCACCGCCCAAGAGCTCGTCAACGAGCGCTCGGGAATCGTCCTGCAGCTCACCAACTGAGCGTTGAGGTGTTTGGCTCCGGCCTTGCCACCTATCCTATCGCGCCGGAAAGGAGCGACCGCGCGCCTCCCGTCGCACATCAATCGACGTCAGAGTGTCACAAGATCAGTGTGTCCAAACCCCTTCGTGTAATCGAGCACCGAGATGACCTTGGGCTCGAGCCGGAAAATCTTCACGTCTCCAGGCTTGGGCATTTCGAGCGGGAAGGATTTCTGCTCCGGGTACTTTGTCGGCAACAAGTCCAGCACCTTTTGAGCCTCGGCCTGATCCGTCACCACAGTCGCGTGCGCCGCCATCGATAACCCCGTGATCGCCATGATTTGCGGCTCGTCGTGATCGATCGTCAGTGACACGCGATTGTCGCGGGCGATGTTCGCGGCTTTCTGGCTGTCAAGGCCACAGAGAAAATAGATCGTCATTCCATCGTTGACATATCCCACCGTCGTCGCTTGCGGCCATCCGTCGGGTCTCAGCGTCGCAACAGTCATGATGCGGTGCTGGTTCATAATCGACACGATTTTGGTATGGATCTCTGGGTTCATGTCGCGCTCCACGTTTGCAGGGATGCCGCGATGCACAGCGAATGCGGGCATAAGCATCGGACCCCTAGCGGCGTCTAAGAAACAGCCTGAGCTTCTGTTCGCTGCCCTGCATTGCACGAGATCAAGCTGCGGCGCGAAGTCTTGGCTGGCACGCTACTATCCAGACACGAGCTGGGCGCCGAAGTGAGCCCTAACCTGGTGCCGCAATTGGGAGAAGTAGTGCCGCACCGCTCATCTCCTGGTGCATTCGATCGATGCTGCACGCGCAATGCGGCAGCACTTGCGCGATGATCGCAAACCGTAGCAAGCTTCGGCATGGCTTGAGGCGAACCTGGAGCCTTAAGGCTCCGAAGAGGCAGCAATGCCTTCGAAGCGAGCGATAACGCCTGAGGTCGAGGACACGCCGTTAGGGAGATTGCCATGTCGCAACGACATCGACGAGGACGCGGACGTTGTCTCGGACTGATCGCGGCTTTCGCGCTCAGTGTCACCGGGGCTGCAGCCGCTGAGAAGATGAGCTACGCGACCTTCTTTTCAGATGTCTATGCAGGCAGCAAAACGGACATCTGGTTCATGGAGGAGGTCGAGAAGCGCTCCGGTGGAGAGATCAAGTTCGAGAGATACTGGGCCAACTCGCTGGTGAAGGCGACGGACTTGCTGCCGAGCCTCAAGAGCGGCGCGGCCGACGTCGTCAACAGCTCGCCCGTTGCCTATAATGGCAAGGAGTACCCGCTGGCCGGCGTCATGATGCCGTTCCTGACGACCCAGGCCGATGCCGCCGTCCTCGCCTGGCGGGATCTTTATCAGAACAACGCTGATTTCCGGAACGAGTTCGAGAGCAAGGGCGCCAAGGTGCTTTATCCGTTTGCCTGGGCCGAGAACACGATGTGGTCCAGGAAGGCCGCGGGCAAGATCGCCGATCTCAAGGGGCTCAAAGTCCGTGCTCCGCCGCCGATCGCCGACGCCATCCTGAAGCTCGGCGGCACGCCGGTCGCAATTGCTTGGACCGAGGGCATCGAGGCGCTTCAGCGCGGTGTGGTCGATGCCTTCTCTTCGGCGCCGTTCGACTCGGCAGTTCACGGCAACCTGCAGGACGTCGCCAAGCACGGCACGGATCTCGGCGGATCGGGAATCTTCGGCCTGACCGTCATCGCCATCAGCATGCAGCGCTACAACAAGCTCAGCGACAAGCACAAGAAGGCCATCGATGATGTGGCGGCCGAGATGCCGGTCAAGGCCGCGCACTTCAACGACATCAGTATCAACTCCGCCGTCGACAAGCTTTGCGGGATGAAGGAGAAGCTGACCTTCACCAAGTACAGCGATGCCGACCGCGAGCAGGTGCAGAAAGTCGTCGCATCGGCGATGCAGCAGGAGTGGTTGGCACGGGTCGCCA
>CAZCQH010000031.1:0-66206 GCA_964500805.1 uncultured Hyphomicrobiaceae bacterium
GAGCGCCTCGTTTACACCGAGGATGTCGGGAGTTCGACCCTCTCACCGCCCACCATGCCGGCTGGGGATCATCCAGAGCAAGTACACGCCGGGGTAAACGCATTTGTCCCAAATTCGGCTGATGCCTGCCACGACTCGGATTTATATGCCGGTTCCGATGATGCGTTCGCCAGACGATCCGATTCCCTTGTTCCCGAAGCACCTGAACTCAAGTCGATGCAGCGCGCCATGGCGCAAATCCGTGTGACGGCAACGTCCCAGAGCCCTCTGAAGGGCATTGGACTGATGCTGATTGCGCTTGCGCTGTTCTCGGTGCTCGATACGACGGCCAAGTATATGGCGTCCGTGGTCGAGCTGCCGGTGACTCAAGTGGTCTGGTGCCGCTTCGTCAGCCAGTTTCTGCTGATCGTACTCGTCACTGGAATCGTCGCCATCCCACGGCTGCTCACCACGCGCCGGCTCAAGCACCAGCTCGCCCGCTCGACGCTGATGCTGTTCTCAACGGTGCTGAACTTTTTGGCGCTGCGCCATCTGCAACTCGACCAGACTCAGACGGTCTATTTCCTGGCGCCGTTCGTCGTGTCGCTACTGGCGGGCCCGTTCCTCGGCGAGTGGGTGGGCTGGCGTCGCATGCTGGCGATCATCGTCGGCTTCTCGGGGATCCTGGTGGTTGTGCGCCCCGGTTATGCCGAGCTCCATCCCGCGCTGATCTTCGCCTTCGGATCGATGCTTTGCTATTCGGGCTTCATGCTGCTGACGCGTTATCTTGCCACCTATGATGCGCCCGAGGTGACGCTGTTCTACTCGCTGATTGCCGGCACTTACCTGATGGCGCCGTTCGCGCTGGTCGACTGGGTTTGGCCGGCGAATTTCTGGGCTTGGCTATTGCTTGCCTCGATGGGCTTCTGGGGCGGGCTTGGCCACTACATCTTCATCGTGGCGTATCGGCATGCGCCTGCATCGACCCTGGCGCCCTTCATCTACCTCGGCCTGATCTCGCACACGGCGGGAGGCTATCTGGTGTTCGGCCAGGTGCCCGACCAGTGGACCGTCGCCGGCGCTGCGATCGTTATCGCCTCGGGCGTCTATCTGCTGCATCGGGAGCGCGTAACGCACGCAACGCGCACTGCCGCCCGCCTCGGACGCCAATGATGCGCTAGCGCGTTTCGCCGGTTCGAAAATCGAAGATCTTGCCGGTTTCGCTGCACCTTGGATCAGCGAGCCGGAGAAACAGCGGCACGATCTCCTCCGGCGTCTTGAGTGTCATCGCATTCTCGCCAGGGAAGGCCTTGGCGCGCATGCCGGTTCGGATTGGGCCGGGATTGATGACATTGATCTTGACACTGGTCTGCGTGAGCTCGGCCGCCCAGGTCTTGGCCAAGGCTTCGAGCCCTGCCTTCGAGACCGCATAGGGCCCCCAATACGCGTTCTTGCCGGATGCGGCACCCGACGAAACGAAAATCGCGCGGCCCGCGTCGGAGCGGCGCAGCAGCGGATCGACGGCTCGGATCAAATGCCAATTGGCCGTCAGGTTGATGTCCATGACCTCTCGCCAGGTCTCGGCCGTGATGTGGCCGAGCGGGGACAGCGTGCCGAGAACACCGGCGTTGGCTACCAAAATGTCGAGCTTGTTCCAGCGCTGCAGAATGCTGGGACCCAGCGCATCGAGCTTGTCGGTTTTTCTCAGATCGATGGAGACCAGCGTCGCAGTACCGCCGAAGGCGCGGATCTCGTCATCGACCTCCTCCAGCGCGCCAACCGTGCGGGCGAGCAGGATGACGTGGGCACCGGCTTTCGCGAGCCCGATGCTGACGGCCCTGCCGATGTCTCGCGAGGCGCCGGTGACGAGGGCGATGCGCCCGCCGAGTGGTTTGCCGTCCGCCATCTGTGCCTCCGGTGTGGGTCGTCCTGCCTAGCGTCCGCGGCGGCGCCGGGCAAGCAGCCGATCATGGCGCAAGCACAGAATGCGGACAATCGCTCGGGGTTGCCATGTGCTTGGACCAGGCTGCCGCATCCGCGCGGTCAACCTCGGGTTGACCGGGTCGGTCGCAAGTCAAAGGTCCGCCGCGCGGCGCACAAGCGCAAAGGCCGCGGCAACCGCTGCATACCGGACCTGCTCACGGCCGACGCTTCCGAAGCGGCACTCCTGGTGCACGGTAGGGCGGTTTGAACATGCCACTGCGAGATGAACCAGACCAACCGGCTTATCGGTCGTGCCGCCGTCAGGGCCTGCAATCCCGGTTGCCGACACGGTCACCTGGGCATGGGAGTGCCGCAGTGCGCCCTCTGCCATAGCGACCGCTACTTCGCGGCTGACGGCCCCGACGCGCTCGATCAGCGTTCGGTCGACGCCGAGCATCTCGACCTTGGCGGTGTTGGTGTAAGTAACGAAGCCACGCTCCACGGCCCGCGAGGAGCCAGGCACCTCCGTCAGCATGGCTGCGATCAGGCCGCCGGTGCAGCTTTCCGCCGTCGCTATTCTGAGGCCGCGATCCTCGAGCTGCTCGATGAGCCTGCTGGCATCGCGGCGAAGCTGGTCAGGGGTCATGATCACGCCCTCGGGTGGCGCACGCATCAAGCGAAACGGCGCCCGCTAGAGGGGCGCCGCTCGAAAATAGTCATCCAGCACGCATGTCGCAAACGTCGGCTACCTGCGCGGCCTGTCAGCCGTCAAGCGGCAGCCAGCTTTTCCGCTTGCACGAGCAACCCGTCCAGGGTGTCGCGGCTGTCCCGGCCCATCACTTCGACGGCGCGGCGCTGGGCGGCCTGCCACACCGGGAACGCTTCCCGAATCACGGCTTGGCCCTTGGGTGTCAAGTGGAGCCCGCGGCCGCGACGCCCCGCAGGCGGGTCCATGATGATGTGCCCGAGGGCCAAAAGGCGCTTCAGATTGCGCGACAGGGTCGATTTCTCGATGTCGAGCTCGAGGCCGATCTCAGCGGCGGTGATGCCGTCGGTCTGCGCCAGCTGCGTGAGCAACGTGAACTGGCTGGCCGTAATCCTGTGGCCGCGCAGTGCGTCATCGTAGACGCGCGTGATAATACGGCTCAATTGACGCACACGTGTCGCGATGCAGCTATCGGATGTCGACGCAGCGATGGCCTCGAGCTCGGCCTTCGCCATTTGCGCCGGTGGCGTCATGATGTTCATTAGCAGTCTCCCCGAACGGGCCCGTGAAGATACAACCCCTCTTGCTACGATTCGGCACAAAGCGGCAACCACGAGGTTCGGGCAATGCGATGCGGCTGGGTGTCGTGATCTACTGACGGCGCACGATCCGGTCGGAAGCAACAAGCTGGTAGACGGCGCGCAAAATGTCCTGGCGATCCTCGTGCGCGAACTCGAAAAACATGCGGCGGAGCACCGCGTGATCATACGACTCCTCCTGGCGGCCCATGTAGTAGCGAAAGAGCTGGCGCACGAAGCACTGCTTGAACATGGCCGAGTCCGTGAACGTCTTCAGCGCCTCGACGGGGCTCTTTGTTTGCACCGGGTCCTCATCCAGGAAGTCGATGTTGACACTGGCGTCGATGGGGTGCCCGTTGTCGAGCGTGCGCCAGCGGCCGAGCGCATCCCAGCTTTCCTGGAAGAAGCCGAAGGGGTTGATCACCTTGTGGCAGCCGATGCACGCCGGGATCTGCGTCATGTCCTCGATGCGCTTCCGTTCGGTGGTCTTGGCTTCCTCGTAATCGGTCTTGTGCACGTCGTTGGGCGGCGGATCGAGCTCCATGCACATCACCTTGCGCACCCAGAACACACCGCGTTTGACGAGCCGTGTGTTGGTCGGCCCCGAATGCGACGCCAGCACCGCCGGCTGCGAGAAGATGCCGAAGCGCTGAGCCGGATCGAGCTTGACGGGCTTCGATCCGTCGGGGCTCGCGGCCTTGGTGCCATAGATCGCCTCCAGCGCCTTCGACGCATAGGTGTGGGACGACTGAGTGATATCGGTGAGCCGTGGATTGGGCTTCGACAACTCGGCGCGCAGGTACGCCTCCGTCTCCGCCAGCATGGCGGAGGCCAGTTGCGGCGTGAACTCTGGAAACGTCTGCTGCGAAATCGTGAACTCGCCGGGCTCCTTCAACTCGAGCCACGCCTTGAAGAAGCGCACCAGCTTCTCGCGTGCCTCGGCACTCGCAAGGATACTGCGGATCGTCGGTGCCGCTTCTGCGCCGGTCTTTAAATAGACATCCGCTTGCCGGGACTCGAGTTTCAGCCTTTCCGGCGAAGCGTCGGCCAGCGTGTAGGTCACCGCCTGAAGTAATTGCGGCGGCGAGAGCCGGCTGTGCTTGTCGACATCGAGCTCCTTGCGGAACAGGAAGTGCGGCGAGTGCAGCACCACCTCGACCAGTTCGGCAGTCGCTTGCGCGTAACCGACGGTCTTGGCGCCCGAGACATGGAACTGCGCGATCTGGCGCAGCTTCTCCTCGCTGACATCGCCACGGAACGCTTTCAAAGCGAAGGCGCGGGCGCCGGTCTCTAAGCAATCGTCCGCATTCTTCTGCGCCTCACAATTGATGACAGTCGCAGGCTTTTCCTTCACCCGCGCGGCGATCTCGCTCACCCAGCCGGAATAGCCGCCGATGTTGGCAGCGTTGAAGTTCAACAGCTCCGCATACTCGAAATTGGTCTGCAGGGGGTCGCGGTTCATGACCTGCTTGACCGAAGTCTTGAAGGCTTCTGGCAGCAGCGCCTGGACCGTCGCGTCGATCTGGTCGCGCGTCAGGCGGAAGATGCGTTTTGGCGGCGCCTTGGAGTCCTTGTCGGGAAAATACTGCAGGGCCGTCGCATAGAGCACGGGGTCGGCGCGCTGCTGCTCGGCCTCTTTCGTAGCGTTGGCGAGGGCTGAGGCGGTGCCCAGCACGATTGCCGCTATCATCGAAATCATGCGCCACGTAGGTCGGAGTGAGCGGGCCGAGGTGGCGCGAAGGGGCACGGCGGCTGTTCCCGCGAAGTCCGACAGGGAAGCCCAAGCGTGTTTCAAGCTGTCGGACTTCGCCGGATTGGACGTCGTGCCATAATGAGGCGCACGGGCCGGCTCACTCCGACCTACGGCGTTGACTACTCTGACGATCATCGACCCACCCCTCAGATGATTGCGCCTTTGCAGAGGCTTGGTAGGCCGAACACGTTGGTCTCGATGCCCGCCGCGTTGAGGCACGACACGTGGATGTCGTTGTTGTTGCGTCCGCTGGCGTTGATGATGCGGCCTGTCTTGAAGCGCCCGCCGCCTTGGCCCGCGAAGATGAAGGGGATGTTGGTCAAGTAATGCCCGCTGGAGCTGTTCGACCAGCACTCCATGCCGAGAAACACCGAGCTGTTGTAGAGCGCCGACTTGCCGCCGCCGTCATCGATCGACTTCAGCGCGGTCAGCAGGGCTGCGAACTTCTCCGAGTAGTACGTGTCGATCTTGACCAGGCTCTCGACGTCGCCGCTGTGCTCCAGCGTGTGGTGCGCCTTGTGCACGCCGCGGCTCGGCCACGTCTGGCCGCTCGATCCACCCGACAGCGTGAAAGCGACGACCCGCGTCAGATCCGTCTCGAACGCCAGCTTGATCAGGCTAATCATCTGGTCGTGCACCGGCGACAGGACATCGAGGTTCTGCTTGTTGGCGCCATTGCCGGACGGTCGTTGCAGCGCCGTGCAGCTCTTGGCATTAGCGCTGGCAGTTGATGCAACCTTGGTCGCCGTCATGCCGTTGAGCTGCTTGCGCGCCGCTTTCTCCGACTGGCTCCAGCTCTCCAAAAGCCCGTCGAGTTTTCTCGCATGCTCGGTGTCCATGCCGAAGTGGCGCTTGGCATCCTTGATATCGGCAACGATGAAATCGAGCACACTCGCGCGCCGCTGCAGTGCGGCTGTCATCTTCGAGGTATCGCCTTTGGGCTGGTTCGACTGCGCCGTGCACGACTGGGATGCCGCCTGCATCAGCATGTCATAGACGCGGCCGGCATCCTGCACCGGTTCGATCGCGTTGCCGTAGCGGGTGTCTCCCGGCTGACGCTTGCGGAACGAGATGTAGCGATTGCCGACGCCCACCTGATCCGCATCGGAGTGGGCGCCTGCGCCGATGTGCAGGCTCGATATTGGCACATCCTTCAGGTCGGCACGCGATTTGTAATGATCGGCGATGCGCACGTCGATCGACTCGTTGTCGGTGTAGGCGAAGTAGGCGTCATTCTTGAAGTACTTGTAGCTGTTGCCGGTGGTGCAGCCGTAGACGCCCGCAGCGTGCTCCTCCTTGTAACCGTCGGTCTTCGGGCTGCCGCCGTGGATGTTCATGTTTTTGAACAGGATGAGGTCGTCGGCATGCGCCTGCAGCGGCGCAATCGGGGTCCCGGCGAGATTGGTCAGCGACTGGGGGTTGGTGCGCGAGGGATAGTAGCTGCCGCCTTTGAAGAACAGGATGTACCGCGGCGCCTTGGCGTAAGGCGTCTCGGCCGCATAAGCCATGCTGCGCAATACAGGATGGATCATCAGGGCCGCGAGGCCGTAGGTCTTGATCAGATCGCGGCGCGAGAGTGCGCCGCCGGAACGCATTACCATCGAAAATCCTCGTTATGCTCGATCCCCTCGAGGAACGAGCACCAAGTCAGGCAAACGTGGTGCTATTCGGAAGGAAATTGGGCAAAGCGCGGGTCAAGGTTCAGAGATTGGTTGAACTTCGGGAGATAGAGGTAATGATGCGCGCTGGAGGCGGGGTGCGATAGGGGCTCACGCCGTTCCGTACTTGCGCTGCACCGAGACTCCGATGTCGGCGAGCAAGGATGTTGGCAGCAGACCGCCCGCGCAGATGATCACGGCATCGTTGCGCCAGACTTTCGTCACGCCATCCTGCTCGATGGCGATGCGGTCGCGCTCGATCGAGCACACGCGTGCGTTGAGCATCACTTCGACGCTCCGCTGCGCGGCCAGCGCCTGTAGTCGCTGCCGATCGAGGGGCTTGGGGCGGGTCAATTCGCTGCCGCGATGGCACAGCGTCAAGCTTGCCAGCGGCACCCGCGACAGAGCCAACACGGCCTCCAGCGCGCTGTCGCCGCCGCCGACCACCAGCACGTTCTGTCCGCGATACTGCGCGGGATCATCGAGGCTGTAGACCACCTTGGGCAGTGTTTCGCCGGGCACGCCGAGCTTGCGCGGCGACCCACGCCGTCCCGTCGCCAGCAGCACCGTGCTGGACTTGGCGACACCCGATGTCGTCGCCACCTCGAAGCCCCAATCGGTCCGCGAGATGCGCTCGACGCGCACGCCCTGCTGGATCTCGAGGCCCGTTTTCGCCATCACCGACTGCCAAAGCTCGAGCAGACGCTCCTTGCGCACCCGCCGCAGCCTTATCTTCCCGAAGAGCGGAAGTGCCGCCGAGCGCGTCATAACGATTTTGCCACGCGGATAGCGGGCGACGGTGCCGCCGAGCGTATCCTGCTCCAGGGTGAGGCAGCGCAAGCCCTTCTCCTTGGCGGCCAGGCTCGCGGCGATTCCCGCCGGGCCGCCGCCGACGACGATCACATCATAAAGGCCGGGCTGACCGAGACCCTCGCGCTGGGCGATGGCCTCCATCGCCTGGCGGCCCTGTTCGATGGCGTTGGCGATAAGACCCATGCCGCCGAGCTCGCCGGCAATGTAGAGCCCGGGCACGTGCGACTCGAACGAGGATGACACGACCGGAATATCGACCCCGCGCCGTGCCGTCCCGAACACCAGATCAATGGCACCGGCAGGGCACGCCGCCTGACAGGCGCCATGGCCGATGCAGGCGCCCGGATCGAGGAGCTGCGCCTTGCCACCGATCATGCCGATGATCTTGCCTTCGGGGCAGGCGTGTGTGCACGCACCGCACCCGACGCATTTCTCCGGACTGATCACCGGGTGCAGCGACAGCGGCTCCGCGGAGCCGGCCTCGATGGCGTGGTCGCGCTTGGCTGCAGCGGCACGCTCCTGCCAGGTGCGGGCAAATCCGAACACGCCCCACAGCGCCAACAGCGCGAGCGCGTAGAGCTCATAGCCGGCCGATGTCAGTGCGAGCGATTGCAGCATCGCACTCGATGTGCCGAAGGCTTGCGGCACAATCGAGGCATGGCGAGAAGCGCAACGACAAGCGACGGCGCACCGCCAGCGCGCCGACACACGATCGCTGCAGTTGCGTCACAATTTCCTCGGGCCATAAGCGCGACACGGCACTGGCGTCGTGCGCTGTCCCTAAAGTCGCCCTCATCCTACGCGAAATCACAGCCGCACTGCGCCGAGAGGGCGCCAGGTATTCCAACGGGAGCCCACAGACTTGCCGCTGACCGAGACAGCGCAACCGGAAGATCGACCGCTGAGCCCGACCGACGCCGCATCGGCTCCGGAGCCGACGGCTTCGCGTGACGGGCAACTGTTGGCGGCGCGGCAGCACACGGTGCTGATCTATGTCGCGTTGGCTGTGCTCGCTCTGCTGCCCGGTCTGCTCAACCGCCTCCAGATCAGCTTCGGCGGTGCACTTCTCGACGCGCCGCTGCAGGCGCTGAATTCCGTGTTTTCGGACATCCGCTTCGGCAGCGGCTTGCGCTTCTGGCTCGGCGCCTCGGGCGCCACGATGATGGCGCTGCTGCTGCTCTATCCGCTGAGGAAAATGCTCGCGCGCGGGCGAACGTTCGGGAGCATCGGCACCTGGTTCCACGTTCACATGCTGATGGGCCTCGGGGGTCCCGTCCTTGTCCTCTATCATGCGAACTTCAGCCACGGCGGCAGCAACGCCAACGTCGCGCTCTGGTCGATGCTGACCATTGCGACGAGCGGCATTCTCGGCTTCTTCATCTACGGTCGCGCGAGTGCCGAGTTCTATTCGGTGCGCCAGCAGGTGCGCGAGCAGGTCGAGGCCATAACTGCGGTGCTCGAGAAGCTCGAGGGCATGCCACCGGCAAAGCGGCAGCTCATCCAAGAGATGGAAGCCTTCGAGGCGGAGCTTCTCACGCCGCGCCGCGGCGTTTTCGCCAGTGCCGGTGCGCGCGTTGAGATCGAGCAGCGCCGCATGCGCTTTGCCCGCGCGATCACCTGGCTCGTCGCGCAGTATGCTCGCGCGACGGGCTGCGTCCCGGCAGACGCGAACCGCATCCGGGCGGCGCTCTTCAGCCATCTCAACGCCTTCACCCGCATCGCCCGGCATGCATCCAGCCGCTCAATCCGCGAGCAGATCTGGGCGCGATGGCGGCTGTTCCATCTGCCGGTGTTCTTGATCATGATCGTCGCTGTGGTGCTGCATGTGCGCGCGGTGTGGGACATGGAGCCGTCGCGCAGTGCATCGACCCTAGCGCCACAGGCGAGTTCGAAAACGACCGAGCCTCAAACGGTGAAAGATGCTGGTGCCACCACCGGAACGCGCGTTCAACGCCGAGGTGTCGCCGCCACCGACAGTGCGGCGCCCGTCTCCCTCACGCTACCCGGCGTGAAACTCGCGACACCCGGTGAGAGCCGGTTGCGCGGTGGACGGTTCGCGGATGCGGGAACGGTACGTGATGTCGGTTCAACCTCGGCGACGCAATCAACCCGGTCTGGAATCGCGCCGTCGCGAGCTGGGACAGCGCCTGCATTGCCGCAAGCCGCGAGAAGCATCGAGGACCTGCTGGCTGATTGGGACGCAACGCAGCGCGGCACAGCAAAGTCTTCGCAAACCGCCGCGAAGTCGGCAGCTCCCACGTTTCGCGATATTCCGCCTGTTTCCGGTCCCGCGCGCCCCGCCGAGGCGTCTGTCGAGGCTCGAAGCACCCCCGAGGCGCAGCCGCCGAAATTGGTTGCGGTTCCGACGCCCGCGCGGCGCACAGAGATCGCGTTGCCACCGGCTCCTGCATCACAGCCGGCACCAACCGCACCGCCGCCGGCTCCGCCAATACCTGCCACGGTCGCTCCGACGACGCCTGATGCATTGCCACCGCCAAGCGATATCGCCCCTGTCTACGCCGAGCTCAAACGCAAAACCGAGGACTCGCCAATGGCGCTTGGGGGCGCCCGCCGTTCGCTCACCGACCAGATCGCCGCACTCAAAGCCAAGATGGCGGCCAAGCAGTTCTTCCACAGCGAGTCCGAGACCGGCTTCCTGCTCTCCGGCAAGCACTTGAAGCTCGAGTGCACCCAGTGCCATGCGAAGCCCCTCAAGGAGGAGGCCAGCGCCAATCCGCGCCAGTGCATCGACTGTCACAAGAAGGACGACGTGCACAAAGGCCGCCAGCCCGATTGCGCCAGCTGCCACACGACGAACCGCTGGAGTCAGATCTTGAAGCGCAAGTAGCACGGCCCGCAGCAGGTCGTTGCAAGAGTGCGGTGAGCGAGCAGATGCGAAAAGGGGCGGGGTTTGCCACCCGCCCCAACGAAGCTTCGACGTGATGACCCCGTTGCTACTCGATCTTGATGCTGGCGTCCTTGATCAGCTTGCCGATCGCCTCGAAGTCCGCCTCGTAGTGCTTCTGAAGACCGGCGAGATCCTGCACCACCGGGACCGTCGAGGCCTTCTGCATGGTGGCCTTCATCTCCGGCTGTTTCGAGATCTCGTTGATCTTGGCATTGAGCTTCTCGACGATGTCCTTGGGAGTGCCGGGCGGGGCATAGAGCGCGAACCATACGGGCACGTCGGCGTCCTTGATGCCGGCTTCTGCGAGTGTCGGCACATCCGGGAACTCGGCGAAGCGCTCGGAGTGGTTGACGTTGAGAAGAGTGAGCTTGCCGGCCTTGGCGTGCGGCAGCGTCGAGCCTTCGTTCATGATGTCGATAACACCGGCGAGCAGATCGGTGATGCTGTCGGCACCACCGCGGTAGGGCACGTGCAGAATGTCGGCGCCGGTCTTGAACTTCAGCATCTCGAGCCGCAGATGCGTCGTCGTGCCGGGGCCCGACGAGCCGAAGGTCAGCTTGCCCGGGTTCTTCTTGGCGTAGTCGATCATGTCCTGCACGGTCTTGAAGCCGTGTTTCGGATGCACGACGAAGCCCGAGATCGAATCGCCCATGCGCGCGACCAGCACGAACTGCTTCGAGTCGTAGTTGACCTTGCGCAGCAGCGGCTGGAACACCGTGGTCGAGTTCGACGAGAACAAGAACGTGTAGCCGTCGGGCGCCGAGCGGAACGCGGCTTCGGCGCCGATAAGGCCCGAGGCTCCGCCCCGGTTCTCGATCACGAACTGCTGGCCGAAGGCCTTGCCCAGCGCCTCGGCCCAAGGACGCGCGATGAGATCGGTCGCGCCACCGGCGGCGAACGGCACGATGATCTTGACCGGCTTGTCGGGCCAAGCCTGGGCATTGACCGCGGCCGGAGCCGCAAGAAGGGAAGCGCCCGCCAGCATGGCGAGCTCGATGAAGTGACGACGGCGCATGTGAATCCTCTCGACAAATCGTAGCCGAAGCCGGGCAGTGGCCCCTCGCTCCGGTGATCGGGGCGGACACTAGCCGCGGACCTTGGCCGGATTCAAGCAATTGGACCTGCGACCTAGGGCGCAGGGGCGGCGTTTGTCCCGCGACACGGCATCTGACCGCTCACGCCTGGCCGTGGGTCTCGAACATGGTCGAGGAGAGCGCCTCGCGCGCGTCCTTGCCGGCCCAGACTACGAATTGGAAAGACTGGTAGTAGCGCTCGCAGGCTTCGAGCGCGGCGCGCAGCAGCGCCTCGCATTGACCGGGTGTCGCGACGGCGCCGTTGAGCATCAGGCCCTGGCGGAACATGATCAGGCCCTCGAGCGACCAGATGTCGAAATGGCCGAGCCAGAGCTGCTCATTGATCTGGGCGATGAGGCGATAGACTTCACCGAGCCGATTGTCCGGCACCTTGAAGTCGAATGCGCATGCGATGTGCAGCGACTCGAGATCTTCGCGCCAGTTGAGCGAGACGTGGTAGTCGGCCCAGCTGCCGGCGACGGTGAGCGTCAGCTCGTCGTCGTTGGTGCGCTCGCACGGCCAATCGTGCGCTGTCGCCACCTGCTCGATCAGATCGACCGGATTGTTGAGGCGCTCGTGGTTCGATTCAGCCGTTGCCATCTCATGTCCTTGGCTACGCATAAGCCCGCATCTGGCGTCTCGTGCTCGGTGCTGGGCCGATCGGACCTAGACGAACGGCCCCACGAGTCGCAAGCTGCGTGCGCCCTTGTCCACGGCCAAAGTGGCAGGCGGAGGATGGCGCGACGAAGGCGAAGCGAAATCCGTGGACAAGCCGGGATAAAAAGCGGGCGGTCAGGTAGGCTTGGGGAAAAGTCGGCGTGGGCGAAGGAGGCCGCATCGGCAGACCGTCCTGCCCGCTCTTTTTGACCTTCTAACCGCCCTCGCCAACGATGACGAAGGGAGCCCAGAGGCTCGGGTGCGCATAAGCCGCGCCGCTTCCCTCGATCAGCGCGAGCATGGCATGGCGAAGCGCTTCCGCCCGCCCAGATGGGGGCGTGCGCGCCGCCGCGTTGAGCGCAGCGGTGATCAGCTTCACGGTGGCGTCGGAGTTCACTTCCCAATGCGAAACGAGAAGCGAGCGCGCCTGGGCATAGAAGAACGCGCGGGCGAGACCCGACAGCGCTTCCGAACCAGCTTTGCCGGCGCCAGCCGTGTTGCAGGCAGAGAGGATCACCCAGTCCGCGTCGAGCTTGAGCTCGGTAATCTCGGCGGCGGTGAGATAGCCGTCGTCGGCGGTCGTGGGTGCGGCGGGCGGCGTCAGCAGCAATCCCGGCTCGGCGGTGCTCGAGATCTGGCCGGCGAGTACGCCGTGGGTAGCGAAATGGACAATGCGGTACTTGGCGAGCTGGCCATCGGCGCTCAGGCGCTTGAGCTGGCTTTCGGTGGCTCGGGCCGCGAGGTGGATGTCAGCCTCGCCAGCGCCGAGCAGTGATCCGACGGCACACACTTCCTCAGCCGTCTCCGGCAGCGGCACTTGCGTGCGGATCAGTCCGACGGGCGCGAGGCCGCCCTTCAGCTGGGGCGGCGATAGGGTGCTGCGGAGCGTCGCGCTCCGCTGAGCCCGCACTTGACCGGCGCTGACGGTGGCCGTCGTCGCGGCGCAAGTGTGATTGGCTTTTGCTGCGCGCGCGATCTCCTGATAGCCAGGGTCCGGTCCCTCGAGGAGCGGATTGGCTATGCCAAAATAGGGTCGTTCGGCGCGACCAGCTTTCGGCGCCGTGCTGCGAAGCGACTGCAGGCTCGCGACCGACGGCAGATTGACGATGGCATTGCGCCGCGCGAGCCAGGGTACTCCGGCGGAAGCGGCATGCGGTATGGCCGCGGCAGGTGCCTCAGTCACCAGGGCGTGCAGGGGAAGCGTGGCGAGCGGTCCGGACGTGGCAACCAGCAATCGCTTGCCGCGGGTGATCTGGTCGAATGGAGCGAGCAAGGCCTGATAGAGCGCATGCGCTCGAGAGAGATCGTAGGGTAATGGCGTGCCGGGCTGCCAGCTTTGCCCGGGCAGGCCGGGACATGTCATTGCTGCGTCGCGCTGCCAGGCCGTCTCGTCGAGACCGCACCGCAGCGCGGCGATCTCGCGGAGAAGCTCCTCCTCGCCGACCGGCACCAACGCCCACTGGACGCCCTCTTGGCCGATTGCCCAGACGAGGCTCTGATTCACCCGATTGGCAACGAAGATCATGACCTCGTTGGGCGCGAGCATTCGCTGGACAGCCGAAATCGGCAACGGGGCCGGATCGGCGAGCTTGGCAAAATCTGGAAACTCGCGCGAGATGCGCTGGTCGATGGCCTCGAGCCGTGCGGCAATTCCTGCCATGCTCAGGCGCGCCTGCTGCTCCCCGGCGGCGTTGCGCTGCGCCTGCGGCAGCGTCAGCGCCGCCTCGATCAGCTTGTCGAGGCGCTGCCACTGATTGGCGAGGTCCTGGCGCTCGCGGATTGCAGCGCCGAGCGGCCCGGCACCGGCGCCGACGCGCGCGGCAACCTGGGCCAACGCGCCCGCGACTTGAGACCGCTCCGCCCGCTGGGCCATCTGAAAGGCATCATCGCGAAGCGCCGTGGTCTCCCCCGTTGCAGTTTCCGCGAGGCGATAAGCCGACACCGCATGCAGCAGGAAAGCGTCGGCGCGCGGCGCAACCCGATTGGCCGCCGCTGTCCGGCCAGCAATCGCCACCTGCTCGATTGCGATGGAGATCTCTGAGGCTTTGCGCAGCCACTCGTAGGCATTTGCCCAGTTTTTGCGTTTGAACGCGACGAGCCCGAGCCCGACGTAGTTGTCCGCGAGTTGAGCGCGCAGTTTGCCCGCCTTCTCGCTGATCGGCAGTGCCTCTCTGAAGAGCCGTTCGGCCTCATCAAGGCGATCCTGATCGGCAAGCTGCAGCGCCAGCGTCAACAGCATGGTGCTGGTCAGTGTGTGCTCCGGGCCGAACTGGCGGGTGCTGAGCGCAATTGCGCGATCGATATAGCCCTGGCCTTCCGCATGACGCCCCTGGAACAGCGACGCGAGTGCGAGACTTTGCAGATGCTGGATCACCTGCACGGCCATGAGGCCGGTGTCGGTGCCCTTCGCGCCATCCAGGACAGCGAGCGCGCGCTTCAGCAAGGGCTCAGCGACCGCGTACCGCCGGCCCGACATGTGGATGTCGGCGACCTGTGAGAGGAAGATGGCACGTTGCACATCGCCGGGGGGCAGTTTCCGCTCGGCAATTTCGAGGGCACGGGTCGCAAATCCCAGCGCCTCGTCGAGGCGATCCTGCAGGCGGTAGAGGTTCGCCATGCCTTGCAGCGAGGACGCAACGGCGAGGCTGTCGGCGCTATGGGCCCGCTCATTGATGGCGATGGCGCGCTTGCGCTGCCTCTCGGCCTCGGCGTAGCGGCCCTGCATGCCGTAGCTCGACGCATTTGCTTCGAGCTGCGCGACAAGCCCCGGATGCTCGGGGCCGAAGCGCTTCTCGAAGCGGGCGAGCAGCTTCTCCTGGAGGGGCCAGGAGTCCGGTGCGCGGTCCACCTGCACATAGAGCGAGGTGAGCCTGGCCATGGCCAGCAGGTAGTCCATCTCCTTGTCGGGCGGGAGATTGGGCGTCGCCTCAAAGCGCGCGATGGCGGCCTCGAGCTCGCTGACTTGGCGGGCGATTGCAGAGTCCTGGGCGAACGTGGATTGGCACGTCAGCGCGGCGGCAATGATCCATACCCAGAGCCGTGCAGCCACGCGCCAGAACAAGACCCCTGCCAAGAGAGACATCAGCCCACCCTCCGGTGAAATCTCGCCAACGCGGCAGGCTGGGATTGCTTGGTGGCAGGACCGTGGCGGGCGCGGCCGACCATAGCGAGAGGCCACCGCACGACACTAGCGGGCTATCGCGCGGTCTTCAGAGTTGCCAACTCTGCCTCGAGCGCGGCGAGCCGCTGGGCGAGTGCGTCGTTCTCCTCACGGGCTTTGGCGGCCATGGCTTTGACGGCTTCGAACTCCTCCCGGCTGACGACGTCCATCTCGTTGAGGAGGCGCTCGGCCTGGGAGCGCACGATCGTTGCCGCTTCGCGGCGTACGCCGTCTGCCGCACCGACCGCGTCGGAGAGGAGCTTGGCGATCTCGTCGAGGATGCGGTTGTTGGTCTGGGTCATGGGGCCATAGAGTTGGGCGTTCGGGCTTGGCAGCGGCCGTTGGTGAACAGGAGGTAGGTGCCATGCAGGGTGGCGTCAACTGCAGCAGCTTGATCCATGCTGGTTTCCGGAGAGCCGCGCGCATTCGGAAAAGCCGCGATGTGACGATACCCATCGGTGCTGAGGCCCTCGAGTCCCGGAAGGCGAGAGGCGCTGCCCCTTGACGCCGACAATGGGCTGGCCCTTTAGGAACCGGATTTGAGAGGAGTCGTTCAGCAGATGCAACTCGGGGAGACGAAGTGGGCGCGGCTAATGCAACCCGAAGCGTCTGGAGAGGTCCTTCGGAGACCGTTGTGGCGGCAACTGAAAGGGTCGCAAAAATGAGAAAATCGACCTAAAGAAAAAACGCCCGAATTTGGGGTCTGCGCTGCACGCACGTGAGGCTGGAGAGGGGTGTTTTTTGCTGGCTACTCCCCTACCTGCTCGGCCGGAAAACGCGCCAGCGTCGAAATTCGCCCATGAAGAATCGAAATCCCTCCGGAGGGGAGGGCTGGCGATGCGCCTTGGAAGCAGAATCCAGGACCGGCGGGCAGCGCAGGCGCGATCGGGTCTGCGAAAAAATTAGATACAATTGTAGGATTGTTTCACGTGAAACATTGGCGGGTGGGCGGACGAAGTAGCTCGGCCACCGGCGCGCTCGGCGCTGGCGTTTCGAGCGAAGATCGGCAGAATGCCGGCGACGACACGGGCTCGGGGCACGGGCAGTCGTTGCACGTGAAACGCCGGCGGGCGGAGCGGGAGAACAAGCGGCGATGCAGCGAGGCGGCGGCGCCTATGATGTGGCGGTGGTGGGCGGCGGGCTGCTCGGCTCGGCGATCGCCTGGGGTTTGGCGCGGCTCGGTCAGCGCGTGGCGGTGCTGGACGAAGGCGATCACGTGACGCGCGCCTCGCGGGCGAATTTCGCGCTGGTGTGGGTGCAGTCGAAGGGCCTGGGCATGCCGGAATATGCCGGCTGGACGGTGCGCTCGTCGGAGGCCTACGCAGGCTTCGTCGACGAGGTCGAGCGCGAGACCGGGATCAAGGTGTTCCACGAGCGGCCGGGCGGGTTCCACCTGGCACTCTCGGAGAGGGAGCTCGAGGCGCGAGCGCTCATCCTGAAGCGGCTCCACAATCAGCCGGGGATCATCCAGTACGAGACGAAGATCCTGACCGCGTCCGAGGTCAAGCGCATGCTGCCGGACATCGGGCCGGAGGTGGTTGGCGGCAGCTATTGTCCACTCGACGGACACGTCAATTCGCAGCTGCTGCTCCGCGCGCTGCATACGGGGCTCAAGCAGAAGGGCGCGTCGTATCTGGCGAGCCATCGCGTGACGGGGGTTGCGCTGAAGGGTGGCGAGTTCACGCTCTCGACCACGGCGGGCGATGTCAGGGCAGGCAAGGTCGTGCTGGCGGCCGGCAATGCCAATCAGGATCTGGCGCCGATGGTGGGATTGCGGGCGCCGATGCTACCCGAGCGCGGCCAGGTGATCGTGACCGAGCGCGTGCAGCCGTTCCTGAAACACCCGGTCGTCACCATCCGCCAGACCAATGAAGGCTCGGTGATGATCGGCGACAGCAAGGAAGAAGGAACGCGGGACACCGACATGACGCTTCCCGTCAACGCCGTGATGGCCGATCGCGCGCGGCGCATGTTCCCGAAGCTCGCCCGGCTCAACGTGGTGCGCACCTGGACCGGCATTCGCGTAATGACCCAGGACGGCTTTCCGATCTACGAGCAATCGAAGAGCTTTCCGGGCGCGTTCGTCGCGTGCTGTCACTCGGGCGTGACGCTGGCGGCCAACCACGCGCTGTCGCTCGCGCCGATGATTGCCGCCGGTGCTCTCGAGGAAACGCTGGTCGGCGCCTTCACAGCGCGGAGGTTCGATGTTTCGCAGGCTGCGTGATGCGCCGAAGCGCACAGTTCAAGTGACCGTCGACGGCAAGCGCTTCGAAGCGCAGGAAGGCGACTCGGTCGCTGCCGCACTGCTGGCAGCCGGACACCTGCAGACGCGTGTTTCGGCCGTTTCGGGTGTGCCGCGCGGACCTTACTGCCTGATGGGCGTATGCTTCGAGTGTCTCGTCACCATCGATGGCGTCGGTAACCGGCAAGCCTGCCTCATTCCGGTTGCGCAGAACATGGCGATCGAAACGCAGACGACACGACGAGAGGCCGGCCGGTGATGCGCATCAGCGATATTCCAGCACAGGTCGACGTCGCCGTCGTGGGAGCAGGTCCTGCGGGCATGGCGGCTGCGACGGTGACGGCGAACGCCGGCCTCACAACGCTCGTCATCGATGAGAACGCGACGCCCGGCGGCCAGGTCTGGCGTGCCATCACGTCCACGCCGGTGATGCGCCGCAATGTGCTCGGCGAGGATTACTGGAAAGGCCGGGAAACGGTGCAAGCGTTCGAAGCGAGCGGCGCGCACCACCTCTCCAACGCCACGGTTTGGAGCCTCGATCGCAAGCGGGAAGTCGGCATCTCGCAAGCGGGCACGGCGCGCATCATCAGCGCGCGCCGCGTGGTCATCGCAACCGGCGCCCAGGAGCGCCCGTTTCCCGTGAAGGGCTGGACACTGCCTGGAGTGATGACGATCGGCGGCGCGCAAACGCTGCTCAAGGCGTCGGGGCTGGTGCCGGACGGGCGCGTCGTCATCGCCGGCAACGGTCCGCTGCTCTGGCTCTATGCACGCCAGCTTCTCGATGCCGGCGGTGCGATCGCGGCGATACTCGAGACCAGCGATAAAGCCCAGCAGAAGGCGGCTGCACGCCACGCTGTGACTTTCATGCGCTCGCCGTATCTGAGCAAGGGCCTGGCCCTGATGGCCTCGGTGCGCCGCCGCGTGCGCGTCATCACCGGCGTCAGCGCGCTCGAGATCCAAGGCAGGGGCCGCGTGGAAGAGATCGTCTTCCATCGCGGCGCACCGAGCGCCGAGCGCATTCAGGCGGATGCCGTTCTGCTGCATCAGGGCGTGGTGCCGAACGTCAACCTCGCCATGGCAGCCGGCGTTGCGCATCGCTGGAATGACGCGCAGCTCTGCTTCGCCCCTGAGCTCGATGCATTCGGTGGCACCAGCGTCGACGGCATCGCAATTGCCGGTGACGGTGCCGGCATCGCCGGCGCGGAGGCAGCGATCGAGCGCGGCAAGCTGGCCGGCATCGCCGCAGTTCGCGCGCTGGGTGCCGACATGGAGACATTGCCCGCCGAGGTGGGCAGCCGGCGGGTTCTGGCGCGCTACGAGAAGGCCCGCGCGTTTCTCGATACGCTCTATCGGCCGCGCCGGTCGCTCCGCATTCCACGTGGCGACACCGTCGTGTGCCGCTGCGAGGAGGTGACCGAGGACGCGATCGTCGCTGCGACGCACCTCGGCCCCGAGGGCCCCAACCAGATGAAATCATTCCTGCGCTGCGGCATGGGACCGTGCCAGGGGCGCCTTTGCGGCCTCACCGTCACCGAGGTGATGGCGGACGCGCGCGGCGTTGCGCCGGGCCAGATCGGCTATTTCCGGCTTCGCCCGCCCGTAAAGCCGATCACGCTCGAGGAGCTGGCCTCGATCGAAGTCACCGATAAGGCCGTGCGGGCGGTCGTACGCGGCTGACCGCCTCGATCGCAGCATAATATGATGCTGAAAATCCACAGTCCTGGGGCGAAGCTCCGGGGGGCACTGGCTTTTGCGCGCCTGCGTTTCTAATCGTGCTCTGTGCGGGGGAGAAGCGGAGGCTGGCCTCGCACGCGAGTTTGGTGAGGGAGTAGCTTATGCCGGCATCCAACGGGGGCGATCAGCAGGTGCTGTCGCTGCCTTTCATGGTGCGCTGGTTTTCGCCGACACTGCTGGCGAACGCAGCGCTCCGCGCCTTCGTCTCGCCGGTTCTCGGTACCTTTGCTGATCCGCGCTCTTCGCAAGCCAATGTCGACGGGTTCGATGCGGTCGCCATGCAGGCGCTCGCCTATCGCTACGATTACTCGGACCCCGCCTCTCTCGACGACAACGGCGCCGTTTGGGTCGACTACATCGCAGATACTGGCGATGGGTTCGATTCAACCTACGCCGTCGCCTCGCTGGTTGCCGAAGACTCGCTCACTGTCGCCCGGTCCGGCTCCGAGCTAAAGCACACGCTGCCCGGCGGACAGCTGCTCATTCTCGGCGGCGACCAGGTCTATCCTTATCCGTCACGGGACGAATACCGGGAGCGCTTCGAAGTGCCCTTCCGCATGGCCTTTTCAGAGAAGGCGCGGCCGCGGCTCTGCTTCGCCATTCCCGGCAATCACGACTGGTACGACGGCCTGAACTCGTTCGATTTCCTGTTCTGCCAGGCCCGGTACGGCCAGCGCGACACCAACATCGGCAGCCTGCATCTCCAGCAGCATCGCAGCTACTTCGCAATCAAGCTTCCCTACAACTGGTGGGTCTTGGGTTGCGACATTCAATTCTCGGATTATCTCGACGCCGGTCAAACGCGCTATTTCCAGTCCGTTGCCGCCCGAATGAAGGAAGAGGCCGGCGATCTCGAGCACAAGGTGATCATGTGCACGGCGGCGCCAGGATGGCAGTACGAGCAACGAGAAGCCCACGCGGCGAACTCCAATCTGCGGATCGTCGCCGGCATCGTCGAGGCGGCCGGTGCCAAGATCTGCGCGGTCATCTCTGGTGATACGCATCACTACAGCCGCTACTACTCGGCGGAGCTCGGCCTCAATCTGATCACGGCAGGGGGCGGCGGCGCATTCCTGCATCCGACCCACCAGCTCTATGATGACATCAAGTTCCGGTGGCAGGGAAATGATCACGCATTCGACCTCAAGTGCAGGCCGCCTGCGGACCCGGCGAGCGCGAAGCTGGAGCAGGCCGTGTTCCCCTCGAAGACGCGCAGCTTCTGGCTGACCTGGCGCAACATCTTCTTCCCGATCTGGAACCCGACATTCGCCACGCTGCTCGGCACGTTCTATTGGCTGATGACGTGGATGTACTCGCAGACGCCGATCATCGGCCGCGAGAATTGTCAGATCCCGGGGAGGCCGCAGAACTGGCCGCTGGTCGAGGATATTCTCGTCTACTACCGCGAGACGTGCGGCGTCAGCGGACTGGGGGACATCATAGGCATTTCCATACAGGCCGGCGTCTATCAATTCCTGCTCGGAATATTCGGGCTACTGCTGCTGCTGATCCTGATCGGGTATGCGGACTCGAAGCGGCGCTGGAAAAAGGTGCTGATCGGCTCGCTGCACTGGCTCATCCACCTCGGCGCGATGGTCGGCGTCTACATCCTGATCAATCGCTTCGGCTATTGGAGCTGGCTCGGCGACTGGACGACCCAGGCACTGGGCCCGCTGCTTGGTGCCTGGCTCGGGCTGGTGCGCGCCGGCGTCTACATGCTGCAGATGATCGTCGGCGGCGGCATGGTCGCGGGCTTCGTCTGGGGGTTCTATCTCTTCTTCTGCTGCGCTTTCGGCCGGCGGCATTGGGACGAGGCATTCTCAGCGCTGCGTCTTCCCGACTACAAGAACTTCCTGCGCATGAAGATCGAGCGCGAACGCTTGACGATCTACCCGATCGGCGTGACACGCGTGCCAACGCGCATCGAGTGGCGGCCGGGCGAAGGAAAAGACGACGGCAAGATGGTTCCGATCAGGCCGATGGCACCGCACTTGATCGACGGTCCGATCGAGATCACCGTCGCCAAGGTCAAGCCGAGCCCCGTGTATCCGGGATGAGCCTGTGCAAACGAGGCACTGGAAGGCTTGACGCCCAACGAGGCGCCGGTCTTGGAAGCGATCGTCTCGTTCGAGTCCGACGTGATGAACCTCAGACTTTACGGTCGGCCTCTCGATCACGCAGCAGCGTTGGCCGAAATACAAGCCAATGAGTATTTCCCGCACGTTCGACACGAGCGCATCGGTGCGGACTCGTAGGGCGCAATAGCCCTTCGGGCGTATTGCGCCGGGCTGGGTGGCGACAGCTGGTAATCGACTGCAAATCGGTGCTGCTGTCGGCGCAATACGCTGCGCTAGTGCGCCCTACGAACGTTCGCCAAAACGGGCGTCTGCGCTGGTGAGCGCATACTCGGCACACTTGCGTTCGAAGTCACCCGGCTTCGGCGCGTCGCAGTGGTCTCGATGGAACGTCGAGAACGGCCAGTCCTCGACATTGGCGACATGCCCGTGCTTGACCGGATTGAACCAGCAATAATCGATATGGTTTGCGAAATCGCGCTCATCGCGAATGAGGTGCTCCCAATAACGCCGCTGCCAGATGCCGCGCTCGCCGCGCGCTTCACGGACGAAACTGCGCGGTTCGCTGTTCGGAAGCGACTTCGAGAATCGGATTTTGATCCAGCGCCAACGCACGGAAAAATCCGAGTCGCCGTCCGGCAGCGTCCAGACCGCGTGGATGTGATCCGGCAGGATCACCATCGCATCGATCTCGAAGGGAAAGCGTTGCCGTGTCGCGCGCACGGCATTGCGGAGCGCATCGATGTTCTCGACCAACATGCGGCTGTTGCGATCGAGCAGATTGACCGTGAAGAAATAGCAGCCGCCGGGGACGAAAGCTCGACGATAGTTTGGCATGGCTAACGGTAGCCGGAGCGTCTGGCGCGGCGCAATACGCCCGAAGGGGGCTATTGCGCCCTACGGCCCGTGCCCACCACGGACGCTTGCACCGGGAGCGGACCATTGCCCGGGACAAGATCCGCCCGCGCCCTGTTCGGCTCAGGGTCACACGCGACGTGAGGCGTTTGCTGCGTGATGGGGCCTCGGGACAAGCCTGAGGAGTGCAGCGGTAAGTGTGTGCGCTCGGACCAGGCGTCCCCAATTCCCCGCTCGCAAGTGCAGAGCGACCGAGAGACGAGTGCCGGGCTTGGCGTTGTGCCCCGTCCTACGTCGTTCCATCGCAACTCGAAATCGTTCTCGAATGACGCCGATCGCGAGGGAACTCTCTCTGCGATCTCTCGTTTCTTCAGCAATTCCGGTGCCAGACTGACCCTCGCTCATTTCGAACCGGAGGTCTGCGATGGACGACACGGCTGGCCGCGACATGATCCGTTTGTTGGCGATCCTCTCGGTCGCGATATGCCTTGTTCCGGCGGGCGCGCATTTCTTCGAAATGTACAACAAGCTCAAACTCGCGCCCGCCGACTATATGACTGTGCAGACCATCTACACGGGCTGGGCACTGTTCGGGATCGCCGTATTTGCGGCTCTCGCGCTGACGTTAGGGCACACCATCATGATGTGGCGCGCTCCCTTCGCCCGCTGGCTGTCACTGCTGGCCTTCCTCTCGATCCTGGCCACACAGGTGATCTTCTGGACCTACACATACCCGATGAACGCTCTGACACAGCAATGGACGGTGATGCCCCCCGACCTGCAGGCAGCGCGCTTGCAATGGGAGTACTCGCATGCGGTCAATTTCGGTCTGACGCTTCTGGCCTTGATATTCATCGCGGCAGCCGCACTTGTCGGGAGCCACGGCGAGCGGGCTTCGGCACTCGGCGCCGCGGGCGATCGCAGAGCGGTCGAAACGCGTTCGTAGTGATTGGTTTTGGGCCTTGCGGGTGTAAGCTGGACAAGAGCGTCGCATTGTGCGCGCCCGGTTCGGAGTTTCCCCATGCCCTACACGCTGTCGGTGATCACGGATGAGGTCTCGCCGGAGCTCGCGGCCGGCCTCGCGTTCGCGCGTGAGGAAAAGCTTGCGACCGTCGACATCCGTTCGATCGGCGGCGTGAACTTTCTCTCGCTCGACGCCAAGCATCAGCAGCAGGTGGCATCTGAGGTCAGGGACGCAGGCCTCGAGGTTGGCTGCCTCGCGACGCCGCTGTTCAAATGGCCGCGACCGGGCACCAAGGCCGGCGCCATGGGCGATCAGTTCGGCTTCGACGCCAAGGGGCGAAGCGATGCCGAGCTGTTCGAGGATGCGTGCGAGGCGGCGGCACTGCTCGGCACGCGCAACCTCCGGGTCTTCAGCTATCTCACCTACGACGGATTTCAGAACGCACACCTCGAGGACGACTACGGCGCGCTGCTCGCGCTGGCCGAGAAGTACGACCTGATGCTGCACGTCGAGAACGAGCCCGTGTGCAACATCGCCTCGGTCGGCCAGCTCACGAGCCTGTGCCGCCACTTCGACCACCCGCGGTTGCGCGCACTTCTCGATATCGGCAATGCCGCCTCCGCCGGCGCGCCGGCAACGCCGGCCGAGCTGTCCGAGGTGATGCCCTACGTCGACATGATGCACTTCAAGGACTACGCGAAAGCCCGCCGCGCCCATGTGCCGATGGGCGAGGGCGACGTTCCATACGCCGACCTGCTACCAACGTGCTGGGCGGCGGCAGGGAGCCGGCCGCTGATGCTGGTGATCGAGACCCACGTGCCCGGCGACCAGCCCGGCGCCACGAAGCGCTCACTCCACGGCCTGAGACGACTGACAGGCCTTCAATCCCGTTGAAAAGGCTGTTTCGGTCACGGGTCCTGCGCGATTGACGGTGGGTTGCGGCGTTCCTGACGTGGACGTGATGCTGCAACACGGCTAATGCTGCCCCGCGAATCTCAGCCTCTCTCCAGGGCATTGGCCCATCCGGAGCATCGAGGCCATCCCGCTGGACAAGGAGCGCCGACAGCATGACCACTGTCTCGCACAAGGACATGGCCAACGCCATTCGCGCCCTCGCGATGGATGCGGTCGAGAAGGCCAAGAGCGGGCATCCCGGCATGCCGATGGGCATGGCCGACGTGGCAACGGTGCTGTTCACAAAATTCCTGAAGTATGACGCCGCCCATCCCGATTGGCATGACCGTGACCGCTTTATTCTCTCCGCGGGCCACGGATCAATGCTGCTCTATGCGCTGCTGCATCTGACCGGCTATCCGGAGATGGATCTCGAGCAGATCAAGAACTTCCGCCAGCTCGGCGCCAAGACGGCAGGCCATCCCGAGTACGGCCACGCGCCCGGCATCGAGACGACGACCGGGCCGCTCGGGCAGGGCATCGCCAATGCGGTCGGCTTCGCGCTCGCGGAACGGCTGCTCAATGCGCGTCACGGCGACGGCATCGTCAATCATCGCACCTGGGTGGTCGCGGGTGACGGCTGCCTGATGGAGGGCATCAGCCAAGAAGCGATCTCGCTTGCAGGCCACTTGGGCCTCGGCAAGCTGATCGTGCTCTTCGACGACAACGGCATTTCGATCGACGGCCCGACCAACCTCGCGACCAGCGAGGATCAGATCGCGCGCTTCAAGGCCTCAGGCTGGGCGACGCTTGCGATCGACGGCCACGACCCCGCGGCAATCGCCAAGGCCATGGAGACAGCCTGCGCCGATGCCTCGAAACCGTGGCTCATCGCCTGCAAAACCCGGATCGGCTACGGCGCACCGACAAAAGAGGGCAAGGCGTCCTCGCACGGCTCACCGCTTGGGCCCGACGAGATCAAAGGCGCGCGCGAGAAGATCGGCTGGTCACACGAGCCGTTCGTCATCCCAACGCCGATCCTGAGCGCCTGGCGCGAAGCAGGTGCGCGTGGTGGCGCAGAACGCAAAGCCTGGGATGCCCGCTGGCAGAAGCTCGACGCAAAAACCCGCGAATTCATTGAGCATCCGGCGAAAGCTGCGTCCGGCGCCATCGCCGCTGCGGTATCGGAATTGAAGCAGACCGCGGCCGCCGAAAAGACCCAGCGCGCAACGCGGGTCTGGTCGGAGATGGCGCTCGAGAAGCTGGTTGCCGCATGCCCTGCGTTGATCGGCGGATCGGCCGATCTCACCGGCTCCAACAACACCAAAGCGAAATCGCAAGCGGTCGTCGCGAGAGGCAACTTCAAGGGCAGCTACATTCACTACGGCGTGCGCGAGCATGCAATGGCCGCCGCGATGAACGGCCTCGCGCTGCACGGCGGGTTCATTCCCTACGGCGGCACGTTCATGGTCTTTACCGACTACTGCCGCCCCGCGATCCGCCTCTCGGCCCTGATGCGGCAGCGCGTCGCCTATGTGATGACGCATGACTCGATCGGCCTCGGCGAGGATGGGCCCACGCATCAGCCCGTCGAGCATCTCGCCGCGCTGCGCGCCATGCCCAACCTCAACGTGTTCCGTCCCGCCGACGGAGTCGAAACGGCAGAGTGCTGGGCGCTCGCCATTGCGCCTGGCGATACGCCGTCGATCCTTGCGCTCACCCGTCAGAACGTGCCCAACCTGCGCACGACGCACACCGACGAGAACCTCTCGGCGAAAGGCGGCTACGTCTTGCGCGAGGTGTCGGGCAGGCGCGACCTGACCCTGATCGCGACGGGTTCGGAGGTGGGCCTCGCCGTCGTGGCCGCCGACGAGCTCGCCAAAGCGGGCAAGAACGCAGCCGTCGTCTCCATGCCGAGCTTCGAGCTCTTTCGCCGCCAGCCGGAAAGCTACCGACTTGCCACGCTTGGCGATGCGCCGCGCATCGGCGTCGAGGCCGGCGTGCAGCAAGGCTGGAACGAATGGCTGCGGCACAAGGACCGCTTTATCGGATTGTCGGACTTCGGCGCATCAGCGCCCGCGCCCAAGCTCTTCGAGCACTTCGGCCTGACGCCCGCCCGCGTCGCCGCCCTCGCCAAGGAGCTCGTCTAGCCCTGCAGAATGTGCATACAAGCGCTGGTGCTATCACTTTCTGCGGCGAAGCATTGCACCGCCCTTGCAAGCGGCGCCGTGGCGCTGGACAATGTTCCAGTAATGAGAATTTGCTATCCTTTGGCCCCGTGGTGGGCGGAGGCCTCTTGGTTCGGCGCTTGCAGACGTTCCTGTGTTGTGTACTGCCCCTGCTGGTCGCTCTGACGGGGATCGAGCCAGCGTTCGCGGGTGAACTGCGCCGCGATGTGATCCCGTCAGTCCATCTCGGGCGCGATTTTCCGTTTCTCGTCTACATTCCTGACGGTTACGACAGCGGGCAGCAGCACTACCCCGTGCTCTATCTGCTGCACGGCGCCGGCGATAACGAAAATTCCTGGGCCGACAAAGGCCTCATTGGTGAAAAGGCCGACCAGCTGATCGAGAGCGGCGTCATTCCACCGTCGCTGATCGTCATGCCGGGCTGTCCGGGCTGCTGGTGGCTCGACGGACCCAAGGCCAAAACCGAAAGTGCGTTCTGGCAAGAGCTCGTACCCGCGGTCGAGAAGCGCTATCGCACCATCGAGCGGCGCCAGGGACGGTTGCTCGCGGGGCTCTCGGCGGGCGGCTATGGCGTTGTTCGCTTCCTGATGCGGTACCCCGATCGTATTGCGGCTGCAGCCGCTTTCAGCCCGGCCGTCTATTCGGAGACGCCGCCGGCCGCCTCCATGTCGCGCAGCTACTCGGCCTTCCTCGATGCCGACGGCAAGTTCAGCCAGAAAGCGTGGGAGGATGCCAACTATCCGAGTCTCATTGAGGGCTACTTCCAGCAGAACGTGCGGGTGCCCTTGTTTCTCGCCTCTGGTGACAATGACCGTCTGGGCGCCGCGTTCGAGTCCGCGCTGCTCTACAAACGGATGATGGCGCGCCAGCCCGTGCAGACGGAGCTTCGGATCGTCGATGGCGGTCATAACTGGGCGGTTTGGGCGGCAGTGATCGACGAAGCCATGCGCTACATCTTCCGCTTCTCCTCGCGCCCGACCGCGCGGGCAGACGAGACGACGCGCGATGACAGTGCGCCCCGCCCGCGAGTTTCCCCCACCCCTCGGCAAGAGTGAAGCTGCACAGGCCAGGCAGTCGCTTGCCCAAAATTTGGGCAGGGTGGGAATCCGCCTTGTCGAGCTGCGCGGCCGGGTCTACTTTGCCAAACAATTGAGCACTCTGCGTTAGCGCCCAAATATCGGGCATTTCTGGCAGCCCCGCTTTGCGGAGCCCAATTCCTGGCTGACATGACACCTAGAACGCTGCAAATCGGGTCCGTTACTCTCGCCAATCGGGCCATTCTGGCACCGATGACCGGCGTATCGGATCTACCGTTCCGCCGTCTGGCTCAGCGCCTGGGCGCGGGACTGGTCGTGTCCGAGATGGTCGCGAGCCGCGAGTTGGTTACGTCGCGCCCTGACGTCGTCAGGCGTGCCCGCGGCGAAGGGGTGCAACCCCACGTCATACAACTCGTCGGTTGCGAGGCGCGCTGGATGTCTGAGGGCGCGCGGTTGGCCGAGGCCTCCGGCGCCGAGGTCATCGACATCAATATGGGGTGCCCGTCACGCGAGGTGACCGGCCGGCTCTCCGGCAGCGCGCTGATGCGGGAGCCGGACCAGGCGCTGCGGCTGATCGAGTCCGTCGTCGGCGCGGCGAAGGTGCCGGTCACGCTCAAGATGCGTCTCGGCTGGGATGAGCGATCCTTCAACGCGCCCGAGATCGCCAAGCGCGCCGAAGCAGCCGGTGTGCGCATGATCACGGTGCACGGGCGCACGCGCTGCCAATTCTTCAAGGGCTCCGCGGACTGGGCTAAAGTCCGCGCCGTGAAGGAGGCCGTGACGATCCCGGTCATCGTCAACGGCGACATCGCCACGCCGGTGGATGCAAACCACGCCATCGAGCAGTCGGGCGCTGACGGCGTGATGATTGGGCGCGGCGCCTACGGCGCGCCTTGGGCACCCGGGCGCATTGCAACCTTTCTCGACACGGGCAGGGACCCTGGCGCACCCGCCGTCGCGGAGCAGCGATCGGTGGCGCTCGAGCACATCACGGCGATGCTCTCGCATCTCGGCCGTCCGCTCGGCCTCAAGAATGCGAGGAAGCACATCGGCTGGTATCTGGCCTCGAGCGGCGCATCGGCCGACGTCGTGAAAATGTGGCGCCAGCGCCTTTGCACCGACGACGATGCGGACCGCGTCCTCAGCGGTCTTGGCACCTTCTACGACCAGCTCACGATGTCTGGCAGTGAGGAGATGGCGGCATGAGTGCAATGGAGGCCCGGGACCGCTTGACACCGGCCGTGCGACGGCCAGTTGAGCACGACATGCTGCTCTCGGCCTTACCGCATCCGATCCTGGTGCTCGGTGGTGACGATCGCATTGTCTACGCCAACACGTCGACCGAGGTGTTCTTCGAATCGAGCCAGGCGCGGCTCAAACTGCAGCGCCTCGAGGAGATCGTCGCGTTTGGATGTCCGCTGGTGGCTCTCATTCAACAAGTGCGGCGCACGGGCGCGACCGTGAACGAGTATGGCGTCGCGATCTCGACGCCGAAAGTCCCGCATCCGCGCATGGTCGACATCTTCAGCGGTCCGCTGCCCGAAAACCCCGAGCTGATCGTGGTCATGCTGCAGCAGCGGTCCATGGCGCAGATGATCGAGCGCCAGTTCACGCATCGCGCGGCCGCCCGATCAGTCTCGAGTCTCGCCGCCATCCTGGCGCACGAGATCAAGAACCCGCTGTCGGGGATCAGGGGTGCTGCGCAACTGCTCGAGCCGGGTCTCAGCGACGAGGATCGTGCGCTGGCGCAACTGATCTGCTCGGAGACCGATCGGATCCGAAATCTCGTCGATCGCATGGAAGTGTTCGGCGACGAGCGCCCGCTGACGGTGGAACCGGTCAACATCCACGCCGTGCTCGATCATGTGAAACGCATCGCGGAGAACGGGTTCGCGCGGGATATCCGCATTGTCGAGGAATACGATCCATCACTGCCGCCGTTGTCGGCCAATCGGGACAAGCTCGTGCAGGCTTTTCTCAACCTGATCAAGAATGCCGCCGAGGCGATATCAGAAGGCGGTGAGCCGGGTCGCATCGTGCTGTCGACGGCATTCAAGCCGGGCGTGCGTCTGTCTGTTCCGGGTTCCGACACGCGCGTTTCACTGCCCTTGCGGATCGAGATCGAGGACAACGGCCCCGGCGTTCCGGAAGCCATCAAGCCGCATCTCTTCGATCCGTTCGTCACGACGAAGCGCAACGGCAGCGGGCTCGGGCTGGCGCTCGTCGCCAAGATCGTCGGTGACCACGGCGGCATCATCGAGTGCGATTCAGAGCCCGGCAAGACGGTATTTCGCGTGCTCCTGCCGCTCCAGGACCGCGCTGCCGGTGCGCGCATCTCCGCCAGAAAAGGATGATTGTCATGGCTGCTGGCACGATACTGATCGCCGACGATGATGCCGCCATTCGCACCGTTCTCAATCAGGCCATGGCGCGCGCCGGCTATTCACCGCGGGCGACGGGCAATGCCGCCACGCTCTGGCGCTGGGTGGCGGAAGGCCAGGGTGATGTCGTGATCACGGACGTGATCATGCCGGACGAGAACGCCTTTGACCTCATTCCGCGGATCAAGAAACTGCGTCCCGAGCTGCCGATCGTCGTCATGAGCGCGCAGAACACGCTGATGACGGCCATCGCAGCCGCGGAAAAAGGCGCCTTCGAATATCTCCCGAAGCCGTTCGACATCTCGGAAGTGGTGAGCGTCGTCGGGCGCGCACTTTCCGAGCCGACACGCAAGAAGCCGCGTCTCTCGGATGCGGCGGGCGAAGAGCTGCCCGTCATCGGCCGTTCGGCGGCCATGCAGGAGATCTATCGCGTTCTGGCGCGCCTCACCCAGACCGACCTCACAGTGATGATCCAAGGCGAATCCGGAACCGGCAAGGAGCTGATTGCCCGCGTGCTGCATGAGCACGGCAAGCGACGCAATGGTCCCTTCGTCGCGCTCAACATGGCGGCGATCCCGCGCGAGCTGATCGAGAGCGAGCTCTTCGGTCACGAGAAGGGCGCGTTCACCGGTGCTCAGGCCCGCACGCAAGGCCGCTTCGAGCAAGCTGAAGGTGGCACGCTGTTCCTCGACGAGATCGGCGATATGCCGCTCGAGGCGCAAACGCGACTGCTGCGGGTCCTGCAGGAGGGCGAGTACACGACCGTTGGCGGGCGCACGTCGATTAAAACCGACGTTCGGATCGTTGCTGCAACTCATCGCGACCTGCGCAACCAGATTCAGCAGGGTCTCTTCCGTGAAGATCTGTTCTACAGACTGAATGTCGTGCCTCTGCGCCTGCCGCCGCTCCGCGAGCGGCTCGACGATATCGGCGACCTCGTTCGTCATTTCCTGCGTCAGTGCGCCAAGGAAGGCCTGGGTCAGCGCGAATTCGCGAGCGCCGCCATCGAGCGCATGCGACGCTACGCGTGGCCGGGCAATGTCCGTGAGCTCGAGAACTTCGTCAGGCGGATAGTTGCGCTGCACCCCGAGGAAACGATTCCGCTCGAGATCGTGGACGGCGAGTTGACCGAAATCACAGCGTCACCAAGCGCTGCTGCCGACGAGGGCACAGCCAGGGACCTGACCGAGATGGTCGAGCGCTACATGGCTGATCACTTCGCGAGCTTCGGGCGCGACCTGCCGCCGCCTGGGCTTTATCGGCGTATCATCCGCCAGGTCGAGCTGCCCTTGATCACGGCGGCCTTGACTGCCACTCGCGGCAACCAGATCCGCGCCGCCGAGCTGCTTGGCCTCAATCGCAACACCCTGCGAGAGAAAATTCAGACTTTGGACATCAAGGTGTTCCGCGGCCTTTCTGGCCAGTCGTGAACGGGTGGCACTAACCGCAAGCATCAACGCCTTTCAACACAAGGTATTTCCAAGCTCTGAGCGTGTGGCGGCATGGCCGCCCTACGGCTTCCGCTTGACGCTCAGACGTTGTGGCGCTATTCGAGTTCTGTTGTCGCGAAAATGTCACAGTTTTAACTCTCATTGTTGTGGGAATGCTCCATCGAGCACCCAGACCCGCAAACCCGGCGGGCCCGGACAAAACTCAACGAGGCAGCGCGCAGTGGACGCGAATCGGCCGTTCCGGAGATCTTTCGAGAGCGTCGCTGGGTGGGCGCGGAGAGCTCGTGCGTCGCTCCGATCAGCAGGCGGATCACCTGCCTCGAGCCTGACCGACGGCGCGGACGATGCTGCTGCCCTCGGCGGCGGCAACAAGGCCTTCTGGATCGGTCTGGTCGTCGTCATTCTGTCGCTGATCTCGGCGCTGGCCACGTATCTGATCCTCACCGGGCTCACCTGGATCAAGCCGACCAACGACATCGTGCCCGTCGTTCTGCTGGTCAACATCGTCTTGATCCTCGCCATGTGCGCCGTGCTGGGCGTGCAGGCCTATGGCCTGTGGCGCGCGTGGCAGAACAAGGTGGCCGGCGCCCGCATCCACGTGCGGATCGTGGGACTGTTCACGTTGATCGCCGCGTTGCCGGCCCTGCTGCTCGCTGTTGCGGCGACGACCAGCTTCTCGCGGTCGCTCGACACCTGGTTCTCGCAGCGCACGCGCATCATCGTTGCGAACTCGATCGACGTGGCCCGCGCCTATCTCGAAGAGCACGGTCAGGTCATCCGGACGGACGTGGTCAATATGGCGAAAGACCTCGACGATCTCGGCAAGGTCATTCGCGGCGGTCCCGACGACAACGCGGATGTGCGCAATTTGATCATGGCGCAGACCGCGCTTCGTGATCTCTCGCTGGCAGCCATCATCGATGGCGACGGCAAGATCGTGACTGAAGGGGCCGGCGACACGCGCGTGCGTTACGCGCCGCCAGGTCCCGAGATCATTCGCCAGGCTGAGGCCGGTCAGGTCGCGCTGATTCTGCCGACGGACGTCTACCGCGTTGCCGCCGTCACCAAGCTCGAGCGTTTTCCGGGTTACTATCTCTACGCTGCGCGCAGCGTGAACCCGAGCGTCATCGGACATCTGCGCCGGACCCAAGCCGCCGTCGATGAATACGAGCGCCTGCGCTCGGCGCGAGGGCCCTTGAAGCTCGTGCACGGCGTCATGTACTCGATGATTTCGCTAACCAGCACGCTCGCGGCGATCTGGGTCGGTCTGTGGTTCGCGCGCCATCTGGTCGCCCCGATCCGCCGGCTCATCGGAGCGGCCCAGCGCGTCACGCGCGGCGATCTCGACGTGCAGTTGCCGCTCCGGCGCGGCGAGGGCGATTTGCGGCGGCTGTCGCGAGACTTCAACAATATGACGCGCGAGCTTGCCCGCCAGCGTCAGGATCTGGTTGCTGCCAACGATCTTCTGACGGAGCGGCGCCGTTTCATGGAAGCAGTGCTGTCGGGCGTGTCGGCTGGCGTCATCGGGCTCGATGCCGAAGGCCGGGTTCGCTTGGCCAATCCTTCGGCGGAGCGCCTGCTGGGAGTCACCGCCGACGCACTGATCGGCCGTACGCTCGACGAAGCCGTGCCGGAGCTCGCGCGTGTCGCCAATGCCGAGAGCGAAGGCCGTGGCAAGGGCCGCGCGGAGGGCCAGGTTACACTGGTCGTCGGCAGCGAGGAGCGCACCTTCGATGTCCGCGTCACGCGCGAGCAGGCCACCGGCGAGAGCGAAGGCCGCGTCGTTACGTTCGACGACATCACCGAGCTGGTCTCGGCGCAACGAACCTCGGCCTGGGGCGACGTGGCGCGCCGGATCGCCCACGAAATCAAGAATCCGCTGACGCCAATACAACTTTCCGCCGAGCGCATCCGTCGCAAGTACGGAGCCAATATCAATCAGGACCGCGAGACGTTCGAGAAGCTCACCGACACCATCGTGCGGCAGGTCGGCGACATCAAGAGCATGGTCGATGAGTTCGCGTCGTTCGCACGCATTCCAAAACCGCAGATGGAGCAGACCGACATTCGCGAGGCCGTCCAGGAGCCGGTCATTCTCTTCCGCGAAAGCCATCCCGACATCGACTTCGATCTTCAGATGCCGCGAGATCCGCTGCGCATCTCTTGCGACCAGCGCCTGTTGACCCAAGCGCTGACCAACCTCGTGAAGAACGCCACGGAATCGGTGCGCGCGTTCGGTGAGCAGGCCGACCGTCCCGCTGACTGGAAAGGCTGCGTTGCAGTGCATGCGCGCGTTGCGGCCGATACGCCGCGCGGGCCGCACGTCATCATCGAGGTCATCGACAATGGTCTGGGCCTGCCGAAGCAGAACCGGTCGCGTCTGCTCGAGCCCTACGTCACCACCAAGGGCAACAAGGGGACTGGCCTCGGCTTGGCTATCGTGCAAAAGATCACCGAGCAGCACGGCGGCCGGCTGTCGCTGGAGGATGCGCCGCCGGATGCTCAAGGCCGGCGCGGTGCACTGGTCCGCATGACATTGCCGATGCGGGGAGGCGACCCCGCCGACACCCAGACAACCCATCAGAAAACATCCGGCTTGGGGACAATCCGCCAAGCCGAAGTCAAGTCAGCCTGAGTTGTAAGCAGGGAGCCCCCAATGCCGTCCGATATCCTGATCGTCGATGATGAGGCCGACATCCGCGAGCTCATCTCCGGCATTCTCGAGGACGAGGGTCATACGCCGCGGACCGCCCGTGACGCCGACGAAGCGCTGAAGGCCATCGAAGATCGGCGTCCGCATCTTGTCATCCTCGATATATGGCTGCAGGGAAGCCGGCTCGACGGACTGGAAGTGCTGTCGCAGATCAAGAAGCAGCATCCGGATCTGCCGGTGGTGATCATCTCCGGTCACGGCAACATCGAGACCGCGGTAACAGCGATCCGGCGCGGCGCCTATGATTACATCGAGAAGCCTTTCAAAGCGGACCGGCTGGTGCTCGTCACGCTGCGCGCGCTCGAAGCTTCGCAGCTCCGCCGCGAGGTGAAGCAACTGCGCGAGCGATCGACGCAAAGCTCGGAACTCGTCGGCAAATCGGCCGCGATCAATCAACTCAGGAACCAGATCGACCGGGTCGCCCAGACCAACAGCCGGATCATGATCCGCGGCTCCTCGGGTGCCGGCAAAGAGCTGGCCGCGCGCGTCATTCACGCGAAGTCGGCGCGCGCCGACGGGCCCTTCGTCGTCCTCAACGCGGCCGCCATGGATCCCGACCGCGTCGAGGAGGAGCTGTTCGGCACCGAGGATCGCTCGGGTCCGCGCAAGGTGGGTGCGCTGGAGGAGGCGCACGGCGGCACGCTCTACGTCGATGAGATCGCGGACATGCCGCTCGAGACCCAGGGCAAAGTGCTGCGCGTTCTGGTCGAGCAGAAGTTCCAGCGTCTCGGCGGCGGGCCCAAGGTCGCCGTGGACGTGCGCATCGTGACGTCCACGAGCCGGGATCTCGAACGGGACATGCAGGAAGGCCGCTTCCGTCAGGATCTGTATCACCGCCTTGCGGTGGTGCCGCTTCGCGTGCCGAGCCTTGCCGAGCGGCGCGACGACATCCCGTTTCTGATCGAGTACTTCGTCAATCAGGTCGCCAGCTCTTCCGGCCTGGCTCCCAGGAAGATCGGGGACGACGCCATCGCGGTGCTGCAAGCGCACGACTGGCCCGGCAATGTGCGTGAGCTCCGCAATAACATCGAGCGCCTGATGATCCTTGCCGGGGGCGAGCCCGGCACCATGATCACGGCCGACATGCTTCCCGACGAGATCGGCTCAAATGTTCCGCTTCCCGTGAATGGCGGTGCCGAGCACTTGATGTCGATGCCGCTGCGCGAGGCGCGCGAGATCTTCGAGCGCGAGTACCTGCTCGCCCAGATCAATCGCTTCGGCGGCAACATTTCGCGTACGGCGGAATTCGTCGGCATGGAGCGGTCCGCCCTCCACCGCAAGCTGAGGGCGCTGGGCGTCGGCGCCGAGCAACGCGCCGGCGAGGCGAAGGCGAGTTGACGTCACCGACGGAGGTGTCCAATCCGGACCTGGTGTTGATTGCTGGCTGCCTTGACGGCATGCTCGCTGACCGAACGGTCGAAACCTCGGAGCCCCGCAGCCCATGTCCCGCCAAGTTTATGTCAACGGCCAGTTCGTGCCCTACGCCGAGGCGGCCGTTCACGCCGAGGATCGGGGTTTCCAGTTCGGTGATGCGATATACGAGGTGATCGAGGTCAAGGGCGGTCGCCTGGTCGATGAGACCCGGCATATGCAACGCTTGGCCCGATCGCTGGCCGAGCTGAAGATGGCCGCACCGATGGGTCAGGGGGCCTGGGCGCGTGTTCTGCGCGAAACCATCCGGCGCAACCGGGTCCGTGACGGCTCGCTCTATCTCCAGGTCTCCCGTGGCACCCATCCGCGGGATTTCTTCTTCCCGCCGAAAGACACCCCGCCGACGGTGGTCTGCGTCGCGCGGCACGCCTCCAGCGCCAAGGTCGATGCCTCTGCCCGCCGCGGGATTGCCATCAAGACCGTGCCCGACAACCGCTGGGACCGCTGCGATATCAAGACTGTGATGCTGCTGCCTGCCTCGCTTGCCAAGCAATCCGCCCGCGAGGAGGGGGCCAGTGACGCCTGGTTCGTGGACGAGAACGGCATGGTGACGGAAGGTGCATCGTCGAATGCCTGGATTCTCGATGCTCAAGGCCGCCTAGTGACGCGCCAGATCGACAACGCAATTCTCAAGGGTGTTACCCGCACCACACTTCTCGATCTCCTGAAGCGGGAGGGAATCGAGGTCGTCGAGCGCCCGTTCAGCGTCGAAGAAGCACGGCGCGCGCGCGAGGCCTTCCTGACGTCTGCCACCAGCCTGGTGACACCGGTGATCTCCATCGACGGCAGCCCGATTGGCAATGGCGAACCCGGCATTCTGTCGCTGAGATTGCGCTCGGCCTTCCACTCCGCTGCCGAGATCGCAGCACCCTGAGCCACGTGGCGAGCCACCACACCTTGCCGACCCTCGGGAGTGCCGCTATAATTCACGGTGTTCAGTCGAATTGCAGGACAGAGCAATCGTGTTTTAGTTATTCTGCAGTACCCTTCTTCAACCGGGGCTGCGAGCCAGAGCGCGACGCCGCAACAGCAGTCAAAACAAAAAGAACGGGCAAAAAACATGGCCGAGAAGGTCCAAAGCCTCCAAGACACGTTTCTCAATCACGTCCGCAAGAACAAGACGCCGCTGACGATTTTCTTGATAAACGGCGTCAAGCTGCAGGGCATAGTGACGTGGTTCGACAACTTTTGTGTACTGCTCCGGCGTGATGGCCACTCGCAACTTGTCTATAAGCACGCCATCTCAACAATAATGCCGGGAGCACCGGTCCACTTGATGGACTCCGACCCGGCCGAGTCCGGGCAAGGGTAAGAGCAGATCGGCGACCAACCACAAGCTACTGACGAGAAGAAGCCACGCGGTCGGGCCATGATCGACCGGCGGCCACCGGCGACGCGGGCCGTCGTGCTGGTGCCGGTGCTGGCGCGCGACAGACGGGCCGGCAAGGCAGCGGAGCGGCGCGAGACCAATCATCGCCAATCGCACAGCCCTGAAGATCGGCTGGAGGAGGCGCGGGGTCTCGCCGAGGCGATCGACCTTGATGTCATCGAGGCGCTGCAGGTACCGCTCACACAGCCACGCCCCGGAACGCTGCTCGGATCGGGCAAAGTGGCGGAGATCACAGAGCTCGTTGCCGAGCACAAGGCTGAGCTTGTCATCATCGACCACGCACTCTCACCCGTTCAGCAGCGCAATCTCGAGAAGGCGTGGAACGCCAAGGTGCTCGATCGCACGGGCCTTATCCTCGAGATCTTTGGCCGCCGCGCGCGTACGCGGGAGGGTACGCTGCAGGTGGAGCTTGCGCATCTTACCTACCAGAAGAGCCGGCTCGTGCGCAGCTGGACCCATCTCGAACGTCAGCGCGGTGGCGCCGGCTTTCTCGGCGGCCCCGGCGAGACGCAGCTGGAGCTCGACCGCCGCATCATCCAGGACCGCATCGACGCCTTGAATGAGGAGCTGGCGGTCGTCGTCCGCACACGTGAGCTGCACCGCAAAGGGCGCAAGCGCGTGCCGTACCCCGTTGCCGCGATCGTCGGCTATACCAACGCCGGCAAATCGACGCTGTTCAACCGCATCACTGGTGCCGGCGTCCTCGCCAAGGACCAAGTGTTCGCGACGCTCGATCCGACCATGCGCGAGGTCAAGCTCGACAGCGGCCGCCGGATCATCCTCTCGGATACGGTCGGCTTCATTTCGGATCTGCCGACCATGCTGGTTGCCGCATTTCGCGCCACCTTGGAGGAAGTCGTCTCTGCCGACCTGGTGCTCCATGTGCAGGACGTCAGCCATCCAGAACGCCACGCGCAACGCGCGGATGTGGAGCGCGTGCTCGGCGACCTCGGCGTTGCAGTGAGCGGGCCAGAGGCGCATCTGCTCGAAGTTTGGAACAAGATCGACCGGCTCGATGCGGCCCAGCGCGAGGAGCTCGAGCAGGCCAGCCGGCGCAACGAGCACCCGCCTGTCCTGGTCTCCGCCGTGACAGGGGAGGGGATCGATACGTTGCTCGCGGCAATCGACCGGAACTTCGCGGCGAATGACGATCTGTTGAGCCTCGAGGTTCCCGCAAGCCAAGGCGCGCTCATCCATTGGCTGCATGAAAACACCGAGGTTCTCGATCGCCAGGCCGACGATAGCGGCGCGCTTCGCTTCCGCGTGCGGATCGACAAGACGAAACGCGACCGTCTGATGGGCCAGTTGAAACGCGCAGGCCTCGCCAGTCCCATGTCGCGCACCTGATGTCGCGGCGATAGAGCACCATTTTGGTCGTCTGCGGTGCTAGGCTGAAGGGAGGTCTTGTAAGCATGGTCCAGTCTGCCGTGCGACGCCGAACTTTTCCATAGCGGTGCTTGCGGCGCCGGGCTGAAGCCAGAACCGAGCGAAGAGCACCATAGCGACGGCGTGAAGCAAGGCACCGCACGAGCGGGAGGCGATGGCAATGCAGAAATTCAGCTGCCAGTGCGCCATTGCCGGCGGTGGTCCGGCGGGGCTGATGCTGGGCGTGCTGTTGGCGCGCGCCGGCGTCTCGGTCGTGGTGCTCGAGAAACACGCGGACTTCCTGCGCGATTTCCGCGGCGACACGATCCATCCCTCGACCTTGGAGGTGATGGCGGAGCTGGGCTGGCTCGATGAAATTCTGCGCCTGCCGCATCAGAAGGTTTCGCAGTTTTCCGCGCAGTTCGGGAGCGAGCGCATTACACTTGCGGATTTGACGCGGTTGCCGGTGCGCGCACCGTTCGTGGCGATGATGCCGCAATGGGATTTTCTGAACTTTCTTGCTGAGAAAGGGCGCGGTTACGGCCCCCGATTCAGGCTGCTGATGGAGGTCGAGGCGACGGGGCTTATCGGGCGCGATGGACGGGTGACAGGTGTACGGGCCCGCGCGCGAAGCGGAGGCGAAATCGAAGTTTCGGCCGCGCTCACCATTGCCGCGGATGGGCGGCACTCGACGTTACGCGAGGCATCGGGGCTCGCGGTCGTGGACTTCGGCGCGCCGATGGATGCATTGTGGTTCCGGCTCTCGCGCCATCCCGGCGACACGACCGAGACGCAAGGGCGCTTTGCCGCCGGCGCCATCTTCGTCATGCTCAATCGCGGCGACTACTGGCAATGCGCCTATGTTATTCCAAAGGGATGGAACGAGCGCATTCGCGCCGCGGGTCTCGAGGCTTTCTATCGATCAATCGGTGCGCTGCTGCCGTTCTCTGCCGACCGGGCGCGGGAGATCACCGATTGGGACGAGGTGAAGCTTCTGGTCGTTCAGGTGGACCGCTTGCGACGCTGGTGGCGGCGGGGATTTCTCGCCATCGGCGATGCCGCGCATGCCATGAGCCCGGTCGCCGGCGTCGGGATCAATCTGGCAATCCAAGACGCGGTTGCGGCGGCGAACCGGCTGGCAGAGCCGCTGCGGACGAATGCGTTGCGCGACGACGACCTGGCAGCTGTCGAGGCGCGGCGGACATTCCCGACGCGGGCCACTCAGCGCATGCAACTGCTCGTCCAGAACGCGGTGATCGCTCCGGCGTTGGCGGAAAAGGGCGAGCTCCAGCCGCCCTTGGCCTTGCGGCTGCTGACACGTGTGCCGCTGCTCAACCGGTTGCCGGGGCGGTTGCTCGGCCTCGGATTCCGCCCGGAGCACGTTGCGACGCGGGAGCGGAGAGATTAGCCCTTCCGCTCCGACGCCTTGGCGTCGTTCCACAGCGCATCCATCTCGGCGAGATCGGACTGCGCGGGCGATTTCCCCCGCTCGGCGAGATTCGCCTCGATGAACGCGAAGCGGCGCGTGAACTTGGCGTTGGCACGCCGGAGCGCTGTCTCGGGATCGATCCCGAGATGCCGCGCCACATTGGCCATGACGAAGAGGAGGTCGCCGAACTCCTCCTCGATCTCTTCATGGAGCGCTGCGTCACGCGGCGCTTCCTCGCGCCGGTCGCGGCTTTGCGCCTCTTGGCGGCCGCGCGGGTCCGCCGGCAAGGCCACGGCTTCGAACTCCGCCAGCTCCTCGCGCATTTTGTCGAAGACGGGGGCCAGCGACGGCCAGTCGAAACCGACGCGCGCCGCTTTGTCCTGCAACTTGACGGCGCGTGAGAGTGCGGAAAGCCCGACCGGAACGTCGCTCAAGAGCGCCGAGGAGGGAAGGGGAGCACCGCTCTGCGGTCCACTACCACGTTGGGCAGCAGCTAGCTTCGCAGCGGCCTTCTCGGCTTTCTCAGCCGCCTTGATCCGCTCCCAGGCGCCCTTGGCCATGCCGGCAGTCCGCGCCGTCTCGTCGCCGAAGACGTGCGGGTGACGGCGGATCATCTTCCTCGTGATGCCGTCAGCCACATCGGCAAAATTGAAGCTGCCGACTTCCTCTGCCAGTCGAGCATGATAAACAACTTGCAGCAGCAGGTCGCCAAGCTCTTCCTTGAGATCGATCAGGTCATGGCGCTCGATGGCATCGGCGACCTCGTAGGCCTCCTCGATGGTATAGGGCGCAATGGTCTCGAAGCTCTGCTCGAGATCCCAAGGGCAGCCGGTCACAGGCGTGCGCAAGGCGGCCATCACGGCGATGAGATCGGCAAGGGATTTTTTCGGCGTATCGGTCATGATCGGGCCCAACCTGGCTGCGAAGTGTCGGCTCTTAACACGAGGCAAGGGGGATGGCATGGGGCCGTTCTTGACACGACGGACAGTCCTGAGGGCGCTCATCGCAGGGGCCGTCGCTCTACCGTTGATCTTTCAACAAGCTACGCTCGCCCAGAACGCCGAGACTGCCATCTCGCACGCCAGCCTATCGGGCACGCTGTTGCGGCCGGCGAACGCCACCACCGCAGTGTTGATCATTGCCGGCTCCGGACCGACCGATCGCGATGGCAATCACGCCGGCGGTAAGACCGACGCCTATCGCCTGCTGGCTGATGGCCTCGCCAAGGTCGGAATCGCCTCGCTGCGCTATGACAAGCGCGGCCTGCCGGCGAGCCGGCTCGATGCCAAGGGCGGGGAGGTCAAGGAGGAGCAGCTGACCATCCAGACCTACGCCGACGACGTGGTGAGCCTCACCGCGTGGCTGAAGTCGCAAGGCTTCAAGCGCGTGGTCCTTGTCGGCCACAGCGAGGGGGCGCTGGTGGCACTGATGGCTGCCAACACGGCGGAACCGGATCGTGTCGTGCTCTTGAACCCTGCCGGCTTCCCGCTGGGACAGGTGCTGCGCAAGCAATTCACCCGACAACCCATGCCCGAGGACATGATGGAGGAGATCGAGCGGGTGCTATCGGCGCTTGAGAAGGGAAGTGATCCAGGAGCCATAAAGCCACCCGTCGACCGTTTCTTTCGGGCGAGCGCGCAGCCTTTCCTGAAATCGGTTCTGGCGCTCGACCCAGTGACTCTCCTGAAGGGTACGACGACTCCCGTCCTGCTCATCAGCGGTGGTCACGATCTGCAAGTCGGACGTCTCGATCAGGAGGAGTTGAAAGCCGCTCGCGGCGGCATTCGCGTGCATTGGGAGCCGAGGCTCACGCATATGCTCAAGGCGGTTCTCGAGGACGATCCCGCCCAGGTGAAGGTTTATACCGATCCATCATTGCCGGTCATGCCCGAGCTTGTCGATGTGATCGCAAAATTCGCGAACGAGCCATGAGAGCGCGGCGCCCGGTGCTTCGCGGCGTCCAGACGCTCGTCCGTGATGCCGGCGCCAAGGCCGCATCGGCAGGAACCGCCATGCTGGCCTGCTGTACGCTCGTCGGGGCCATTGCAAGTGCGCAGGAAAATGGCCAGCGGACCGCCAAAGTGGTCCCGGAACGTCCGGCCCGCGTTTTCATCATGGCCGCCTACGATGAGCAGTGCCGCTCGTTGCCGGCGCCGGCCATTGCCGTCGAACAGGCGCCGGGGAAGGGAAGCATCAGTTTCCGCCCCGGGCAGGGAACGACCATCCAAGCCTCCAGCTCCGGCGCCTGTGCCGGAGCCAAGGTCGAAGGCACCGGCATCTATTACACGGCGGCCAAGGGCCAATCGGGCACCGACACTTTCACCATCCGAGCATCGTTGCCGGACGGGAAGTCGACCAGCCGGACGTTCACCGTCGAGATCGCGACGGATTAGCGGTGCGCATGGGCGGGTTCGTCGCCGAAAACCGACGGAAGCCCTGGACCCGCATGCGTCAGCAGCGTCTACTCGACTCGGCTCCCAGGCACTCCATGCGCATAATATATATTATGGAAAATATTGCGCTGAACTGATCGAGAGATCAAGCTTGGCTGTAGATTTCGCTGCTGGCTCTCGACCGCGTTGACCTGCCTAGCCGCGCTCGTAGTGGTCTCGCACCAGCTGATCAAGCAGCCTGACACCCCAACCCGAGGCCCAGCTCTGGTTGAGCTCGTTCCGGCCTGAATCCATCGCCGTACCGGCGACGTCCAAGTGAACCCAGGGCGTGTCCTTGCTCTTGATGAACCGCTGCAGGAACTGAGCCGCGGTGATGGCCCCGCCGTAGCGCCCGCCGATGTTCTTCATGTCTGCGTTCTTGCTCTCCAGCAGCTTGTCGTAGGCCGGATCGAGCGGCATGCGCCAGACGCGCTCGCCCGTGGCCGTGCCCGCCTCCTCCAGCTCCTTTGCCAGCTTGTCGTTGTTCGAGAACATCCCGGTGAACTCCTTGCCGAGCGCGACCATGATCGCACCGGTGAGCGTCGCCAGGTCGATGACGAAGCGTGGTTTGAAGCGCTCCTGCGCGTACCACATGACGTCGGCGAGCACGAGACGGCCCTCGGCGTCCGTGTTCAGAACCTCGATGGTCTGGCCCGACATCGACGTCACGATGTCGCCTGGGCGCGTGGCGGTCCCCGACGGCATGTTTTCGACCAGGCCAACCAGACCCACGGCGTTGACCGGCGCCTTGCGCTGGGCGAGCGCCAGCATCAGTCCCGAGACGCAGGCTGCACCTCCCATGTCGCCCTTCATGTCCTCCATGCCGGCGGCCGGCTTCATCGAAATGCCGCCGGTGTCGAAGCACACACCCTTGCCGATGAAGCACAGCGGCTGCTTGTTGCGGCGGTTCTTGCCACCCTGCCACTGCATGACGACAACGCGGCTCGGCCGCACGCTCCCCTGCCCGACTGCCAGCAATGAGCCCATCTTCAGCTCCTTGAGCTGATCGACCTCGAGCACCTCGATCTCAAGCCCGGGAACGTTCAGGTGGCGCAGACGCTCGGCGAACTCGACTGGCCCGAGGATATTCGCGGGCTCATTGACGAGGTCGCGCGCCAGGTAGACGCCTTCGGCCACGGCTTTGGGGCCGGCGAACTCCGCCTCTGCATCAGCGGGATTGGCACAGTGAATCTCAATGCGGGGCAAAGGCTTATTGTTACCGTTGTTGCTGCCGTTGCTGTTGGCATCCGCTGCCTCGTCCGCCGCACCGGACTTCCGCGTGTGGTACTTCTGGAACTTGTAGGCACGCAGCATCACCCCCTGCGCGATCAGCGCAGCGGTCATGGCTGCATCGTCGCCTCCCGCCTCGACGATAACGCTCGCCGCCTCGGTCGACCGCGCCACGATCTGTCCCATGGCGGCCCCGCCAATCCGGCTCCAGTCGAGCTGCTTCAACTCTGCGCGATCGCCCGTCCCGACGATCAGAATCCGCTTCGCTTCGATCCCGGGCGCACCAAGCACCTCAATTGAACCTCGCGCCTTGCCTTTGAAACTTGCCCCCGCCATCGCGCGCTTCAAGGCTCCGTCGGTCTCCTTGTCGAGCCGGGCACCAACCGCTCCGAGCGCTAGGTCTGGCCCTACGAAAACGACGATCGTGGTCGCTGGCGCGGCCGAGAGGGAGACGAACTTCACATCTGGGCGGTCGGTCATAGGCAATCCATCAAGTTGGCTCCCGGCGGGCCGCAATGCGGCGGCCGCGCTCGGCTGTGCCTGGGCGTGGGCACATCGGGTTCCTATCCCCCGCGCACCCCGTTTTGGCAAGGGTTGGGCAATGACGATGCAAATTTCCCACACTTGGCTGTGGCCCCGGCAATGCTATTGGACAGCCGCAGTTTGAACAACATGCTGTGGGACCGGGTCCTGGGGATAGGGCCTGTATTTCGTGCGATTTCAGAGCAATGACGAGGATCGGGGGAGTGTTGCCGGATTGGATGCCTCTGCGGGTGCTGCTCGTGGCCGCGAGCAGCGTGGCTGTCGCATGGTCCATCCTCTTCGCGGCACCTCTCCCCAAAGCCAATCGTGGCAATCGGCAACCAGTTCACCCTGCCCTGTCGCCCCGTGAGGTCGGCCTTCCCAGCGTCTCCGCGCAAAGCCGAGCGGCCGCAATCTTTCTTCGGCTCCGGCCGGGCGAGACCTGGCGCCTTGCCGAGAAGCGTTGGACGCAGTCTGTCTCGCTGCCCGCGGGCTTCGAGCCGAGCGCCAGCCCGGCGAGGCCAACGACCGAGCGACGCTCCGCCTATGCGCATTGGTTCTCGCCAACCGCGGCGTTCGCGCCGCCGAAGGGATGGTGAGCGCGATGCAGCTCGGCGGCAGCATTCTCGGGCGCTATCTCTTCCGGCAGACTGCGGGGGCGGTTCTGCTCATCCTGCTGTCTCTGACTGGCATCGTGTGGATCGCTCTCGCCTTGCGGCAGCTCAATCTGGTGACGACCCAAGGCCAGGACGCCTGGATGTTCATCAAGATGACACTGTTGGCATTGCCAAATCTCATGGCGCTGATCGCGCCAATCGCGCTGCTTGTCGCGACCATCCACGTGCTCAACCGCACCAGCGGTGACAGCGAATTGATCGTGATGTCGGCGGGCGGTGCCACGATCTGGAACATCGCTCGCCCGTTGCTGCTTGTCGCTTTGCTGGTCTCGCTTGCCGTCTCGGTTGTCAATCACTGGGGCATGCCGTGGAGTTTGCGGCTGCTGCGCGACTACGTGATCCAGGTTCGAACCGATCTCATCACCCAAGTCATTCAACCCGGACGCTTCTCCAGTCCCGAGCCTCAGCTGACGTTCCACATTCGCGACCGCGCTCTGAATGGTGAGTTGCAAGGTTTGGTGATGCAGGATGCACGAGACGGCAAGCAGGTCTCCACTTATCTTGCCGAGCGGGGGTGGATCATCAAGCAGGGCACTGATGCCTACCTGCTGATGGAGGCCGGCCACATTCTGCGGCGAACTGCGCCATCCGAGCCTGTGCGCATCATCGAGTTCGCGAAGTACGCCATCGATTTGTCGCGGTTCGAGGCGAAGGGCGAAGGACCTGCCTTGAAACCGCGCGAGCGCTATTTCCACGAGTTGGTTCGTCCGTCAGCCGACGATGACTTGGCAGTGTCGCAGCCAGGGCTGCTCCGGGCCGAGTTGCATGAGCGGTTCTCGAGCCCCCTTTACCCGTTCGCGTTCGTGCTTCTCGCGGTCGCGTTCGTGGGGCAGGCACAAACCACACGCCAAAACCGCGTCAAAGCGATCGTCGCGGCATTCCTGTTGGCCGCCGGCGCCCGTCTCGTCGGCCTCGCCAGTATCAACCTCGTGGCATTGAAGCCGTACCTGTTCTGGGTTGCGTATGCGGTTCCGGCAGCAGCTATCGTCGTTGGACTGCTCATGGCGCAAGCGGGCATGCGGCCGCGCCGCAAGCCCAAGCTGCTGGCCTGGCTCGAAGACCTGTTCACAAGCATGTTCGAAGCCTGCAAGGCCGTGCTGCCTGCGCGCGGTCGGAAAATTGTACGGCGAGGAGGAGCTTGATGTCCCCTCGCACACTGCGCCGCTACATCGGGGTTAGATTTCTGCTTGCGATTTTGGGCACGCTCGCGCTCTGTGCTGCACTGATCTTCATGATCGACATCGTCGAGCTGCTTCGGCAGGCCGGCAAGTTTGGCCGCGTTCCGACGAGCAAGATCTCCTTGATGGCACTTCTCCGCCTGCCAGCGTACACGGAAATACTGCTTCCCTTCTGCGTGCTGGTCGGCGCGATCGGCGCGCTTCTCACCTTGAACCGCAAGTCGGAGCTCGCGGTCATGCGGGCCTCCGGGATGTCCGCCTGGCAGTTCATCCGACCGGGGCTGGTCGTTTCATTCACATTCGGGCTCTTCGCGGTTGCTGCTTACAACCCGCTCGCCGCTTGGGCCCGGGGAGAGTCGGAACGGCAGTTCGCCGAGGCATTCGGGCGCGATGCGGCCGTACTGCGCTCGGATGCCAGTGGCGCATGGCTCCGGCAAGACGGCAACGACGGCGCCTCGGTCCTGAATGCTGGATCTGCCGCATCGCACGGACTGGAACTGAACAATGTCATGTTCTTGAAATTCGATAAAGCGGGCCGGTTTGTCGAACGCGTCGATGGTGACAGTGCGACCCTGCTCGAAGGCTTCTGGCAGGTCCGGAAGGCGACCGTATCCAGGATCGGTCGCGAGCCGGAAAACGTGGAATCGTACAACGTCAGTACGTACCTGACGCCAGACCGAGTTGCGGATGCGCTCGGAGCGGCCATGACCGTCTCCTTCTGGGAGCTTCCAGGACTGATCGAAGTCACGGAAAAGGCCGGGCTTTCAGCTTCCCGGTTCCGGGTCCAGTACGAGACGCTCCTGGCTCGCCCCCTCCTGCTCGCTGCCATGGTCCTTTTGGCTGCCACTGTGTCTTTGCGGTCCTTTCGGTCGGGTGGCATCCAAACTATGGTCATTTCGGGAATGATTGGGGGTTTCGGATTCTTCTTGCTTGCAGAAATCTCTCGACAAGCTGGCACCTCGGGGCTGGCTCCGCCGACGCTTGCCGTGTGGGTTCCGGTGATCGTCACGTGTTGTGCTTCGCTGACGGTGCTTGCGCACCAGGAGGACGGTTGACGGTATGCGTTTGACGGGACGCCCACCCTCGAGAGGGTCAGCGTTGTCCGGGGTGTCCGGATGGCGCAGGGGCGTATTCGCGTCTTGTGCAAGCACTTGCGCCGGAGCCCTGCTGTTGCTGGTGTCGGTCTTTGCGGTCGTACTCACGCCATCAGCAGTTGCTCAGAGCCCAAATGTCGTCGGGCCTCCAACTTCTACCAAGCAAGGCTCCAGTTTTTCCGCGCAGAAGCCGTTCACGACGCCGAAGAAAGTCGACAAAGCCTCGCCTCTGCTGCTCGAAGGCGATGAGCTGATCTATGACACCAAGAACAATCGTGTCATCGCGCGCGGCGACGTCAGGATCTACTATGGCGAGTACGCACTCACTGCGGATCAGGTGACTTATGATCAGAGCGCAAACACATTAATCGCGCAGGGCAACGTCAAGCTGAAGGATCCCGACGGCGCGATCACCAGCAGCAATGAATTGACGATGACCGCGGACTTCCGCGACGCGTTCATCGATAGCTTGAAGGTCGTCGGCAAGGACGAAACGCGGATCGCAGCCAGGCGCGCCGTCCGCAAGGACGGAAACATCACTGAGTTCGAGCAGGGCAAGTTCACGCCATGCAAGAGCGAACCAGGACAGTCACCTCTATGGTGCGTCAGTGCACAGCGCATCATTCACGATCAACAGGCCGCAACGATCACCTATCAGGACGCGCAGTTCGAGCTGTTCGGAGTTCCGATCCTCTATCTGCCCTACTTCACGCACGCCGATCCGTCCGTTAAGCGTGCCACCGGGTTCCTTGCGCCGGCCTACAGCTACAGTTCAACGCTCGGATATTCTGCGCATGTGCCATATTACTTTGCACTGTCTCCCAACTACGACTTCCTGTTTCACCCGCAGTATTTTTCGAAGCACGGCTTGCTGTGGCAAGGTGATTGGCGCCAAAAGGTCGCGTTCGGCGACGTGCGTGGAGAGTACACAATCAAGGGAGCGCTGATCGACCAGGATGGCTCGACGCTTCCCGACACGGTCACGCCAGAGAAGCGAAGGCTCCTCGATGGCTGGCGGGGAAGTGTTCAGTCGACGGGCACATTCTCGCTCGCGTCCTGGTGGCGTTTCGGCTGGGATGTGACGCTGGAGAGCGACGACACGTTCCGACGCTTCTATAGGCTCGACAACATCCTCCAGACGGACCGCATCAATACGGCTTGGCTGGAGGGCATCAGCGACCGCAATTACTTCGGCATGCGCTTCTACCACTTTGGTGGGTTGCTGATCGAGGACACCGCAGCGGCCGAGAGCCGAGTGCACCCGGTGATCGATTACAATTACATCGTCGGTCAGCCGGTTCTCGGAGGCGAGCTGAGCTTCGCGGCCAACGCGCTGAGCCTCTCGCGCAGTGACGGCGCTGACATGAATCGTGCGTCTGTGCTCGCGAACTGGCGGCGCAAGATGATTGATCCAATCGGTCAAGTATGGACGCCCTTCGTGCAGGCGCGCGCTGACGTGACAACCTTCACGAACGGCTTCGATCAGAACGCGGTCGCGGCTCCCGAGGATACGATCACGCGCGCGATGGGAGCCGCGGGCATCACCTACGCCTATCCGTTCGTTTACAACACGCCGACCGCCGCCCATGTCGTGGAGCCGATCGCCCAGATCGTGGCGCGGCCCGCTCATATCAGTCAGCAGCGCATCCCGAATGAGGACGCCAAGAGCCTCGTCTTCGACGACACGACCGTTTTCGAGATCGACAAGTTCTCCGGCTGGGACCGGATCGAGACCGGAACGCGCGCCAATGTCGGCGTGCAATACACCTTCCAGGCCAACTCCGGCGGCTATGCCCGGATCTTTGCTGCGCAGAGCTTCCATCTGGGCGGCGAGAACCCGTACCTCGTTCCTGGAGCGTCTCCGACGGGCGCCAGCGGAACAGTGGTTTCCAACTTCACGGCTGGTAGCGGTCTCGAGACCAATCGCTCTGATTACGTGCTTGGAACCTACATCGCGCCTGTCTCGAACTTCCGCCTGATTGCGCAGGGCCGCTTCGACGAAGACACTTTGGATCTGCGGCGTGCCAACGTCACGGCTCACACTTCCTACGGGCCGGTGAGCTTTGCCTCGCAATACTCATTTGCGGCGCAGGACCCCAACATCGGATTGCTGCATGACGAGCAGGAGGTATTGGGCGCGCTGGCATTCCGGTTGACGGACCGGTGGAGCATCTCCGGCATGCTTCGCTTCGACATCGACCAGCAGAAGTTGCTCCAGGATCAGCTTCAGCTCAAGTACGCCGACGAGTGCTTCGTCCTGACGGCCACCTACACCGAGACGCATTTCGAGAACCCAACTCTCGACATCAAACCGGACCGTTCGCTGATGCTTAGGTTTGAGCTGAAGCACCTTGGCGATTTCAATTACAAGACCGATGCCATCGATAGCGTCTTTGGACCCAATCAGCCGGCCCGATAGCTTCAGTCGACGTCTCGGTATTGCCACGTCCAGAACAAGGTTCTGTGCATAAGCACTGGATTGGACTGCCCTGATTGCTATGTTTCTTTGTATTCGCCAGAGCAATTGCGGCAACGGCAAGGAAATGGGACGACTCATGAAGTCAGCGTGTGATAGCGCCAAGCCAGGCCCGGGTTGGGACCTCGGTCGCGACTCTCAGCGTGGGGTAAAGCAATTGCTGACGGGTAGCGCGGCAATGCTTGCATTCGTCCTCGGCTGCGGTCTGACGACCGCGCATGCCCAGAGCGGCGTGCCAGGATTGGTGGTTTCGAGCCCTCCGTCTTCAGCACCGCCGCCGGCGATGCCGGGTCTCGTCGTCTCGACGCCGCAACCGTCCGCACCTCCTGCTCAGGGCGTACCTCCGCGCGCGCAGCAGCCGCCGGTCGAGTCAGAGAAGCCTAAGGCGAAGTCCAAGCCCCGCACCACCGCCTCGATCCCCAAGGAGACGGATACCCCTGCGGCGCCGGTGAAGGCTCCGCAGGGCATCGCAGCACTTGTCAACGACGAGCCGATCACGGCCTTCGAGGTGGAGAGCCGTGCCCGCTTCATGGCATTGAGTTCGAACATCACCGATCGCGCCAAGGCGATCATGCAGTCGCATGCACAAAATCCGGCCACCAACGAACGGCTGAAGGCCATTCTTCAAGAAACTATCCAGGCTAACCAGGGCAAGTCGCGCGAGCAGATCCTTGCGATCTTCGAGGAGAAGAAAAAGCAGTTCGTCGTGTCACTGCAGAAGCAAGCAATCGAAAGCGCACGGTCCGGCGTGGTCCCGACGATGCGCAAGAAGGCGATCGATGAGCTGATCGAGGAGCGGCTGAAGTTCCAGGAAGCGAAGCGCCTCAACATCACCGTTTCGGATGACGATGTCGAGCGTGCCTTCAAGGGTGTCGCCGAGCGCAACAAGATGACGTCGCAAGAGTTCTCCAATCACATCAAGTCGCAAGGCGCCGATCCCGCCATCATGAAGTCGCGGTTCAAGACGCAGCTCGTGTGGCGTGAAGTGATCAAGCGCCGCTTCGGGCACACCATTGCCATTTCAAATCGCGATGTCGACAAGCTGGTCGAAAGCGCGCCCGCCAATTCCGGCGAAGAGCAAACCGAGTTGCAGCTCCACAAGCTGACGATCTCAACGTCGGGCAAGCTGGATCAGAAGATCCTCGCGCAGAAATACGACGAGGCCGAGAAGCTGAGAGCGCAGTTCCAAGGCTGCAAGTCGACCAGCGCGCTCGCGAAGGGCCGATCCGACATCAAGTTCGAGGACCTCGGCTACCGGAAGCCCTCGTCGATTTCCGAACCCACAACGCGCGTGATGCTGCAGGCGGCGCGTGACAACGAGATGATCCCACCGAACCCCACCGGGAGCGGCGTCGAGCTCTATGCCGTCTGCGGCCGAAAGGTGGTCAAGGTCGACTCGCAGAAGCGGCAGGAAGCCGAGAACGAGCTTCAAATGAAGGAGTTCGAGCGCTTGGCCCAGCGGCATATCCAGGATCTGCGCAAGGACGCCCTGATCGAGATCCGGTGACCTGTTGACGTCCGGCCTCTGTTCGGCGACGACAATAGGGATGCTTCAGGCTCTGCCTCCGCTGGCTGTCACCATGGGCGATCCCGCCGGGATCGGCCCCGATATCACACTGCTGGCCTGCTCGATGCGGGCGAAGCACTCTTTGCCGGACTTCTTCGTTGTCGGGTCGGCGGAAGTCTTGGAGCAGCGTGCGCGCGAGCTGAACCTGCCCATTCGAGCGCACCACATAGCCGATGCCGGCAGCGCACGCGAAGCACCTCCCGGAGCATTAAATGTCCTGGATCTCGGTAGTCCTGGTCCGGTCGTTCCCGGACGAACGGATTCGCGCTTTGCCCCGCTCATCATCGGCTCGATCGCGACGGCCGTTGAGCTCGTGATGACAGGCCAGGCCGCAGGTGTCGTCACCCAGCCAATTGCCAAAGCCACGTTGACTGCAGCCGGCTTCGCTCACCCGGGTCACACGGAGTTTCTTGCCGATCTCGCCACCCGTGCCATAGGCAAGTGCCATGCTCCAGTCATGATGCTTGCCTCGACCGAGCTTCGCGTCGTGCCACTCACGGTGCACATCCCGCTTGCGCAGGTTCCAGCGGCCATCACACGCGATTTGATCATGTCCACGGTCCGAACGACGATCGCCGATCTGCAGCGCTATTTCGGGGTCAAAGCTCCGCGCATTGCCATCGCCGGCCTCAATCCGCATGCTGGTGAGAGCGGCACGCTGGGACGTGAGGAAATCGAAATCATAGCGCCCGCAATAGACGCATTAAGGCGCGAGGGGCACGATGTGGTGGGTCCCCTATCGGGCGATACGATGTTTCACCCCGCAGCACGCAAGCGCTACGATGCGGCCATAGCGATGTACCACGATCAGGCTCTGATCCCACTGAAGACGGTCGCGTTCGACAGCGGCGTCAATGTCACGCTCGGCTTGCCGTTCGTGCGAACATCGCCGGATCACGGAACGGCGTTCGACATTGCAGGGACAGGTCGCGCCAATCCGGCAAGCTTCGTTGCGGCCCTCGAGATGGCAGCAACCATGTCGAAGCGCGCCGGCACAGACCTGTGACCTCAGATCCCGACAACGGCGACCCAACATCTGGCGCGAGTCCGGATGGATTGCCGCCTTTGCGGGACGTCATCGCGGCGAACGGCCTCGATGCTCGCAAGAGCCTCGGCCAGAACTTCATACTCGATCTCAATCTCACCCGTCGCATTGCCCGCGCCGCCGCTCCCCTCAAAGGGCTGACGGCTTTGGAAGTTGGTCCGGGTCCGGGTGGCTTGACGCGGGGATTGCTGCTCGAGGGGGCTCAACGCGTCATTGCCGTCGAGGCGGATAGGCGCTGTGAGCCGGCGTTGAATGCTATTGCGGGGCACTATCCCGGGCGTCTTCAGATCATCATGGCAGATGCGCTCGAGGTCGAATGGCGTGCGGTCGTTGGCCCCGCCGCCGGACGCTGTGTCATAGCTGCCAATCTGCCCTATAACGTCGCGACGCGTCTTCTGATCGGCTGGCTGGAAACGGAACCGTGGCCGCCCTGGTGGATCAGAATGGCGCTGATGTTCCAGAAAGAAGTTGCTGATCGCATCATTGCCGCACCTGGGACACGGGCCTACGGCCGTCTCTCCGTCATTGCGCAATGGCGCACGCGCTGCCGAATTGCGCTGACGCTGAAGCCCGAAGCGTTCACGCCGCCGCCGAAAGTTGCTTCTGCAGTAGTGGAGTTCCACCCGCATGCCATCTGCGAGCCCCGGTGCAGCGTGGTGACGCTCGGCCGGGTTACGGCTTCAGCGTTCGGCCAGCGGCGCAAGATGCTGCGGCAAAGCCTGAAGTCGCTCGTTGCCGATCCCGGCCCCATTCTGCGCCTGGCGGCCATTGATCCGACGGCCAGAGCAGAGAATCTGGCGCCGTCGGATTTTGCGCGGCTGGCGGCCGTGCTTGACGCCCAGCAGAACGACGAGCGGTCGCGCTAAGGATTCAAAGGCTTTTCAGGAGGCGGTCGACAAACGACGACAGATCGACTTGGCGCGTGCGCTTCAGACGCTCGGCCGCCAGAATGCACTTGATCGATGCAAGGCACTGCTCGAGGTCGTCATTGATCAGGACATAGTCGTACTCGCTCCAGTGCTGGATCTCGGCGGCGGCACCCGCCAGACGCCGCGCCACCACATCTGCGTTGTCCTGCGCCCTGGCGACGAGCCGTTGACGCAGTGCTTCGGCTGACGGCGGCAGGATGAAGACTCGGACGACATCGTCCGGGGCCTTCTCATAAAGCTGGCGTGCGCCCTGCCAGTCGATATCGAACATGACGTCGCGACCAAGCCGCAATTGCTCTCGCACGGGCGCCGCCGGCGTTCCGTATTGGTTGCCGTGCACATTCGCCCATTCAAGCAATCCGTTCGTGTCCCGCATGGATTCGAAGCCGGAGAGATCGCGAAAAAAGTAATCCCGCCCCTCCACCTCTCCCGGGCGGGGAAGGCGCGTGGTCACTGAAACCGACATCGCGATCAGCGGATCTTCTGCGATCAGACGCCGCGACAGGGTCGTCTTGCCGGCACCGGATGGCGAGGACAGAACGAAGAGCAGGCCGCGGCGGCGTGCCTGAGTGCTCGCTGGCGACGGTGACGGGGTGCTATTCAATGTTCTGCACCTGCTCTCGCATCTGATCGATGGTCGCTTTCAACTCGAGCCCGACCCGGGTGACTTCAACGTCATTGGATTTCGAGCACACGGTGTTGGCTTCCCGATTGAACTCTTGCGATAGAAAATCGAACTTGCGACCGACCGGTTCATCGGATGATAGCAGATCCCGTGCCGCTGCAATGTGGGCTCTGAGGCGCACCAACTCCTCTTCCACGTCGGCTTTGGTTGCGAGGATTGCCGCTTCTTGATGAAGCCGTGATGGGTCGAGTGCCGGAGCCGCTTCGAGCAGTCGATTGAGTTGCTCCTCCAAGCGGCGCCTGATCTCGGCAGGCTGCCGAGACGGCAGAGCGCTGATCCGGACCACCATGGCCTCGATGGAAGCGAGTTGACTTTCGACGATCGGCTTCAGGCGCGCCCCCTCCTCCGCACGCGCTTCGGCCAGGCGCTCCAGCGCTTTGTCGAGATCGTCCAGCATGGCGCGCGTCCGCCTCGCTACTGCGGCCTCATCCTCAGTGCTGTCCACGGCCTCGAGCACACCCTTGATCGCCAGAATCCCCTCGGGCCGAGGCCGGTCAAAATCACCCGTTGCCCGAAGTTTGGCGACGGCCGCAAGCACGCTCGTCAGGGCGGTCTCGTTGAGGCGAACCTCGCCCGCGCCGCCTTCGCGCTGCACGGTCAAGCCAACCGCTACGCTGCCGCGCGCGAGCCGTCGCGCAACGGCTTCGCGTGCCTTGAGCTCGAGTGCCTCGAACCCTTGTGGCAGGCGCAGCCTGACGTCGAGCCCCCTGCCATTGACGCTGCGGATGTCCCATTGCCAGCGGTAGCCGGCCGCGGCTCCAGCCGCCTGCCCAAATCCGGTCATGCTCCGCAGGGTCATCAGGTGATCTCAATGATCGAGGTCATCACGGTCGCTACGGAGTTTTCTTGCTCGCATTCTTCTTGGCCGGCGGTACTTCGGCAGCTCCCGCCTTGGCGGGAGCTGCGGTCTGCGCAGGAGGATCGGCCGGCTGGGTGACTACCGGCTCGGCCGAAGCGGGCTGTTGCAGCGAGCGGACCCGCTGGTCCTTCTGATCGCGCTCCCAGCGCCGCAAGTTCTGCACGGCGGCATTATGGTCCTTCAGATTGGTCGTGAAGGTGTGGCCGCCGTTGGTGTCCGCGACAAAATAGAGATCGTTGGTCTTTGCGGGATTGAGCGCTGCTTCGATGGCCGATTTGCCGGGGTTGCAAATGGGGCCGGGCGGCAGGCCGTCGATCTGGTACGTGTTGTAGGGCGTCTTGCTGTCGATGTCAGCGCGAGAGATGGGCCGTCCCAGCGAGCCTTGCCCCGCAACCAATCCATAGATGATGGTTGGATCCGATTGCAGCCGCATGTTCTTGCGCAAGCGATTGATAAAAACGGCAGCCACTTTCTCGCGCTCATCCGCGCGGCCGGTTTCCTTCTCCACGATCGACGCCATGACGAGCGCCTGCTCACGCGTCTGATAGGGTAGGTCGCGTTGCCGCTTCTCCCAGAGCTGGACGATGAGCTTCTGATGCTCTGCTGCCATTCGATCGAGAAGCTCCTGGCGCGACATGCCGCGCGAAAAGCGGTACGTATCCGGCAGCAGGCTGCCTTCGGGCGGAACCTCGACGATGTCACCCGTCAAATTCTGGTCGGCTTTCAATCGCTCGACGATTTGCTGGCTGGTCAGCCCCTCGGGAACCGTGATCTTTTGCAGGATCGACCGGCCCTCGGAGAGCACGTCGAGCACCTGGCGAAGGCTCGCTTCTTTCTTGATCTCGTACTCGCCGGCCTTGATGACGTATTTGTCACCGGCACCGCCCAGGATGCGCGCTGCATAATATTGCGCAACGAAGAGCCGGCGGTCGGTGACGACTCCCTCTCGCTCGAGCCGTTCGGCGATCTCGATGATGCCCTCGCCTTTTGGGATCACGGTCACCGCAGTCGCCTTGAGCGGGCCCGGTGCGTCAAACCGGGACTTGACGACGAACGCGAGGCCGCCGCCGACAAGAAAGAGCAGGAAGCCGAACGTCAGCAGACCATTGATGAAGCGGAAGAAACCATTGAGCCTCCTCGGCTCCTTGATGGTTCTGGAGCGACCGATGGGACGCGGAGGCTGCGTCGTCGCAATGACCTCCGACGGGCTCCGCGGATTGAGTGGCGACGTCCGAGGCGGCGGCAAGTCGTTGGGTTTCTGCCTCATCGAGTGCTCCGTTCCCCTCGGTTAAGGGGAGCGCGAATTGGATTGCCCGCCTGTCCCTCGCATCTCGGCGCCAAACTACGCGGAAATATGGCCAAAGCCGGTACGCTGATCTCGCACATCGCGCCGATCAATGTGCCGAGACAAGGCCGATTTTCAGGCGGCAAGCCGGCGCAAGATCACGGACGCGTTGGTTCCGCCAAATCCGAACGAATTCGACAGCACGGTGTCGATCTGCCGCGTCCGCGCCGTATGCGGGACAAGGTCGATTGCAGTTGCGACAGACGGGTTGTCGAGATTGAGCGTTGGCGGCGCCACATTGTCGCGAATGGCGAGCACGGAGAAAATCGCTTCGACAGCGCCAGCCGCTCCGAGCAGATGGCCGATCGCCGATTTGGTCGACGACATCGACAGCTTGCTGGCGGAGTTTCCGAACAGCCGTTCGACGGCGCCAAGCTCGATCTCATCGCCCATCGGCGTCGATGTGCCGTGTGCGTTGACGTAATCGATCTCGCTCGGATCAATCCCTGCGCGCTTCATGGCGGCCCGCATGCAGCGGTAAGCACCATCGCCCGTCTCGGACGGAGCGGTGATATGGAAGGCATCCCCCGACATTCCGTAACCGATGACCTCGGCGTAGATGCGCGCGCCTCGCGCCTTGGCATGCTCGAGGGTCTCCAGCACAACCACGCCGGCGCCTTCGCCCATCACGAAGCCGTCACGATCCTTGTCATAGGGGCGAGACGCCTTGGTCGGATTGTCGTTGAAGCCCGTCGACAACGCCCTGCAGGCGGCGAATCCTGCCAGTGCAATTCGGCAAATAGGGCTCTCGGCACCGCCGGCGAGCATCACGTCCGCATCACCGAGAGCCACGATCCGCGCGGCGTCGCCAATGGCGTGTGCCCCGGTCGAGCAGGCCGTCACGACGGCATGGTTCGGGCCCTTCAGGCCGTGCTTGATCGAGACGTACCCGGCAGCGAGGTTGATCAGCCGACCGGGAATGAAGAACGGCGATACGCGCCGGGGGCCTTTCTCCTTCAGCAGAATCGACGTGTCAGCAATTCCGCTCAGGCCGCCGATGCCCGAGCCGATCAGGACACCGGTCCGCTCCTGCTCGTCGGCCGTCTTCGGCTTGTAGCCCGAATCCGCCAAAGCCTGATCGGCCGCAGCCATTGCGTAGACGATGAAATCATCGACCTTGCGCTGCTCCTTCGGCTCCATCCATCGGTCCGGGTTGAATGTCCCTGCCGAGCCATCGCCGCGGGGTACAAAGCTCGCGATCTGGCAGGAGATGTCCGAGACCTCGAACTCGGTTACGCGCCGCGCACCGCTCTTGCCCTCGAGCAGCGCCGTCCAGGTCGCATCTACGCCACATCCGAGAGGAGTTACCAGTCCGAGGCCGGTGATAACGACACGTCGCATGTATTGACCCGCGCAAAAAGAAACGGCTTCTGCGGGGCGCCGCCGGCCCCGCCGTCCTGGATGCGCGCTTCAGGCAGCTTTGGCCTGCTGCTCCAGGAACTTGACCGCATCGCCTACCGTCTGAATCTTTTCGGCGGCATCGTCCGGGATCTCGCAGCCGAACTCCTCCTCGAAAGCCATGACCAGCTCGACCGTATCGAGGCTGTCGGCCCCCAGGTCGTCGATAAAGCTGGCGCTTTCGGTCACTTTGTCAGCCTCGACGCTCAGGTGGTCGATCACGATCTTCTTCACGCGCTCTGCGACGTCGCTCATTCTGGTAGTCCTCGCCTGTTCCCATCCGCCGGTCGTTTCGGCCGTTTGTTCGAGTTTGCAAGCCGTTATGGGCTACATCGTAAGACCTACGACGAGCCTCGGCCGCAGCTATCCCGAGTCCACCCTCGTATGCATCCCTTGGACCATGCCGAAAAAGCACTTTTCCCCAGGTTGCATACGCGAATTCGTGGGGTCGGTAACACACTTCAATAGGCTTGGCCAGTGAGCAAGGGCTGCAATACCTACTCCTTCTGCTCCCTTGTTGAACGCCGGCCACTAAATCATGACCATCCCGCCATTCACATGCAGCGTCTGGCCCGTCATATAGCGTGCCTCCTGGCTCGCCAGATACACGGCACAGGCGGCGACATCCTCGGGAGTGCCGAACGCCTGGGCAGGTATGGCGCCCATGATGGTCTTAGTCTGAGCCTCGTTCAGAACGTCCGTCATCGCCGTTTTGATGAACCCCGGGGCGATGCAATTGGCCGTGATCCCCCGCGGCGCGACCTCGCGGGCCAGTGACTTGGTCATGCCGATCATGCCGGCCTTCGAGGCCGCATAGTTGCCCTGCCCGGGATTGCCGAGAATTCCCGACACCGACGAGATGTTGATGATGCGGCCGTACCCTGTCTTGGCGCGCAGCATCTGCCGGGTTGCAGCCCGCATCAGCATGAAGGTCGAGGTGAGATTGACCGCGATCACGTCATCCCACTGCTCGTCCTTCATCACCATGAAGAGGTTGTCCTTGGTGAGGCCCGCGTTGTTGACGAGGATGTCGAGACGCCCGCCCAGCGCTTTCGTCGCCTCGTCGATCAACTTGCCCACCTGCTCCTTGTTGGCCAGATCGCAGGGGCAGATGACGACGCGCTCCTTCAGCTCGGCTTTCAGCGCTTCGAGCTTGTCGACCTGCCGGCCGGAGATAGCGACCGTCGCCCCCTGTGCGTGAAAAGCGCGCGCGATTGCACCACCGATGCCGCCCGTGGCGCCTGTCACCAGCGCAGTCTTGTCTTTGAGTGAGAACATAGCTGTCCTTACGCTTTCAATCCGCCCATCGCTGCTTCGATGTCCGCGGGCGTGCCAATCGCCTGCGCTTTGAGGTTCTTGTCGATCCGGCCGGCCAATCCGGACAGCACCTTGCCCGAGCCGATCTCGTAGAGCTGCGTCACGCCGGCAGCCGCCATTGCCAGTACGCATTCGCGCCAACGGACGGTGCCCGTGACCTGCTCGACGAGGCGCCTCTTGATTTCAGCGGGGTCGCTGATCGGCGCGGCAAGCACATTGGCGATCACCGGTACTTTTGGCGCCTTCACATCCACCTTGGCCAGAGCTTCGGCCATTGCGTCAGCGGCCGGCTTCAACAGGCTGCAATGGAACGGCGCCGACACCGGCAGCGGGATGGCGCGGCGCAGGCCATGCGCCTTGCCGACTTCGGCAACGCGGTCGATCGCGACCTTGTGGCCTGAAAGCACGACTTGCGTCGGCTCGTTGTCATTGGCGACATCGCACACATCGCCCTGGGCCGCGTCGGCCGCGATCTTGCGGGCCACCTCGAGACCCACGCCCAGAAGCGCGGCCATGGCCCCCTGCCCGACCGGCACCGCCTTCTGCATCGACTGGCCGCGCAGCTTCAGCAGCCTTGCCGCATCGGCAATAGTGAAAGCACCTGCTGCTGCCAACGCGGAGTATTCGCCAAGCGAGTGACCGGCAACGAACTTGATCTGCTCCGCCAGCTTCATACCCTTCTCGGTTTCCAGCACACGCATCACGGCGAGCGAGTGCGCCATCAGCGCGGGCTGAGCGTTCTCTGTCAGAGTGAGCGTCTCCTGCGGCCCCTCCCACATGATCTGGGACAGCTTCTGGCCAAGCGCTGCATCGACTTCCTCGAAGACGGCTTTTGCCGAGGCAAAGTTGGCGGCCAAATCCTTGCCCATTCCGACGGCCTGGCTGCCCTGTCCCGGGAAAACGAACGCAATGGCCATTTCTGAGTGAACTCCCTCGTCGTCATTCGCTGCCAGCTCACGGCATCGAAGTCTTGAGCGCGCTTAAGCACCGCCTCGAGGGGTGTCAAGGGCGCGGGCGCTGGCTTGATCAGCGTCCGAGCTTATAGAACTCGTCGTTGGCGCGCATGCTGGTGACATTGGCCATGCGGTTGGACATTGCGAAGAAGGCCGCGATGGCCGCGATGTCCCAGACATCGTCCTTGCTGAAGCCGGCCTGTTCGAGGGTTGCGATGTCCTCGTCAGCCACCTTGTGGGACTCGAGCGCGACTTTCATCGCGAAGTCCAGCATGGCGCGCTGCTTGGGGCTGATGTCGGCTTTTCGGTAGTTGATGGCCACTTGATCCGCGATCAGCGGGTTTTTCGCCCGGATCCGGAGAATGGCGCCGTGTGCCAGCACGCAGTACTGGCATTGATTGGCCGCGCTGGTCGCGACGACGATCATCTCGCGATCGGCTTTGGTGAGGCCTCCCGGCTTGTCCATCAGCGCGTCGTGGTAGGCCATGAAGGCGCGGAACTCGTCCGGGCGATGCGCAAGGACCAGGAACACGTTCGGGATGAAGCCCGACTTCTCCTGCACCGTTTCGATCCGGCTCCGGATATCGTCGGGCAGGTCAGCGAGCTTTGGCACTGGAAAGCGGCTGATCGGTCGGGTGCTCATATTCGAACTCCTCAGGCTTCGGTCTCGCGCCGGCTGCTGACGGCCGAGCCTAGAGACCTGCCGGCCCGGCGACAATCCGCCGGTCTGTGTTGCATATCCGGCAAACTGATCGCCCGGCCGAATTGACCCTGTTCCGCCTTGTCCTATAACTCATCGCCAACAGTCAGTTCCGCGCGCCACGCCCGGATCGCACCTCAGGAGACACCGATGGCCGGCCCCCTCTCGCATATTCGCGTTCTCGACATGACACGCGTCCTGGCCGGTCCGTGGTGTGGGCAGAACCTTGCCGACCTCGGCGCCGACGTGATCAAGGTCGAGCGCCCGAAAAAAGGCGACGATAGCCGCGCCTACGGTCCGCCTTGGGTGAAGGACGCTTCCGGCAAAGAGACCAAGGAGGCCGCCTATTTCATGGCCGCCAACCGCGGCAAGCGATCGATCACCATCGACATATCGAAGCCTGAGGGGCAGGCTCTGGTGCGCGAGCTGGCGGCCGGATCGGACGTGCTGCTGGAGAACTACAAGACCGGGGACCTGCCCCGTTATGGCCTCGGCTACGAGGATCTGAAAAAAATCAATCCGCGCCTGATCTACTGCTCGATCACCGGCTTCGGGCAGACGGGGCCCTACCGCGAGCGGCCCGGCTTCGACTTCATGGTCCAGGGCATGGGCGGCTTCATGAGCGTCACCGGCGAGCGCGACGACCGCCCGGGTGGTGGCCCGCAGCGCGCCGGCGTGCCGATCGTCGACATCATGACCGGCATGTATGCGACGATTGCGGTCTGCGCCGCGATCGCTTCTCGCGAGAAGACCGGCCAGGGCCAGGCAATCGACATGGCGCTGCTCGATACGCAGGTTGGCATTCTCGCAAACCAGGGCATGAACTTCCTGGCCACCGGCGAGGCGCCCGAGCGGCTTGGCAATACGCACCCCAACATCGTGCCCTATCAGGCCTTCAAAACCAAAGACGGCGACATCATCCTGGCGTGCGGCAACGACAACCTGTTCAACAAGTTCTGTGAGGTGGCCAACGCCTCGCATCTTCCGAAAGAACCCCGCTTCGCGACCAATGCCAAGCGCGTCGAAAATCGCGGCGCAATGGACGAGGTGCTCGGGCCGATCTTCAAGCAGCGCACGACGGCGCAATGGGTCGCCGACCTCGAAAAGGGCGGCGTGCCCTGTGGTCCGATCAACAATCTGAAGGACGTGTTCGACGATCCGCAAGTCCAGGCCCGCGGCATGCGCATCGAGCTACCACATGCCGTGACCGGCAAAGTTCCCCTGATCCGCAGCCCGATGCGCTTTTCAGGCACGCCAATCGAGCACGCCGTCGGGCCGCCGGCGCTCGGCCAGCATACCGAGGATGTTCTCGCCAAAACGCTCGGCAAGACAGCAGCGCAGATCGCGGATCTGAAGAAATCCGGGACCGTCTAGCTGCGGGTGGTACCCGGGCGGTCGGATTCGTCTCCTTTTCGCCGCGAAGGAACGAGAGTTTCTTCCCGGGGAAGGGTCGCCTCGCATGATCTGGAAATTCTGACTTTCTCCGGAGTATGATGCTGGCGATCGCGTCGCCGCCGCCTTGACGAAGGGCCAAACAGGTTTGGGACCATGAGTAGCCCGTACCCGCCAGACATGCGCAACGGCCCAATGCACGCCCGCGATGCGCTTGACGACAAGATGGAGCAGATCCGCGAGCTGCTCTACGGCGAGTTCAAGCGCGACAGCGATGCGCGGATTGCGCTGATCGAGGCTCGCGTTCGGGAGCTCGAGGCAAGCCTCATTCGCAAGCTCGACACAATGCAGTCTCGCATCGAGGCGCTCGCCAGCGAGATCAAGGTGGATCAGCGCCAGGATCGGGAGCGCGCTTTTGAGCAGCTGTCTCTCAGCGTCTTGGAATTGGGAGAAAGCATCAGGCGGATTGCGCGCGACTGAGTACGATCGAGGCAAGCGCACTGGTCATGGACGATAGCGTCAGCCAATTGAAGGCACTTCTGTTCGAGCGCGAGACGCGCGAGCTCGACACGCTCAATCAACGTCTCGCCACCATCGCGGAGCGCGCCGGCGGTGATGATCAGCTGCGGCGCAGCGTAGCCCGCATCATCGATGGCGCTCTTCGTGATGCCGAAGAAGCCAAGCACCGCGAGCTGAACCAGGCGCTGGCCCCGGTCATCCAGCGAACCTTCCGGCAGGAGATCCGCTCTCCGGAAACGCAAAGCGAGCTCGAGAACGCCCTTTACCCGAAGCTCGGTGTCATGGTTCAGCGTTATATCGCCAGCGCCATGCGCGACTTGATGGAAACGATCAACCGCCGGCTGGAGAGCGGCCTCACGCAGAACCGCCTCGTGCTCAAGATACGCAGTCTGGCGACCGGGCGCTCGATGGCCGAGCTGGCGCTCTTGGACACGGAGAAATTCAAAGTCGAGGAGCTGTATCTGATCAGGCGCGGCTCGGGCGAGCTCATTCAGCATTGGGCACACGACGCGCACGTCGGTCCTCCTGCTGAAGGCCTCGGCGACAATCGCGACACTCTGGTGAGCGGCTTCCTGGCGGCGATCACAGGATTTGCCGAGGACGCGTTCGCCGACGACAAGGCGACGCTCAGGGCGATCGAGCTCGACGCGCATCGGATCTATTTGCGACTGTCACCGGCCTACATCGTGGCAGCCAAGACATCCGGCACCGCTGAAGCAGCCATCGAGCGAGTGCTGGACGCTGCGCTCATCGAAATCGTCGATGCGCATCAAAGCATCGAATCCGCGATGCCCTCCGATGCTGGTCCGGAGGCACGCAGCTTGGCCGCGCGCCAGCACCAGCAGGCGCTCGGCAATTCGAGCCGGGCACTCGAGGAGGCGATTGGCGGGGCCGAGGCCGAGCTCAAGGCAAAGCGCGGCGGCCTGCGCCCGCTGAAGGTCCTGTTGGCGCTCATCGGTATGCTCGTCGCTGGCTATGCAGGCTGGACCTACTATCAACGAATGCTCACCTCCGAGCTTCAGGCGAAGGCCGAAGCTGCCGTCCAGACTGCGCCAGGTACTTCCGGCTACCCCATCAGCGTGCGCGTCGAACCCGGCGGCCAAGCCATTTGGGTCCATGGCCTGACGCCGTCGACTGAAGCCCGGGAGGCCATCATAACGGAGCTCACGGCGATCGCGCCCAAGGCGCGGTTGCAAGCCGCGCTGGGTGTCCTGCCGCAGACCGATGTCGATGCGGCGATCGAGCAGCGCGCCCTGCAGCAAGCCGCGCGGTCGGCACGTCAGCGCGTGGAGCGTGCAGCCCGCGACGTCGAGCGCTCGAGCGTGCACCTGCCTGCGGCCGGCAAAACCGCGGTGGATCAAGCCGGACAAGAGCTGGATGCAGCCGCACAAGACTTGAAAACTATTCCAAGCGCCAGCCCCGCCGCGCCTCTTTCGAAACTCCAGGAAGCCATTCGGTCTCTCAACGCAGCCCACCGGCGATTGCTGTCGATGGCAGACAGCAACGCGATCCTATCTGCCGAGATCCCGATGGCGCAGACGCCAGCGGAAGCCTTCGACATGTTGGCACTCACGGCGGAAAAGGTGGCGAGCGCCGCCGGTGTCCTCGACCAGGTGGCCCGGCACGCGCGCAGCATGGCGTCCCTCGAGCAGGAGAACGCCCGCCTGCGCCGGGAGATCACCGACCTTGCGGAGAAGATTTCCGCCGCTCTGCCCAAGCCGCGGGACCGGCTTGTCGCTTTTGTGCGCTCCAACGCGATCTTCTTCAACAATGGGACCGACTACCGAGAGCCGGATGCGGTGCGGACTGTCCTCAATCAGCTGAGCCGGGCAGTGCTCGCGACCAACGCAGTCCTGCGCGTCGTCGGCTATACCGACGATGCGGGTAGCGGACCTCGCAATCAATCTCTCTCGCAGCAACGGGCTGAGCGCGTTGCCGCCGAGTTGATGGCGCTCGGCATTCCAAGGAACCGGATCATCGCTGTCGGTCGCTCCACCAATCTGGATCTCGTTCCGAGATCCGGCACCTCCAGCAACAATCGCCGCGTCGAGTTCGAGGTCGCGTTCGAGGGCGAGGAGGCGGACGCCCAATGATCTCCAAGAAACTGATGCTGCTTGGAGAGATGGGCGTCGGAAAGACGTCGCTGGTGCGCCGCTACGTGGTGAACGAGTTCTCCCGTGACTACAAGCCGACGATGGGGGTGGACATCTACCGGCGCAAGATCACCGGTCTTGGCGAAGGCGGGGCTCAGGCGGTGGAGCTCATCATCTGGGACATCGACGGCAACTTCGGCCAGTCGATCTTCCGGCACGTCTACAGCCGCGGTTCGTCGGGCGCGCTGATCGTCGGCGATCTCACGCGGTCTCAGACCATCGAGTCCATGGCCGACCTCGCCGAAGCATTTCAAGAGAACCTGCCCGGCCGTCACTTCTCGCTGATCCTCAACAAGTCCGATGCCTGCCGCGTGGAGGACGTCACGCTGCCGGCGTCCTTGGCCGCTTTCGGCACGCCGCTGGTGACGAGCGCGCTCGACGGCTCGAATGTCGAGACGGCCTTTCGTGCAGTCGCCGAGGCGATCTACCGGCGGGAGGCATGAGCGCGATGGGGGCCATCGAGCAGGATATCTTCGCCGCGTGCGAGTTCCTCGGAGCGCGCGGCATCGCCGGCGTCGTGTGGACCGACACGAAGCTGGTCGCGCAACAGAAGTTCGGAGCACTCGTGGATTTCATCCCGCTCGGGGTCGCGATCACGGACAGCGTCGTCCCACTGCTCGGCCTCGACGATCAGATATTGAAGCTGCGCCGGCGTAAGAACCGCTCGCTCGGAGTGCCGCACGTTCTGGTCGATCCGATGGACAAGAACAGTCTCCGCATCAACCTTGCCGTCTACTGGAACGAGAGCGAGGGACGCTTTCTGCTGCTCGTTGCACGCGCCGTGCCGCGCACCGATCTGGAGCAGGACTTCGTCGCCCAGGTCCGTGCGCGCGCAATGGCGGAAGCCGACGCGACCAACAAGGCGCGCCAGATCGCGCGGGTGAACGAGGAGCTGACCCGGATCAACATGGAGCTGCAGGAGTTCGCCTCCGTAATCTCGCACGATCTGAGGTCGCCGCTGCGCCGGCTGCGCTTCTTCGTCACCGATGCGCACCGCGCCGTCGAGAGCGGCGAGGTGGATCCGGCGCTCGCCAACCTGCAGAAGGTCGGCGAGCAGGCGAAGCGAATGGGCGCGATGCTGACCGGGCTGCTCGAGTACTCGCGCATCGGCAGGAAGAGCGAGGCGGCTGAGGAGGTCGATACGGGCGCGCTTGCCCACGAGATCATCGATTCGATCGAGCGCCCGAGCGATGTGACGATCTCGATGACCGGCACGTGGCCGACATTCGTCACGGTGGCGCAACCGCTCGACATCGTGATCCGCAATCTGATCGACAATGCCGTCAAGCATCACGACCGGTCCGCGGGCGAGATCACGGTCGATGCCGAGGATGGCGATGCACATGTTCTGTTCACGGTAGCCGATGACGGCCCCGGCATCCCGCCCGAGTGGCATGACGCCATATTCGAGCCTTTCAAGCGCATCGGAGATATCGAGGAGACACCCGAGGGGTCCGGGATCGGGCTCGCCCTGGTGAAGAAGACAGTCGAGTGGGTGGGCGGGCAGATCGAGGTCAGCTCGGAGCCGAACAGAGCTCGCGGTACGACCTTTCGCGTTCATTGGCCGAAACACATCAGGAATTGACACTTGTCCGATCAAGGCGTCCAATCGAGCCGAGGAGAGCAGCTATGAAGAATGCGACCGGAGGCCAATTCCTCGCCAAGAAAAGCGACTTGACCAAGTCGCGCAAGGCGCTCCCTGACTTGCAGGACTTCCTCATCGTCGAGGACGAGAATTTCGACGCGGACCGGCTGCGGGCGACGCTTCACATCATGTTCGGCTACGCGATCCAGGTTCGGCGCTCGAAGACGCTCGGCAGCGCGCTCGACGCGGTGATCGAGCGCCATCCCCAGATCATCTTCCTCGATGACCTCCTGAAACCGAACGACAACGCCACGCACACGATCCCGTTTCTGCGGCGCTGCGGCTACGAAGGCCCGATCGTCGTCGTCAGCGCGCATGTCGACCGACAGCGGCGGACGACACTGATCAAAGCCGGCGCCAGTGATGTCATTCACAAGGACGAGCTCGACAGCGTCCGGGTTGCCGAGGCCCTGCATCGGATCAAGGACATCGGCGACGTCGCCAGCGAGCCCACCCAGCGCAAGGCGGCGGAGTAGCCGCCGGCGTGCCGGACAGCACCGCTGTCCTCGTGGCCTCCGTGCCGGTTGCGCTCGGGCGCGTGCAGCGTTTCACGTGAAACGTGCGGCAGCGTGCACCTGCCGTGGCACCCGGCTCACCAACACGATCCCTCCCGGCCCCTTTATTACGGCCGATTGTTCCGTCGTCCCGCCAATGTTTCACGTGAAGCAATGATACAATTGCCTGATTACCCAGCTGCATCCGAGAGCCTCAAACGGGCATAGGGTTTCGGTT
>CAZCQH010000032.1:0-66085 GCA_964500805.1 uncultured Hyphomicrobiaceae bacterium
TCAGGTCCAGGAACTGCAGGCCGCGGTTGGTGTACTTCTTGGCGATCGAGATCACGAGGCGCAGGTTGGCCTCGACCATTTCCTTCTTCGCCTGGCGCGCTTCCCGCTCGCCCTTCTGCACCGCCTTCACGATGCGGCGGAACTCGGGGATCTCGAGGCCTGTTTCCGAGGCGAGGTTGTGGATCTCCTCGCGCAGCTTCTCGATGTTCTTGCGCTCGTTGTTGACGAGCTTCTGCCAGTTCTTGGAGCCCGCCTTCTGCTGGCGGTCGAGCCAGGTCTGATCGAGCTCGTTGCCGTAGTACTCGGCGATGAAGTCTGTGCGCGCGACGCCGTAGGCATCGGCAAGCCGCATCATGCGGCCCTCGAGGCCGACAAGTCGCTTGTTGATCGAGTAGAGCTGCTCGACGAGGCTCTCGATTCGGTTGTTGTTGAGCGAGAGTGACTTCACGTCCTTGACGATCTCGTCGCGGACCTTGTCGTAGGCCTTCTGGTCTTTGCGATTGCCCTGCTCGCCGGCGACCTGCTGCTCGAGCTTCTTGTCCTGTTGCTTGCGCAGCTTCTTGTAAGTACCCGCGATGTTGTCGAAGGTCTCGAGCACCTTGGGTTTGAGCTCGGCTTCCATGGCCGCGAGCGAGAGCGCGTTCTCGTAGTCGTCCTCGTCGTCCAACTCACCATCGGGCATGCCGCCCTCCGGCATCTCGCCGTCCTCGTTCGGAACAGGTGCCGACGCCGCCGGCGCGCGGCCGCCGTTCTGGGCAGCTGCGACATGGGGCGGGAGCGGACCCGGTTGCACGACCAGAGGCGCAATCTTTGCCTCGGGCCCTTCGTAGGTCGCCTCGAGATCGATGATGTCGCGGAGCAGGATTTTGCCCTCGTTGAGCTCGTCCCGCCAGATGATGATAGCTTGGAAGGTGAGCGGGCTTTCGCAGAGCCCGGCAATCATGGCTTCTCGGCCGGCCTCGATGCGCTTGGCGATGGCGATTTCGCCCTCGCGCGACAAAAGCTCGACGGAGCCCATCTCGCGCAGGTACATGCGATCGGGGTCGTCGGTGCGCTCGGCCGGCTCGGCCTTGGTCTCGGTCTTTGCCGGGAGCGTCTGCGCCATGACGGAGCGCTGCTCCTCGTCGTCCGGCGCGGTTGAGATCTCATCGATCCCCTCGGCACCTTCTTCGCCCTCCTCCTGCTCGACGACCGTGATGCCCATGTCGTTCAACATGGCCATCGTGTCTTCGATCTGGTCGGGTGTAACCTCCTCAGACGGGAGCACAGCGTTGAGCTCCTCGTGCGTGACGTAGCCGCGTGCCTTCGCTGTTTTGAGCAGCTTCTTGACGGACGAATCCGAGAGATCGAGCAGCGGGCTGTCCTTCTCGGCTACCTCGGGCGCCGGAGCCTGCTCCTCGGTCTTGCTCTTCTGGGCCGTCGTCCGTTGGGCCGCGGTTCTTTGAGCCATCGCGTTCTCAACTCCAATTCAAGCCGCTGCTCGCGGCGGGCATCGTGATCGCAGGGGCGAGCCTGCCGAAGGTCCTGTCGCAAGCCAACAGAGGGGCTCGCTCAATCATGGCAAGCTGGTGAACCGGCACACCGCGGGCGCGATCCATTGATTCTTCACGCGCCATCACAATTGCCATCTCCCCCACCCCCTTCGAGCTTCGAGACTGCAACATCGTCGTTTGTTCCCGAAGACGAGCCGGGAGGTGAGATCTGCCCACCCGAAGCGCCTCAGGCCTTTACTTCTGAATGTAGCGAGAAGGCTTCCTCGCCGTCCGTGCCGTTCAACAAAGCCAGTAGCTCACGAATACGGGCGAACGCTCCCTCGCTGCCCTCCTCGTCCCACGCCTGTTGAGCAGCGACAAGCTCCCGCCTCAGCTCCTCCTTACGGTGGAGCGCGACGGCGTGTCGCCACCCGGTCTCGACGGCCACCCGGTCTGCCTCTGGTTCGGCGAACTTGTCGCCTTTATGCGTGATCGCACGCTCAACGAGGGCAACGACCTTGGCTAAGCCTCGATCGGTCAGATGGGCGGACAGCGTATCCCTGTCAAGGGAATTCTCTTCGGTGACGTGAGAAAGCAGAGCATTCCGGAGGTGCTCGAGCCCAGGTGAGCTGAAGGTCAATCCGGCAATCAGCTCTGCTTCCTCGGCGATCAGCCAGGGGTGGTTCAGCAAAGTGAGCAGGATCAAGGCTTCTCGAGCGGGCGCTGCCGCGGTGCGGCTGGCAAGCTCGTTACTGGCGACGATGCTGAGCGGCGTTGGCAGCCGAAAGCTGTTTTTTGCCATGCGCGCCCGCTCGCGGATACGCCAATCGACCTGCGCGTTATCACGGCGGCCTTGGCCTCGCTGCCCTCTCCCCCCGAAGCGCGTCCCGCCGGAGATCTCGCGGACCTCGCGGCGGGTGCGCTCCCATAACACTTGGCGCAGCTCCGTCTCGTAATGGCTGCGCACGGTAGGATCACCGATCCGGCCAACCAGCTGTTTGAGACGTGTCTCCAGCGAAGCGCGCTGTTCTGGAGTGAGGGTCGCCGCGCCAGCGAGCTCCTCCTTTTCAATCAGCACATCGAAGAGCGGTCGAACCCGGCTCTGAAGCACAGTCTCAAAGGCTTCACGGCCCTGCTGACGGATGAGGTCGTCCGGATCGAGCCCGTCCGGCAGGAACGCGAACTGCACGCTGAAGCCGGGCTTCAAGTGCGGGAGCACCGTTTCGACGGCACGGAACGCGGCCCGTTTGCCGGCATTGTCGCCGTCGAAGCATAGCGTGGGCACCGGCGACATGCGCCAGAGCAGCTGCACTTGGGCCTCAGTCAGCGCAGTGCCGAGCGGTGCCACGGTCTCGCCAAACCCAGCCTCGGCGAGCGCGATCACGTCCATATAACCTTCGACGGCGATGATGCGATTGCGGTCGTAGGCGAGAGGGCGCGCGCGATGCGCGTTGAAGAGCACTTGGCCCTTGTGGAAGAGCGGCGTCTCCGGCGAGTTAAGGTATTTCGCGGGCGCGTTGGGATCCAAGGCGCGCCCTCCGAACGCAATGATGTTGCCCCGGGCGTCGGCAATCGGGAACATCACGCGATTGCGGAAGCGATCGTAAGGAACCTGAATGTCCTCGCCCGCGATTACCATGCCGGAGAGCGCCATCTCGTGTGGCGTAAAGCCGAGTTTAGCGAGGTGGTCTTTGAGCGCCGTACGGCCGGTTGGTGCGTAGCCGAGCCGGAAGTCGTCGATGGTTTCGCGCTTCAGACCCCGGCGCTCGATGTAGCGGCGGGCGTCGATGCCTTCCGCCGCGCGCAGCCTCTCCTCGAAGAAGCGCTGGGACGCACCGATCAGCTCGTAAAGGCGCGTGCGCTCGTCGTGCTGTGCCTGGACCTCGAGCGTGCGCGGCTCCGGCTTGGGCATCTGCAGCCCGGCTTCGCCGGCAAGCCGCTCGACTGCCTCCATAAAGGAGAGTCCTTCGGTCTCCATGACAAACTTGAAGATGTCGCCATGGGCACCTGAGGCAAAGCAGTGATAGAAGCCTTTCTGGTCATTGACAAAAAAGGACGGGGTCTTCTCGACTTTGAATGGCGAGAGTCCCTTGAACTCGCGGCCGGCCTTCTTCAGGGCGACCTTGCGCGAAACGACCTGGCTGACCGGCAGGCGGGCGCGAATCTCGTCGAGAAACTGAGGTGTAAAGCGCATGCCCCGATTTTATGTGATTCGGTGGCCGGGAAGCCCGCCAAAGCCGCCCGGCCACCATCCGCACCCACAATCCACAGGCGGTTCGCGCTCCGGCCCGTAGTGTGGCGCCTCCTTGACGACGCGGTCAGTTCATTCGGTACGGCGGAAACTGGAAGTGAATTGAACCCCGAAACGATTGCCGTCCCGCCAAACGATCTTGCAGTCGATCTCAACAAGTTCGCGCTCGAACACCAGAATGATGCTGTCCGGGAGGTGACTTGCCACCTCCAAGCTGCGACCTGAATTGAGCATTACGCAAGCGCCGGTCGCGGAAGTGTTCCGCAAGCTGCAGGAGATGCTCATGCGGTACCCACGCACCTTGATCTTGCCAGCTGTGTTTTCGACACGACGGTGGGCGAGGCGCTTTTCGTCGCTGTCGGACTCGGCCGGGGTTGCATGCTGAAGGGCGACGGCTGGCGGTGGCATGGCAGGGTACTCGTGTCTTGCGGCGAACGGCGGTCGAGACTTAGTGAGTGAGGCCAAAGTCGCGGCTGAACTGGCGCAGCGCCTCGTCGGCCGACAGGACCTGGCGCTGGGGCAAACTTGGATCAGCGGGCGCCCAGATCACGGCACCGACCACCTCGCGCCAGAGACCCATGTAGCGCCCGTTCTGGCTGATCCGGACCGAGTACCGGCCGACGGCCTCGGCGCGCAGGCCGTGAGCTGCCAAGTCCTTCCGCTGCAGGAACCGATCGGCCAGGCCGCGTCGCGTTGATTTCGAAATCATTTTTGCACCTCCAGAATTTCGTGAAGCCAATATTCAGAAATCGACAAGAATACTCAACGATTAACGCCTTTCACGATTTGGAAACTCTTAATCGGTCGCGGGCAATTCGCCGAAAATTTCCGGAGGTTTGAAGCCAAACTTTAGCGGTTCGGCAGCTTTCTGCCAGAAAAAGCCAGGAAACCCGGACCTTCTCGAAAAATCGTGGTGCTGCGTTGTGACCGGCAGACAGCCTCTCCCGCGTTTGGCGTTAAGAGTTGCCGTGCCAATCGAGGCGTGCTCCAGACCTTCCTTGCTAAACGAGCATTGAACAAACGCTGATCCATACTTTAACAGGCGGAGCGGGATCGTCTGGCGAGCGCGCGTCGATCCCGATGATTGCGATGCGCACGTACCGCTGCGAGCGGCCTGCCGAGACGAAGCGGCGGTGAGCCGGATGAGAGAAGGTCGAGCACTACGTCGCCAAATTCTGCAGGCAACGATCGGGCTGCGGAGCTACATCGTCCATCGCGCCGGTACATCCGCACGCGGCGGGTTAGCGGCCTGCACGGCGTGATGAAGCTGTAGTCTGAAGGGGGCAACCGGCAACTAACATGATCTGAGGCCGCCCCTACATATCCCGTGGCGTCTCAAGCCGCCGCACGATGATCGTGCTCGAGAGGAAGTTGCTCGAGGTTGCGCAGCGAGGATACCGCGAGAAGGTGCAGTTCACGCACGCCTTCAAGAATTTCGGCTTTCGAAATCCCAGTGCCCGGGCATGTCTTGTCGGTTTGCGGTACTTCGCGGTGGAAGAGCAGCGCTTCAGCCGGCAGCCGGAAGCGGCGCTGCACCCCGCGGATGACCGTCAGTACGCTCTTTAGCTGTGCGCCTTCGAGGCGGTCATGCCCGATGTCGAAGTTGCCGACGACCTCGAACATGAAGACTCCCTTGCTCATGCCGCAGCCCACGCTCGCGGGAGTTTCGTTCCAGCAGCGCCCGGTCCAGATCTCGCCGTTCGGCATGATCGAGACGTGCTGCGCGGCGTCGATGAAACCGCATTGATCGACATGGAAGCGGCGCATTCCCTCGACGCAAGCCCGACTGCCAATGGTGCGCCACTGCGCATGATCGGGAACAAATGTATGATGCATATCGACGCGCCACACGCGGCGCTGCCAGTCGAACTGCGCGAGTTCGTCGATAAACTGGCGCGGACTCAGGACGCGAGACGGTTGCGACATACCAATACCCCGTTCAATGACCTCTATTCTCCCTCGCTGCGAACCGCATTCCGCAGCGATGAAATTGATATTTCGCAGAGTATGAACCGGATATGACCAGGGTATGACGCCTGGCCGCAAATCAACTCGTGTTGCCGAAATCACGCCTGATCTTGCAGGCGCTCCGCGGCACAAGTCATGGTGCGGCTCGCTTGTGTTCAACGCTTCGCGTAGGCGCTCGCGTGCCCAACTTGGGGAAGAAAGCCCGCTACTTCAGGAGATCTTTGACCATCCCACTCGCCTTGCCGAAATCCATCTGTCCAGCGTACTTCGTCTTCAGAGCGCTCATGACCCGGCCCATGTCCTTCGGGCCTGCGGCGCCGGTCTCCTTGATGACTGCCACAATGGCGGCCCTGGCTTCCGCATCGTCCATCAGTTTCGGCAGATACGCCTCGATGATGGCGATCTCGGACAGCTCTTTGTCGGCGAGGTCCTGGCGGCCGCCTTTGGTGTACTGCTCGATCGAGTCGCGGCGCTGCTTCACCATCTTGGTGAGCACGCTCATGATGCCAGCGTCGTCAATCTCGCCTTTGTTGGCGGGATCGATGTCGGCAGACTTCATTGCGGCAATCATCAGCCGAATAACGCCGAGGCGCTCCTTCTCGCCGGCTTTGAGGGCGGCTTTCATGTCATCGGTCAGGCGCTGGCGCAGCATGGACGTCTCCTTAATGGCTGGCGGGCCGAGCTTGATCGCAGGATGCTCTTAGCCCATTTCGAAGGGTAAGTCGGCCGGAATGGGTAATTCACTGCCGGCAACACCGTTCTCCATGCGCATGAGCAGCGAAGGCGGCCCCATGGTGAGGTGCATATTTTCTCACGCTGACGATGAAGACGGCTCAGCGATCGCGAAATATCCAACATTTCTATAGGGTTCTATTTTGCTGCGCCGCGCGCGCACGCCCGTAATTTCGCGCCGAGTCTACTCACATCTTCGTCCACACTCATTATATGTCGAGCACAACGATCCACAAGGATCGGGTAGCGGGCACCCGAAAACGGGGCCCGAATGAGCAACAACAAGGATGATGATCATGGCACGCGATGTTTCGCTTCCGCTTCCTTTTGTCGGCGCCATCCCCGCAGCCCGTGCGCCGGTTACTGGCAAGCTCCGCGAATTCTTTCGGTCTCTGTTCCGGCCAAAGCCGGCAGAGAGCGAAATCGAGCGGTTCGTGAGGCATAATGGAGGTGTTCTGACAGACCAGCTCGAGCGCGAGATCAGCCGCCGGTTCGGCACCGTGGTCGGGTAACTTCTCACCATCGGGCGACTGTAACTGATCGGGTTCTGCGATAACAACGGCGACCTCAGGGCCGCCGTTGCCTCTGCACGCGCAGCGATCGCGCTGATTTGCCCCGATTTTCCCGGGATTGATTCCTCAGATCGGTTTGACCCGCTGGGACCCTTCCCCTAGGGTCCGCGCGCGAATCCTGGGCCTCGAAGTCGACCCAGCCTGGAGAGTTTCGACATGACAGCCTCTCGTGCCATCGCCACGACTTCCGCCTGGACGGAAGCTCCCTTCACAGCCCGCCTCGTTCTGGCTGACGGCTCCGTCATTTCGGGCCATGGGCTCGGCGCCACGGGGAAGGCTGTTGGCGAAGTCTGCTTCAATACTGCGATCACAGGCTATCAAGAGATCCTGACCGATCCTTCCTACGCCGGACAGATCATCACCTTCACCTTCCCACACATCGGTAATGTCGGCGCAAATGCCGAGGACACGGAGACCTCGAACTTGGCGTCGCGTTCCGGCGTGCGCGGCTGCGTGCTCAGAGCTGACATTACGAATAGCTCAAACTATCGCGCCGCCGAGCACCTCGACAATTGGCTGAAAACGCGCGGCATCATCGCCATTGCCGGGGTCGACACGCGCGCGCTGACCGCGCTCATTCGCTCGAAAGGCATGCCGAACGGCGTCATCGCTCATGAGCCTTCCGCCACCTTCGACCTCGACGCCCTCAAGGATGAGGCGAAGGCGTGGCCCGGACTCGATGGCATGGATCTCGTTCCCGAGGTGACGAGTGCCCAAAGCTACACGTGGGATGAAATGCGCTGGGCGTGGGGCAAGGGTTATCAGCGCAGCGCGAACGCACCCTTCCATGTGGTGGCGCTCGACTACGGCCTGAAGCGCAACATCCTGCGCTGCCTGGTCTCGGCCGGCTGCCGCGTCACTGTACTGCCGGCGACAGCCAAGGCGGAGGATGTGCTGGCGAGGAAGCCTGACGGCGTATTCCTCTCCAACGGGCCCGGCGATCCCGCCGCCACGGGCAAGTATGCGGTACCGGAGATCAAGAAGCTCGTTGCCTCGGACCTGCCCGTGTTCGGCATTTGCCTCGGTCACCAGATGCTTGGCCTCGCGCTTGGCGCGCGGACCTCGAAAATGAAGCAGGGCCATCACGGCGCCAATCATCCCGTTAAAGACTTCACCACGGCCAAAGTCGAGATCACCTCGATGAACCATGGCTTTGCAGTCGATCGCGAGACGCTGCCGAAGGACGTCGAGGAAACGCACGTGTCGCTGTTCGACGGCACCAACTGCGGCATCCGTCTTAAGGATCGCCCTGTGTTTTCGGTGCAGTACCATCCTGAGGCATCACCTGGTCCCGAGGACAGCCACTACCTCTTTACGCGCTTCGTCAATCTGATGCGCGAAAAGCGTGGGCAGAAGGCCGTCGCTGAGCGCTGATGCTACGCCGGGGCGCCGCGATCACACGCGGCGGAAGTGCCGGCGCCAGAGGTCTCGCCATAGAAATATCGTGATGGCGGCATGCGCGCCGAGGATCAGAGAGAACGCCAAAGGCTCAGCAGCTCGTTCAACCGGGACGACGTCGAGCAGGAGCGCATTGAGCACATTGCCGCGCCCGCCGGGCACCCAAACGATACCTGAGCGAGCCGCCGAAATGACGTTGCCGATCAGCGCGACCGTTACCATCGAGGCAATGTCCATCAGAAACGCGCGGGTCAGTGCGGTGGCTTTTTTGTCGCTCATCGCCGGCTCCTTTTGAGCGCCATTGCAAACGCAAACCAATGGTGTGTCAGAGCATAAGGGCGCAACATCATCGGAGCGTTCAAATATTTGGCTTGCGTGCGCAACTGTCGGCCGTCATGGTCCGCGCTGAAACCAATGGCACCAGGAGAATTCGTTATGCGTAAACTGACCATCGCCTCGCTCGGTGTGCTCGCCGCGACAGGCCTCGCTTTGGCAGTCGCCGCAAGCGCCGCCGACCCGACCAGTGTAAAATCCGAGAACGGCCGCACCGCAGTCAAAGCGCCCTATACCCGCGTCGACACCACTCCCGATCGGACCAAGGTCAGAGTCAACGCGCCCAACGCCGACGTCAGGGTCGACACCGAGGCCGGCCAGGTGCGCATTCGCGTTCCCTACTTCAGCGGCAATATTCGGTGGTGATCCTCCGAGCCGCAACTCCCGAGCGACCGCAAGTGGATCAAGCATGAGCGCCAGAGCCTGAAAGGAAACCCGCGAGAACCAGGGCTGCTCATCACCACGTCGCTTGGTCGTGTGGTTGCGTCTCTCGCTGCTGACCTTCGAATTTGCGTCTCCGTGCCGACGGGCTCAGGATGGGAAGCGACAAGCAACCCGCGAGGCCCTTCCCATGTCCGAGTCGACCCCGAGCACTGCCCGCACCGTACCTCTTGATCTCCAACCTTCGCCAGGCACCCGCGTACTTGTGACCGGAGGTGCACACGGCATCGGCCGTGCGGTGGCCGACGCCTACGCCGCCCGCGGCGGCAAGATTTGCATTCTCGACCGTGCCGTGGTTCCCGATGCGCCCGCTGACTGGATTTGTGTACGCGGCTCGGCGGCGAGTGCCGAGGACAACGAGAAGGCGTTCGCCGAGATGGACCGGCAGTGGGGTGGCGTCGATGTTGCGCACGCCAACGCCGGCATGGCAATGAACAAGCCGACGCTGGAACTCACCGAGGACGAGTGGCGGCGCACCGTCGATCTCAATCTCACCGGCGTGTTCTTCACCGTGCAAGGCGCGGGACGGCGCATGGTGACGCAGAAATCCGGCCTCATCGTGGTGACGAGCTCGATCTATGGCCTGACTGCCGGCGCCAACCGCGCAGCCTACACGGCGACCAAGGCGGCCGTCGCCAATCTGGTACGCACGCTCGCCATTGAATGGGGCCCTCATGGTGTGCGCGTCAATGCGGTGTCACCGGGGTACGTCGAGACGGACATGATGCTGGCCCAGGTGCAGCGTGGGCTCTTCTCGCTTGACAAGCTGAAGGCACGCACGCCGCTGCCGCGCCTTGGCAGGCCCGCGGACATCGGCGCCGCGGTAGCATTTCTTGGATCACCCGGTGCGGCGTGGATCAACGGTGCGGTCATTCCAGTCGATGGCGGCTGGACGGCCAACGGCGGTCCCGAATGATCGGGTCCTGCTCTCCGCGCTGGACTGCAAAAGCAACACCCATTGCCCATACCGGTCTGCACCGACGGTTGCGCTGGCGCTAGCTTCGGGTTTCAATCGGGACCTTCAATTCACAGCACGACCCGACCCGAGCACAATTCACAAATTCCAACCAGACGAGGTAGCGACCATGGCAGCACCCTACATCGGAATGACCTGCGAGATGATCACACTCAAGGGCGACGGCGGCACGCCGATCCAGGCTTATACGGCAAAGCCCGCCGGCAAGGGACCGTTTCCGGGCGTCGTGCTGGTGCACCATCTCCCGGGCTGGAGCGAGTACTACATCGGCGAGACCCGCAAATTTGCCCACTATGGCTACATGGCAATCTGCGCCAACCTCTATGAGCGCGCCGGTCAAGGACATCCGGATGACGTGGCTGCAAAGGTTCGCGCTGACGGCGGTATTCCGGATGCGCAGATGGTGGGCGACACAGCGGCCGCCGTGGCCTGGATGCGGGCGCAACCCAACCAGAACGGCAAAGTTGCCGTGCTCGGCTCCTGCTCTGGCGGTCGCCACGCCTTCATCTACGCGTGCACCAGGACGGACGTGGATGCATGCGTCGATCTCTGGGGCGGCCGTGTGGTGATGGGCAAGGACGAGCTCAACGCCAAGACGCCGGTTGCTCCAATCGACATGACGCCGAAGCTCTGCTGCCCGCTGCTCGGAATCTTCGGCAATGAGGATCGCGCGCCGAGCCCTGAGCAAGTCAACCAGCACGAGGAAGCACTGAAGAAAGCCGGCAAATCGTATGAATTCTATCGCTACGACGGCGCCGGCCACGGCATCTGGTATCACCACCGGCCGCTCTATCGCCTGGAGCAGGCGACGGACAGCTGGAACAAGACGCTGGCGTTCCTCAAGAAGCACATCGGCTGAAGGCCCGGCTCAAGGAGGTGCCTCATGTGCACATCGATCGTCGAGATTGCGCATGTCGATGGCGTCGGCAAGCGCGGGGACCAGTGGTTCGAGCTCTCGCACGCCGTGGTCTCCTATGACCACGCGCGCCACGCGCTGCTCGATGACTGTATGGTCATCGACTTCATGAACACGAGCCACGATGCGGGCGACCGCGTCGCGGTGGAGATCACGCTCGAATCGGCGAAGGCGCTGCATGCGGCGCTGGCCCGTGCCATCGCGGCGGCCGAGTACGAGGAAGCCGAGGTGCGCGGCAAAACAGAGACGCCACCTCAGCGTCCCATGTTGCCGCTGCTGATCGCGGCGGAATAGCCCTGTGGGTGTCAGACCCCCGGGTCTGACACCGCTTCTATCCGCCGGCGAGGTTCCCGATGCGCACTGCCATCCGTGGCACGAGGCGCGGAACCAGTTGGTTGCTCGGCCCACGATTGTCACGTCAGAGTAACCATCGGCGCTGGGATCGCGGTGCACGGTCGTGGTGGATGTCGCGGTATCCTCGACGCAGTATTCACGAACGCCGAAACAGGCATAGAGCCGCGCCTCGGTGTCGAGTGCGAGGAGGGGACGGATGTGCCATCTCGTTCATGGCACGACATATAGCAATGCCCGGCCCGATGGCGAACGGGGCTGCGGGGCGGCTGATCGGCTGACTTTTGCTCAAGCGTCGCTTGCCAAATGCGCATGCGTTGTCGTCGACAAGATGCGATAGGTATGAACTGACAGCCACTCTTAAACGGCGTCAATCGCATCGCTACGGAGAGCCAAGAGCATGAGCGCAGCTGAGTACACCCCGCCAAAAGTCTGGACCTGGGACAAGGAGAACGGCGGCCGGTTCGCCAACATCAATCGGCCGATCTCCGGAGCGACGCACGAGAAGGAGCTGCCCGTCGGCAAGCATCCGCTTCAGCTTTATTCGCTCGGAACGCCCAACGGCGTCAAAGTGACAGTGATGCTCGAGGAGCTGCTTGCCGCCGCCCACAAGGGCGCCGAGTACGACGCATGGCTGATCCGGATCGGGGAGGGCAACCAGTTCGGCAGCGGGTTTGTGAAGATCAATCCCAACTCGAAGATCCCGGCGCTGCTCGATCGCAGCAGTCCTGCAAAGCCGCGCCGCGTGTTCGAGTCGGGCGCGATCCTGCTCTACCTCGCGGAGAAGTTTGGCGCCTTTCTGCCGAAGGACCCGGACAAGCGCACGGAAGCGCTCAATTGGCTCTTCTGGCAGATGGGCAGCGCGCCCTATCTCGGCGGTGGCTTCGGCCACTTCTACGCTTATGCGCCGGCGAAGTGGGAATATCCGATCAACCGCTTCGCGATGGAGACCAAGCGCCAGCTCGACGTGCTCGACAAGCAATTGGCGAATAACAAGTACATGGCGGGCGATGAGTACTCGATTGCCGACATCGCGATCTGGCCCTGGTACGGCGCACTGACGAAGGGTTTGCTCTACGGCGCGGCGGAGTTCCTCGCCGTACACGAGTACAAGCATGTCAATCGTTGGACCAACGAGATTGGCGAGCGTCCGGCCGTGAAACGCGGCCGCATGGTCAATCGTATCCAGGGCGAGCCGTCGAGCCAACTGCACGAGCGCCACGATGCCAGCGACTTCGACACGAAGACGCAGGACAAGCTGGAGCAGAAATAAGCCGGTGCAAGGTCGGTGCCAGCCCCTCCGGGTCTGACGCCGACGTTACCCCGCTATCCGCGGCAGCACCTTGTCCGTGAAGAGATGGAACGAGCGCCCGCTCAAGGGCGCCACCATCAGGTAGTCCATGCCGCTCTCGGCCATGAAGGCCTGGATGTCGTCCGTGATGCTCTCCGGCGTACCGTGGAACATCACATCCTCGAGATAGAAATCGATCGGGTCCTTGCCACCGAAGGTGCGCTGCTCCTGGCGGATGTTGGCGTGCGCCGGCCCGACGTAGGCGCCGACCGTCCATTGCGCTACGCGGCGTGCGACCTCGCGCGCCTTTTCCGCTGTGTCCTCCACCGCAACGAGCCGCGCCATGGGAATGGTTCGGCCAGCCGGGCTGTGGCCGGCATCCTTCAGCTTGCTCTCGTAGTGCCGACGCTTCCTGACCAGATCACTGCGCGAGGAGTGCGGGTCCATCAGGATCGAGTGGCCTTGCGCCGCCGCCCAGTCGAGCGCCGGTGTCGAGGAGGCTGCCATCCACACCGGCATCGGCGATTGCACCGGCTTTGGGAGCACCTCGACGTTGTCGTAGCTGAAGAACTTGCCCTGGTAGCTGAGCTTCTGTGTGGTCCAGGCCTTCAGCACGATGTCGACCGTCTCGTGGAAGCGCGATGCGCTCTCCTCGGGCGGAATCCCGAAGGCCGCGAACTCGCCGCGCTCGAAGCCGCGGCCAGCGCCCCAGTTCACGCGACCGCCGGAGAGCACATCGAGCAGCGCCACCTCTTCGGCAAGTCGCAGCGGATTATAGAACGCAGCGAGCGACACGCCCATGCCGATCCTGAGCCGCTTGGTGCGTGCCGCGGCCATCGTGCCCATCATGTGCACCGACGGACAGACTGAGAAGCTTGTGAAGTGATGCTCGGCCAGCCAGACAGCGTCGTAGCCGGTCTCGTCCATGACTGTGAAGCGCTCCAGCGCCGACGCGTAAATGGAGTTCAGCGGCACCGACCGGTCGCGCCAACCGAAAAACTGCAGAATCCCGACTTTCATCGGTCCCTCCCTGACTGGCGCGCGATCGGGACATGGTGACATGGGCGTTGCGCCGCGTGCAAGCCAACACAATCATGCAGACAGGCCTAGCGTACATTCGCGGGTTGGTCAGGAGCAGCCATCGTCCTGCCTCTGTTCCGTCATCGCGATCTGGGACAGACTGCATCACGTGACCGACGCGCCGGGGGAGCGAAGCAATGACCGGGATGTTGAAGCATTGCATTGCAATGGTTTGCCTCGCTCTCGGGCTCACATCTGCAATGGCGAGCACCCGCGTGGCGCTGGTGGTCGGCAACAGCGCCTACAAGGCAACGACCCCGCTGGCAAATCCCGTCCATGACGCTCGCGATGTCGCGGAGGCGTTGAAGCAGGCGGGCTTCACCGTGATCATGGCGGTGGATGCCGACAAGGCGAAGTTCGACGGCGCGCTGCGGGCCTTCGCCGATCAGCTCAGCAATGCCGAGGTCGCGTTGCTGTTCTATGCTGGCCATGGCCTGCAAGTCGGGATGCAGAACTACCTCATTCCCATCGATGCCAAATTGGACCGCGAGCGCGACCTGGAGTTCGAGACTGTCAGGCTCGACTTCGTGCTGCGCCAGATGGAGATCGACCGCGACGGCAAGACGACGATCGTTATCCTGGACGCCTGCCGCGACAATCCGCTGTCGAAAAACCTGGCTCGCTCGATGGGAACGCGATCGACGGCGATCGGCAAGGGCTTGGCTGCAGCGCCGGCGGGACTGGGCACGTTCATCGCCTTTTCGACGCAGCCCGGCAATGTTGCGCTCGACGGCGATGGACGCAACTCACCCTTCACGGTCGCGCTGATCAAGCACATGAGCATCAAAGGGCGCAATTTGCCGGCGACGATGATCGAGGTGCGCAAGGATGTGGTGGCGGCCACGAGCGGCAGGCAAGTGCCTTGGGACCACTCGGCGCTGACGACCGAGTTCTATTTTCATGCCAGCGCCTCGCAATCGTCGGGCACGGTCGCGGCTGCCCCGGCCGGAACGGGAGCAGACATCGCGGCCCTGCAAGAGCGCATCCGGCTGCTCGAGGAGAATGCGCAAAAGCGGGAGACCGCGCCGCGGACGAACACGACGGCGAGCACAGCACCGTCGCAATCCGCCAGGCCGTCCGCAGTGCCCGCACCCCCTGGCAATCAGAATGCCCCGTTCCTGCAGCACGAGAGCACCCGCGTCGACGGCATCAAGGTGAGCGAGACGCGCCAAGCCGATGCGGGCGCCTGCCAGGAGGCATGCGAAGCCGACTCGAGCTGCGTTGCCTACCAATTCGGCCGACGGTCGCCCGTAACGGGACAATGCCAGCTTCTGGCGCGCGTCGAGGCTGTGCACCAGGACCCGGCATGGCAGCTGGGTCTGCGAGCGGGAACCGCGGTTCCGACCGAGCAGTCGGCAGTACAGGCAGCGGCGCGTCGGCTGCCGCCGGATCTGAAGGGGCCGCCCAGCCGTAAGGAGCGCGGTTTCGACATCTATGATGGTCGTGCGGCGATGGGCCAGCAGATCAAAATGAGTTCGGCGGATTCGCCTGGCGCGTGCCAGGTCATCTGCCGCAACACACCCGGCTGCGTCTTTGCGGTCTATAACGAGTTATTCCGCGGCAAGAACCTCGCGTGCCAGGTTTACCGCGAGATCACGAACACGATGCAGACGCCGTCTGCCAGCATCATGATCCGGATGGACTAGGAGGAATGCAGCCGGAGTTGGATTGTCGACGATGCTGGAATCACGGCGACGATGGACGGCGCGAGACCCATGGTCTTCCCCCGTTTGTCTTGAACGGGCCGTTGATCAACACGCTCCCTGTAGTAGCTTTTGCGCTGAGGAAACACAGGTGCACACATGCTCGACCTTGTCATCCGCAACGCACGACTACCGGACATCCGCCCCGATGCGGCCACTGTTGACATCGGCATCGCCGACGGCCGCATCGCCGCGATCGAGCCGGGTATTCAGACCGACGCTCCGAGCCATGACGCCGAGGGCTGCCTCTGCTGCGCCGGTCTGATCGAGACCCACATCCATCTGGACAAATCGCGCATCATCGACCGCTGCACGCCGGAGCCGAGCCGCGCCAGTCCCGACCACATGCGCCGCGTGCAGGCGGTGAAGTCCACGTTCACGGTGGAAGACATATACACCCGCGCCAAGGCGACACTCGAAAGCTGCGTGAAGCACGGCGCAACGCGCATTCGCACGCACGCCGAAATCGACGCGCCCGTCGGCACCAAGTGTGTCGAGGCGCTGCGGCAGCTTGCGAAGGACTATGCCTGGGCCGTCGATCTCGAGATCTGCGTCTTCCCGCAGGAAGGCCTCACCACTGCGCCCGACGCGGACAAGGCGCTTGTCGATGGCCTGAGGATGGGCGCGCGGGTCATCGGGGCGGCACCCAACTACGACATCGATCATGCCGGTCAGATCAATCGCGTCTTCGAGCTCGCCCGCGAGTTCGACGTCGATATCGACATGCACATCGACTCCGGCCACGATCCCGCGAGTCTCGACACCCATCTCGTCGCCGATCTCACCGAGCGCTTCAAGCTCGGCGGCCGCGTCGCGATGGGCCACGCGACCAAGCTGGCAGGCTTGCCGCCCGCGCGCCAGACCGAAATTGCCAAGCGGCTCGCCGGTGCGGGCGTCGCGGTCACCGTGCTGCCCGCCACCGACCTCTTCGTCCTCGCCCGCCACGTCGACCACAATGTGCCGCGCTGCGTTGCGGACGCGAACCTCTTCGTATCGCAGGGCTGCAATTGCTCGATCTCGTCGAACAACATCCTGAACCCGTTCACGCCCTTCGGCGACGGCTCTCTCATCCGTATGACCAACCTGCACGCCAATATTCTGCAGGTCGGAGATCCCGAGCGCCTTTCCGAGTTGTTCTCCATGATCACCGCCCGCTCGGCGCGGCTCATGAACCTCAGGGACTATGGGCTCTCGGTCGGCAATCCTGCCGACGTCACCGTCATCGACGCGAAAACGCCGGCCGAAGCCGTGGCGACGGTTGCGCCCGTCCTCGCCGTGTTCAAGCGCGGCCGCCAGACCGTGTCACGGCCGCGCGCTGAGCTGCTCCATCCCGTGTAGGCGGCGCAACTTAAGTCGCGCTGCCGCTGTGGCTGATTAACCAGTTAACTCGCGCCGTGTGCGGACTCGAAAAATTCATGGGCGAATTTCAACGCAAACGGTTTTGGCTACCCCCCTAGCTTTCCGAGCCTTGTGGCCACTCAGCGGGCTTCTAAGGCGGTCCTGGAGGCCTTCTGGACGCGCGAGGGGCAAAACCCTCGGTCTGAGGCCGCGGTACCCGCGAATTGCACGAGCAACGAAACTCCCGATGCGGTGCGCTAATGCAACTCGATCGCGGGCACCGGTCAACGAGCTGGTACAACCGGCGCTACTCGCTCGCTCGCGATCCGGCTCGAAAACTGGCCGTCGCGAGCCCGGCTGCCACCGTGAAGCAATGTGCCGAACAAGCCATAGAGCAGGACCAGTGCCAGACAAACGGCGGCACGAATGGTGAGCGACTTGGCGGATGGCTTGTCTGTGGAACTCATGACCGTCGACGTTCCCGAGTGTCTTGTGGATCGAGCAAGGACATGCAGCACACGCCCCGTCTTTGATACAGCAGGTTTAAAGAATAACTCTTGTCCAAAACGTGGGTTCGGTTGCAGCACGGACTGAGCCTGTGTGGTTCCTGCCACGCCCCGGAGTGAATCTGCGAAAAGGTGGCGCCAAATTCAGGAGATCTGCTGCCTTCGCCGCCTACTGATGCAGCGGAAAGATCGGCCGCGTGATCCAGCGATAGGGGAGGGTGGTGAGATCGCTCGGGCAGTCGCCGGGCGTCGACACCCAGTAGGTGCGCGCGGCGATGGGCTCGTAGGCACGCCGGTGCGCGACGGCCGCCTTCACGCCTATGAACGCGAGCCGCTCTGGCACGATGCCCTGCGAGCGCAGTTGGCCGAGATCGAAGGGCGGCGTCTTGCGCGATGTGATCAGGATCATCACGCCAGCAGCTTGCACTGTCACGCAAGGTCCCATGTCCGCGTGAATGCCCTGGATCGAGGCGAGGTGGCTCTGGCGGTCCTCCAGCGTGAAGCGACCGTCGGTGCGGCCGAGTACGTCCAGATCGAGCGTCACCGGACCCGGATCGCGCTTCGTCGCCTTGCCGCCGATGGCGACCGTCGCCCGCCCGCCAACCGGGGTGCCGGCAAGCGCGCCAACAGCTTCGGGATCGTTGATCACGACTGCGCTGTCGCGAAGGCTGTGTGCCAGGAACGCGCGCAGCACCGACGTGCAGTCGCCGGGCGAGCCGCCTCCGATGTTATCCGCCGGCTCGACAATGAGCGTTGGCCCGCGTCCGGGCCCTTTCGCAAGCGCGTCTCGAATGGCGTCGTCGATCGCCCATTCCTGCGGAATGCCATGGACGCGCAGGCGATGCGCGACATCGGCGAGGCGGGCGAGATGCGTCCGCGCTGCCGCCTCATCACCGACCGTTACGGCACTCACTGATACGCCGGTATCCGGTGTATCGGCGAACGCGAAGCCCGCGACGACATTGATCGCCCAGATGTCCGGGTCCGCCGCCTCGATCTCCCGTGCCATTGCCTCGAGGCTGCGCATGGGATCATCCGCCGTGCCGGTGCCAGTCGGAGGCCAGACGATCGGCAAGCGGCGCGTGATGGTGCGCGGACGCTGGCCCGTATCGAGCGCGCGGGCTAGCAGCAGTGCGGCACGTTCGGCTGATTCCAACGCGTCGATGTGCGGGTTCTCTCGATAAGCCACGAGACCGTTGGCATGCCGCGCCATACGGTCCGTGATGGTGGCGTGCAAGTCGAACACTGCAAAGAGGGGTAAGCTCTCGGCGCCAGGCAAGCCGCGTAGCCGCTCAAGCAGCCAGCCTTCGGGGTCTTGGGTTTCCGTCGTCACCATGGCACCGTGGAGGCCGAGCCAGATGCCGTCGAGCCCCTTGGCGATCGCATCTCGCGCCATGGGCTCCAGCTCGCGCCAATACTGTTCGAGCACCGCTTCCTCGATGGTGCCGGAGGGCATGGCGCTGTAGTCGACCGTGGGGATCACCTCCCAGCCGAGCCGCTCGGCCACGCTGAGAAAGCCGTCGATCGTCGAGCCGTCACCGCCACGCGCCAGGATCTCGGCCCCGCGGCGCATCCTCATCTCAGCGAAGCCCGTGGTGGCGTCGAGGAACGTATGGGTCTCGTGATAGAGCCCGGCAAGGAGTATGCGCGCTGACATGGACGTTTTCCGTTGCGATCGCTCGAGCCTGCCCCAGGCGACGCAACCGATCAACATAGACGGCGTTCTCCGGCAGAAATCGATCGAAGACCTGCGATCGTCCCTCAACGAATGCAAGCCGGAACTCTGGTTTACACATTGCGACGATTGTCCGCGAAGCGCGAATAGGGCATCCAGGGCTCACCTGCGCGCCGGCTCTGGAAACTTCTTGCCGTGGACGCGCCGGCCGGGCCCAGCTTGATGAGCACCGCCACCACCACTGCCGACACGGGGCTCTCGAGCGTCACCGCGCACCAATGGTTCGTGCTGGTGATGGTGCAGCTCTGCACCACGCTGTTCGGCATGACCATCACGCTCGCCAATGTGGTGCTGCCGCAGATCCGCGGCACGATGGCGGCGACGCAGGATCAGATCGCGTGGGTGGTGACGTTCAACATTGTCGCGACAGCGATTGCGACGCCACTCTCGGGCTGGCTTGCCGCACGGTTCGGCTGGCGCACGCTGATGGTCACGGCCGTCGGCGGCTTCACGGCCTTCTCGCTGTTGTGCGGCATGGCGACGAGCCTCGAGATGCTGGTGCTGTTCCGCGTCGGCCAGGGCATCTTCGGCGCGCCGATCATGCCGCTCGGACAAGGCATTCTGCTCTCGACCTTCCCGCGCCATCTGCACGCGATGGTGATGATGATCTGGGGCATTGGTGGAGTCGTCGGTCCGGTGACGGGACCTTTCCTCGGCAGCATGATCAGCGAGGCTTACAACTGGCGCTGGGCTTTCTTCATGATCGTGCCGCCAGGCGCGCTCGCCACGTTCGCTGCCTGGCTTGTGCTGAAGGGAAAGAACCAGCAGTCGGAAAGAACGTTCGACTGGACGGGCTTCCTGGCGCTGGCCATCACCATTGGTGCGGCGCAGCTGATGCTCGATCGCGGCCAGCGCCTCGATTGGTTCGAAGCGATCGAGATCCGCCTGCTGGCCGGCGTTGCCGTGGTGGCGGGCTGGATTTTCATCGTCCACACCGCGACACGCCCGGATGGGTTCTTCAACCCGCAACTGCTGCGCGACCGCAATTACGCCGTGGGGCTCATCCTGGTGACGATCATGGGCATGTTGATGTTCACGCCCATGGTGCTGTTCCCGAGCCTGCTGCACGATCTGCGCGGGCTCCCCGACGACCTCATCGGCGCCTTGCTCACCGCCCGCGGTATCGGCAACTGGCTTTCGTTTCTGATCGTGGTGCCGCTGACCAAGCACACGCCGCGCCTGGCGCTCGCGCTCGGTCTCCTGGCACAGGCTGTTTCCGGGTTCGCCATGGCGCAGCTCGACATCAATTTCACGATGGCGGACGTCTTCTGGACCAATCTCGTGCAAGGATTCGGTTTCGGCCTCGCCTTCACGCCGATGTCGGTGCTGGCCTTCGCGACCCTGCAGCCGCGGCTGATGGCCGAGGGGATGGCCTTCTTTCATTTGCTGCGCAATTTCGGCTCGAGCCTCTTCATCTCGCTGTCGATTGTGCTGCTGGTGCGCTCGACCGTGACGAGCTACGCCGGCATGGCGGAGTTCATCAGCCGCTACAACAAGATCCTGGAGTTCCCGACCGTTCTCGGCAATTGGACACTCGAGACGCCGCGCGGGCTTGCGGTGATCGCCAGCGAGATGCAGCGCCAGGCTGCAATGATCGGCTATATCAACGCGTTCTATCTCTTTGCGGTCACCGCGTCGCTCGCTGTCCCTCTCGCCTGGCTCATGCGCGACACCCCCCGCGGCGAGGTGGCGAAGGCGTAGATGCTCGGGAAGGGCTCCAGTGACGCCCGCCAGGGTCGGCGGCGGCGCTGCGTTCCCGCGAACGGCCAGTTGACGCCGCCCCCGCCCCCGTGGTCATGTCCCGCCGCGAGCGCGGGTGTAGCTCAATGGTAGAGCAACAGCCTTCCAAGCTGATGACGAGGGTTCGATTCCCTTCACCCGCTCCATCCGCTTCCGCGGTTCGTTTGATCAACGGATTGGGCGTGAATGGTGGAGCCACATGGCTCTTCTCCGTCGCACTCACTCGAACGCCACCTCCACGCGCCAGCGGCCGCCGAAGTCGGCCTGCATGTGGTCGCCCGGTTTGGCGAGGAGCATGCCTGTCGCGGTGCCGCTGCTGATCAGGGCACCCGCCCGGAGACCGTCGCCCCAAAGCCGGCGTTCGTTGGCGAGCCAAACCACAGGCAGGAGCGGATCGCCCATCACCTCGCGCCCGCTTCCTTGCCGCCGGAGCGTGCCATTGACGGTGAGGCTCACGGACACCGCCGCGAGGTCCACGCTGCGCCAAGGTGCGATCTCATCGCCGATCACATAACGGCCCGAGGCCGCGCCGTCGGCAAGGATCGCCGGCATGGGCGGCAGCTCATTGAGCGGGAACCGGCACTCGGCCACCTCGATGCCGGCATGCACGCTCTCCACCGCGTCTTCGACCTCGGCGCGCGTAAAGGGCGCCTCGCGAGCGGCAAGATCCCGCGCCAAGCGAAAGAAGAACTCGCATTCGACCAGCGGGTCCAACAGATCGGCATGAGGGAGCGAGGCCGGCGATGCCATCGCGAAACGGGAGAAGGTGCGTCCGTAGATCGGCTGGTCGGCGCGGAGCCGCCGTTGCATCTCGGGCGTCGTCGCCGCGATCTTCCATCCAAGCTGAGGCCAGCCGAGCTTATCGGCAACGCGCGCGTTGATCGCGTAGCCATCGCGCTCGGCGGCCGGCAACTGCTCCGCCCGAAGGCCCCGAAGCGGGCGCCGCGAGCGGCGCGCTTCGGCCAGCAGTGTCGCCAGCGCGTCAAGGTCAGGCTCGGTCATGCCTCGTGCTTAGCCGAGACCAGCGTGAAACGCCATGCAGCGGGTCAGTTGTCGCTCAGCGCATGCGCGAGCTTGGCGCAGAGGTCATGGATCTGCTGTGCGGTCTGCGCACCGGCGCGAGTCAGACCGTCGTCTGCGGCAATGGCGGACATCGTCGCCATCGGCTGAGATACGAGGCGTCTGTAAAGGACGGTCGTCTGCTGAAGTTTCGGCAATGCAGGTGCGCCGCTCACCGCCGGCCGTGTCGCGCCATTCATCTGCCGGACACCGTCGATCCCGATGCCGGACGTTACGGCAGCTGCGGCGAGGCGCCACGCAAGCGCCTCGAAAAGGACGGTGCCTTCACCGGAGGTCCCGGCAGCCCAAGGCCGCTTTAGATCATCATCCAAGGCCGAAGGCGCCGAGCCAAATCCGAGCAGCAACTCGTTCGGCGTCACCCCGAGCAACCGGCACATCTGCTGCAGCAGCTTGAGGTCGGGCTCGACCTCCGCCCGTTCGTAGCGGGTGTACCGGTTCTCATCTATATTCAGTGCCCTGGCGAGGCTGCGTGCGGTCTTGTAGCCGCGTGCGATCCGCGCCTGACGAAGATTCTGCGCGAATTGCTCGCGCGCTTCTGATTTGGTGCCCACCTTGTCCATAAGGCCGGACTATGTGCTGAAAGTGCCCGACCGGCAATGCTCAGACCTCAAATCAACGCACAAACATTTGTGCGCATGTGACGGGAGATTACGCGCTTCCGATAAAAACTCCTGCTACGAAAACAATAAAGCCGCCAAGCACCACCTCGAAAGCGGCCTGCAGGAAGCGTGTGTCCATGTAGCGGGCGCGGATCCAGGCGATGGCCCAGAGCTCGATGAACACGATCAGCGCCGCGATGGCCGTTGCAATGTGAAAGCCATTGAGCGTCAATGGCGAAGCGCCGACATTGAGCGTCCATGTCAAGGTTGCCGGCACCAGATAGGGCAGCGTGTGGCCAACACCGCCGATCGTCGTCATCAAGCCCGTAATCGTCCCGCGCAGCCACGGGTGGCCGCGCCCAGTCAATGCGCCGTCGTCTGAGAGCGCCTCGGCGAATCCCATCGAAATGCCTGCGCCGACTGAGGCCGCCATGCCAACCAGAAACGTCTTCCAGTTGTCGTGCGTGGCGAAGGCGGCGGCGAACAACGGCGCCAGCGTCGAAACCGAGCCGTCCATCAGCCCCGCAAGGCCCGGCTGGACGACCTGCAACACGAACATGCGCCGGCGCGTCTCCTCCTCGTCCGACTTGGCGTCGGTAGTCAGATGCTTCTCGCCGAGCTTCTGGGCGAGGGAAATGTGCTGACGCTCCGCCGCGGCGAGGTCGCCCAGCAGCTTGCGCAAGCTGGCGTCCGTCGTGCGCTCTAGCGCGCTCTCGTAGAACTGCCGCGTCTCGTACTCGATCGCCTCGGCCTGCTGGCGAACCTTGTCGAGGCCGAGCGGGCGCACCATCCAGATCGGCTCGTGGCGCACGAAACCTTTGACGTCATGCCGGCGCACAAGCGGGATATGCTCGCCATAATTTCTGCGATGGAGCTCGATCAGCCAGCGACGGTGCTCGTTCTCCTCCTCGGCCATCTCGGTGAACACTTTGGCGGACGCGGGGAACGTGTCCTTGAGGCCGTCGGCATAGTCGGCGTAGATGCGGCCGTGCTCCTCCTCCAGGCTGATGGCCAGCGCCAGGATCTCCTGTTCGCTGAGGTCGGCAAATTTCTTCAAGGCTCACCTTCTCGCAGCGAACACGCATCGCACCAGCTTAGAATAGTTCCAAACAGCGTCATTGCAACCCTGCTGGCCGTCGCACGGGCTTGCTCTCAGAGCGCCTCGCATGGTCACGTGCAGCCGAGTTCGCCTGCCTTATCAAGTTGAGGCTGCGATGGCGACAGCGATCGACGGAGACGATGGCCATGAGCCAGTGGGGCGAGTTCCAAGGCCGTATCGAGGACAACCGGCTGGTGACGGGTGCTGGCCAATATGTTGCCGATCTTGCACCGAGTGGAACGGCCTACACAGTGGTGGTTCGTGCCCAGGTCGCCCACGCCCGGATCAGGGCGATCGATACGGGTTCCGCTGGTGCTGCGCCCGGTGTTCTCGCCGTGTACACGGCCAAGGACTTGGCCGCCGACGGTCTCGAGGACTTCCCCTGCGGTGTCGAGCTCAAGGGATCGACGGGCGAGAAGGCGTTCCAGGCTCGCCGCCCGGTTTTGGCTCGCGACCGGATACGATGTGTCGGGGAACCGGTGGCGCTCGTCGTCGCCGAAACGATGGCCGCTGCAGAAGCCGCGGCCGAGCTGGTGACAGTCGAGACCGATGATCTATCCGTTGTCACGGAGCTTGCTGCGGCCCGCGCTGCCGGAGCACCTGCGGTCTGGGATCAGGTGCCGGACAACGTCGCTTTCGTCTGGCAGCGGGGTGATGCGAAGGCGGTGTTTCCGGGCGCTGCGCGGGTGGCGCGGCTCTCCTCGCACGTGACGCGCGTTGTCGCGCTCTCATTGGAGCCCCGCGGGGGCCTTGCACTTGTCGAGCCGTCGGGTCGCCTTGTGCTTCATGCTGCCAACCAGAGCCCGCACGGCCTGCGCGATGCGCTCGCTCGCATGCTGAAGCTGCCGAAGGACAAGATGCGCGTCGTCGCCAAGGATGTCGGCGGTTCCTTCGGCATGAAGAGTGGTGCCTACCCCGAGGATGTGCTGGTGCTCTACGCTGCGAAGAAGCTTGCCCGGCCCGTCAAGTGGATCTCGGAGCGGCGCGAGAGCTTCCTTGCCGATGATCATGGCCGCGACATGCTGGCAGATGCGCGTCTCGCCCTCGATGCAGATGGCAAGTTCCTGGGCCTCCAGGTCGACTTCACGATCAATGTCGGCGCGTATCTATCGGGGCGCTCGCTGTTCATGATCAACAACATTGGCGGGATTGCCGGCGTCTACCGCATCCCCGCGATCGGCGCGACGGTGACCGGCATTTACACCAACACGATGACCAATGCGCCTTATCGCGGTGCCGGCCGACCGGAGGCGACCTATGTCATCGAGCGGCTGATCGACATTGCGGCGCGCGAGATGGGGATTGATCCTTTCGAGCTGCGCCGACGCAATCTGGTGCCGCCCTCGGCCATGCCTTACGACACCGGCTTCATCTTCACGTACGACTGCGGCGAATTCGAAAGCACGATGAGCAGCGTGGCGCGGCTCGCCGACTACCAAGGTTTCAAGCAGCGGCGCGCGGAAGCGGCCAAGCGCGGCAAGCTGCTCGGCCTCGGCATGGCCAATCCGATCGAGGTGTCCGCGGGGCCATTCACCAAGCCGCGCAGCGACAACACCAGGATCGAGATCCACTCGGATGGGACGGCGACCATCTTCGCCGGCTCCATGTCGACGGGCCAGGGCATCGAGACAATGATCACCGATCTCGTTGCGAAGGAGCTCGGCCTCTCGCGCAATGCTATCCGTTACGAGGCGGGCGACACGGAGAATCTGGCGGATGGCCGCGGAAACGGCGGCTCGGGCGCGACAGGTGTTGGCGCATCATCGGCGTTTGTGGCCATTGGCAAGATCATCGCTACTGGCAAAGCCATTGCAGCCGAGCTGCTCGACGCAAATCCCGACGACGTCGAGTTTCGGGACGGCCGCTTCCCGCTCAGGGGCACCAACCGATCGGTTGGGTTGGCTGACGTCGCCAGGCGGGTCCAACAGAAGAGCCCAAAGGGACTTGTCGAGACGGGCGACTTCATGCCGCCGGCGGTCACCTTCCCGAACGGCTCGCACATGTGCGAGGTCGAGGTCGATACGGAAACCGGCGTCGCCAAGATCGTGCGCTACTCGATCGTCGAGGATCTGGGCACGGTGCTCAATCCGACCTTGGCGCACGGCCAGATGCAGGGCGGCGTCGCCATGGGTGTCGGGCAGGCGCTCGGCGAGAAGATCGTCTACGACGCTGAGAGCGGACAGCTCCTGAGCGGCTCGCTGATGGACTACCAGATGCCGCGCGCCGACGAGGTTCCCGAGGTGAGTTTCGAGCTCAGGCCCGTGCCGACCAAGATCAACCCGCTCGGCGCCAAGGGCGTGGGCGAGGCCGGCACGGTCGGCTCGATGGTCGCGACCATCAATGCCATCTGCAGCGCCCTCGACATCGAGCATTTCGAGATGCCCGCCACCCCACCCCGCGTCTGGGCTGCGATCGAGGCGAAGAAGGCGGGGGCTGGAAGCTAGATATCTCTTCAGCCATCATTTGTGCAGAACCTGTTGAGAACATAATGATTCCTTGAAGAACGGTTGAGGACGATTCGAGCGGGCGTACTGTCAGCGCATAGTTGGATACGAATCGCGTTACGCATGTGCGCTCGTTTGCTAGGGTGCGCGTTGAATGCGGATCACCGATCTTGAGTACTTACCAATCGAAATACCTGCATCTGAAGGCGCGCTCTGCGTACTCGCTGCTCGAAGGAGCGATGCAGATTAGCAAGCTTGCGAAGCTTGCTGTCGCGGAGCAGATGCCAGCGCTTGGTCTCGCTGACAGATCAAACCTTTTTGGCGCTTTAGAGTTCTCAGACAAGTTGGCAGCCGTCGGAGTGCAGCCAATAATCGGCTGTTTCCTCAATGTGAACTTCAATGATCGACAGTTGGACAACGCGCTTCCACAAAAGGGGCGAAACGACTCGCCTTCTGCCCCCGCGGGCTTTGTTGCGCTGTTTGCTATGAATGAGACTGGATATTGCAATTTGATGAAGCTCTCAAGTGAGGGGTACAAGGCTGGCATTGAAGGACCGGGACCCCAGATATCGAGCGAGCAACTGCACGAGCACAGTGATGGGCTCATAGCGCTCACCGGAGGACCAGAGGGGCCACTTGTCACAGCGCTGAATGATGGTCGTCCAGAGTCAGCTCAAGATCGCGTTGAGAGGCTTCAACGCATTTTCGGCAACAGATTGTACATCGAGCTTCAGAGATATGGGCTGACAGGGGAGAGCGAGGTAGAGGTTGAACTACTGAGATTGGCCTACAACTTAGGTATACCCATTGTCGCAACCAACGAGTGTTATTTCGCCAAGCCAGAAGATTATGAAGCGCATGATGCGCTGTTATGTATTGCCGAGGGTACCTACGTCACAGAAGATAATCGGAGGCGACTGACGCCCAATCATTGGTTCAAGAGCGCAAAGGATATGGTCAACCTCTTTGCAGATCTGGAAGAGGCGACCGACAACACTATCGAGATTGCCAAGCGGTGCGCGTACAGACCGAGAGGTCGTAAGCCCATTCTGCCGGCGTTCGTAGAGACCAAAACCGGAGCCAACGACGATGAGCGCCTCAACGCCGAAGCTGCAGAGTTGAAGCGCCAGGCTGAAGCCGGCTTGCGACGACGCCTCGACGAAGTGCCGCTCGCAGAGGGGTTCACGCGCGAGGACTACGAAAAGCGCCTCGCCTACGAGGTGGACGTCATTACCGAGATGAAGTTTCCGGGCTACTTCCTGATCGTCGCCGACTTCATCCAATGGTCGAAGAAGAGCGGCATTCCCGTGGGACCGGGCCGCGGCTCTGGCGCGGGCTCGGTCGTCGCCTGGGCGCTGACGATCACCGATTTGGATCCGCTGCGCTTCGGGCTTTTGTTCGAGCGCTTCCTCAATCCCGAGCGCGTCTCGATGCCGGACTTCGACATCGACTTCTGTCAGGACCGGCGCGACGAGGTGATCCGGTACGTGCAGCAGAAGTACGGCGAGGACCGCGTCGCCCAGATCATCACCCACGGCAAGTTGCAGGCGCGCGCGGTGCTGCGGGACGTCGGCCGCGTCCTCCAGATGCCCTACGGCCAGGTCGACAAGCTCTGCAAGCTCGTGCCGAACAATCCGGCAAATCCTGTGACCCTGCGCCAGGCGATCGACGGCGAGCCGCGGCTGCAGGAAGCGGCCAAGGCCGAGCCCGTCGTGGCGCGCCTGCTCGAGATATCGGAGAAGCTCGAGGGTCTCTACCGTCACGCGTCAACGCATGCGGCCGGCATGGTGATCGGCGACCGCCCGCTCGATCAGCTGGTACCGCTTTATCGCGATCCTAAATCCAACTTCCCGATCACGCAGTTCAACTGGAAGCTCGTCGAGGCTGCGGGCCTCGTGAAGTTCGACTTTCTCGGCCTCAAGACGCTGACCGTCCTGCAAAAAGCGGTTGAGCTGATCGAAAAGGGGCGCGGCGAGAGAATAGACCTCGCGCACGTGCCCATTGCGGGTGACGACCCCAAGGTCAAAGCCAGCTACGAGCTGCTCGCCAAGGCTGACACGGTCGGTGTGTTCCAGCTGGAATCGACCGGCATGCGCGAGAGCTTGAAGCGGCTGAAGCCCGACCGCTTCGAGGACATCATCGCCATGGTGGCGCTCTACCGCCCGGGCCCGATGGATAACATCCCCACCTACATCAACCGCAAGCACGGCGACGAGCCGATCGAATATCCGCACCAGATGATCCAGCCGATCCTGGAGGAGACCTACGGCGTCATCATCTACCAGGAGCAGGTCATTCAAATCGCCCAGGTGATGGGCGGCTACTCGCTCGGGCAAGCCGATCTTCTGCGCCGCGCCATGGGCAAGAAAGACAAGAACGAGATGGCGGCGCAGCAGGCGAAGTTCATCGAGGGCGCGGTTGAGAAGGGCGTCAAGCGCGAGGACGCCAAGTACATCTTCGAGCTGGTCGATAAGTTCGCGGGCTACGGCTTCAACAAGAGTCACGCGGCGGCTTACGCGCTCGTCGCCTATCACACGGCCTATCTCAAGGCGAACTACCGGCCGGAATTTCTCGCGGCGTCGATGACGCTCGATCTGTCGAATACCGATAAGCTCGCGATGTTCGCTTCCGAGGCACGCCGCTCCGGGATCATGATCAAGCCGCCGTGCGTCAATGCTTCGGGCGTCGAATTCGGCGCCGAGCCGGCCAAAGGGGAGAGCCGGGGCGCCATCCGTTATGCGCTCGCGGCGTTGAAGAACATCGGTGCGGCAGCGGTGGGCACTATTGTCGATCAGCGGGAGGCGAAGGGCGGCTACAAGGACCTCGGCGATTTTGCCCGCCGCATGGACCCGAAAGCCTTGAACAAGCGGGCACTGGAAACGCTCGCCGTGTCAGGCGCCTTCGATGGGCTGGAGAAAAATCGCGCGCTCGTTCACGGCAACGTCGACCAGATGATGGATGTGGCGAGCCAGCTCCACGACGAGAAGGAGAGTGGGCAGGCGAGCCTCTTCGGCGACGCCAAGTCCGGCGGAGAGAGCATGCTCAAGCTCCGTCCGGTTCAGATGTGGACGCCCATGGAGCGCTTGCAATACGAGTTCGCCGGCATCGGATTCTATCTCTCAGGCCATCCGCTCGATGAATACGGTGCGCTCCTGCCTAAGCTCGGTGTGCAGCGCTATGCAGAGTTCGAGGCCAAGGCGGGCCTCAGCATGACGGCGGGACGACTCGCTGGCATTGTCGTGTCCGCGCGCGAGCGCCGCTCGCAAAAGGGCAACAAGTTCGCGTTCGCCATGTTCTCCGATGCCTCGGGCCAGTTCGAGGCCGTGATCTTCTCCGATACGCTCGCCCGCTGCGGTGACCTCCTCGAGCCCGGCACGCCGGTGTTGATTTCGGTCGAAGCCGAGCGTGATGGCGAAACGGTGAAGATGCGCGTGCAAGGCATCGAACGGCTTGACGCTGCGGCGGCAAATGTCCAGCGCGGCTTGAAAGTCGTGCTCGACGCGCGCGCCTTCCAGATGCGCCAGGCTCGGATCGAGCAGATCAAGTCGCATCTGAAGCCTGGGGGCAAAACCGAGGTGCGCTTGGCGGTCGAGGTTGCCGGTGTGCCGGGTATCGCAGGCAGCCGCGCGCTGGAATTCGCGTTGCCCGGCCGCTATGAGATCGGCCCCATGCAGCGCGGCCAGATCACGACGATTCCCGGCGTGCTGGAGGTGGTGGAGATTTGAGACGCTGATCGTCAGTGATATCGGTCGTACGGGACACAAGGGGTCGGACCCACGGGTCTGACCCCGACCGTTCGGATATTCACGCCAATGCCGGCATCACGTGATTGCGGAAGAGCGTCAGGCTCTGCGCAGTCTGCTCGAATGTCATCGGACCCAGGCGGAACTGGATGATCATGCCGCCGGCGCCGGTCTTGGCAATGGGCGCGAGCTTGCGGGCGACGGTTGCCGGTGAGCCGTGCACGAGGCCGTGCTCGAGGGAAAGCCGCGCCGGCGCCGCTGTGCCTGATGAAGGCGGCGGCGCGATGGACAGCCCTTGCTCGCGGATCACCTTGTCGCGCATGGTGGCGCGTAGCTCGTTCATCGCCTGGAACGCGGGAACGGCGATGCGCTCGGCTTCGTCATCAGTTTCAGCGACAACGACGTTGCGCCAGATCCAGCACTGACGGGCCAGCTCCAGGATCTCCGCCTCGCCGGCACCGGCCTCGCGCAGCGTCTTGCGATAGAGGTCCATGCGCTCGGCAATCGTTACGTCGGACTGGATGTTGAGCATGAACGGCTGGCGGTGACGCGCGATCTCGACCATGCCGTGCTCCGTGGCGGCGGCGCGAATGATCGGGGGATGCGGCTTCGTGCGTGGCGCCGGGCGCAGCGCGGGCAACTTGAACGTGAAGTACTTGCCCTGATGATCGACAGGCTCGCCGGTCCAAGCCTTGAGCCTGAAGGCTTCAGCTTCGTCGAAACGCTCCTGCGCTTCCGCGGGATCGATGCCGTAGCCCTGATAGTCGTAGATGTTGTACGCCGTGCCACGGCCAAGCCCGAGGATGAGACGGCCATTGGAGAGATGGTCGATGAGCGCTGCCTGCTCGGCAAATCGCGTCGGGTGATGCAGTGCCATCTGCGCGACGGCGAATCCGATCTTGGCGCGCGAGGTCACCGTCGCGAGTGCGGCGGCAAAGCTGACCGGATCGGCGTAGGCGCAAATGCCATCGAAGTGGTGCTCGGCGAGCCAGATGACATCGAAGCCCAGACGGTCGGTGAGGTGCGCCTCCTCGACCGTCTCGTGGATGATGCGGCCGTCGTCGGCGGTCGACCGGCTCTCGGGGAAGAGGAAGTTCGAGAATTGCACGGTCGTTCCTTTATGACGTGTCCGGGGCTCTCAAGAGGTCAGACCCATGAGTCTGACCCCGACCGTCGATGGGTCTGCCCCGTCCGGGTTCACTTCTGCTGCCGCGTCTTGGCCCACTCGAAGTACTTCTTCGCTGTCGCGTGCATGTCGTCGTAGTACTTCTGGTACTCGGCACCGGTCATGATCTTGATGGCGAGGCCGACCTCTTCGAGCTTCTTGACGTGCTCGGCATCCTCCATCGCCTTCTTCAACGTCTCGGTGAGCTTGGCGAGTGCCTTCGGGTCCATGTTCTTCGGGCCGGCAATGCCGCGCGTCGAATTCATGACCACTGTCGGGAGCCCGAGCTCCTTCGTCGTTGGAACGTTGGGCAGAAACTTGGACCGCTCGGGGTCCATCACGGCGAGGACGCGCACCTGACCGGCCTGCGCCTGCTTCACGACCGAACCCACGTTGTCGAACGACACCTCGATGTTGCCAGCGAGCGTTTCCTTCAGCATCGGCGCGCCGCCATCGAGATGCACGATACGGAAGGAGGCGCCGGGCACCGCCTCCTCAAGCATGAGGATCGCCAAGTGGTCGTCCGACATGATGCCCGTGGTCGCGGCCTTGACCGTTCCTGGATTCTTTTTCGCCGCATCGATGACGTCTTGCAAAGTCTTGAACGGGCTATCGGCTCGCACCCAGATGATGCCGGGATCCAGCACCTGATTGATGATCGGCGTGAAGCTCTTGATGTCGAAAAGCGATTGGCGTTCCGGATCGACGATCACGGTGTTGGTCGCCGGCAGGTTGATGAAGCCGACGTAGTAGCCGTCGCCTTTCTGGCGGGAGAGCTCTGTCCATCCGACCTGGCCACCGGCGCCTGCCTTGTTGAGCACAACGATCGGCTGGCCGATCTGCTTTTCGGCGATCGAGGCGACGATACGGGCTGCCACATCGGTCGACCCGCCGGCCGGGAACGCGACCATCAGGTTGAGGGGCTTCGAAGGGAAGTCCTGTGCGATGGCCGAACTCGCGCCGAGGGCAAGGGCGAGGCCGAGCGTGGTCGTGAAATGACGGAAGCGCATTTTCGTTTCTCCTTGGACGTGACGGCGGGTGCGGTGGGGTTTGACACCGCACTCAAAAGTCGGAGACCTGCCGCGGCAGTTGCTGCAAGTTTCCGAGCCTTGTGTCACTGTGGCCGCTTCTTGGCCCAGTCGGTGTACTTGCGCGCTTTCTCATGCTCCTCCGTCCATAGCGCTGCGAAGCCCGCTGCGTCGAGCGCCTTGATGGCGAGGCCCTGCTCCTCCATGCGCTTGTTGTGATCTGGATCGTTCATGGCCTTGAGGAAGGCCGTCTCGAGGACCTTGACCACGGCCGGCGGTATGCCTTTGGGCCCTGCGATGCCGCGCGTCGAGCTCGAGATGACGGTCGGAAAACCTTGCTCGGCTGCAGTCGGCACATCGGGCATGAACTTGGATCGCTGCTTATCGGTGACCGCAAGCACGCGGATCTGTCCAGCCTTCAGTGGCTTGACGCCGCTGCCGACGTTGTCGAACGACACATCGACGTTGCCGCCGAGGGTTTCCTTCAACTGCACGGCGGCGCCGTCGAGGTGGACGATGCGAAACTTGGCGCCAGTTGCCTCCTCAGTCATCAGGATGTTCAAGTGATCGTCGGACAGAATGCCGGTGGTCGAGGCTTTCAGCGTGCCGGGGGCCGCCTTTGCCGCGTCGACAAGCTCCTTCAGCGTCTTGTGCGGGCTCTCGGCGCGGACCCAGATGATGCCAGGATCCTGCACGTGGTTGACGATGTGCGTGAACGACTTTTCGTCGAAGATCGCCTGTCGCTCGGGATCGAGGATCACCGTGTTGGTGCCCGGCATGATGATGAAGGCGATTGTGTAACCGTCAGGCTTGGAGCGCGCGAGCTCGGTCCAGGCGACCTGGCCGCCGGCGCCGACCTTGTTCACGATCACGACGGGCTGCTTGAGGTCCTTCTCGACGATGGACCCGAGGATGCGCGCAGCGATGTCCGTCGGCCCGCCGGCGGGTGCGGAGACCATGAGATTGATGGGGCGCTCCGGGAACGTCTGGGCGTTGGCGGCTGTGATGGCGAGCCAGCCGAAGATGAGGGAGCACAACAGTCGCAACATGGGTGTTTCTCCGTGGTCGTGCCGGTTCGTTTTGTGAGTTTCCGGCGATCTCTCATTCCACCAAAGGCGTCAGACCCGTGGGTCTGACCCCGTCCATTGAGCTTCAGTCTCCTCCGCCTTCGCGGATCTCTTTCGGGGCAAGCTGCAGGGCGGCGACCACCAGGATAGTGGCAGACGCGATCAGCAGGAACAGAGTGATCGGCCGCGTGAAGAAGATCGAGTAGTCGCCGGCCGACATCTCGAGCGAGGTGCGCAGCGATTTCTCCAATTGTGGGCCGAGGATCATGCCGAGCACAGCGGGCGCCAGCGGAAAATCGAGCTTGCGCAAGAGATAGCCGATGATGCCGAAGAGGAGCATCATCCACACATCGAACACGCTCTGATTGATCGAATAGGCGCCGAGAATGCAGAACAGCAACGTCCCAACGCAGATATACTGGTAGGGCACCTCCAGAATCTTCGCCCAGAGGCCGACCAGCGGCAGGTTCAGGATCAGCAGCAGCACGTTGCCGACGAAGAAGCTCGCAATCACCGCCCAGACGAGCTCCGGCTTTTCTTGGAACAGAAACGGGCCCGGAGTGAGACCATTGACGATGAAGGCGCCCATCAGCACAGCGATGGTTGGCGACGACGGGATGCCGAGCGTCAGCAGCGGCACCATCGACGCGTTGGCGTAGGAGTTGTTCGCGGTCTCGGGACCTGCCACGCCTTCGATGGCGCCCTTGCCGAACTGCTCGGGGTTCTTCGACATCCTCTTCTCGAGAATGTAAGACATGAAAGTCGGTATGATGGCACCGACGCCCGGGATGAGGCCCAAGAAGAATCCGAGACCGGTGCCGCGAACGATGGCGCCGAGCGAGCGGTTCCATTCGTCGCGGTCAGGGAGCAACCTCGAAAGATTGGTTTTGACCACTTCTTTCATTGGTCTCTCGGCGGTGGTCAGGATCTCGGCAACGCCGAAGAGACCCATCACGACAGGAATGAATCCAATGCCGTCGTAGAGGTCGGGCACGCCGAACGTGAACCGGGGTGCGCCGCGTACAGGATCGATGCCGATCATGGCGATGAGCAGGCCGACCACCGTCATCAGGATGCCGGCGATGAGCGATCGCCCGGCGAGGCCAGTCACCAGACAGAGTCCGACCAGCATTAGCGCAAAGAATTCAGGCGGACCGAAACTCAAGGCCAGCGTCGAGAGCGGTTTGGCGACCACGACGAGCGCGATCGTCGCCGCAATGCCGCCGATGAACGAGCCGATGGCGGCGATGCCGAGCGCCGTCCCGCCCCGGCCTTGCTTGGCCATTTGGAAGCCGTCGATGCATGTGATGACGGACGCCGCTTCGCCGGGCACGTTGAGCAGCACCGAGGTGATCGTGCCGCCGTACATGGCGCCGTAGTAGATGGCGCAGAGCATGATGATGGCGCCCGTGGCATCGAGCTTGAAGGTCAACGGAATGAGGATCGCGGTGCCGGCGGCCGGGCCAACGCCAGGCAGCACGCCGATCAAGGTGCCGAGTACGCAGCCGATCAGCGCGAAGGCGAGATTGCCCGGCGAGAGAGCGGCTGCAAAGCCGTTGAGAAGAAAGCCCAGCGTATCCATCCCGCCCCCTAGAGCCCGATGACCTTGAAGACGTGGTCGAAGGGACCGATCGGCAGCGGAACCTTGAGCCAGTGATAGAACACGTGGAACACGCCGAGGCTCGCCGTCAGCATGAAAATCACGATCGCGGGGATCGAGCGAATGCCGAGAGCGGCAAGCAACAGACCTGAGAACAGCAGCGCCGTGACGCGGAAGCCGAGCGGGTCGAGGCAGGCGGCGGCCAGTGCCAGGAGTCCGACTATCGCCAGCATGCGCAGAAATGCGCCTTCATCCTCCGAAAGGCCCGAGCGGTTCGGCCAGATCGCGAGCCCGAGCGCCGCGACCGCCGCGATGGCGCTGGCAGCGAGCCGGCGCATCACACCTGGTTCGTCTCCCGCGATCGGATTCAAGAACGGCAGTGTCGGAAAGCGCCAAAGCACGAAGCAGAGCAACAGGCCGAGGACCAACGCCATCGCTTTCATGCCCGGTCGCGTGACCGGGTAGATGGCGTGACCGTTGTCATCTGGCTGCCGGCGCACCTCCATGATCAGAAGCGTGCCGAGAACGATGCCAATCAGGCTGAGCCAGAACGGAAAAAATCCGGGGCCAGGCCCGAGCGCGTCCTTCAACGGCAGTGGGCGGCTGTTCAAGACGGCGCTGCCAAAAATATCGAGCCACATCGCAAACGCGAAGAGCACAAGCAAGCAAAGGCTTGCGATTTGCCAGCCGCGTTTCACGCGCTCCCTCCCGACCAGGCGTCTTTTGCAAAAAGGCTAGCGGCTCTCAGCTGCGATAGCAACGCAAGGGACGCAGGGGACCTGTGCGCTGACGGGGAAGCGGGCCCGCACAGCGGCTTGTCAGCTGCGCGCCTGCGGGATGACGTCCTTGGCCAGCGCCTCGACGATGTCGAGAGATTGATTGAGATCATTGCTCTCGAAGGAGATGATGACGTGGTCGACGCCGACGGCGGCGAACGCGCGCGCATCCTCGGCGATTTCGGCGGCGGAGCCCGTGAAGCTGACGCGGGTGCCATCGGCATCCTTTCGGGCCGCGCCGAGGACGAATCCATTGGCGTAGATGGCCACATCGATCTTGGCGGGGTCACGTCCGGCCGCCTCGGCTTCGCGGCGCATGTCCGCGAGTGCGGCAGCGAACGCTTGCGGCTTGTCGAGCGGTTCTGCCGGATTGCGGATGACGGGATACCAGCCATCGCCGAGTCGGGCCGCGCGCCGCCGTGCGGCCTTGCCCTCGCCGCCGATCCAGATCGGTGGTCCGGAGCGCTGCACGGGTTTCGGCTCCATCTTGATGCGATCGAAGGAGACGTGGTCGTCGGCAAAGCGCGGTGAGCTCTGTGTCCACAGCTCACGGAAGGCACGAATGAAGCTGTCCGTTGCCGCGCCGCGCTTCTTGAATTCAGTGGCGCCGAGGGCATCGATTTCCTCCTCGAGCCAGCCGACGCCGCAGCCGACGGTGAGACGGCCTTTGGTCAGGATGTCGATCGTCGCCAGCTGCTTGGCCGCGAGGATCGGATGCCGGTGTGGCACCACCATCACCGAGGTGAGCAATCGGATGCTGTTCGTCAGCGCGCCGGCAAACGTCAGGCACGACAGCTGTTCAAGAGCGTATCCACTGCCGATAGAGGGATGCTTGCCGTCGGGCGCGTAGGGGTAGCGGCTGTCCGAGGTGTCGGGAAATACGATGTGGTCGGGCATGCCGAGGTACGTGAAGCCGAGCCGCTCAGCTTGTTCGACCCGGGCCTTGATGCCATCCGGCGTGCCGGTTGCGCCGCGCGGTCCGATTGCAATGCCGAAGTCCATGGGTGCGATCCTTGGTTCATCGTTGGTCGTTCGTCGAGCGTAGCGCGTCGTGGCAAATCACTCAGGAAAAATTTTCGCGTATGTCCCGGGGGTGCCCGTCCTGCAATGCAAAAAAGGGGGCGGGTTTGGGAGGGTCTCCCTCCCAAATGGGTGCGGGCGATAGCCCGCTTGTGCAACCATGCTCGCAGCGAAGCCGTCATCAAAGCGCGAGGCGATGCACGTCGGCGTGGGTGGCGACGGCGAACGTGCCGTCGCTGGTGACCCAGCCGCGGAACATGCCGAGGGTATTGTACGGCGCAACGACATGCCCCTCGGCGTCGATGGCGATGAGGCCCGCGCCGATCTTGTGCGCGCTCAGCGTTTCGTGGACCAGCGTATGCGTCGCTTCGCCGAGGCTTTCACCGGCGTACATCATCCGCGCGGCGACGTCGTAGGCGGCCGCGCAGCGGATGAACACTTCGCCTTGGCCGGTCCCCGAAACAGCGCACACCCCGTTCCGGGCATAGGTGCCGGCCCCGATGATCGGGCTGTCGCCGACACGACCCACGGGTTTGTTGTTGAAGCCGCCGGTTGACGTGGCGGCGGCGAGATTGCCCTGGGCATCGAGGGCCACCGCGCCGACGGTGCCGTGCTTCTCCGCTTCGCTGGCGGCAAGGATGGTGCCGTCCATGGCGCGGCGCTTCAACGAGGCGAGCGCATCGACGCGGCGCTCGGTCGTGAAGTAGCTGTTCGGCACCATCGCGAGTCCTTGCCGCTCGGCGAACAGATCAGCGGCAGTTCCGGTCAGCAGCACGGATGGAGTCTTGTCCATTACCGCACGGGCGGCGCGGATCGGATTGCGGATGCGCTGCACGGAGGAGACGGCGCCGGCGTTCAGTGATCGCCCCTCCATGATCGAGGCATCGAGCTCGTGGAAACCGCCGGCATTGAGCGCGGCGCCATAGCCGGCATTGAAGTGCGGGCTCTCCTCCATCACCACGACGGCCGCCTCGACCGCATCGAGTGCGCTGCCGCCGCGCTGGAGGATGCGCCAACCGGCTTTGAGGGAGTTCGCCAGATGCTCGCGCGCTTGCGCCCATTCGGCCTCGCTCAGCATGGAGCGGTCCAGCGTGCCGCAGCCGCCGTGAATGCCGATGCCGATGGGGGTGCTCATGGGCGGTCCGTCGTTCGTGGTTGGCAGTTGGTGCTGCGTCGTTCGCAGTGCCTAGTCGGCGAGGAGAATGTCGCCGTTGGCGATTCGAATGTCGATGGCCTTGAGCCAGGCGCCCTGGCAGGGCCCCGAGATGCAATAGCCGTCGCGCACCGCGAAACGGGCCCCGTGCGTGCGGCAGACAAGATTCTCGCCGGCCTCGTCCAGAAAATGGTCGGTGAGGATCTCGAGCGGCATGCGCAGATGCGGACAGCTGTTCTCGTAGGCCCGCACGTCTGCGCCGTCCTTGACGATCACGACATCGAAGCCGGCTCGCCCCTCCCTCCGCGGCACCGCGACGCCCTTGGCCCCGGTCGCGTCGAGATCAGCCAACCGGCACAGCACCCGACCACTCACGGCGCGAGACCCCACATCCCGAGGATGGCGCCCTGGATCAGCAGCACACCGAGCCAATGACCACCGTCGATGAAGGTCAGGGCCCAGCTTTGCATCTGGAAGCGGTGGTTGACGATCAGTGTCGTCATCACGAAGCCCGCCCAGATGAAGACCGCGGTGATCATGCCGTTGCGCATGTTGGCTGGAAGCCCAGCCTTCGCCATGTGCAGGATGAGGCCGGCCAGCATCCACGCCATGAACGTCTGCGCAATGAAGGTGATGACGAACGGTGCCGGTGATGGACCACCCGCGCCCTTGATCTGCTCCTCGGTGAGCTTGGCAGCTGACAGCCACGGCTTCGAAAGGGCGCCGTACCAGATACCGCCGAACACGAAACTCGCTATGGCAGCCAGGGGAAGCATCCAGGCGTTGAGGCCGGCGAAGAGCTTCATCGAGGGTCTCCGTTGCTTAAGTGGAGCGCAGGTTTCGGGTCGAGTGGGAGGGCACACCTTGCTAGGCATCGACGCAGGAGCACGACGCTTTGAATCTGATGCAGGAGGCCACCCATGTCGATTCGATTCGTCGCATTGGATGAAGCAACTGTGGCGGCACTGCGAAGCGGTGCAGCCGATGCCAACGGACAACAGCCGGAGCGTCACCGAGCGGCGACAGGTGGCTTGCCCTGCCGTTACTGCTTGCGCGACATCAAGGCGGGTGAAGAGTATTTGACCCTCGCGCATCGCCCGTTTCCATCCGCGCAACCCTATGCGGAGGTCGGGCCGATCTTTCTGCACGCGGGTACCTGCCAACGGGGCGGCGGCACCGACTGCATTCCGGAGTTTCTGGATAGCCCGCAGTACATCGTCCGTGGTTATGGCGCCGACAACCGCATCGTCTATGGCACCGGCCAAGTCGTGGCGACCTCTGAAATTCCGGCGTTTGCGTCAGATCTCTTCCGGCGCACCGACGTTGCCTACGCCCACGTGCGTTCGGCCAGCAACAACTGCTACCACTGCCGCATCGAGCGGGGGCGAGAGCTGTCTCGGAAGCTGGATTGACAGGGCCGATCGCCGCCAGCGTCACGGCTGGCTGGCTCGTCTCATCGCAACGTGTGCTATACGCCTCGCATGTCTGGCGAAACTGCGAATGAGACGGCTGGCATTAGAGCCATCACCGGCGTGATCCTGGCCGGTGGCCTCTCGCGCCGCATGGGCGGCGGCGACAAGGGGCTGCTCGCACTCGGGACACAATCGATGATCGGCCACGTCATCGCGCGGGTGCGCCCCCAAGTCGGCGCTCTGGTGCTCAATGCCAACGGTGATCCCGCGCGTTTCGCGCCGCTGGGGCTGCCCGTCGTGGCGGACACGATCGATGGCTTCGTCGGCCCGCTCGCCGGCGTGCTTGCCGGCATGCGGTGGGCGGCCGCTAACACGCCCGGCGCCGAATACGTTGCGAGCGTCTCGGCTGATGCGCCGTTTCTGCCGGCCGATCTGGTGGTGAAGCTGCATGCTGCGCTCGCAAAGCAGCCGCAAGCCATTGCCCTCGCCAGGTCTGCAGACGAACTTCACCCCGTCATCGGCCTTTGGCCCGTCAATCTGGCCGACGATCTGGAACAGGAGCTTCGCACCGGCACCCGCAAAGTGCTGCGCTGGACCGACAAGCATGGGACGATTCCGGTTGATTTTCAGCCGATTTCGGCTGGCGGCCAGCAGATCGATCCCTTCTTCAATGCGAATACGCCGGAGGAGCTGGACGAGGCGCGCCGGCTTCTGGCATTGATGGCTCCATGAAAGCCATCAAAGGCCGCAACGACACGCCGATCATCGGCATTGCCGGCTGGAAGAAGTCGGGCAAGACCACGCTCACCGTGCGTCTCGTCGAGGAGTTCACGCGGCGCGGCTACCGCGTCGCGACGGTGAAGCATGCGCATCACAATTTCCAGATCGACGACAGCGAAGCCGACAGTGCACGTCACCGCCGCGCAGGTGCGGGGCAGGTCGCGGTGGTGAGCCGCGAGCGGTGGGCGATCGTGCGGGAGCTCGACGGCGTGCCCGAGCCGGACTTCGCCGATGTCATCGCCATGCTGGAGCCCTGCGATCTGATCATCGTCGAGGGCTACAAGTCCGCGCCCATTCCGAAGATCGAGGCGCGGCGCACGGCCTCGTTCACGCGCGAGACGCTGGCGCCGAAAGACCCGTTCGTGATCGCGGTGGCGAGTGATCATGCAACTGATAGTGCCGGTCTGCCGCTGTTTCCCCTGGACGATATCGCGGGCATGGCGGACCTCATCGCCAGGACGGTGAAGCTTGCCGCGCCCACGCGAAGCGAGCAGGCCGCGGCCGCGGGAAGCGATGCAAGGCCGGTTCGGCGCGCCAAGCGTGCTCCTGTCCGACCTGCGGAATGAAAGGGTCGAGGCGATCGCGCCGGAGCGCTGTTGCCGGCATAGCGGCCGCTGCCTTCGGACTGTTCGGTCTGCGGCACGCATGCGATCTGGCCCTTGCGCAGTCTCTAACGAGCAAGCCGAAGCCGCCGGCTGGCCTCGATCCTGGCGGCATTGCCGTCGCGCTGCTCGGATCAGGCGTCGACTACCGCCGCCCCGACATTGCCAAGCGCCTGGCGCGCGACGGCGAAGGCGAGCTGATTGCCTGGGACATGATCGACAACGACGCGCGGCCGTTCGAGGCGCCGCAGCTGCCCGCGACGAGCGGCGCGATCGCGGTCCTGCAGCTGACCGGCACGAAAGCGGCGGAGGTCCTGCTCGCTGAGGCGCCCGGCAGCCGCCTCGTACCGGTGCGCATTGCCGACGACAGCATTCGGTCGCTCGGCGCCGCCTTGGCCTTCACGTCGCGGACGCCGGCGCGCGTGTCCGTTCTCCTCGCGGCCACACGCGAGGCGCCCTGGCCCGTTTTTGCCGAAGCGGCGCAGCGCGCGAAGCACCTGCTCGTCATCGCGCCGGCGGGCCGGCCCGCTGATCGTGCGGCGTGGGGTGCGTCTCGGGCGTCTGATGCCGCCATTGTGGTGACGGCGGTCCGCGAAGATGGCAGCGATTGGATCAGCGGTGACGACACGCCGGCTTGGGCCGACGTGGCGATCGCCGTCCCGACCGGCGCTGTGGACGCGACTGGCGGTGCGGCTCAGGCAGACCCCGCGGCATCGGTGGCTGCGGCCGAGGCTGTCGCCGCGCTGCGGCTGGCGGCGCTTGCGGCCCGCGTTCTCGCGCGCTCGCCTGGGCTCGATGGAGCAAGTCTGAAGGCGGTGCTGCTCGGTCTCGCCAAGCCGCGGGTGGCGGCGGGCGGAAAGGGCTGGATCGCGGATATCGGGCGGCTGCCATGAGGCGGAGGTGCAAGCTCCCTGGCGGCGGCGCTGTCTCGAGTTCGAACGTAACCGGTTTACGTCCGGCTCGACTGTCCCGCGTGGCTTCTCCCACGGGACCAGCCATGCGTCTCGGCCAACATGGTTAACAGCGCCGCTCGTGCGCCAGCGGGTGCCGCGATGCCCTTTACGGACGGGGGTTGGGCTCGTCCCGCGTCCGTTAGATCTTCACGATGTCAAAGAGCGGCTCGGGCCTCTTGCGAGGTTCCGGGCGTTTCGCGGCGTGAGGTGACGGAGAGGTGGCTCCCCGTCGCCGCACACTGCGGAACACGGGGAGTATGAGGCCGCCCGGAGGTGTGGGGATAAGTTTGCCGCGGAATCGCGCGTTAACCTGAATAGATACAATTGTATCTTTGATTCACGTGAAACATTGGGCTGGTGCCTGGGCCTCAGCCAGACTCCAATCGGACAGCGCGACTGCTCTTGCCATTGGCCATGGCCTCACGCCATCGCCTTCGCATCCTCCAGCAGCATGGCAGCGCCCTTCTCGGCGATCATCATGGTCGGCGCGTTGGTGTTGCCGGAAGAGATCGTCGGCATGACAGAGGCATCGATTACACGCAGGCCCTCGATGCCGCGCACCTTAAGGCGATGATCGACGACGGCGAGGGCATCATTGCCCATCTTGCAGGTGGAGACCGGGTGGAAGATCGTCGTGCCGATGTCTCCCGCGGCCTTCGCCAGTGCTTCATCTCCATCGATCGAGGGACCAGGGCGGAATTCCTCCGGCCGGTACTTCTGCAGCGCCGGCATCGAGATGATGCGCCGCGTGACGCGAATGGAATCGGCCGCAACGCGCCGGTCCTCCTCGGTCGCGAGATAGTTCGGCGCGATCTCCGGATGATCCTTCGGATCGGGCGTCCTGATGTGCACATGGCCACGGCTGGTTGGCCGCACATTGCACACGCTCGCCGTGAACGCCGGAAAGGGATCGAGCGGCTCGCCGAACTTCGGCAAGGTCAGCGGCTGCACGTGATATTGGATGTTCGGCGTCTCGCGCGATGGATCGGACTTGGTGAAGCAGCCGAGCTGTGACGGCGCCATCGTCATTGGCCCGCGCCGCTTCAAGGCGTATTCGAGCGCAAAGCCCGCCCGCTTGACCAGGCTCTGGTACTGCTCGTTCATCGTCGGCACGCCCGACACTTTATAGGCGCAGCGAATCTGCAGATGGTCCTGCAGGTTGCCGCCGACACCCGGATTGTCGTGCAGCACCGTGACGCCGGCTTTCTTGAGCACCTCGGCGGGTCCGATGCCCGAGAGCTGCAGGATTTGCGGCGACCCGATGGAGCCCGCTGCCAGAATGGTCTCACGCCGCGCGTAGACCATGGCCGAAGCGCCGTTGCGCTTGTAGGCGACGCCGCGGGCGCGCCGCTGATCGAGGATCAGCCACTCGACGAACGCGTTGGTCTCGATCGTCAGGTTGCGGCGGTGGCGGACGGGATTGAGAAAGCCCTTCGCTGTGTTCCAGCGCACCCCCGATTTCTGGTTCACGTGAAAGTAGCCGCACCCTTCGTTGTTGCCGCGATTGAAGTTGTCGGTCTTCGGAATGCCGGCCTGATGCGCCGCCTCACGAAATGCGTTGAGGATCTCCCAGGAGATGCGCGGCTGCTCGATCCGCCACTCGCCGCCGCGCTCGTGCAAGCCGTCGAACGCCGACGGCTCGAGCGCCCATTGGTCCTCGTGGCGCTTGAAGTAGGGCAGCACGTCCTCCCACGCCCAGCCGGGATTGCCCATCTGCCGCCAGAGATCGTAGTCGCGCGCCTGGCCGCGCATGTAGATCATGCCGTTGATCGACGAGCAGCCGCCGAGCACCTTGCCCCGCGGATAATTCAAAGCACGCCCGTTGAGTCCCGGCTCGGCGGCCGTCTGATAGCACCAGTCGGCGCGTGGATTGCCCATCAGGTAGAGATAGCCGACGGGGATATGAATCCAGTGATAGTTGTCCTTGCCGCCTGCTTCGAGCAACAGCACGCGCGTGTTCGGGTCCGCCGAGAGACGATTGGCGAGTAGGCAGCCGGCGGAACCCGCACCGACGATGATATAGTCGTAAGTCTGCCCGCTGTCTTGCATCGTGGTCCCGCGCGCTGCGTATTGCTCTGCTGCTGCCAGTCATAGACGAAGCCATGGCGGTCTGTGAAGCAAGCGCTCTCAAAGCAATCGACCGAGCATCACGATCTCCTGGCCCGGCGCGCCGAGCGTTGCGAGGAGATCGAACCCCTGGCGCGCATAGAAGCTGCGATTGCGCGACGCCTTCGAGGTAACGACATGGACGCCGATGGCGCCGTTTTCGCGCGCATAGCCGGCGAAAGCTTCGACGAGACGGCCGCCGATGCCCTTGTTGCGTGCCTCAGGTGCGAGATTGATGTGCAGGTGGGCCGGATAGTGCCGGGTGAGCTGCGCGAGATCTTTGAAGTAGGCGATGTCGGCGAACCGCGGATCGTGAGCTGGATCATCCACCGAACCGATCACATAGCCGAGCAGGGTCCCGCGGCTGTCCACTGCGACGAACGTGCCCTCGGGGTAATGCGCGAGAAACCGTCCAAGCCAGCGCTCGCGAAAGGCCGCGCGGGTTGCCGCGTCGGCAAACGACTGCGTCGCGCTGGCGGCAAAGAATATCCCCTCCATCGCCGCTTCGGCAGCAACAGGATTGCGAACGCGAGCAAAGGGAAGGATCGAGGCTGTCATCGTCCAGCGACGATGCGCCACCATGCCGTAGGGTGCAATAGCGCGAAATCGTCCTTTCCCCTTGTGCAAGCCTCAAACGCGCGTATTGCACCGATCCGCGGCAATGAGCGTCGGTGTCCGGGATCGGTGCAATACGCGCGGTGGCGGCCGTGCGCGGTGCGATGCCCGTTTCGCGCTATTGCACCCTACGGCGCTTTGGTTATGAGTCGAGCGACCGACAGACACTGCGAGTTGGCCTGCAAAATGGCAATATGGGACTGCTTCACCTTCTTCAACGAGCTCGACATTCTCGAGCTCAGGCTGGCGGAGCTTTATCCCGTGGTCGATCGCTTCGTCATAGCGGAAGCCACGCGAACGTTCTCCTACGAGGAAAAGCCGCTGCACTTCGCCGACAACCGCGAGCGCTTCAAACCCTGGGCCGATAAGATCGTCCATGTCGTGATCGACGATCTCCCCGCCGAAGGTGATGCGTGGGATCGCGAGGCCTTTCAGCGCAACGCCGCCGCGCGCGGTCTTGCCGAGGCCAGGCCCGACGACATCGTGATGATCTCCGATGTCGACGAGATCCCGTTTCCCGAGCATATCGCCAAGCTCAGTCCTGAAACCGTCGCCGGCCACATCTGGTTCATCGAGTGCGACTACTACACCTACAAGCTGAACCTCGCGATCAACAACAAGTGGGTGGGCTTGTGCGCCATCCGGGCGCTGCAGAAGAAGCACATGCCCCCGTTGCAGCAGTTGCGCGCCTTCCGCGCCCGCCAGAGCCGCAGCCTGCCGTTTGCAGTCAATCAGGCGATCAATGTCGCGAAGAACGTATTCCGCATCGGGCGACCACTGACGCACCGCCTGATCGAGCATGGCGGCTGGCATTTCACGTTTATGAACACGCCGGAGAAGATCCAGTACAAGATCAAGAGTTACGCGCATCAGGAGCGCAACACGCCGGAGTTCAACAACCTGCAGAACATCCAGCGCATGATCGTCGAGGGCCGCAGCATCTGCGGGCGAACACTTCGCTTGGCGCCGATGGAGGAGATGCCGAGGACGGTGCGCGGCGCACCCGGCCGCTGGCGTCACCTGCTGCACGATGGTCCCGCGCCAGGCAGCGCTGCCCGCCACGCGGCAGAGTAGGGCGATCGTGCGTCTTCGCGCAGTGCGCTGGTCTCAACTGGCGCTGCCGCCACTGTGCACCAGTTCGATTCGCTGCGTCTCCGGCAGGTCGATGCCGACGCTCAACAGTGCGCTCCGTGCCGACAGAGCCACACGATCGGTCATGGCGAGCACGTTGGCCTGCGGCGGATGCACCCAGAAGTAGAGCGTGATGTCCGCCGAAAGCTCGCCCATGCGCGTGACATAGACCCAAGGTCCTGGATCATCGAGAACGCCGTCGATCGATGGAAGGCGGTCCCGCAAGGTCCGCAAGGCAAGCTCGAGGTCCTGGTCGTATCCGATGCCGAGCGTGATCTCGACGCGCCGGCTCTCGAGTGCGGTGCGCACCAGCACTGCATTGGAATAGACTTCGCTGTTGGGCACGATCACACGCTCACCTTGGTAGGTGCGGATGTAGGTCGAGCGCACTCGGATTTCCTCGACCGTCCCCTCAAAGCCGCGCGTCTGGATCTCGTCGCCTGGTGTAAAGGGCCGCCGCCAGAGGATCAGAAGCCCGGCAAGAAAATTCTGCAGAATATCCTTGAACGCAAATCCGATTGCGACCGACGTGATGCCGAGACCTGCAACGAGGTCCCCGGGTTTGAAAGCAGGAAAGACGACGACGGCTCCAACCAGCAGTCCCAACAGAAAAATGGCGCCCGATGTCAGTTGGCCAAGTGCCACGGCAAGGGCAGCGTCGCCGTTTCTCAGCCGGATCGCATATCTCACCGCCCGCGATGCGAGCCGCGCGAGTGCGGCGAAGATCAGAACGACAAGCAACGCGACGAGGATGTAGGGAGTGCGCGCCACCATCCCCTCCCACATGCCGATCAATGTCTGCCAGAACACCTCCAACCGACACCTCGCTTTTCACACCTCAGATCCGAAGGTCCGAGCGCGGTCCCCACCGCGGTGCAGGGCCGGCTCGCCGGATGCGATGGCTTGCCGCGTGCGTTCCAGCCGGTCGCGCACCATCGCAAGATCACTCGCCTCTGATATGCTGGAACTGGCGAGATGCCCGATCCGCTCGGATTGGTCGGCGAGCGCTTTTCTGCGTTCATCAGGCGTGACGTTGAGAGCGAGAATTTCCAGCGATTCGAGTTGACCCAAGAGAATCGCCACATTGCCGGAGCCATTTTGGCGAATCTGATCGAACGCGAGGGCGAGCACATCTGCGAAGTCGGGGTGCCGTCCGAAAATTCGTAGCTTGCCCTCATGATAATGCTTCGGGACGACCAGGGCCCTGTCGGCGATGTGCACGAGAATTGCACACAGATAGTGCACAGCCGTTGCAGCGGTGGTCGTGTCGTTGATGCCGGGCGACAGAGCTTTGATGGCCGTGTCGACGATCTGGCGTATGCCGAACGCGGGATCTTGCTCAACCGTGCGGAAATTGCCGAGACCGAAGCAAGAGGCGACCACGCGGCTGATGGAAGCGTCGTCAGTTCTGCGCTTGCTGGTATCAGTTCCGATCCAGGCGATTGGCAGGCCTGATATCACGAAATGCCCGGGCCCGTGCTCAATTCGGACAACGATGTCATGCTCAGCAGATGCCCGCAGCAGGGGTTCGATCTCGACAGTCTGCACATAGCCGGTCGAGGGCGCCGGAACGGGTTCCCAATGGGTGATGGTGTCCTGAACGGACTTGCGCGTTGCGGCCTCTTCTTGGGCTTTCCGCGCTTCGGGAAAATGTTCTTCCAGCGCTTTGATCGTTTCCTCAGCCACGTCCGCAATGATCTTGGAAGCCTGCAGCGATCGCGCGACGTGATGAATGAAATAGACCAGCAGAGCAGTGCCTGCGACAGCATGCAGAAAAGCAACCCAGATCGAGATGCTCGGCACGAATGCGCCGGTTGCCTCGTCGTCGACGCGAATCGTACGCAGGACCGTCAAGCAGTAGACATAGATGCCTGCGAACGAGCCGAGCACGATCTGGTTTGAGCGGTCGCGCATGAAGTTGCGCAGGATGCGGGGCGTGTATTGCTGGGATGCCTGGCTCAGCGCTGCGATCGTGATCGAGAAGGTGACGCCGGCCACGGTGATCATCGACGACGCGATTGCCGACACCATCTCGCGAGCCCCTTCAGCACCCACCCCGAAAAGAAGCGGCCACTGATCAGTCCAGCTCGAGCCGAGCTGCACATCAATCCAGATTGTAAGCAATGCGAGAAGAGCCGAGCCAGCAACCAGCGACCCCGGCACGAACCAGAGGCTGGAATGCAGGATGATCCAAAGCTGCTGCAGTCGGCGAGGATGGGGAAATGTCAAATGCTTGCCCGTGCGTAATGGGAGATCGCCCCGCAGACCGGAGCAACGCCGCCGGAAAAGGTTAGTTCCAATCTCGAGGCGCGCACCGATGTGAGGCTGTGTCCAAGACCCGCGCGAAGCTTGCTTGATGCGTATCGGGTCAATTCGAGCTTATGATCACGGCGAAGCACCAACCGCTACAGCGCGGGCAGGCCGCAGGTACGGCGTGCCGCCGCGTTCTCGATTGCTGCATCACGCGAGGAGCATTTGCCCATGTCCAGCACAGTCCTGTTTGCCAAAGGCAACTACCGCACCATTCCCGCAGTGTTCCAGTACTCGGGCGGCGCGGCCGCGGAGCCCGGCTTTGCCATCGAGCGCGTTACGTTCCGCAACTGGCTGCCGCTCGCGGAAGGGTTCCAGCGCGTCGAGGCCTATCTGAAGGCCATCGGCCGGCCGCTGACTGCGTTCTGCGCGTGCGAGCTGCGATCGCCGGGCCAATTCTCCGAAGCCGGCTTCATCGCCTTCAACCAGCACTACTGCGAGACGCTCGCGCGCTGGGGGATCTACGATCCGGCGACCAAGTTCAATCCGGTCGCGCGCTCAAACGTGTGTCCGCTGCTCGACGCGCCGCCCGAGCCCGGGTTCTACGCGTTCTCCTATACGGTGCCCTCACAGTCGAAGCAGCCGTCTTTCGTCATCTCCGGCAGCGGTGAAGCACCTGAGGGCAAAGGCGCCTATGGCAAGTTCATCGTGCGGCGCGGCGAGACGACGCCCGATGCCATGGCAGAGAAGGCCCGAGCGGTGCTGGGCGAAATGGAGCGGCGCATGGGACTCTTCGGCTTCGGTTGGAAGGACACGACGGCAGCGCACATCTACACGGTGCATGACATCGGCTCGTTCCTTGGGTCCGAGATCGTGAGCCGTGGGGCGGCGAAAAACGGCGCCATCTGGCATCTGGCGCGTCCGCCTGTGGTGGAGCTCGAGTACGAGATGGATTGCCGCTCCGTGGAGATCGAACGCCAGCTCGCCATATGACACCCGTGCAGAGCTACGGCGCTCGCAATCGTAAGATCTCGAGTGGGCCGAGCTCGTGGTTGACAAGCGCTCTTCTGAACAGCGGCCGCCGCGGACGCGGTCGATAGGAGCGGTCTGGCTTGTCGTCCTCCTCCTGCGCGACCGCCCGAGCCCTGCGTGATGCCGACTCCGCCGCTGCTGAGCGCTCAGGCCGAGGTGCGGGCGGCAAAGCGGAAGAGGCTGACGAGGCAAGCCCGGGCGCGGCTCGTGAAAAATTGCCGCCGGGTTCGATCTGCCGGTTTCCTCCATTGATGTCGGCGCGCACCTCGTCGGAGGGCGCGGAAGACGCGCCAGCGGGCACATTGGCCGAGGTGGATAGCTCGGGCGGTGCGGATCGGAGCGGACGAAGCTCGACCACAGGCAGCGTCGTAATAATCGCCGCCGATGATCGAGGCCGATCGGAGGCACCACGCGCTTGCGTGCCCGGCGGCGCTGTCCCAGGTTTGGACCGCGAGCGGTCGGGCGGCGTCTCCGCGACAAATCCGGCGACGGCAGGCGCGGAGGTGGCCGTCGTAGCATCAGTGCGGTCGGTGCCCGATGAGCTCATGCGCGAGGCCAGCCCTCGGGCGGCCTCCAGTGTCGCCGCGTCCCGGGGGGTCTGAGGTCGTGTTCCCGGCCATTGATAAGCCCGCCAGCCGCCGGTGAGCGAGAACGGCTCAGTCACATCCGTGTTGGGCACACGATCGGCGCCTCGCTGTCGCCAGTGCAGCGCGAAGACGGCGATCAGCGCCATCCCGAACAGGGACGTCAACACTCCGAAGCTCAGCTTCCAGCGGGCGCTCATATCCGACGGCGGAGGGCTAGGCGGCAGCGCCAAAGGCAGTACGAGCAGCGTCTCGCCGGGATCAATCGAAAGTCGAATCAGTTGGCTTGACAGCTTAACGTGAGTGCGCCTCGCGGCCAAGATGCTGATTCAAATTAAAAATATCTTGCCTGGAAGGGGCCCAGGCGGCCGTTCTCCCCGTTCTGCGTCCACGTCGCATCAGGTGCGGCAACATTGCACAGCTGCCGCGCGTGAGGCATAGTTGTGCGACCGAGCTTTGGAAGAACGCAGTCGGCCGGGAGGGTCGATGACACAAACGCTTGCGACTGACGCCACCAGGGTTGGCCAACAGGCCCCGCGGGCGATTGAGATTTCGAGCATGCACAAATGGTACGGTGAGTTCCATGTGCTGCGAAACATCAATCTGACCGTCGCGCAGGGGGAGAAGATCGTCATTTGCGGCCCGTCGGGGTCCGGAAAGTCCACGCTTATCCGCTGCATCAACCGGTTGGAGGAGCACCAGCAGGGCAGGATCGTCGTCGAGGGAACGGAGCTGACCGGCGACCTGCGCCAAATCGATGCCATCCGCGCCAATGTCGGCATGGTGTTTCAGTCATTCAATCTGTTTCCGCACCTGACCGTAATGGACAACCTTTGTCTGGCGCCGATCTGGGTGAAAAGGATGCCGCGCGCCGAGGCCGAGCGCGTTGCGATGCAGTACCTGACGCGCGTGAAGATCCCAGAGCAGGCCCACAAGTATCCGGGCCAGCTCTCGGGCGGCCAGCAGCAGCGCGTTGCCATCGCGCGCGCGCTCTGCATGAACCCGCGCATCATGCTGTTCGACGAGCCGACCTCGGCCCTTGATCCCGAGATGATCAAGGAAGTGCTCGACGTGATGATCGAGCTTGCGAACTCCGGCATGACGATGCTGTGCGTGACGCACGAGATGGGGTTCGCCCGTTCCGTCGCCGATCGCATCATCTTCATGGACAAAGGTGAGATCGTTGAGGAAGGCCCGCCGAAGACGTTTTTCGCCAATCCGCGGGAGGAGCGCACCAAGCTCTTCCTGTCGCAGATCCTCAATCACTGAGCCAAGATGCGTTGTCCGGACATATCGGCCGCAAGGATCTGCTAAAAGTCGCCTCACGGGTGACGCCGTAAGTGAAGCACTGCGGCGCACCGGGAGAAACGAGTATGCGAGTCGAAGAAAGGGAGACTGGAATGAAGCAATTGATCAAGACCGGCGCGGTCATCGCCGTTGCGCTCGCGGGGCTCGCCTCCGCCGCGCAGGCGCAGGGCAACAGCGTCGTTGCGGCCATCAAGGCGCGCGGCAACATCAACTGCGGCGTGAGCCCTGGCGTGCCGGGGTTCTCGAACCCGGATGACAAGGGCAACTGGAAGGGCTTCGACGTCGACTACTGCCGCGCCGTCGCCGCCGCCATCTTCAATGATGCAAGCAAGGTATCCTACAAGCCGCTGACCGCGAAGGAGCGCTTCACGGCGCTGCAGTCCGGCGAAGTGGATATCCTCTCGCGCACGACGACGTGGACCATGAGCCGCGACAGCTCCATGGGCCTCGTGTTCGCCGGCATCATGTACTACGACGGCCAGGGCTTCATCGTGAACAAGAAGCTCGGCGTGAAATCGGCGAAGGAGCTGAAGGGCGCGACGGTTTGCGTGCAAACCGGCACGACCACAGAGCTCAATCTCGCTGACTACTTCCGCACGAACAAGATGGAGTACAAGCCCGTCGTGTTCGAAAAGGCGGACGAGGCCGTTGCCGCCTACGATTCCGGCCGCTGCGATGTCTACACGACCGACGCCTCGAGCCTTTACGCGCAACGCCTCAAAATGAAGAACCCCGACGAGAACGTGGTTCTGCCGGAGATCATTTCCAAGGAGCCGCTTGGTCCGGTGGTTCGCCAGGGCGACTGGCAGTGGTTCACGATGACCAAGTGGGTCTACTACGCGCTGATCAACGCCGAGGAGCTGGGAGTCAATTCTAAGAACGTCGACGAGATGACCAAGTCGACGAACCCCGAGATCAAGCGGCTCCTCGGGAGCGAAGGCGACTTCGGCAAGGGCATCGGCCTCGACAACGACTGGGTCGTGCGAATTGTGAAGCAGGTCGGCAACTACGCCGAGATCTACGATCGCAATCTCGGTGATGGCTCGCCGATCAAGATCGCCCGCGGCGTCAACAAGCTCTGGTCCGAAGGTGGCCTTCAGTACGCCCCACCAGTCCGCTGAAGACTTTGAGTTGAGCTGGCCGGAGCAATCCGGCCAGCTTCGTTTCTGGCGAGGGGACGAACATGGCGACAACGGTCTCGACTGAGCGGCAGCCGGCCGTCACTGCCCCCGCGCCGAGCCTTCTCTACCGGCGCGAAGTACGCCAGATCATATATCAGGTGGTCCTTGTCGTATTGCTTGCCGCTTTCTTCTGGATGGTGATCGGCAACGCGCGCAACAACCTGGCCCGGCAGAACGTCACGGCCGGCTTCGATTTTCTCGATCGCACGTCCGGTTTCGATATTTCGCAGTCGCTGATCAATTACTCCGCGACCTCCACCTTCGGCGACGCGATACTCGTCGGGCTGCTGAATACGCTTGTCGTCGCCGCCATCGGCATCGTGCTCGCCACGATTGTCGGCTTTGTCATGGGCATCGCGCGGCTCTCGAACAATTGGCTGATTGCGAAGCTGGCGTCCTGGTACGTCGAAATCGCGCGCAACGTGCCACTGCTGCTGCAGCTCTTCGTCTGGTATTTCGGCGTCATTCGGAACCTGCCGCCTGCGCGTCAGAGCTACCAAGTCCCCGGTGGCGGATATCTGAGCATCAAAGGGCTCTACCTGCCGAAGCCGGTGCCGGGCTCGGGCTTCGGATATGTTCTGGCGGCGCTGCTGATCGGCATCATTGCCTCGATCGCCTTTGCCTCCTACGCCAAGGCCTATCAGCGCCGCACCGGTCAGCGCCTGCCTGTGCTCTGGACCACGCTCTGGCTGATCCTCATTGTACCGGGGCTGCTGTTCCTTCTGCTGGGCGCGCCGCTCTCGTTCAGCTACCCGGAGCTGCAAGGCTTCAATTTTCGCGGCGGCATCGAGATCCTGCCCGAAATCGTCGCCATGCTCCTGGGACTCGTCTTCTATACGGGCGGCTACATCGCCGAGGTGGTTCGCGCAGGCATTATCGGCGTGGCCAAGGGCCAGAAGGAGGCCGCGCGTGCACTCGGCCTGCAGCCCGGCTTGATGATGCGCCTTGTCGTCATTCCGCAAGCGCTCCGCATCATCATTCCGCCGCTGACGAGCCAGTACCTGAACCTCACGAAGAACTCCTCGCTTGGCATCGCCATCGCTTACCCGGATCTGACGCACATTCTCGCGAACACCACACTCAATCAGACCAACCAGGCGATTGAGACCATCTCGATCCTGATGGGCATCTATCTGACGCTGAGCCTGCTCACGTCGCTCTTCATGAACTGGTTCAACAAGCGCATGGCGCTGGTCGAGAGATAGGTGCGCCATGGCTGTCGATACCGGCATGCGCCCGCCGCGCGCCACCACCGGCCCCATCGCGTGGCTGCGCGACAACCTGTTTTCCAATGTCACGAACAGCGTCCTGACCGTGGTGGCGTGTTGGCTGATCTGGAAGTTGTTCGTCGGCATTCTGGACTGGTGCTTCCTGTCCGCGGTCTGGAATGGTCCGGATGGCAATTACGTCTCCGGCTGGCGCTTCTGGGAGCTGTTCACCGAGCCCTGGGCGACGACCAATGGCAAGCCTTGCCAGGTCGAGGGCACAGGCGCCTGCTGGCCGTTCATCGCGGCCAAGTTCCCGCAGTTCATCTATGGCCGGTATCCGCTGGAATTCCGCTGGCGCGTCGATCTGACGGCGATCCTGCTCGCCATAGGTCTCATGTGGCTGATGGTGCCGCGCATTCCAGGCAAGCTCTACAGCGCCGTCTATACGTTCCTCGTCTTTCCGTGCGTTGCCTACTGGCTGCTCTCCGGCAGCAATCCCGGCGATCGCGTGACCTGGGCCGACTGGCTCGGCGGATTGTTGCTTGTTGCCGGTATCATGCTGCTGGTGAACGCGAAGCGCGGGCCCGCTGCGTTGCTCGGGCCCTCGACGCGAACCGTCGGCGTGCTGAGCCTGTTTGCGGCGATTCCGCTCGTGCTGCAGTTCCTATTCAGCTCGAGCGGCCTGATTTACCTGCCCGTCGTCAAGACCGAGCTTTGGGGCGGGCTGCTGGTGACGCTGGTCGTGGCGCTTGTCGGGCTCACCGGCGCCTTCCCGATCGGCATTTTGCTTGCGCTCGGCCGGCGCTCGAGAATGCCGCTGGTGCGCTGGGCCTCGGTCGGTTTCATCGAGTTGGTGCGCGGTGTGCCGCTGATCACCATCCTGTTCATGTCGTCGGTGATGCTGCCGCTGTTCCTTCCCGACGGAATGTCGTTCGACAAGCTGCTGCGCGCGCTGATCGGCGTCATGCTGTTCCAGGGTGCCTACATGGCCGAGACGGTCCGCGGGGGTCTGCAGGCGATCCCGCGCGGTCAGTTCGAGGCGGCTGACGCACTGGGCCTCTCGTACCAGCAGAAGATGAGCTTCATCGTGCTGCCGCAGGCGCTGAAGCTCGTCATCCCCGGCATCGTCAACAGCTTCGTCGGCCTCTTCAAGGACACGAGCCTGGTGTTGATCATCGGCCTCTTCGATCTGCTTGGCATCGTGCAGCTCAACTCGAACGCGGATCCTAACTGGTCCGCCCCGTCCACGAACATGACGGGCTACATCTTCGCGGCGCTCATCTTCTGGATCTGCTGCTACGGCATCTCGCGCTATTCGCAGAGTGTCGAGAGACGCCTTGCGACGGATCATCGCTGACCACGGGTTCAACGATTGCCGCCTGTCCTGTGCCGCCCGGTCAACGACGCGGCCGGGTGCTACCTGTTGGCTCATGGGCGCCTCTGCTCGGCACTGGTAAATCGCGGGCAATGTCCGGCGTCGGCGCTCGAGCGTGTCACTGGCTCCCGTGGCGTGCGCGCGCGCGCCTTTGAAGGCTCAATGGGATAATGGCTCAGTCAACAGTCCTCGATGGTGAGGCTCATCCGACATTGCGCGGTGTCCGCCTGTGGCTCGCGCTGATTGCGCTGCTTGTCGCGATGACCGCTGTGGTTGGAGCGGCCACGCGCCTCACCGGCAGCGGCCTTTCGATCACCGAGTGGGCGCCGATCGTCGGAATCATTCCGCCGCTCAACGAGGCGCAGTGGCAAGAGGCCTTTGCGAAGTACAAGCAAATCCCCCAATACACCCAGATCAACAAAGGTATGAGCATCGAGGCCTTCCGCAGCATTTTCTGGTGGGAGTGGAGCCACCGCGTCCTGGGTCGCCTGATCGGCGTCGTGTTTCTCATTCCGATGCTGGTCTTCTGGCTTCGGGGTGCAATTCCAAGGTCGCTCCGCCCGCGCATGGTGCTGTTGCTCCTGCTCGGCGGCCTGCAGGGCGCGATCGGTTGGTACATGGTGCGTTCGGGGCTCGTCGATCGCGTTGACGTCAGCCCCTATCGACTCGCGATGCACTTGGGGCTCGCGGTATTCATCTTCGGCCTCATCGTCTGGACGATCCTGGAGCTCAGCGGCGACCATCGCCGCCAGCATCTGGCGACGCAAAGAAAGGCTGATCACCTGCGTGCCCATGTGTTGGTCGCTGTCGTTTTCCTCCAGATCGTGCTCGGAGCGTTGGTTGCGGGTCTCAAAGCGGGCCTGACTTATACTACGTGGCCACTGATGGACGGCTGGCTTTGGCCCTCGGGTCTGTTTCATCTGACGCCATGGTGGGTGAACGTCTTCGAAAATCCGGCGCTGGTTCAGTTCAACCACCGGATCGTTGCCTACCTGCTTGCGATCCTGGTCACGGTGCAGGCTGCGGCTACGGCAGGCCGTGCGGGCGATGAATGTGTAACCCGCTCAGCCGTCGTTTTGGCGCTCCTGGTCTGGGCGCAGGCGGCGCTCGGGATTTGGACGCTGCTTGCGTGGGTGCCGCTCGGTCTCGGGGTCGCACATCAGGCAGGTGCGCTGGTGGTGCTCGCCGCCGCGCTCTGGCATCTTTTCGCGGTGCGCCATGGCAGCCGGCATTGAGCCGCGTTGCGTCGCGAGCACACCACGCGCCGGATTTAACCGACGCTGCGACCATTGGTTGCGCGGCCTCGGGGCAGCGTGAAAGGGTGCTGGAGAAGTCGGCGTTCGGCGCGAGGTGCGAGATGAACAGCTTGCGGCAGGTCCTGGTCGGGTTTTCGGGCTGCATCCTGGTCGCAGTGACGGTTGGGCTCGCGCCGGCGATGGCGCAGCAATCAGGCGTCAGCTCGGGGCGCGATTGCCAGGTGGTGCGGACGTGCAACTTCGCGCGCGGCGCGGCAGTGCGCGGGTGTCTCTCGTCCTACACGTGCCGCACGTGCCGTTTCGTCAGGGCCCGCTGTACCGTCGGAAGTCGCAGCGGACGCTGCGATGAGCTCATCTGCACGTGGGGCGGCTGATCCCGGCCCGGCTCGAGTTTCCGAAAATGCTCAGCTTGGCGCCGTGCCAATTGCGCTATAGGTGAGGAGCCGCGACACGATGCGGCCGACCGTAGCGGGGCCTTGATGCGAATTCTGCTCACCAACGACGACGGCTTCGATGCGCCCGGTTTGCAAGCGCTGCGCGAAATCGCCATGGAGATCGCCGGTCCTGGTGGCGAGGTGTGGATCGTGGCGCCCGAGACCAATCAGTCGGGTGCAGGTCATTCGCTCTCGCTCAACGAGCCGCTGCGCATGCGCGAGGTGGTTGAACGCGTCTATGCCGTGCGCGGCACACCCACTGACTGCGTGATCATGGGACTGCGCCACATCTTGAAGGATGAGCGCCCCCCGGACCTCGTGCTGTCGGGCATCAATCGTGGCGCGAACCTCGCTGAAGATGTGACCTATTCGGGAACGATAGCTGGTGCGTTCGAAGGTACGCAGCTCGGCGTGCGGTCCATCGCGCTCTCCCAGGCCTACAGCTACGAGGTCGGAGACTTTCCACACTGGCAGACGCCGATCCGGCATGCGCCGGCATTGATCCGGCAGCTTCTCGCCGAGGATTGGCCGCGAGGCGTTCTGATGAACGTGAATTTTCCGGACCGCGCACCGGACGAGATCGAGGGCATCGAGGTCACGCGGCAAGGCAAGCGCGATCAGCAGCTGCTCGGCATCGACGCGCGACGCGACACTTGGGGCACCCCCTACTATTGGCTGGGCTACGCCAAGCGCCGCTCGAACCCGGAGCGCGGTACGGACCTGTGGGCCGTTTACAACGGCTGGATTTCGGTCACGCCGCTCAACATGAACCTCACCGATCGTGACATGCGAAAGCGCCTGCAGGCGCGTCTTGGCGACGGCACGGCGACGTGACGCCCCAAATCGGCATCTTGGAATGCGCTCCCGCTGCGGCGCCGCGTTTGAATAGCGGTTCGCCTTCTCGATGGCGACAGAGACCAGCATCCGCGGCCTGCTCCGGCTAATCCAATTTGACGCGAATTCGCCTCGGATTCGCGGCGAACTGAACGTGACGCCCACCGGGTGACGGCACGGAGTGATACGGTCGGCCCGCGGCCGATAGGCGATAGCCCGCCCGTCTCCGACGTCCGCGTCATGCTTCACCAAGTGTTTCTGACCGCCGACTGATGCACGCGGCCTGCCGGGATCGGCAGTTCAACAAATCTTTAAGTATTCCTGGCAGTGTGGGTGTCCGCGTGAGGAGTATGCATCATGAGACGACGCACCAAGCTGCCAAGCCGCAACTCCATACTGTTCAATGGTGCGGCAATCGTGATCGGCGGCGTGTCGCTCGTCCTTGCCCTGAAGTCCAGTCTGATCAAGGAAGACGCGGAAGTTTGCAGCGCTCGATATCTGCAGGGCACGCGGATGTCCCTCGAGCGCAATGGTGCGCCGTTGAGCGCTGATGATCTGCAGTCACGACTTGCCGGTACGGACTGGGGATTGCTCGACCGTGCATCGGTAGTGAAAGTCAAATCGGGTCCCTCCGACCTGGCCATGCAACTTGATTTGACAACCGCCCGCGCCGACGACCGCAATGAGGATAACGGCAGGGAAGGGGTAGGCTTCTCTTGGCTTCCTCGAGCTCTGACCCCGGTCAATGCGGCTTGCCTCAGCTACTCGATTTATCTTCCGGCTGGTTTTCAGTTCGTCGGTGGTGGCCGATTGCCGGGGTTGATGGGCACGTCGGCCCTGGTCACGGGCTCAGGCGACGGGGCGACCGAAGGGAGCAGCCCCTTTTCGATGCGGTTGCAATGGAAGGAGAACGGCAGCGGCGAAGTGCTAGCCCAGTTGCAGCAGACGGGTGAGGGCCGCAGCCTTGGCGGCCGCAAGAGCGGCTTCGTGTACCCGCGCGGGAAGTGGGCCCAGCTCGAGCAGGAGGTCGTACTCAACGCGGCCGGCAAGAGCAACGGTATCGTTCGCGTTTGGGTCGATGGCACGCTCCGCTACGAGAAGACCGACGTCGTCTTCAATCAGGCCGGCAAATCCAAGCTCACCGGCGTCTATGCTGAGGTGGTGCCAACAGGCAAGGATTTCCCCGCGTCCGCCAAGGAGCAGAAAATCCAGATGTCGCCTCTCGAAGTGCGCTGGAACAAGCCGCAGTAACTCGAAGCAGCGCGTCAGCGCATGAAGCTGGCGATCTTGTCGAGGTGCGGCAGCGCTTTGTCGGCTAGCTCCGGCTCCACATTGAAGACGATGCGGTCGACACCTTCGTCGCGCATGCGCTTCACTTGATCGGCAGGCGATGCGCTGTTGAGGCCCCACACCGTGATGGGTAGCGTGGCGGGATCGCGTCCGGACTCCTTCACCATCTTGCGGAACTCGGGAAAGTGAACCGAGACGTCGTCGTATTGCGGACGCTTCACGTGCGGCATCCAGCCGTCTCCATAGGCGATCGCGCGGCGTGCGCCGTAGGGAAAGGCACCGCCCATGATCACCGGCACGCCCGGCTTTTGCACCGGCTTCGGCCAGGTCATCATGGGTCCGAACTTTACGAACTCGCCGCTGTACTCCGGTTTCGACTTCGACCAGATGACGCGCATGGCCTCGATGCGCTCCTTCAAGAGCTTGAACCTTGTCTTGAACTCGGTGCCGTGGTTCGCCATCTCATCGGCGTTCCACCCGGCCCCGACGCCGAACAGGAAACGGCCACCTGAGATCTGATCGAGGCTCGCAACCGACTTGGCCGTCTGGATCGGATCGCGCTGGACGACGAGGCAGATGCCGGTTCCGACCTTGAGCTTGGAGGTCGCGGCAGCTGCGGCCGAGAGCGTCACGAACGGGTCCATGACGTCGTAGTACTTCTTCGGCAGGTCGCCGCCTTGCGGATAGGATGAAGCGCGCGTCAGCGGGATGTGCGAATGCTCCGGCGCCCAGGCGGACTCGAAGCCCCGCTCCTCGAGCGCCTTGGCGAGCGCCGCCGGGCCGATCGAGTAATCGGTGAAGAACATCGCTGCGCCGAATTTCATGGAGTCTCCTCCCAGCCGCTTGGCCGGTCACGTTCTCATTGGTCACGTCTCATCCGGGCAAGCCTATACTGGCGCGTTTGGACATGCGAGCCCTCGCTTTTGCCTCGCTTTTGCTCGAGGGTCATTGCAACTGGTCCACGCCATCGCAAAACGAACGGACGGTAAGATGATCGCTGTCGGCGAGTTGCCGAGCATTCTCGCCTGTCTCTCGTGGCGATCAGTTCGCGACGACGAGCCTGTATCCGGCGTCATAGGCATCGAGCGCGAGCAAGTCGGCGTATCGGCGCTGCCACGCGCCGGTATCGAGATCTCGCCGCAGCTTCTCCAGTCCCGGTTCAGCGGCGGCGCCGATGGCCCAGAAGGAAGAGCTGCCGGATCGTATGAAGGGATCGAGATAAGCCGCAGGTCGACGCCAGTAGGCGTAGAGAAAACCGTCGCAGCAGTCATGTGGCACCAGAACAGGCGTGATGTTCACAGAGCCCAACCACCGTTCGTAGTCAGCCAGTCTCGGCATCTGTGCCTCGTCCAGCGACGCCAGCTCGGGGAGATAATTGGTCAGCCATGGACGGTGCGATGGATCGTGCGTGAGGAGGACGATTGGTCCTTTTGTTACGCGGCGCATCTCGCGCAAACCGGCCGCCGGGTCCGGCCAATGGTGAATGGTCAGGATCGCCATCGACGCATCGAAGCTCTTGTCACCGAACGGCAATGCGTCTGCGCTGGCCTGAATCGCCTTGGCCGCTGCCGGACTGCGCTTTGAGACCATCTCGTGCGAAGGTTCGACGGCGATCACAGATCGGTCTGTTGGCTCGTACGAGTTGGTGCCCGCGCCAACGTTCAATACTGTTCGTGCTGAGCCAAGCGCGCTGCGGATGACCTCGGCAATTCTCGGGTCCGGTTTGCGAAGCTCCGCATAGTTCACGCCGATGCTGTCGTATTTGGCGTTCGTCATCTCGTCTCGATCGCGCAGATCGCCGTCAAAGAGCGGTGTCCATTGGCCACTGATCCTGCGGCACAAAGCCGACGAGATCGCGAGCCGGGGTGAGGTCGTAGCGCTCGCGATCGCGCGGCCGGCTCGTGACGTAGACGGGGGCAAATGGCGGCAGGTTTTCGGCTGGCGTGTCGACGGCGCAGGCGAAGAAGCGTCCAGCATCGCCGGGGCTCAGGAAAATGTCCTGCTCCTCGGGGCTCGCTCGCAGCTCATCAATTTGGGCCGCATCGCGCGGACACGAGCCGAGCCGCACGGCGATCACCTTGATACCGTGATTGGTGGCGTAGACCTGCCCGAGCGCCTCCAGGAAAACCTTGGTGCAGGCGTAGAGATAGCGCGGCGCATAGGATGCATCGGCTCGCACCGGGATGTTGCCGGCCTTTCGATGACCGAGGATCACTTGCCCGCTGCTGGCGAGGAGGACTTTCGCGACGCCTGCCTTGCGGGCAGCCTCCATCACGCGATACGGACCGACGAGGTTGTTCGGCACCAGCTCGTTCTCGAAGTTGTCGAAGTCGGCGGGTGGTGCGGGGCGCGGATACGCGGCATCGTCGGGCGTAGCACCGAGATGCACGAGACAATTGACACCGGCCATGGCCGCGGCGAGCATCGAGGTGTCGAGCAGGGAGCCGACGAAATTGTGCGCAGCAGGCAAACCGGGGGTCGGCTTCAGGTCCAGCCCGACAACCGTGTGACCGCGCGCGGCAATGGCAGCCGCGGCGGCCTGCCCGATCCGACCTGCCGAACCCGTGACGAGAACGCGCTGCACCGCCGGCATTGCATAACTCCGTGGCAACTAGGCCTGTTACCATCACTTCTACCTGACCTAACGAGGAACGCCAGCCATGTCACTTGCAGTCGCCGCCGACCGCAATGCGCGGGATAAGGCACCCGATCTCGCTGTCGAACTCGCCCGCTTCGGCGCCAACATCGATGCAGCAAAGCTCGATCGCGCCGTGATCGACGCGGTCAAGACCAACATCCTCGACACGCTGTCCTGCGCGTTCGCGGGCTCATCGGCAAAGGCGATGGCGGAGGTCACGGGGCTGGTGCGCGAATGGGGCGGCGCTCCGCAGGCCGACATGCTGGTCTTCGGCGGCAAATTCCCGGCGCATCTCGTCGCCTGGGCCAATGTCGCCATGAGCCACGCTCGCGACTACGACGATACGCACGATGCAGCCGTACTGCATGCCGGTGTTACTGCCGTACCCGCCGCGCTCGCCGCCGGCCAGTTGCGCGGCGGCATCTCCGGCGCGGATCTGATCGCAGCCGTTGCCGCCGGCATCGAGGTGACATGCCGCCTCGGCCTTGCCACCAAGCTCGATCTGATCGAGAGCGGGTTCATCTACACATCGCTGCTCGGCTATTTCGGCGCAACAGTCGCCGCCGGCCGCGCACTCGGCCTCACCGAGGCCGAGATGGCCAATGCGCTCGGCATCGTCTACAGCTCCGCTGCCGGCAATCATCAGGTGACGCTCGATGCCTCGCTGATGAAGCGCATCCAGCCGGGCTTCGCCGCCCAGCAGGCTGTGCTGGCGGTGCAGCTCTCGAAGCGCGGTATCAAGGGCCCGGTCGGCGTGTTCGAGGGCGCGGACGGCTTCTTCCGTGTCTATCTCCACGGCCAGGTGGATACGGAGATCGTGCGCCGCGATCTCGGCAAGAGCTTCGAGTTGCTGAACCTCAGCTACAAGCCCTATCCGTGCTGCCGCGAATTGCACACCTCCGCTGACGCGGCTCTGCAGGCCCGCGCCCGCGCGCAGCGGCCGGCAATCGACATCGCGGCGATCCGCATCGGAGTCACCACGCAAGGCTTCCAGATCGGCTGTACGCCGGCGCATGTCCGCCTCGCGCCAAAATCGATAGTCGAGGCACAGTTCAGCATTCCCTATGCCGTCGCGGCGGCCTACATCGATGGCGGCCTCGGCATCGCCAATTTCTCCGACGAGGGGATCAAGCGCCCCGACGTTCTGGAGCTGACGCAGAAAGTGAAGCCTTACATCGATACCGACATGGACCGCGACTGGGGCCGCTTCATCACGCCAGCAAAGATCGCGATCGAATTCCGCGACGGCCAGACCGTGGAGGCGCGCGTCGACTATCCGAAGGGCCATCCGAAGAACCCGATGAGCGAAGCCGAGTTCAACGCCAAGACACGCGACTGCGCCACCTTTGCCGCCAGGCCGCTGCCGCCCGATACCGCGGCGCGCCTGATCGCGACCGTCGGCAAGCTCGAGACCATGCCCGACATTTCCGAATTGCTGCAGGTCATGACCGGCGCGCGCTGAGCGGTGGTGACGAGGCGCGACTGGGGACGCGTTGGCGGACCAGATGTGCTATTGAATATCTACCGAGGAGCATCTGCGGAGGCGGACATGATCGCCCTGTTTTTCGAGGTCACGCCAAAGCCAGGACAGGAGAGCAAATATCTCGAGATCGCCGCCGCGCTCCGGCCCGACCTCGAGGCGTCCGGTGGTGTCGTCTTTCTCGATCGCTTCCGCTCGCTGTCGCGGCCGGGCACGATGCTGTCGCATCAGATCTGGCGCGATGAAGCTTCGCTCGCCCGATGGCGCGCTCACGGCCGCCATCACGGCGCGCAGACCGCTGGTCGCGATGCGGTGTTCGAAGATTACCGGCTGCGTGTCGGTCCGGTTGTTGCACACATCGACCAGGGTCGCATCATCGAGACCGTGCCCGGCATCACCTACAACGATCCGGAGCATCAGGCCGAGCGCTGGGTCGTGGTCGTGCGCAGCAGCGGCGAAGTTTTCCCAAGCGACGAGGGAGAAGGCTGGCAAAGCGTGTATGCGGACACGAGATTCGCATGGGTGGCGAGCGTGCCGGAGAGCAAGGATGGGCTTGCAGTGCTGAGCTTGGCCGCCAAGGAGCCCTGCGTCAGTGCGGCGCAGCTTTGTCTCGTCTCCCGAGACTACGGGATGTTTGATCGGCGCGAGGCGCCGCAGTATTTCCCGGAGAAGTAGGGCGAAGGATCAGGTCCGAGGGACAAGGTAGGAGGGACGAGGGGAACCGAGTCCACCGCGTAACTTCCTCGTCCCTGGTCCCTCGCGCCTCGTCCCCAACTCGCTGATCTTCCGCATCACAGGACCCAGCGCCATGCGCAACTTCCACTTCCCCGGCCGATCGCCCGTCGTCGGCCGCAAGGCGATGATCTGCACCTCGCATCCGGCAGCTTCGCTCGCGGGCATTGAGATGTTGCGCAAGGGCGGCAACGCGATCGACGCGGCGATCTGCGCGACGGCCGTCATGTGCGTGGCGGAGCCGGCCATGACCGGCATCGGCGGTGACTGCTTCACCATCATCCAGAAGCCCGGCAAAAAGCCGATTGCGCTCAATGCCTCGGGCCGCGCACCGCGCGCCGCGACAGCCGAGTGGTACGCCAAGAAGGGCATACGCCAAATCGAGATGCAGACCGCGCACGCCGTCACCGTGCCCGGTGCCATCGACGGCTGGGCGACACTGCTCGCCGATCACGGCACCAAATCGTTCGCCGAGGTTCTGGCGCCAGCGATCGAGCTCGCCGAAAAAGGCTTCCCCGTCCAAGCCAAGGTCGCGCACGACTGGAAGACATTCGAGGACAAGGTCAAGGCCGGCAATGAGGGCGCCCGCGCCAATCTCCTGCTCGACGGCCGCGCGCCAAAATTTGGCGAGATCATGCACTTCAAGGCGCTCGCCAAGACGCTCAAGGTGATCGCGGAGAAGGGCCGCGAGGGCTTCTACACGGGCGCGGTTGCCAAGGACATGGTGTCGGAGCTGGTCGCGCTAGGTGGCCTCCATACCATGGACGACTTCGCCAACCAGATGAGAAGCTGCACCTATGTCGACACGATTTCGGTGAAATATCGCGGTGTCGATCTGCACGAGCTGCCGCCGAACCTGCACGGCATTGTCGCGCTGGTGCTGCTCAACATGCTCGATCGCCTCGGGCCCATCGGCAAGGCGGTTTCAGTCGAGCGCTATCACACGATGATGGAGGCCGTGCGTCTCGCCTACGCCATGCGCGACACGTTCGTCGCCGACCCGGTGCAGGCCAAGGTGCCGGTCGATCACATGCTCTCCGGTGCCTTCGCCGACGAGCTGGTCCGCCGCATCGATCGCAAGAAGCGCAAGTCTGATCTTGGGCCCATCCCGCAACCCAAGGGCACCGACACCATTTATATGACCGTCGCCGACGAGAAGGGGATGGTGGTTTCGTTCATCAACTCGATCTTCTCAGGGTTCGGCTCGGGGCTCGCGTCGAAGAAGACGGGAATTACGTTCCACAACCGGGGCCAGGGCTTCGTGCTCGATCCGAAGCATTTGAACTGCATCGCGCCGGGCAAGCGCCCGATGCACACGCTGATCCCCGCGATGGCGCTGAAGGACAAGAAGCCGTGGGCGTCGTTCGGCGTCATGGGCGCCAACTTCCAGCCCATGGGCCACGTCTACATGATGACCAATATGCTCGATTACGGCTGCGATCCGCAGGAAGCGCTCGATCAGCCGCGCGTGTTCTTCGAGGGGCAGCACTTGTGGTGCGAGGAGTCGGTGCCGTCAGATGTTTTGAATGGCCTGAAGGCCATGGGCCATCCGATCAAGATGCGGCCCGATCCCTGGGGCGGCGGCCAGATCATCCGGTTCGACCACGACAACGGCGTGCTGATCGGCGCGTCTGATCCGCGCAAGGACGGGATGGCGATTGGGTATTGAGGTGGGAGAAAGGTGCCGTCAACTTCAGTGATCAATTGTCCGTCTCGAACAACTCCCTAGCCAGGCCGCTCTGGCGGATGATCGCTCGCAACGTTCCGCGTCGAACCTCCGTGTGATCTGGACCGGCACCGTCGTTGTCCCGGTGGCGTTGGCGCGTTGCATGATGATATGGCTGCCGCGACGCCGTACTTCCTTGAAACCGTGCTGTTCTAGGATCGCACAGACCTCGGTTCCGCTCATGACGCGGAGGCTACCCAACGGCGACCTCGATCTGTGTAACGTAGACTTCGCTGGATAGACGGCGTTCGATCTCTTCCGGCGAAGCGGTTTCCAGAAACAGCTCGATCGCCTCGGCGAGGTTGTTTCGGGCTTCGGACACCGTCGCGCCTTGGCTCGCGACATCCAGCTCAGGACAAAGGGCGACGAAACCGTCGTCCTCCGCTTCGATGATGGCAGTGAATCGTCTGGTCATCGTCGACCCTTCAGGCGCCTGTGTCAGTCAAGAATATCAAGTCGGCAGGGCGGCGGCCAGATCATCCGCTTCGACCACGAGAACGGCGTGCTGATCGGCGCGTCTGATCCGCGCAAGGACGGGATGGCGATCGGGTATTGAGGGCCTGAGCACATCGGTCGGGGTCAGACCCATGGGTCTGACCCCTTGTGGGCACTTAACCCCATCCCAATCTGACATATCGCTCCGAGGTTGCCTCGTCGACGCCGGCTTTCATGAAGTCCCGATATCCGTCGACGTGTCGTTCGCCGAACATGTCGAGGATGAACTCCGTGTCCAGCCACTGTTGCCCCCTACCGGTCGGGGTCAGACCCATGGGTCTGACCTCTGTTGGGCACTGCTTAGGTTTTTCATCGATGACCGAATAGGCCGCAGCACTGGACCAGCGCCAATCCTCCGGCCGTGCTGCCATGCCAGCCTGTACCGGATTGAGATGGATGTATCGGATCGTCTGCAGCAGCTGCACATCGGTCTCGATCTCGACTGACTTGAACCGGCCGCGAAACAGGGCGCCATCCTTTCGATGCCGGTGGCTGAAGTGATGCGTGTAGTCGCTGGCGACGCGTTGCATGCCTTTGGACAGCAGGCCGCTGCGGCTGTGCAACAGCAAGTGATAATGGTTGCTCATCAAGACGTAGCCGTGCACGTCGAGGCCATACAATCGTGCGGCCAAAACCAGTTTATCGAGAAAGAAACTGCGGTCAGTGTCGTCGACAAAAATATCTGAATGAGACGCGCCACGGTTCATCACGTGGTGCCATGCGCCATCGTAAACCTCGCGCAGTGGCCGAGGCATGCGAACTCCGGAATGCGACACGGGGTCAGACCCATGGGTCTGACCCCGACCAGTTACCGATCAATCTCCCCGAACACGATGTCGAGGCTGCCCAGAATTGCGGACACGTCGGCCAGCATGTGGCCGCGGTTCATGAAGTCCATCGCTTGCAAATGCGGGAACCCGGGCGCGCGGATCTTGCAGCGGTAGGGTTTGTTGGAGCCGTCGGCAACGAGATACACGCCGAACTCGCCCTTCGGCGCTTCCACGCACGCATACACTTCACCCTCGGGTACATGGAAGCCCTCGGTGTAGAGCTTGAAGTGGTGGATCAGCGCTTCCATCGAGCGCT